>NZ_JAENRR010000065.1 GCF_016612505.1 Carboxylicivirga marina
CTTAAAAGCCATTAGTTATTCACATTTATTGTTGATAACTAATGACTTATGATGTTGTTAAGGATTAACTAATTAATAAAGCCCGGAGTTCGTCGATCCGGGCTCTATTAAGAAATATGTTTGTCTTACAATGGTTTTTGTGTTATCGTAAACTCCTCAAAAACGACATCCCGATCTCTTATTACCAAAGTATCTTTCACCTCATGCGTTTCATTATTCGTGGCATCCAGGTAATTATAATCCAGATAAATAACATCTCGTTCTTTACCGCCCCAGCTATCACCGTTTCCTACCAGTTTTCCTGTTCCGGAAACATTATAATTATCTCCAACAGCGCTTGAGATGACGCACTCATTATTATCATCGAAAGATAATTCCATTACCACATCGGCCGGGCTCGCCAAATCCCCCCTTCGAACACGGTTTGTTAATGTCACTTTATTTTTCGCCGAAGTAGTCACCAAAACCAATTCGTCTCTTTCAACATATTCATCTCTGTATACCGTTTCAACTGTTTCCGCCCCATTATTCATTACATCGGCACCACGACGCAAATAATGACCATGGTACTTATTAATGTATTTTATTCCAAAAAGGGTATAGTTTTTAGGTAATACTTCCCAATCTTCTGCATTAGTAAGAGATGGATTAGCAACACCAGAAGCAACCACTCCGGTTAATACAGAATCAATATTAGCCACTTCAGTAATAGCAACAGGAATAACATAGTTGACCATTCCCTTTTCGGGCGATATCGATAGCGGATCATCAAAAAACGCCTCTGTCAACTGAATCGTCATTATGCCTTTGGTGTCGCCCGATGGAATTGTAATAGGGCTGGCGTTTAAAATCTCATAATAGCTACCTGGCAAGGCTTGCACCAAATCCACATTATCAAGTAAACTATTATCAACTTCATAGTATACACTTCTGTTGACATTATTACTGTATACCCCCCCTAATATGACGCCAATTTCAAATCGATGATTGTTATCATTTTCGTTTGAACCCTGATCGTATTTACCAAGTGTTAAGTTCCGCACTGGCGACTGAAATGGAAAGTAACACGTCGTATAATCAAAGTCTCCAAAATCCTTGTCTTCGTTTTTACATGACCACACTCCTAACAGAATGAATATCACCACTATATATTTAATCTTGTCCATCATTTACTCTTTAAAATATTTTACCAACCTGTATTTTGCTCAATATTTGAGAATCTTCTTACATCAGCATCAGGAATAGGCATATAATGTCCATAATCGGGATAAATCCTTGCTTCAACATCTAATAAGTCCTCGTATGTTGTCCCATTGTAATACAATCCATTGGCACTTTCTGACAAATCGTCTTTCCATCTTCTTAAATCCCAAAATCGAAAACCTTCAAAGCAAAGTTCAAGGCGACGTTCGTTACGGATCACTTCACGCATTTCTTCAGGTGATCCGATGCTCGAGAGATAATTTTCAGGATTTTCAATGCCAGCCCGATTGCGTAATGCCAGTATCACATCATTCGGTGTAATTCCATCCACAGCATAATCTTTGCCGCCAATTTCATTGGCTGCCTCCGCCAAAATTAAAAATAGCTCGGTATATCTGAAATAGCTATTAAACCTTTTCTGTGCTATAATACTTCCATCATTATTAATTTTTACATCCGGGCGTAACATTTTCTTAAGATAATACCCGCTCCTCGTAGATTTCTCCATCACTGAATCTACCCGGTCTATACCGGCTCCATAACCGGTCATGATGGTATTATTTCCAATTCTACCGTTGTTATACAATATATACTTTTCTAATCGAGGATCTCTATTGACGTAAGGTGTATTGATACTATAGGTATAAATTCCATTACTATCATCAATCGGAAAACCATCTAGCATAGGGAAGGAACGCACCAAATTTTCAGATGGATTGACATGCCCATTTCCATTTAAAGAAGGAGGAAAATTATTACTCTCAAGCGACGAACCACTATATACGGAAGCCCTCCATAATAGTTCATCTAAGTCTGCATCACTATCTTCGTTATAAAACTCAATTCCATTCGGATCTAATGCAGTAACTCCCCCCATATCATTAATCAGTTCTGCGGCTATTTGGGCCGCTATCTCGTAATAACCACCACCATTTAAATAGGCGGGACTGGCAGCAAAAAGCGCAACACGAGCCTTAATGGCCTTTGCTATTCTACCTGTCATTCTTAAGGTATTTTGCGCCCCCATAACCTGTCTATAGTTATTAGGATCGTATGACTGATATTTTAATGGAATATCTGAATCCGAATCTGAATAGTCCATTGGAAGTAGTTCAATCGCTTCATCCAGATCAGCTATAATTTCATCTATTGTCTCCGTAAATGTTAGTCTTGGAACGTTAAAGTTACCGTCCGCTTCAACAAATTCAGTGTAATAGGGAATACCAAGTAGCTGACCAGAGTTATCACCATAACCGGCATGCCCCTCTAAAACGTAAAAATGATGAAGGGCCCGCAAAGCTAAGGCCTCTCCCTTTAACCTGAATTGAAATAACTCATTAATCTCCTCATTCATGCTCCACTGAACAACATCAACAGTTGGTAAGAACTTATTGATATAAAAAACAGACTCGTACTTACCCCACCTGCTGGCTGCATTATTGGTACTACTTAATTGACCGGTTGCAATATTTCGATATCCATTTCCCAACTGATTATGAACAGCATCATCTGTAGCGACTTCGGAGAATGACGTAGATGATATAACACTTTTATATGCGTTTAGCAACACGCCTTCGGCATATGCAGGATCTTCCATTAGATACTCCTCAGAAAGAAGATTTTCATCTACAGATTCAAGAAAATCATTACATGAGCCTAAGAAAAGCCCAATCGTTAAAACACCTATATATCTATATAACTTTTTCATTGTTATCTATTTATATTTCAAACTTAAAATGTAGTTCTCAAACCTGCAGAAAAATGACGATACTGAGGTGTGGAGCCAATATTTAACTCCCGAATATCCTTGCTTTTAGATAAATGCAAGAGATTTGTAGCAGAAACATTCATACTCAACTTTTTCAATCCTAATTTGCTACAAACTTTCTTATTGAACTCGTATGTTAGTTGTGCTCTGTTTATCTTAAAATAAGAGTTATCATATAACCAGAATGAAGAATTCTGAAAATTATGGTTATCTTTTTTAGATGACAAACGAGGATAGCTTGCTATATCAGCCGTTTCGGGTGTCCAATGCCCCCTAACGATTTCGGAATATTTATCACTCCCATCGACCCGGTAGTAATTATTTGATAAATTCCCCTCTCCGCCTGTTTGGCCAGTACCTAAAACAAAGAGATTAAATGATTTATAGCTAAGATTAAGTGTAAGACCATAACTAAATGGATTCGTCCAATTACCAATCACTTCTCTATCATTACTATCTATCGTACCATCATTGTTATTATCAACATATCTGATATCTCCAGGCATTACCTCAGTCCAACTGGAAGATGGAATACCTTCACGTAATTCCCCATTCGCATCAAAGTCATTCACCCCATAAAAACCATCTGCCATTAAGCCCCAATATGCTTCTACAGAGGTTCCTTGTCTTCTTTCATAGTTAAATTCATATACTTCATCGCGTTTAGTTTTTTCTGACTTCGTATACAACAAGTTACCACCTATATTTGCTTTAAAATCACCAAATGATTTTGAGTAATTCATTCCTAGTTCAAATCCACTGTACTTATCTTCATTAAAATTGGAACTAGGTCTAAAAGACGAATAAAAAGATGGATATTGATTGACCAGTACATCAACCTGATCAACTATTTCTGAACTAAAAGCATTAAATTCCATCCATAGTGACTTTAACATTAAAGCCTCAAAACCCAGATTAATATCATTCCGTTTCTCATAGCCTATATCAGGATTTCCAACCTGTGATAGCTGTGTCACTCGATTACTTCTGTTACCATCATCCCAGCCAAAAGTTGCACCCTGACCATATATTGTTTGATATAAGAAGTAATCACTAATTCCCATATCACTATGTATCATACCGGCAGAACCTCTGATTTTTAGGTAATTTAATACTTCACTATTCGATAAAAAAGCCTCTTCTGATAATACATATGCCACCCCCAAGGTTGGTGAGAAAGCTCCCTTCTTACCTTCTTTAAACTTAATTGAATTAGCGTAATTGCCATTAAAATCAACCAACAACTTCTGCTTATACCTATACCCCAAATGCATACCAGCATGTGCATTTTTTTCATCCTGTATTTCACCATTAACAGACGTATTGTTTGCATATCCTAATAGGGTAGCATCCAAATGATGATTTACACCTATATCCTTGATGTAATTTAACTGCCCATAAAAACCAGCTCTTGAAACAAAGTCCCTGGTAGACACATTCTCTGTTAAATCCTTTTTATCTATTCCGTAGGTATCCAGACCAACAATTTCATTCTCTAACCAAGTAGGGTAATATACTTTATATTCATTTTTCCGGGATTTAGTAGAAGCATCATAAAAGTCAAAACTTAGATAGGTTTTTGCCGAAAGCCCATCGGTAATGCCACTTAAATCAAAATCAATACTATTATTAAACTGACTGGTTTGGTTGATATACCTTTTATCGCCACCAGCAATCATATCTGCAACAGGCGCATTCAATCCACTGGCCAGTGAAGTGGTTAATAAATAACCCTCATAAAGATTTGCTGCAGCCAACTCACTTTCCAGCTCTGGGTAATCAACGGTATTAACCAACGATGCAGGAATAAAAGGTGCATAATCGTTGGGTTTAAGACTCGTTCCTACAGAATAAACACTTTGATTGGCAACTTGATTGACATTGATAACAGACAAGACACCAATACTACTTTTAATGAAACTGTTTATCTTAAAATCAATGTTACCTCTCACATTAAATCGATTGTTACCCTTACTGGCATCTGCATTCAACTTTTCCAGCGTTCCATCCCTATTCCATCCCAAATTAACATAGTATAATAACTTGTCGTTCCCTCCAGAAAACTGAGTTACTACATCCAGAGCGTACGTTGACGACCTTAAATAATCATTTGAATACAAATCTACATCAGGATATTTGTACGGGTTATTTTGGTTTTTATATGCCTCAATTAATGTTGATTCGTATAATGGCAATTCTCCATCATTCGTTCGGGCAACATTATATAACTCCATATACTCCACAGCTCCTAAATACTGCGGCAGAGCAATCGGTTCTTTAAAAGAGTAGTTTATATTTACCTGAGCATCATTTTTATATAACTCACCTTTTTTAGTGGTAATAACGATAACACCATTTCGTGCCTGTGTTCCATACAAGGCTACCGCATTTGCATCCTTCAATATGGTTATCTCATCAACTTCATCCATATTCAAATAGTCCATGTTTCGACCAGGAATACCGTCAATAACAACCATTGCATCACCAATACCACGAATATTGGCGCTCCCCTTAACACCCAGCATACGTCCCTCTATGGCAGATCTTACCCACTGTGTATTATCATATGTCAAAAAATCGGCTGGTTTGACAGAAGCTACTGAACCTACAATCTCTTTCTTTTTCTTCGTTGAAAATCCCAGGTTAACTTCATCTTTTGCAGACATTAGAAACTCTGCCTTATGCATTACAATTTCACCTGCAACTTCACTCCCATTCATCATCAAAGGTTCATAACCTTCTTTTTCAAACATTACTCCGGAACTTAGGTTAATTTTAAACTCAAATTCACCTTGCTCATTGGTAGTGACATGTTTTATATTTGGACCATAGATTGTAACACCCTCTATAGGCTGTTTATCTTCACTTACAATTATTCCGGAAACAACTGTTTCCTTTGATTGCGAAATTGCTACATTAAGGCATCCGAAAACACCCATTAACAATAGGAGCAAACGCATATTTATAATACTATTTTTCATTACTTATCATTAACAGATTATTACCATCCCGGATTTTGTTCAAATCCTTTATATATCTCTGTTTGACTTTTTTCAAACGGTAACCAGAAGTGCTTTGGATATTCACACACTCTCGTTAATAGAACTGCTTCTTCGAAATAAGTATGATCCTTATCAAACCTAAGTTCGGTTTTAACTTTATACTCATCCAAATCTGCCAAACTCCATCTTCTGATATCAACCCATCGGTGTCCTTCCCAGCTAAGTTCAACGGCACGTTCTCTTCGAACCTCATCCATAAAACTGTTTACACTTGCCTTATAACGATTAGCTACATGAGGTATCCCTGCTCTGTCGCGAAGGGCATTAATAGCTCCTTCAGCTGACAATGAATAATTTGGTGCATTGACACTAATACCGTGAGCCATCAAAGCCGCCTCAGCATACATTAAATACACATCGGTTAATCGCATATGCAAACGGTAGGCTGAGAAATTCTGATTCTTATCAACACTATTAAAACTAAGCGGATACCACTTTTTAATGATATAACCGGTATAGGAAGTATTTTTATCACCTCCATTGAACCGGCCATTACCACCAACATAAAGATTCGCAATCCTGGTATTATTCTTAACAGAAATCTGATCTCCATCTATTACAAGCCATTTATAAAAGCGTGCATCTCTATTTTCAAAAGGTTTCAATGGATTATGCAAGGGGCTATCCTCGCATGACAGTCCATCTATCATACCAAAATTCTTTTGTACATAATTATGAGTTGGGCTAACAGACCATCCACCGGAGCCACCATAAGCTGTAAGCTGATAAACACCAGACATTTGCCTCACCCCGTATGCTGAACCGTTGGTTGGACCGCTAAAAATAAATTCAGTACCACCAGGCCATACTCTTGGGTTACCACCCTCCGTATAAAATACAGCCTCATAATTATCGAATGATTCCAAAGTATATACCCCCTGGTCACCCAGTTTTAGTACTTCGCTAAAGCTTTCCACTGCCATTGCGCAAAGCTCCTGATCGTAATCATAAGTATCTCGTGACTCGCGCATTAAAGGACTGGCAGCAAGTAATAAGTTCTTACCCTTAAAAGCATATGCAGCACCTTTAGTAACTCTTCCTTTATTCTGGCCTTGCGTTTTATCTCCAGCTTCATGATTATCCCAATCCACAGGCAACAATTCAGCCGCCCTTGCTAAATCCTGATCTGCTTTTAAGGCACATTCCTTATAGGTATCAGGTCTTTTATAATTCTTAAATTCTTCACCTGTCAGTACAACATCTACATAAGGAATCCTCCCCCAAAACTTCATAATTTCCATATGAAAGAAAGCTCTGAAGAAATAGGCCTGCCCCAAAACAGCATCCTTCTCTGCTTCAGATGCATTAATCATCCAACCTTTTTCTTCGATGCTTTCAATGGCAATGTTAGCTTTACGGATAGCTTCCCACCCCTGCCAGATACCTGGTCTGTCTTTAGCATTAAAAGCCGTTGTTGAACCTCCTCCAGGTTCGGTAAAGTAATTGAAATTATTATTGGGCCATATTGCAAAATTACCTTTTTCCATTTCAGTGGAATAAATCCAGGTATTATTACAATAAGCATCATCACCAAGATTAAAACAGGAGTTCCAATGAGATTTTTGAGCATAATCTACTACATACATGTAGCATTCATCCATCCAACCCTGTGCATTTTGAAAATCCTGAAATACTTCTTCAAGACTTAAATCATTTTCAGGAGCTAAGTCCAGATAATCTTCACAGGCAGTTAAAAACAAGACTACCACTGCAAATAATATATATTTAATATTTTTTTCCATGATTTCTAATTTAAAAATTCAGATTAAAACCCACGTTTATCCTTTTCAAATTAGGATAGTTACCTCGATATGAACTTTGTCCTATATTACCTCCATTAAATTCCCTGTCGTCAGGCATATCAGTCCATAAATAAAGGTTGTTTCCATTAACAAAAAGCCTTAGGTTATCAATCCCAATATTTTCAATCAGCTTTTTAGGAACAGTATACGATAGCTCCACGGTTTTTAAACGTACTAATGAGGCATCATAGAAATCCTCTCTATTATCAGTGTTTGCTTGCGTTAAACTATAAGGCTGTAACACTTCTGTCCCGTTCGGATTATCCAATGACCAGTAGTCCAATGTATGTTCAAAATACAAATGTTGTTGTTTCACCAGGTTTCGGGTGTCGTAATATCGCGTTGCATTTTGCGTACCATAAAAGTCCACTGAAAAATTCCACCCTTTGTATGACGTCCCTAAAGAGGCCGTCCAAATTCTTTCAGGTCTGTTGGTATACCCATATGGCACGTTATCGTATTGACGACTGTAATATCCATCACCGTTATAATCGAGGTAATTATAATACCCTGGGCGTCTGAAATTCTGTCCTCCTTCTAATGGAACAGAAGTGTACAGTTCATCGAGACTAGTAAGAAGCTCACCAGGTATTGGAGTTGTGTATGTACCAATTGGATAACCAGCCTGCTTTTGGTAATCAGGTGTTAATTCAGGATCTTCGCGACTAATAACCTTATCTTTTGCCTGGGTTAAAGAAAAATTACCACGAACACCAATACCGTTAACAAACTGATGATTTACACCCAATACTAATTCAAAACCTTTCACTTCCGTTTCACCCGTATTGGCAGGAGGCGCCTCGGCTCCAAAAATATC
This sequence comes from Carboxylicivirga marina, assembly GCF_016612505.1. Classification (GTDB taxonomy): domain Bacteria; phylum Bacteroidota; class Bacteroidia; order Bacteroidales; family Marinilabiliaceae; genus Carboxylicivirga; species Carboxylicivirga marina. The sequence continues at coordinate 8,653 of NZ_JAENRR010000065.1, forward strand.
AGAGACACTACGATCTTCACCTTTTACAAATATATCATCTCTGTTTTCAGTGAAATAATCGAAATCGACGGTAAACATATTTTTAAGAAGCGATAATTCAAATCCAACATTTGATTTTGTGGAAGTTTCCCAATGCACATCTGCATTTCCAACCTGATCCTCGTAGTAAAAGCTATATATGGGTTGAGTAGCTCCAAAGTTAGCTGAGTTTAAATAAGCATAACCACCAGAGCCATAACGATACAGATGAGACCATCTATAATCGAAAACTGACCTTCCAATCTGGTCATCTCCAACTTTACCATAGGATGCCCTTATCTTTAATTTATCCAGCCAATCAAAATCTGACATAAATGATTCATTGGAAATCATCCAGCCCAGGGCTGTTGATGGGAAGAAATCGAATCTGTAACCAGGTCCAAATTTGTTTGATCCGTTATATGCGCCATTCACATCAACAAAGTAGCGTGAATCATAATTGTATGTTACACGACTCACCCAATCCTCCTGACGATTTGGAATTCTACTTCCAAGCACAAACTCTTCTCGTTTAAAAAGAAATAAAGCAGTTGTAGCATGTTTATCACTAAATGTTCTGTTATAGTTCAATGATAACTGATAATTAAAACGGGTTGATCTGCTTCCGTTTAATATATCCAACGCTTCCTGACTCCAGGGTGCCTGGACAAAATCAAACTCATTAACACCTTCACTTAAAAGAAATATTTCCTGACCATTTTCGTCATAATATTTATTGATGGTATTTCCATAGGTCCCGTAATTTCCTTCATCATTGACGTTTTTTTGAGCTGTAAAATTATTATCATAAGACAACCTTCCATTAAAACTCAAGCCTTGAGTTATAAATCCTAATTTTTGATCCAGCACAAAATCACTATTGATTTGAAATTTATTATTCTCTACAAATCCTCGTGATGTTAGTTCTTTAACCGGATTCGTTGACCAATACTCCGGGCTATGGTAAATACCATAACTTCCATCATCATATTGTGGATAATATATATCAGGAGCTAAAGAATATAGTCCAAATAATATCTCAGTCAATCCCCCTCCTGGTTTTTTCTGCAATCCATAAAAACCTGAAAGATTAACCGAGAATTTAGTGGTATTCGTTATCTTAAAATCAAGATTACTTCTGTAATTAAAACGATCATATGTGTGTGCGCTTTCATACCCTCTTCCATTACTAAAAGCATCTGTATCAAAAATATCGCTAACATGTTGATAAGTGAAGTTTGCAAAATACTGTGCTTTTTTAGATCCACCGCTTACTGAAAGGTTTGCTCTGTAATCTTTTGCATAGTCCTTTAGCATCATATCCTGCCAATCTACATTGGGATAAATATACTTATCTAACGGATCTGAGTAGTTTCGATATCGATTAGCAATTTCCATCGGCACATAGTTGTTCCATGAACCAGGCTCATGTAACATTTCGTGGGTAATAGATTCATTGGCTATCATAATACCATCATATGAATCAACTGATTGTGGCAATTTAGAGACCGACTTAAAAGTCATATTTCCAGAGACAGATAGTTTTGCCTTACCTTCCTGTCCTCTTTTGGTCGTGATAAGTATAACACCATTCCCCCCTTTTACTCCAAAAACAGCAGTAGCCGAAGCATCCTTAAGCACCGACATACTTTCAATCTCATTCAGGTCAATATCGCTCATGCTACGTTCCATACCATCGACTAATATCAAAGGTTGGGTTCCACCATTCCATGAACTTTGCCCCCTGATAAATATTTGAGGCTCATTTTCACCAGGAACCGAGTTTGAGAATATGGAGGTTACACCAGGCAGTTTGCCTTGCAGAGCTTCCCCTACCGTAGCAACACCTCCTGATTTTAATAAGGTTTCTCCTTTTGCCTGTGTAATAGCTCCTACAACACTTTGCTTCTTCTGAATACCATATCCTACAACTACTACATCATCAAGTGTCATACTTTCATCTTTTAAAAGAACATTAATGGTGCTAGCTCCTTTAACCGGTAAAACTTGTTCCTCCATACCAATAAAACTGAAAACAAGCATTGCATTTTCATCGGCTACCTGTAGTGTATATTCACCATCAAAATTAGAAATGGTACCATTCATTGTACCTTGTTCTAAAATTGTAACACCAGGCAAAGGCTCCCCATTGGCATCTACGATTTTCCCTGTAACAGTCTTCTTTGCCTGGATCACTTCGTTTGAAAAAGATTTTTCGATAATTGCGTTAGTCAATTTCCCTTCACCAGTCACTCCTCCGTTTGGCAGATGCTTTGCCAAGCCTGCAATGGATACGCAACACATAGTAAGCAGACAAATTATTCTAACTCTATGCACATTAAAGATCCGCACAAAATAATGTGCCAACCCCAAATTAGATTTTTTCATATTAATGGATTAATAAATTATTATCAATAACTATGTCCCTAGCTTTATAACTGACTAATTCTTTTGAGAAACCAACTCATAAAAAGCCTTTTTAGGATTATTGTCACGATCAAATAACAACGGATAATCGGTACGCCCCTTTATCGGGTGATTATTCTTCCATGACTCTAGATCGTTTAAACCCCAAAATGTGACACGGCTGATTTGTTCCCGGTGCATAAGAAAAACATTAAAAAGATCTCTATATTTTGTAGCTTGTTGTGTTTCAATCTCCTCAGGCAAGGCGTCAGGATAAGGATTATACTGAGCATCATAAGCAGGATCATTGCCAATTTCTTTAACACCTATATCAGATGCCGGTGGCGATGGCAAAACAGAAATGTCCAACTCAGTAATCATAACATTAACTCCTAATTCAGAAAAGGCAATAATACTCTTCTCTACTTCATTCACATCCACATTAAGAGTATAGTGTGCCTGCATGCCAATACCATGAATCGGGACTCCCGCAGCTTGTAAACGCTTCACCATATTTACAACAGCTAATCGTTTATTCTCATTTTGCATACCAAAATCATTGTAATATAATTCGGCATCAGGATCAGCACGATGAGCGTAAGTAAAGGCTGAATCGAGATAATTTTCACCAATAATGGAATACCAACGCGTATCTCGATATGCACCTCCATTTATAGCTTCGTTAACGACATCCCATCCGTGAATCCGACCTTTATACCGTCCAACTAATGTATTTATGTGTGTCTCCATACGCTGAAGTAATACTTCACGAGAAACTTCATTGCCGTGCTCATCTTCAAACATCCAGTCAGGAACCTGATTATGCCAAACAAGTGTATGCCCGATTATTTTCATATCATACATCTCTCCAATACTCATAAAATGATCAGCTTCATCGAAATAAAAATCACCTTCTGTTCGCTGAATATTAACAGGCTTCATGGTATTTCCGGCAACCACCGAATTAAATTGAGATTTAATTAACCCTAAAGACTTATCCTCAATTTCATTTTGGGTAAAATTTGAATTCAGGGATACTCCTATTAAAAAATCTTCCGAATACAATTCTTTTAGAAGCGCTAACTCTTCAGGCTGTATTACATCTCCAACCTGAACAGGTTCAGGCAATCCCCCTTTATCACATGATGTCATCATTACACCTATCAAGAGGATAAACAAACTTATTTTAAACATTTTCATAACACTTGGATAGCTTAATTTTTATAACTCAATTGTACTAATGATTGTACAACAGATTTTTCTTTATATGCTCTGTCAAATAGCAATGGATAATCAGTACGACCTTTTATTGGCCAATCATTTTTCCATGATTCCGTATCGTTAACTCCCCAAAAAGTAACGCGAGAGATATATTTACTATGTTTCGTAAATAATTTAAATAAATCAATATAGGTTTGCGACCATCTATTTTTTATATCCGTTGGTAATCCTTCCTTATATGGATTAAACTTTTCCTGATATGCAACATCTGTACTAACTTCTGCCGTCACTTCTTCAGATGGAAAAGGAAGAGCTGAAAGATCCAACTCCGTAATCATCACTTTTAATCCAAGTTCTCCGAATGCAACAATACTCTTTTCCACCTCAACCAGTGGCACATCCAGACCATAATGCGCCTGAAAACCAACACCATCAATACGAATTCCTTTTGCCAAAAGATTCTTTACGATACGCAAACCAGCCTCCCTTCTTTTTGGCTCGTACATGCTGTAATCATTGTAATATAGTTCCGCATCCGGATCTGCTTCGTGTGCCATTTTGAATGCCATCTCTATATAATCATCACCTATAATTGTTTGCCATTTACTTTGGCGCACGCCATCGGGCCCGTCAATTGCCTCATTCACCACATCCCATCCATGAATGCGCCCCTTATAACGACCAACAACCGCTTCGATATGGGTCTTCATCCTTTGAATCAAGACATCTCGTGAAACATCATTCCCTACACTATCAACAAAAAACCAATCTGGCGCCATCGCATGCCAAACTAGCGTATGCCCAACAATTTCCATATTATTTTTTTCGCCATAATCAACAAAACGGTCGGCATCAACCCATGCGAATTCTCCTTCAACTGGTTGTATGAACATACTTTTCATACAATTTTCAGCCACTATAGAATTGTAGTGTTTTCTGACAATTGAGTCTGTCTTTTTATTTATTCCCTGTAGCAATTGTACATTTAAAGCAGCTCCAACCGTATAATCATCACTAAAAGCTTCGCTTAATGTTTTTCCTTTTTGTGATTCACACGAAATGGTAATTATAAATAAAGCGCTCAAAAAAGAAGTTGTAATTATCTTATTCATTTTGTCATTCTTTAAAGCAATCTGCGACATATCTTTTTGTCATTTTGACTACAAGTATATATTCTTTTAGTATAAATTGAAAGTAAAATAGCAGTTTTATCATGTTATTTTTCAATCCATAAACAAACAACCACACCTATACCCCTCTATTTGTGTGCATTATGTGCCATACCAGACCAGAACAGTTTAATTTGCTTTTTTTGATTAAAACTATGTATAAATGTAAGTTTTTGTTAAAACCATAAGATTTGACGGCTCCATAAATCGTTTACCCATTTAGTTTTTTTCCCTGTATCTTTTCAACGAATTTGTAGTTTATGAAAAAACAAACTATACTTGTAGTCGTTTTGACTATTTCATATATTTGATGTATTCTAACATGAAAAATTAATGATTCCTATTAACACATCGTATATGAAAGTATTTAATACGCACACACTCACTACGAGTCAAATAATTTTTGGCTCAAATTATTTGAATTCAAATTACAAAAGATGAGAAAAACTGCCTTTATACTATTTATTACACTTGCAGCATCAGTATATGCGCAAAATGCTAAAAATGTACTATTCATATCTGTTGATGATTTAAGACCAGAATTAGGCTGCTATGGTAACACTCAAATAAACACTCCCAACATTGATGCATTAGCCGGTCAATCGATGCTTTTTACAAATGCCGCAACTCAACAAGCTATTTGCACACCATCTCGCATTAGCATGCTAACCGGATTAAGACCTGCTACAACTGGCTTATATAATCTCGAAGATAAATTAAAAACCAATCATTCACACATCATATCATTACCTCATGCATTGAAAAATGCCGGATACAAAACGTATTCATATGGTAAAATTTATCATCATAGTGATGATGATCCTAATGCATGGACTGAAACACCATGGCGCAATGTAGGCAGTCATTATGTACTAGACCACAACGGCGATACCCCACCAACAGAATCAGCAGATGTGGCTGATAGTGCGTATCCGGATGGCAAAATTGCAGATGCCGTTTTAGCAAAATTAGATGCTATAAAAGATCAAACCTTTTTTTTAGCAATTGGCTTTATGAAACCTCATTTGCCATATACTTGTCCAAAACAATATTGGGATCAATATGATAGAAATGCGATCCCTTTAGCTAGCACGGATCAACCAAATGACATATGGGATCAATCATTAGCACAGTGGCAGGAATTACGAAACCAATACACTGGCATACCAGAAATACCAACTGATCTTGATGAAAGCTTAACGCGTGAACTAAAACATGGATATTGGGCCTGTGTCAGTTATGTTGATGTACAAATTGGCAAAATATTACAAAAACTTGATGACCTGGGACTAAGAGAAAATACCATTGTAGTATTCTGGAGCGATCATGGATATAAACTTGGCGAATACGGAGATTGGTGTAAGCATACGAACTTCGAAGTAGATGTTCGCATCCCGTTTATGTTTGATGTACCTGGTAAGCCATCCGGCACTTCCAGACGCCCAGTTGAATCTGTTGATATCTACCCAACCCTCATGGAATTGCTGGAAATTAACAATTATCCTGACAACCTCGATGGCTTAAGTTTAAGCAGTTTATTGGATAATCCTGATGCAGATTGGAAACAAGCCTCTTTTACTCAATACCCACGATATGGAGGACATATGGGAACCAGCATAAGAACCGAAGATTTCCGTTATACCGAATATCGTGCAAGCGATGGAACGCTTAAGGCAGCAGGCGAGTTATATGACCACACAGTGTATGATGCCAATAATCCTTTAGGCGTTGAATATAATAATGTTGTACTAGATGCTTCATATGCCACTGAATTGGCGTCCCTGAAAGAAATAATGGAAGCTGGGTGGACAGGTGTAAAATACGGGGCTTCCCTGGATGTGATATCACTAAGTGATAATTCGGTCAGCTTAAGGATTAATAACATTTCAGATGCCACAACCCTAAAGTTATTTGAAAGAATTGACGACGGAGAATCGATAGAAATCCTCCCCGGACACATCACCACTGAAACGCAAGAAGTTACAATTAACAGCATAAGCAGTGGCAAAGTTTATTATTACAGACTAAAAGTGATGTGGGATGAAAATAATTATGCCATCACACCAGAGATTTCTGTTGCGTTTGAAAATAGAATAAGCCTGATTGATAATGGCTTTTTCGACGCTCCACTGAGTGGCACCTGGAGTCCTCGGGAAAATAATGGTGGGGATATGACATATGCAATTACAGACAACATACTTACCAGTACCGTTAACTCATTAGGCAACAATTTCTACAACCTTGGCTTTCTTAATAGTAAAATATCTAGTTTTAGCAATAAAAATATAGTAGTCACATTTGATGCAAAAGCCAACACAACGGCACAACTAAGACTAACGCTGGATTTCGACAATAAACAATACCCAATAATTGACATAAGCAACAGCTGGGAAACGCATACTCTGACCTATAATGACGTAAGTAGCAGTTATTTCCAATTTAAATTATGGTTGCTCACTGCTGGTGCTTCGTATGAAATTGATAATATTGAAGTATATTACGATGACAGCACTCAATCAATCGATCCTGCTACTGGCGAAGGTAGCGTCCTTAACAGTGTCTCTACATCAATTTTAAACACTCAGGTTAAAAACCTGTTTGACTTTTATACTTTCAAGATTGGCAACAGCCACAAGCTTATTAGTTCTGAACCTTTTTCACTTCTGGAAGTATATTCTATTGATGGATGTAAAGTGATAACTTCAGAATATAATTCTGCAACCTCAGCACAATTTGAACATGGCGACTTAAGTAAAGGAGTATATATAATCGTACTCGACAAAATCGCTTCAAAAAAAATTATCCTGTAGTTTATGTTTACCTTTTGACGACGCAATATTTTAATATTCAGCATTGACACTGCTATGAGCAAATTATTCTCATTTCGTTTGCGAAGCATCAATTAGGCATTTCGTTTGGATATATAATGGTGCATTATACCAATAAATACATACCTTTGCACATACCAGAACAGAACATTTAAGTTGATTTAAGAATGTTACAATTCAATATTAATACACAAAGCGAAATACCAAAATTTCAGCAATTGGTTGACTCAGTTGTCAATGCCCTAGCCGAAAATAAACTGCACGAAGGAGACCAGCTTCCTTCTGTCAATGCCATATGCAAAACCTATAAACTATCGCGTGATACAGTTTTTAAAGCCTATGGCTTATTAAAGGAACAAGGCGTTATCGAATCCGTACCAAACAAAGGTTATTTCATTGCTAAAGAAAGTCGCAAAGTCTTCCTCTTTCTGGATACCTTTAAAGCATATAAAGAAGTTTTATATGGCGAATTCGTTAAGAATCTGAATAAAGACACCATAGCTGACGTACATTTTCACCACTACAATATTGATCTTTTTAAAAAGCTAATAACCGATAGTCGGGGTCGTTACAGCAAGTACATCGTAATGCCGTTCGACCATGAAGAAGTAGCCGAAATTGTCAGCACACTTCCTCCTGAAAGAACACTAATAATCGACTGGAATACAAACATTAAAAACTTCAACAACAAGCTTTATCAGGATTTTAGCGAGCCTGTATTTGAAGCCTTGCATGCGGCCGATCACTTAATTAACAGGTACAAGCGAAAAATTATGGTGTATCCAACCTTCACCAACCACCCCATCATTACAGCCGAACGCTTTCAGGAATACTGTAATAATAAGGGATATGAACATTTTCGCTTAATAAACGAAGACGAACTAAGTGTAAGAGCCGGCGACATGTACTTTAGTGTTAGCGATCGCATGCTGGGACAAATATTGGAACAGTGTAAGGAACGAAAACTGGAACCTGGCGTCGATATTGGTATTTTGTCATACAATGAAACCCCCATGAAAAAATTCATTTATAAAGGGATTTCTGTTATTTCCACTGATTTTAAATTAATGGGACAGAAGGCCGCAGCCTTTGCTTCTAGCGATTTACAAATGGACTATTGCGTGCCAACACAAATATTTTTTAGAGAATCATTATAGTGGTGATTCTTTTTTTTTATAGATTTGCACCATACCAGTACAGAACAGTACGCAAATAGGAAGATATGTATTCATTAGGATTCGACATAGGAAGTTCATCGGTAAAAGTTGCTTTGCTTGACGTGAAAACAGGAAAGGCTATCAACTCAGCTTTCTATCCCAAAGAAGAAATGCCCATCTCCAGCCCAAATGCTGAATGGGCGGAACAAAACCCATCGGACTGGTGGAACAACCTTAAATTAGCATTAAAAGATGTGTTAGAAGCATCTAAAATTGATAAATCAGCTATTAAGTCCATCGGCATCTCATATCAGATGCACGGATTGGTTAGCGTTGATGAAAACGGCGAAGTATTACGTCCGGCTATTATCTGGTGCGACAGCCGTGCAATCCAATATGGCAATAAAGCCTTTGACGAAATTGGTGAAGAACATTGTTTATCACACATGCTAAATTCACCGGGTAACTTTACCGCATCTAAGCTGAAGTGGGTGAAAGAAAATGAACCGAGTACCTTTGCCAAAATCCATAAAATCATGTTGCCGGGCGATTACATTGCCTATAAACTAACGGGTGAACTGGTGACAACAAAAGGCGGCTTGTCAGAAGGTATCTTCTGGGACTTCAAAACCCAAAGCGTTTCAAAGGAGCTATTGGATCATTATGGTTTCAGCGAAGATTTAATTCCAACCATTAAAGAAACATTTGAAATACAAGGCTTACTGAGTTCTGAAACGGCAAAAGAACTGAATTTAGAACCGGGCATTGCCATATCATATCGTGCCGGCGACCAGCCTAATAACGCTTTAAGCCTGAATGTACTTAATCCAGGCGAAGTAGCGGCTACAGCAGGCACATCGGGGGTGGTTTATGGTGTGAGCGACCAATTAAAATATGACCCGGCCTCACATGTGAATACCTTTGCCCATGTGAATCATACCAACATAGACATGCGCTTAGGTGTTTTACTTTGCATCAACGGAACGGGTATCCTTAACTCATGGCTGCGTAAAAACGTAGCCGCTGATTTGGATTATGTGCAGATGAATGACGAGGCTTCGGCTGTTGAACCTGGCAGTAACGGCTTATTAGTCTTTCCTTTTGGTAATGGTGCCGAACGCGTTTTGAAAAATGAAAATCCGGGAGCAAGCTTAAAGAACCTGAATTTTAATTTACACACCCGCGCACATATACTACGTGCCGCACAAGAAGGCATCGCTTTTAGCTTTAAATACGGCATGGAAGTAATGGAACAAACGGGTATTGAAACAAAGGTAATCCGAGCTGGTAAAGCCAACATGTTCCTCAGTCCTATCTTCCGCCAAACATTGGCCGATATTTCAGGCTCAACCATTGAATTATACGAAACAGATGGAGCCCTGGGGGCAGCAAGAGGAGCAGCCTACGGTGCCGGTCTATACAAATCCTTGGAAGAAGCCTTTTCTTCTTTGGAAAAAGTAGAAGTTATTCGTCCAATTGCCGAAAACCTTGATGCACTGGAGGTGGCTTATGAAAATTGGAAACAAGAATTGATATAAAACATTAATCAAAACATCAGAGGTCTGAAAATCAACTATTACAACTTATAAACTAAGAAGGATCAGCCTCTGATTATAAAATGACAAATTATGGCAACAGGTAACGAGTTTTTTCCTGGTATTGGAAAAATTGCTTATGAAGGTAAAGATTCAAAAAATCCATTGGCTTTTAAATGGTACAACCCAGAGCAAGTAATTGCCGGAAAAACAATGAAAGAGCATATGCGCTTCGCTATTGCATACTGGCACACATTCTGCGGCGACGGTGGCGATCCATTTGGTCCTGGAACACAAGTTTTCCCATGGAACAAGGGTGCTGATGCAATGGACCGTGCTAAATACAAGATGGAGGCAGCATTCGAATTCTTCACAAAGATTGGTGCGCCCTTCTATTGCTTCCACGATACCGATGTGGTGGGCGACGGAACAGCTTTTGAAATTGAAGAGCGATTAGGTAAAATCATTCCTATCGCACAACAGTACCAAAAAGAAACAGGTGTTAACCTGCTTTGGGGAACTGCTAACGTTTTCTCAAACCCACGCTATATGAATGGTGCATCAACTAACCCTGATTTTACAGCTTTAGCGCATGCTGCAACACAGGTTAAGAATGCAATTGATACGACCATTGCATTGGGTGGTCAGAACTATGTTTTCTGGGGCGGTCGCGAAGGTTATATGTCATTGCTTAACACCGACATGAAAGCTGAAAAAGAGCATATGGCGCAATTTCTGACAATGGCGCGTGACTATGCACGTAAAAATGGTTTTACAGGTAACTTCCTGATTGAGCCTAAGCCAATGGAGCCTGCAAAGCACCAGTATGATGTGGACGCTGAAACAGTCATTGGATTCTTACGCCATCATGGCCTGGATAAAGACTTTAAATTAAACATTGAGGTGAACCACGCTACTTTGGCTCAGCATACTTTTGAGCACGAGTTACAGTGTGCTGCCGATGCGGGCATGCTGGGATCTATCGACGCCAACAAAGGTGACTACCAGAATGGGTGGGATACCGATGAATTCCCAACGAGTATTCCTGAAACGGTACAGGCCATGCTGGTGATTCTTCAGGCTGGTGGTTTACAAGGTGGTGGTATTAACTTCGACGCCAAAACCCGTCGTAACTCAACCGATCTTGAAGATATTTTCATTGCTCACGTTTCGGGTATGGATACTTTTGCCCGTGCACTTGTAATAGCTGATGACATTTTAACCAACAGTTATTACCTGCAGCAAAAAGCAGCACGCTACGCATCATTTGAAAGTGGTAAAGGGGCTGAGTTTGCTGCTGGTAGATTAACACTTGAAGACTTACGCAAAATTGCAAAAGAAGCTGGCGAACCAGAAATGATCAGTGGTAAGCAAGAGCGCTACGAGCAGTTAATTAACATGTATATCTAATTTAGTTTGTGTATCCCGAAAGATGTAAAAAGAACTCATACCGTTGTTGATATTTTAACGAAGGTGTCAGCAACGGCATTATCCATAAAAATTAAAGCACAATAGTAGTTCTGTCTTCAAACCAGCATCTTTCGGGACTTTCAACTAGGCGTGGAGCAATAAATACTAATTTTATTTCAAAGTGCGACTTAAATAATATCAAAATATTTGCGATTAGGCGAGGCATAAAAATGAGGCATAGCCGAAGTTCTGTTGATTTTTTATAACGAAGCATCAACGCAATAAAATGCAATTATAAGGCACAGTTTGATTTAATATTGATATTAGCACACTATACCAGTTTAAATCCGAAATTATGAATCAAAATCAGAACTTAGGCTATATCATGCTTCTTACATTGGTAGCAACCCTGGGAGGCTTGCTTTTCGGGTATGATACAGCTGTTATTTCAGGAGCCGAAAAATCCATACAGACCTTTTTAATAAAGGGGCTCAATTTAAATTCATTTGCACATGGAGCAACCGTTTCAAGTGCATTAATCGGATGCATTATAGGTGGTGCCATTTCGGGCTTATTGGCTTCACAACTTGGGCGAAAGAAATCATTAATTGTAGCAGCCATCCTTTTTTTCATTTCAGCCTTAGGTTCAGGTAAACCAGAAACCTTGTTTTTCGAATCAGGTAAAGCCACCATGGGCTTATTATATATGTTTAACTTCTATCGTATTATTGGCGGTATTGGTGTTGGTCTGGCATCAGCCATCAGTCCAATGTATATAAGCGAAATTGCACCAGCTCATATACGTGGCCGCTTAATTTCGTTTAACCAGTTCGCCATCATCTTTGGTATGCTGGTTGTTTATTTCGTTAACTGGTCGATCGCCAGAGGACAGACCATAGAATGGATTAACGAAACAGGCTGGCGTTATATGTTCCTGTCTGAAGCTATACCTGCCGGATTATTTGGCGTTCTTTTATTGTTTGTACCAGAAACACCACGTTATTTGGCCATGCAAGGCAATAACGATAAGGCCTTAAGTATTTTAGAACGTATTAACGGCATTGATAAAGCCCAAAGCATATTAAATGATATTAAAGAAACTGTTGCAAAAACAGCAGCTTCCTCATCAAGCATCTTTGCGTTCGGAAAGAAAGTGATCATCATTGGCATCTTACTATCAGTATTTCAACAGTTTGTTGGCATTAATGTAGCCCTGTATTATGCACCACGTATTTTTGAAAGTATGGGTGCGGCCAAAGATGCTTCCATGTTACAAACCATCGTTATGGGTTTGGTTAATGTAATATTTACTGTCGTTGCAATTCTTACGGTTGACAAATGGGGACGTAAGCCGCTATTAATAACCGGATCAATAGGCATGGCAGTTGGCATGATCGCCATTGGCACGCTATCCTTCTTCGAAGTGATTGGTATCAGTACGCTCATATTTATCATTGTTTACACCGCTTCTTTTATGATGAGTTGGGGACCTATCTGTTGGGTACTAATCGGTGAGATTTTCCCAAATAAAATCCGTGGTAAAGCCATTGCCATTGCGGTAGCTACGCAGTGGGCTGCCAACTATTTTATTTCATCAACCTATCCGGCAATGATGGAATTCAGCGGTGGCATCACTTATATGTTTTATGGCATAATGAGTATTCTATCAGCCATCTTTGTTTGGAAAATGGTACCTGAAACAAAAGGTAAATCATTGGAAGAGATGGAAAATGTTATCGAAAAATTATAATTCACATTACATACTAAAGAAAGGCACTTCAGCTAGTTATTACTTAAAGTTTTCAATATTAATTTTTTATAATGAGACTAACAATATTACTCATACTCTGCATCACCACGACATTTTCTTTTTCACAAGATAAAGTATGGTATGAACCTATAATTAAAAAATATTTTGAGGTTTGGAAAACAGTTTGTGATCTTACAGACAAACAAGAAGAAGAAGTATTGAACCTGCTTACAGAGATGCAATTAAAAATAGTCGATTTCAGGAAAAAAAATACCGAAAATGAGGCTGCTATAGAAAAGTATGCCCAAGAACGGAGAAAAATCTATACCAAAAAGCTAAGAAATCTTGTGGGAGAAACGAATTATCAAAAGATGGTAGAACACTGGAAGTCTCAACTAAAATTTGATGCAGATATGGATGTTGATATTCTTCAAATACATAAAGTAGAATAGCTCATAAGTAAGGGATGGTTTGCTGAGAATTAAGCTTTAACAAGCTAGATTAGAAATATTCCCATGAAAAACATCACTTAAAATATTAGAACCCTGTATATCAACCTATTAATCCCTATTGGATACACATACAAAATTACCTTAAGAGCTGAATATCAACTATTTAAACTCACTTACCGATACAGAATTTTCTATATACTGACAATCAGACATATATAGAAATTGAGTTGTAAAAATAATGTAACAAAAATCAGGAGTTTTAAGAATTTCTGAATGACTTTACATCGGTATTAATTTCGGGGTTATTTAACCAATCTTCTTATCTGTAAATCTCATTAATTAAGTATTAATAGATTAATCCCAGTTCAATTTCCAGAATTCTTCCTTCATTGCCGGACGGTTTTTGTAGTTATTCAATAATGAAACCTTTAAACCTTTAGCAGCAGGTAAACCGCCTTTAAGTTTAGCCATTTGTTTTAAGTATTTCACCAGGGAAACATAGACATTACGTCCAGTTTGCTCTGCCTGTATCTCAATGGCTGCTTTGTAATATTCTAACAATTCAGCAGGGAATTTCTCTTTTAAGTGGTTAGTATATTTAATAATGGTATGAATACTGTTTGAAGAACTCACAATTGCAAAGAGTTCATCTATCATTTGTTCTTCAATATAAATCTTTGCCAAATCATCTAAGGATATTCCACCGTAATAGCCTCGTTTTTTGTTATTCAGTTCGGCAATGAGCTTATTTCTTTTCTCTTCCCAGTTATCCTTTGGACTAGTCTGCTTATAAACTTTAAAGTATTTAATATCCGATGTATTTTCAACAAAGAGTTCCCTTGCCAGTTTATTGTACTTAAAGGCCTGCTTTTGTTGCTTGTAAAGCTCTAATAATTGGTCTTTCCATTGATGAACAGTACCGGGAGCATCATCTTGTTGTGCTATTTTTATTCCATCAAGTATAAGCTTTTCAGCTTCTTCCGGATTACTTGCTGACAAAGCCTGTGCCACCCTTATTTGTCTGAATTCCTCAAAATGCAGATAGGAATCAATGATATTGTCGGCTTCAACAGTACGACCTTCAGACTGCAACAGATTAATCTTTTGCCCCAGATAGCTTTGTAAATAATACTTTTTGCTCCAGCCATCTTCCTTGTCCAACTCAATTATTTTAGCATCAATAAACTCATAGGCAATATCCATTTGTTTTAAAGATGCAGCTGTATCAAAAAATAATGGCTCCAGACTATCTCCAACACCATAACTTCT
Source organism: Carboxylicivirga marina (assembly GCF_016612505.1). Taxonomy (GTDB): domain Bacteria; phylum Bacteroidota; class Bacteroidia; order Bacteroidales; family Marinilabiliaceae; genus Carboxylicivirga; species Carboxylicivirga marina. The sequence continues at coordinate 23,868 of NZ_JAENRR010000065.1, forward strand.
GTAATCAGAATTCTGCACTTGCTCATAAAGCCAGTTGAAAATTCGTTCTTTCAACTCATGTGAAGGCTTGTTATTATTGAGAATGTTCTCGATAACCTGGAATGCTTCATAGATTGCGCCACCGCATTCGCCTGATGAATCATCCATGTATTGGATAGCTTTTACTCCTTCCATTGCAATGGCTGCCGAAATACAAAAAGCTTCGTTAAGGTTGCCTTTTGAATAAAAATTATCAGCCTTTGTCATAAATTTAGAAACATCATTAATGGCTTTATAACTGCTACGATAGTCAATGAATCCCCGGTAATCGTAATTATCAAAGATGCCGTTTATCTGGCTCTGGTAATAAGGTATATTATCAGCATTCTCCACAGATAAAGGCTTTAAAAAGGCAAGCTTAATTTGAAGTCTGAAATCCTGATTCTTAACGCCAAAGCCAAGCATGAAATTTCTCAAATCTTTGGGCTTTGCATCCTTGATTAATTGTTCCCAACTTTCTTCATCAGGTACTTCTTCATGTGATGTTATAGTAATGGTCTTCTCGTCATTAATTGCCAGGGCAACCGCAGCAACATGTTTACATATTGCACCACCATAGGGGCAATCGCAATAATAATCAGCCGATTCACTATTATTATCAGCTTTAATTTCGTAACTACTCACGTACTATTGTATTCTTCTAGATTAAGCAAACAGCTTCATTATTATTAGCTGCATTAAGGT
>NZ_JAENRR010000066.1 GCF_016612505.1 Carboxylicivirga marina
GATGGGATGGTTTTTGGAAACATTTTTCTGACGTATACTACACTAAAAATGCTGCGTAATATGAGAACTGCACCCTAAATTAAATATCTTTAATTACGGTATTGGTGCTTTAATTGAAAGAAAATCTCCGAAGAGATATGAATATCCTTGGACTATTAAGATTAATCCATCTGATACTACAATAGGGATATACGATTACTACAAAACAACTCATAAAAGACAGATTAATCTTACTTATTCACTTCCTTGGGTTAACAATTTTTATCTACAACCGTTTCAAGAACCGACAAAAGTTAATACTGGATTTTGGGGTGTTTCGGCAGGATTGGAATATTACTACAAGGATAATAAGTATTTATCATTGACAGGAAGTGCTGTTATGGATTTCTTCATTCCTTTTCCTGCGCCAGTTGACTTTGAAGGTGAAACGGAAGATATGTATTCTGTTTATGCAAGTTTAACAGACAACCATAGGATTAAAAGGTATACAATTGGATATGGTTTAAACTTTTCTAGGAATACATGGAGTTTAACTTATCATGGAGGCAGTGTCCCAGCGACACGAGAACCAGCTACAAAATCTGATAATTCAATAGGAATCATAATAGATGGTTATTACCAAGTTGGAAAACGTTTTCATGTTGGGTTAATTTATAGACCAACTTTATTAAATGTTTATCCAGATGTTAGTTTTAAATATGAGCATCTGATAAGTTTAGATTTTAAATGGAAAATACGTTTAAAGCAATAAAAGGCTGCACACAATCGAGCAGCCCGCCCCACTAGCAAACACTAGCAGGGGGAGACACCACCGTACGTACGGGTCTCGTATACGGCGGTTCGTTAAGTCATCAGAAAGAGCGAATCACGTTTATTAGGCGTGATTTGTTGGTAGATGTCACTTAGGGGTAAATACCCTCTTTGCTTCAAACGATTCAATGTAATGGTAGTGCCAAGTATCGGACTCTGAGCAACTGCCCATCCTCCCATACGTGTACGACTCCATGCATAGGCTTGTCCTTGTTCAATACCCAGTCGGATAAGGCTACGCCTTTTCTTATCAGGCTTTTCCAATGATGCCAAATGCAATAACGCAGACGATTACGTAACCATCCATCGAGTTCTGCGAGCTTTATTTGTATGCTTGCCAAGCGGTAAGCATTCACCCATCCACGGCTGACTTCATTCAGCTTTTGGATGCGCTCATCGAAACTCATGGGCGTGGTTTTTCGGGTGATTCGCTTGAGCTTTTGCTTCAGGTTTTTCCAACTCTTGTCGCTTGCCACTAACTGGTATTTACCCTTTTTACCTTTACGGTAGGTAGGCACAAAACCAAAACCCAAACACGTAAAGTGAACAGGACGTCGAATACCGCTTTTGGCGCGGTTGATGGGTAACTTTAACTTGTCCTTTAAGAACCTGTAAATGCGGTTACCAACCCGACGAGTCATCCATTTTGATTTTAGGTAAATGCTAAAATCATCAGCGTAACGGATGAAACGAAGCCCTTGTCGCTCCAACTCTCTATCCAGCTCGTGTAACACGATATTGGATAAGAGTGGACTTAAAGGGCTGCCCTGTGGCACGCCTTTTCGCCTCTTGACCAGCTTACCATCGATTAATATCGGTGCTCGCAACCATTTACGAATCAAGCGCAGAATTACAGAGCATTTAATCTTGCGGTATAGCAACTGTAACAGGTAACAGTGGTCTACCTCATCGAAAAAGCTTTTCAGGTCAATATCAGTAATGTCCTGATAACCCTCGTTGATGTAAACTTGTGCCTGTAATACGGCTTGGTGAATGTTTCGCTTTGGACGAAACCCGAAACTATGGTCGGAGAAATCTTTCTCAAAACGAATAGCAATCACCTGCAATACCGCTTGTTGAAGCAATACAAAAAAGACTTGCGCATGGTTCGTTTATGGTGTATATTTACATCACATAAAAACATGAAATTATGCCAAGACAAAGTATATCATTTTCAAAACCAAATGATGAATGGTTAAAAGCTCAAGTGGACAGTGAAGAATATTCGAGCAAAAGTGAACTTGTTAATGATTTGATTAGACAAGCTAGGCAACAGCAATCTAAAGTTGACTGGCTTAGAGCTAAATTAAATAAAGCTGAGAAAAGTGGATTCACAAATGACAGCAAAGAAGATATTTTAAAACAATCAAAGTCGTTGCTTAATGGCGAATTATAGGTTAAGCAACGCAGCAAAACAAGATTTAATTCGGATTCATCATTTCGGAGTTGAAAAGTTTGGTGTAGCACAAGCAGACAAATATTTTGAGACATTCTTTGACTACTTTGACAAAATTGCGGAGAGGCCATTTGCTTTTGAATCCGTTGATTACATAAAATCAGGATATAGAAGGTGTGTTTGTGGCTCAGACAATATTTATTACAAAATAAACAATGGAATTGTCGATATAATGGCAATAGTCGGAATGCAAGACTTGCATAACATGCTATAGATTATAAGATTCTCCTTTCGTTCAGTTTCTCCGTTGTTTGTTATTTTCAAATTAACCATGCATACTTCGACAAGAAAAGTACTGTTGCTACAAACGCAATAATGCATAAAGAGTAACGTGCACCTTGGTCGTTTCGTGGCTTCGACAACCACCACCAAATCACCCTTTGGAACAACTCAATTTGGAAAAATTGTAAGGTTAAATTTCCTCACGATGCCATACAGCCACACCTTGCACTTTGTTGGAGAATGTCGCAATATTACAATGACAAGAAATGGCTCGAATATATTTTTGTATCGTTAATTTTTAACAACTAAATTTTAAAACGATGAGCAAATTAATTTCTTGGGTAGAAATACCTGCAACGGACATTGAAAGAGCTGCCAGATTTTATGGTAAAGTGCTAAACATTGAATTCCAGGTGATGGATTTTGGAAAGGAAAAAATGGCATGCTTCCCTAATGGAGAGGGCGCCATCTCTCAAGCCCCGGATTTCACCCCTGCAACAAATGGTGTTTTAGTAAGTTTGCACACCGAAAAAGGCTTGAATACTGCATTGGCTATTGTAACAGAAAATGGAGGTAAAATAGTTCAATCTAAAACGAAAATTGACGCTGAAGGAAGAGGATACTTCGCATTAATCATTGATACTGAAGGAAACAAAGTTGGATTATATGAAGATTAAGGTTGGACAGGGGCTCTGAGTAACATTTCAGAGTCTCTGCAGCAATTGCAAAGAAAGAATATGGCTTATAACATTTCATACCCATCTGGATTTTTATCTCAATACATTAAACAGTATTGGAGTTTAGAGAGTTGCATACCAATGGAGGGTGAACACATTCAAAGAATTGTTCCGAATGGATTATTTGAAATGATATTTTATTTTGATAACAAACCAGAATCAACAGACCCAAACAACCTAATTAATGATAATATCATGCTCACTGGTCAGCTGAAAAACTATCATGATTTAAAAGTTACTGGTAAACTCTCTCTATTTGCCATATCTTTTCTTCCACATGGATTATCTATGTTTCTTGACATGCCAATTAAAGAATTATTTAACTACAGTATCCCCCTGAGGTTGATAATGAAGGATAAAGTAAAACAACTAGAAGATGATTTATCACGTGCAGATACTTATAAACAAAGAATTGCGATTGTAGAGCATTTCCTGATTACTCAAATTCAGATGAATGAAAAAAAGCATAAACATGATAGAATTAGAAACGTCATTAATCATATCAACCAGGCTAAAGGCATTGTAGGCATAGAGGAATTAGCATCTAAAACTTTTTTGAGCAGAAAACAATTTGAACGTACTTTCTCAGATTTTATAGGCACTACACCGAAACATTTTTTAAAAATTGTGCGATTCCAGAATGCCATTTATGAGAAATCGAAAAACACAGAATTAAGCTTAACAGCTATTGCTCACAAGTGTGGCTTTTTTGACCAATCACATATGATTAATGATTTTAAAGCACTATCGGGCATAACACCGAAAGCGTATTTTGATAATGAAGATTATTTCTCTGACTATTTCGGGTAAATGGATGACAAAACATCACTTCATGCCATATTCCTTCTTGTATCGGGCAGGAGAAACATTTGTTATTTGTTTAAATATTCGAGAGAAATGATACCGGTCGGCGAAACCCGATTGAACAGCCACCTCATCAATTGATAGATTAGAGTGGTGCAAAAGCACACAAGCTTTGTCTATTCTTTTTTTCTTTACATATTTCTGAGGTGGCACACCTATTTCATCGGTAAATAATCGGGTGAAGGCATTGGTAGCCAACATAGCCTTGTCTGCCAAGGCCGGATTACTTAAGTCATTACTAATGTTATTTTCGATAAATGAAAGGACGTCTAATATTCGCGAATCATTTGTTATCAGCTCCCAACTATCCTGGGGCAACTCCATTATTAAGTCAGTAATGAGTGATTGTATAGCTATACCGCTGTAGAAACTAAAACGGGCATGTTCATAATTCAAATGACGTTTTATAATCAGAAGCTTTTCTTTTAAATGCTCAGTTAATTTAAAAATAAAAACACCTGGCGAAACATTGTCATATGGCATGCCTAAATTAAAATGGATAAAGAGGTGTAAGATACATTGCTCGGTCAACAGCTGTTTTTCGGATAGTGAAGCATTTACCCGCCCCCCCTTTAAAGTATAACCAAAATCAGGTATAGCATGGTCATGCATGCGCGTGGCATACGATGTATTGGGAGCTATCATCACAATCTTGTCGGGAGTCAGCGCATATTCTCTTCCTTCATATATCACTACAGCACCCTGATAACTATTGTGGTATATCCGCCAATACGGAAACGACAACTCGTTAAACTCCCATTGCTGTAGCCACCAATATCTGCAACAGTGAATCTGCAAATTGTACTTAGGAAACAATTGTAAAATATCGGACGGATCTCCTTTATCAGGCACTTTATTATGAACTTTCATCAGCCAATGTTTAAAACAGATACAAAATTAAAGAAAATGAACATTTCATAAAAATGGAATTGCATACAATTTTGTAACAGATAAAAACCACCCCTTTCTTCTGATAGAAAAAAGAGGTAATAAGAAAAATATAAAAAACATATATCTATGGCTAACAGATTAATAGGTGACTTACCAAAAGTAGGAATCAGACCCGTAATTGATGGACGCGAAGGTGGTGTTCGCGAATCATTGGATGTACAAGTAATGGAAATGGCTAAATCAGCCGCTAAATTTATCGAGGATAACTTACGATATGCCAGTGGTGAGCCGGTACAATGCGTCATTGCCGACACTTGTATTGGTGGTGTTGCTGAAGCAGCCATGTGTGCCAATAAATTTAAAAAAGAAGGTGTAGCTGTATCATTAACTGTAACACCTTGCTGGTGCTATGGTACTGAGGTAATGGATACTGACCCATTAATTCCCAAAGCAGTGTGGGGCTTCAACGGCACTGAGCGTCCGGGAGCGGTGTATTTAGCTGCTGCTTTGGCGGGCTATACACAAAAAGGCCTGCCTACTTTCGGCATTTACGGACGCGATGTTCAGGATGCGGGCGATACATCCATTCCAGCTGATGTGCAAGAGAAGATTTTGCGCTTTCTAAAGGCCGGATTAGCTGTTGCCCAGATGAATGGTAAATCATATTTATCGGTTGGATATAGCTCTATGGGTATTGCGGGTTCGATGGTTGATTCTAACTTCTTCCAGGATTACCTGGGTATTCGTGCTGAGTTTGTTGACTCTACCGAAATTTTACGCCGTATTGACGAAGGAATATTTGACGAAAGTGAATATGAAAAAGCTTTAGCCTGGACAAAAGAAAACTGTAAAGAGGGCGCCGACCTAAACAATCCGGAAAAACAAGCTGATGCTGCACGTAAGCAACACGAGTGGGAAACAGTTGTTAAAATGACGCTTATCTGTCGCGATTTAATGATTGGCAACCCTAAACTCATAGAAATGGGATACCGTGAAGAAGGTCTGGGTAGAAATGCGATTCTTGGCGGATTTCAGGGGCAGCGTCAATGGACCGACTACCAGCCAAATGCTGACTTTACCGAAGCTATTCTTAACTCGTCATTCGACTGGAACGGTATTCGACAGTCATTTATTTTTGCGACAGAAAACGATAGCTTAAATGCAGTTCCAATGCTATTTGGCCATTTACTATCAAATACAGCGCAAATCTTCTCTGATGTACGTACCTATTGGAGCCCTGATGCGGTGAAGCGTGTAACGGGTAAAGAATTGACTGGCAAGGCCAAAAATGGCATTATTCATTTGATTAACTCTGGCTCAACCACATTGGATGCTACCGCTCAACAACGAGATGCAGAAGGCAATCCGGCCATGAAACCATTTTGGGAGATTACCGAAGAGGAAGCGCAAAAATGCTTAGATAACACATTATGGCCACAGGCTATTCGTGAATATTTCCGCGGTGGAGGTTATTCATCTCAATTTAAAACTGAAGGCGAAATGCCAGTGACCATGAGTCGGGTTAACCTGGTTAAAGGTGTTGGTCCGGTGCTTCAGATTGCAGAAGGATGGACAGTAAAACTAGACCAAGACATTCACAAGGTATTGGATGAGCGTACCAACCCAACGTGGCCAACCACCTGGTTCGTGCCAAGAACCAACGATAAAGGTGCATTTAAAGATGTATATAATGTAATGGCTAACTGGGGCGCTAACCATGGTGCCATCAGCTATGGACATATTGGCGCCGACCTGATTACCTTAGCTTCTATGTTGCGTATCCCTGTATCGATGCACAATATTAGCGACAATGATGTTTTCCGTCCTAGTGCATGGACAGCCTTCGGTGAAGAAAAAGAAGGTTCTGATTACAGAGCGTGTGCTAATTATGGCTCTTTATACGGAATAAAATAATTATCCTGTGATTGACATGGGCAAAGAGAATGCTTATTAACTTCTCTTTGCCCTCAATCTTTTTTTGTAAAAAAATATGACACAAAAAGATATAGCCATCATTTTTGATTGCGGTGCTACCAATGTGAGAGTCATTGCCATGGATGTGACAGGCCAAATACTGGCTTCGTATGCTATGCCAAATGAAACCGATGAAGACCCGCACTACCCGGGAGGCAGAATATGGGAATTGGATAAACTCTGGAACAAGCTCTGTGTTGCCGCATCCTCAGTAACTTCAAAGATTGATTGCGCTCGCATCGCCGGTGCATCAGTCACCACATTTGGTGTTGATGGAACATTTGTAGATGCTTCTGGCAAACCTGTTTATCCGGTAATTTCCTGGCAATGTCAGCGCACAACGCCGGTTATGAATGCCATTGACAAGTACATGCCGCTTCATGAGCTGTATCAAACAAGTGGTGTCTATCCATATGCTTTCAATACCATTAATAAAATGGTGTGGTTTAAAGAAAACAGACCTGATATTATTCAACAAGCACAGCAATTTCTATTTATACCTTCGTTACTAATTAACAAATTATCAGGTGCTCTAATAAATGATGCCAGCATGCTCGGCACGGCTATGATGGCAGACATATCAAAACGAGAACTGTCAGACAAAATACTAGATAGCATTGGTTTAGATAAAGAGTTATTTGGACACATTGGTGAACCTGGCGATAAGGCTGGCGAAATAACCAATGAAGCTGCTTTGGCAACAGGATTACCAGAAGGAACACCTGTTTTTTTAGCTGGCCATGACACCCAATTTGCCATTTTTGGTTCAGGTGCCAAATTAAACGAACCAGTGCTTAGCTCAGGCACCTGGGAAGTATTAATGACACGAAGTCAATCTTTTTCATCATCACCTGATGAATTAGCAAATAACCTGACGACTGAATGTGATGCCGTTCCTGGCATTTATAACATTGGTCAAAACTGGTTAGGCTCAGGAGTTCTGGAATGGTTTTCACGTAATTTTTATCCTCAATACAGTGGCGATGAATTATACACACAGATGATTCAGGATGCAGAAACTGAATTGCCGGGAGCACAAGGTGTGGCTGTCGATCCAGCTTTCTACGACGATGGCACAAGTATTAATTCAGGAACCATCAAAGGCCTAACCATCAGCACCCGACGCGGTCAGATCTATCGGGCTTTTCTTGAAAGTTTAGCTTTTCGCTTGCGAGAGGGGCTGGAGGCACTTGAAAAGGCAGGCAAGTTTAAGGCAGAACAAATAATTTGCGTGGGTGGAGGTTCTAAAAACAGATTATGGAATCAATTAAGAGCCGATGTTTGTAAAATTCCTATTAAATTAATCGACCAGAAAGAAACAACTGTACTTGGTGCATCGCTATTTGTATTTGCCGGTAGCGGAACATCTAATTCGGTTGAAAAAGCACGTCAAAATATAGATTACAAGCCCAATTTGATTCAGCCTTCAGCTAACAGTGGGATATACGAACAATTATATCAAAACTATATAGAGTTTAAACGATAAAATTCACAATCATGTTAAAAGGAATATCTCCCCTATTAAGTCCGGAACTATTGTCTGTTCTATACAGAATGGGGCATGGTGACGAAATTATTTTAGCCGATGCTCATTTTCCTGGTGAAAGTTTTAATAAGCGTGTATTAAGAGCTGATGGACTAAAAATCCCCGATTTGTTAGAAGCCATATTACCATTATTTGAATTAGACGCTTATGTGCCTGCACCTCTCACGATGATGGCTGCCGTTAAGGGCGATCAACTTGAACAATCAGTTGAAGATGCCTACTTAAAGGCCATTCATAAAACAAATCCTAACATTGCTCCTATTGAACGAATTGACCGTTTTGATTTCTATGATAAAGCCAGAAATGCTTTTGCAGTAGTGATGACAGGAGAAACAGCTAAATATGGCAACATCCTATTAAAGAAGGGTGTTACGCCAATTAACAAGTAAAAAATCAGTTACTATGACTAGTCCATCTAAAATTGTTGAAAAAAAATACCTCGTTCCATTTATTCTTATCACAAGCCTTTTCGCTTTGTGGGGCTTTGCCAATGATATAACAAACCCCATGGTAGCCGCTTTTAAAACGGTTATGGAATTGACACACACCAAAGCTACACTTATTCAGTTTGCTTTTTATGGCGGTTATGCCACAATGGCTATTCCTGCCGCATTATTTGCTCAAAAATACAGTTATAAAAAGGGTATATTATTAGGCCTTGGTTTATACGCCACTGGCGCATTGCTATTTTACCCGGCTGCACAGTTTCAACTATTTGGCTTCTTTGTTGGGTCATTGTATATCCTGACCTTCGGTTTGGCTTTTCTTGAAACAACAGCCAATCCATTTATCCTATCGTTGGGTTCAAGCGACACATCGACAAGACGTTTAAACCTGGCACAATCCTTTAATCCAATGGGTTCATTTCTGGGAATGATTGTCGCAGCAAAGGTGGTACTGGCTAATTTAGAAGCTGATAAACATGGCGTTGATTTTTCTTCGCTCGACGCAGCAACTAAAGCAGCCGACAGACTACATGATTTGGCGGTAATCAGAGATCCCTATGTGGCATTGGGCTTAGTTGTTTTAGTCATGCTCGTGATTATTGCAGTTGTTAAAATGCCTGACACAGCCCACCAGGAGCACATTCATCCATTACAATCAATTAAACGATTACTTAAAAACAAAGTATATCGCAAAGGGGTGGTAGCACAAATTGCATATGTAGCCGCCCAAATCATGTGTTGGACCTTTATTATCCAATATGCCGAAAACCTGGGCCTAAGCAAAGAAATGGGCCAGTATCACAATATGGTTGCCATGGGCATGTTTATTGTCAGTCGCTTTGCAAGCACACTTATTCTGAAATATATCAATGCAAGTAAGTTACTGATGTGGTTTGCCATAGGAGGCATTACAACAACTGCCGGTGCCATTTTCATAGTGGGCTTACCAGGTCTCTATTGTTTAGTGGCAACTTCCATTTTCATGTCCTTAATGTTTCCGACCATTTATGGTATTGCCCTTGGTAATGTGGGTACGGATACAACAATGGGCTCTGCCGGTTTGGTGATGGCGATTGTAGGTGGAGCAATCATGCCTATGTTACAGGCAGTAATTATTGACTTTGAAACCGTTGGTTTCTTACCAGCTGTCAATGCCTCTTTTATATTGCCACTATTGTGCTTTGTGGTGATTGCAAACTATGGACGTCAATCCTATCGATTGAATTTAAAGCCATAAATATTGATAAGCTCAAAATGGAGCACCTAACCCATAATATGCATTAGAAAATCTATTACAGAATACGGGTTGAAGATTAAGAAATAATTTTAAGTTATGATAGAAAGAAATTTGAATTTGTTACATCCGCGCGATCAAATCATCATGATTATCAATCGGATCTACCAAAAGGGATTAACGACTACCTCGGGTGGTAACATCTCGATTATGGATGAGAGTGGAGATATGTGGGTAACACCATCGGGTGTTGACAAGGGTTCGTTAAAACCGAGCGACATCATGTGTGTAAAAGCTGACGGCACGATTGTTGGCCCACACAAACCATCTATGGAATATCCTTTTCACAAGGCAATATATGTCGAGCGACCAGATTTAAAATCAGTCGTTCACGCACATCCACCTGCACTGGTGGCCTTTAGTATTGTTCGCCAGGTGCCTAATACCAATGTCATTCCGCAGGTTAAGACCGTTTGCGGCCCTATCGGCTACGCGAAATACCACATTCCGGGAAGTAACGAATTGGGCGATTCCATTTCGGAGCAATTCAAAAATGGATTTGACTCAGTGATTATGGAAAACCATGGTGCCGTGCTTGGTGGAAAGAACGTCATTAAAGCTTATGAACGTTTTGAGACACTTGAGTTTGCTTGTCGTACGCTCATTAACTCTAAGATTATTGGTGAGCCTCAATTCTTGACTGAAGATCAAATTGACACCTTTAATAAGCAGATTCCGACTGATTATCCGAAAATGAATGAGGTCGTATATACGTCTGATGAAAAAGGTATTCGACAGGAAATTAAGAACATGGTACGCCGTGCCTGCGACCAGGGATTGATGATGAGTACTTACGGAACGATATCGGTTCGTTGGAACAATAATGACTTTTTAATTACTCCAACAGATGCCACACGCTGGGATATTCAGGAAAGTGATATTGTACAGGTTAAGGATGGCAAGTGTGAAGCTGACAAAGTACCGAGCCGCTCAACCTGGTTACATCAAAAGATTTATGAGATGCACCCTGAGATTAACGCCATCATTTTAACACAACCAGAATACCTGATGGCTTATGGTGTAACGCATAAAAAGTTAGATGTAAGAACCATTCCTGAAAGCTGGATTTTCTTACAAGACATGGCCAACGTACCTTTTGGTTCGCATTTTACGAATAACAATACACTACCTGAGTTAATCTCAAAAGATAATCCGGGAGCCATCATTGAGAACGATTCAGTATTGATGACAGGTAATTCGTTGCTTCAGGCATTTGACCGCCTTGAAGTGGCTGAATTCAGCGCCAAGTCATTGGTAATGGGAACGTCATTAGGTGCTTTTGCGCCGATGAGCGACGGCGAAATTGATGAACTACGCAAAGCATTTTTCTAAAATAAATTAGAAAGTAATAAGCTAAATTAATTCCGGATAGTGAGTTATTGACACCCGTCAATAACTTCTATACCGGTTTTATTTTACCCATTTTGAAGCTCCTCAGCAGTAAACACGATTTAATTTAAATAGAATGTTAGAGAAAAGAAGGATTTATCTACCACCATTAAGTCTTGTGGGACCTGGCGTAATTGCCGACCTGGTTGAAGAAATTAAAGCACTTGAATGTAACAAGGTCCTTATTGTAACAGATAAAATTTTGAATGAATTGGGCGTGGTAAAGAATGTTACCGATTTAATGGATGACCAGGCTGATAACTACGTCACTTTTGACGATGTACAGCCTAACCCGACTTGTGCCAATGTACACAATGGATTAGCAATTTTTGAGCAAAACAAATGTGATTATATTTTGACCATTGGTGGAGGTTCTCCTCAGGATTGTGGTAAAGCCATTGGTATTTTTGCAACTAATGGTGGAAACATTAAAGATTACGAAGGCATTCATGTTTCGAAGAAAAAATCAACACCAATAGCGGCCATCAATACCACAGCAGGCACTGCCAGTGAGGTAACCATCAACTACGTAATAACGGATGAAGAGCGTAAAGTAAAAATGGTGATGGTGGATAAAAACTGTTTAGTTTCCATCGCGGTTAACGATCCTGAATTAATGCTCAACAAGCCTGTTCCATTAACGGCTGCTACGGGCATGGACGCATTAACACACGCTGTTGAAGCCTATGTTACAGCGGGTGCATTTCACTGGTCTGACCACATGGCTTTATATGCCATTCAACTCATCAGTGAAAGCCTGAGAGATGCCGTTAATGATGGCAGCAATCTGGAAGCTCGAAGCAAAATGGCCTGGGCACAATTTATTGCCGGTCAGGCATTTTCCAACTGTGGATTAGGCTTTGTTCATTCAGCAGCTCACCAATTAGATGGTTTATACAATACACCACATGGGGTAGCTAATGCCGTATTATTACCACACGTTGAACGCTTTAACCTGTCGGCATGCCCTGAAAAGTTTGCAAAAATTGCTGAAGCCATGGGGGTTGACACTTCAGCCATGACCATTGATGAAGCAGCAGAGGCCGCCTTGGATGTCATCTCTCAATTATCAAAAGATGTAGGTATTCCATCTGGCATTAAAGAGCTGGGTGCTAAACCTGAGGATTTTGAATTGATGGCTAAAAATGCATTGGCAGATGTTTGTACAGGTGGAAATCCAAAAGAAGTTTCTTTTGAAGATGCCGTAGCCATCTATGAAAGTGCTATGTAATTCCGTTTGGTCTATAAACTCTTAATATCAATTCCTAAGAAATGAATCCCATCTGTTTCTTAGGAATTGTTTTTATACAATGGTTAATGCCGATACAAAAGCTCAGATTATTTTTTTATCAATCGTTTTGGTTTGTAATCGGTATTCGTACGATTTTTCGGAAATAAAACACATAAAAAAACACCCTTAATACGTTTATCAAGGGTGCTTTTCAGTTTGAAGAACCACTCAACTGTACTATTTACAGTCAAAAATCAATATCGTATAAGCCACCTGCATCTTTCTCAAACCACTCAACACTCATATCTGTCATTGGGTGACTGCGCAAACGCTCTAATATTTCAAAATTAATTGTTGCAGCCTGGCTACCCATCATACTCACCCGGTGAACCTGGTCTACCGTTTTAAAGCTGGCTGCCAATACTTTTGTTTTTAATCCGAAGCGCTCGATATTCTCCACTATATTTCCAACCACTTCAATACCGTGCGATGAAATATTATCCAGACGATTGACATATGGTGCTACCCAATCGGCTCCTGCCCTCGCTGCTACCAATGCCTGCTGCTGTGTGAAAATTGCTGTGGCCGTCACATTAATACCAGCATCCTTAATCATAGGCATTGCTTTATAGCCTTCTGCAGTCACCGGTATTTTGGCATAGTAATTATCGCCTAAACTATACTTTGCTTTATAAGCGATGGCCTCCCGCAACATATCATCAGCCTTATTACTAATCATCTGCACATGTAACATTTTATCCTGCACAATTTCAATTAACTCAGGCATAATAATCGACATGGGCTTTCCGGCCAATGCGATAATGGTTGGATTGGTTGTTACTCCTTCAACAGGAAAATAATAGAACAGCTTTTTTAGCTCCTCTACGTCGGCTGTATCAGCTAAATAAATCATATTTGTCGTGTTATATTTCTACACAAAGTTAGCCAATAAATAAGCTTCTGCCTCTACATTCCACAAACCATTGTGTTTATCACATAACAAAGCCAACTCAGCAAATAATTTATCTTCTTTACCTTTTTCTTTAAAATCTGAAATGGCTATTAAGGGCATCTCAACATGAGGATAAATAAGCTTTTTACCACCAGGGATATTCGGCAAATCTAAAGTAGCTTCGGGAACAACATTCAAACCACCAATGTGCGTTACCAAACCAGCCGGATCCAATCCTTTGGTCATAATTTCGAGAGCCTCTTTCATATCGCAGGTATTACCACCAGAAGTACCCACAATATGTGTATAGGCGTAATGCACATTATAAAAGTTCATCCTGGCAGAAAAATCTGTGTTAGATGGACCGGCAAAGAAGTTTAGGCATCCATCAAAACCCAGAATGGCATCTCCTTGCTCAATCACTTGTGGTACCGGCGCAAATACAAATACATCGTTGTAACCATCACCTCCAGTAATTTCGCGTAAGCCGTCAACAGCATCCTTCATTTTTG
Organism: Carboxylicivirga marina; assembly: GCF_016612505.1. Lineage (GTDB taxonomy): Bacteria > Bacteroidota > Bacteroidia > Bacteroidales > Marinilabiliaceae > Carboxylicivirga > Carboxylicivirga marina. The sequence continues at coordinate 14,325 of NZ_JAENRR010000066.1, forward strand.
ATGTATTGACATATCGTAAATCAATACCCTTTGATGCTGCAAATTCAACCGTATATAAGCTTGCCGCTCTATCTAATCGCTCCTGATCAATATCGGTAACCACCAATAAAGATGGCTTACGGTCTTCACGACGAAGCGCATAATTGATAGCCGCCAAACCCATTGGTCCAACACCTGCTAATATCGCCATTTTACCGCCTTCCACTATCTCCATATCGTGCACATAACTACCTGCTTTGGTGTGATAATTGGCATGCATGGCTCCAATCACACAACTTAATGGCTCGGCTAATGATGCAGGGTAGTAACCTGGACCATCATAAGCCAACAAACAATCTTGCACCAACACATCTTTAGGGATAATGACATAGGTTGCATCACCTCCGATGTGTTGATAAGAATAACCTGGTGCACTTAACACACCAACAGGCCCATCTTCATAATAAATAGCGGGTTGTATGGAAAACTTCTGACCCGCTTTAAACTTATCTGTCCAGTTGGCACCTACTTCTACTATTTCTCCGGCAAACTCATGACCAATTATAATGGGATTATCTGCAATATCATTTGGCACACGTTTATGATCTATTGCCTGGTTAGCGGCTTTATAGCTTGACATACACAAACTGTCTGTCACTACCTTGGCTAATACCTCATTTTCTGTTATTGGCGGTAATTCAAACTCCTCAATGCGAAGGTCTTTTTTACCATATAATCGTACTGCTTTTGTTTTCATTTTCTTATAGTATCAAGATATAAGACACAAGAATCAAGACATTAGTCGATAAACCCGCATCATACATCATCATTCAAACATCATCGTTCATCTATCTGAGCATTTCCTGGCCTCCTGTTACCGGAATGGCCTGACCCGTTTCATATTCCTGATCAATAACATATACGATGGCTTTGGCCACATCTTTTACACGACAACCGCGTCCTGCCGGCACTTGTTTCTCGTAATGCGTCTGAACATCTTCAATGGTAAGAGCACCTGGCACTTTACCGGCTTTAAGGTATTGCACAAAGAGTCCATTCTCAGGATCGCTCCATAGTGGGCCATCAAAGAAATTACCCGGACAAATGGAGTTCACTTTAATATTGTGAGGCATCAGTTCCAGTGCAAAAGACTGTGTTAGACCAATACCGCCAAACTTACCACCTGCATAGGCAAAATTACGGTTACTGCCTTTTAATCCTGATTTGGAGTTAATCTGTATGATGTCCGTGAAATGTTGCGGTGCCACTTCAGCCTGAAGCTTCATCACACGTGAAGCATGCTTGGCACAATAGAAATAACCACTATAATTCACTTTGGTCATTAATTCAAAAGTATCCGGCTCCATCTCGTCCAATCCTCCGGCACGTAAAATTCCTGCATTACTAATAATGGCATCAACACCACCTAATTGCAACACCGTTTGTTCAATCATGCGCTTAACAGAATCCGAATCCCCTACATTTACAGGTACAAAAATGGCTTTATTGCTTTGCCCTAAACTATTCAGCTTGTTCACCATTGCATTACCCACTTCCTCGTTTAAGTCGGCCACAACAACATGTGCGCCTTTAGCGAATAATTCCTCGGCAACACCACCGCCAAAGCCCTGTGCTCCACCGGTTACAATGATAATGCGATTTCCAACCACATCATTTACAATTGCACCTTGCGGGTATTCAACAGAAATCACCCCTTTTCCTTTGATAGAAATGGTTTTAACAGGTTCTGACACCTGTGATAAGTGCTCTTTTAAAGCGGCTATCAAATGATCCTTGTTGTCACTTTCTTCGATACGAACACAAGCATCAGAGGCAGAATCACACTGTTCATCTGCGTCCAGGTGCCCTTTACAGCTTACCAATGCTGACTCTGATAACAGCATGCGCACCATCGGTATTATATCAATCAACTCCATGAAGTTCTTTTTTACAAGTTACATGTTTTATGAGAGCATTTCCTAAGTTGAAAAACTCTTCTCGTCTTTCCTGAATGAACACACCAGTCTCGTTCAATATACCTTTGCCTTCTTTAGCAAACAAGTATTGATGTGCGGCTAAAATACAGGCTCCTTCATAATTTATCTTCAGCAATTCATCATCCAGGGGCACGCCACCTTTAGCCATTACCTCAATTGGCTGCCTACCTGGGCTATTATGCTCAGTACCAAAGCTCACAACGAAGCCATGCTTCCTTAAGTATACAGCATACTCTTTAAGTACCTGATGCGAATTACGGGTAGGTATCAGTTCTACCGAATAGATATTTCGACGCTTAAGGCCTTCGGTTACTTTATGTAGTTCACGTTCAAAATCAGTGTATCCCCTTACAGCATCGGCCAGAAACGGATAGGTAGGCACGCCGCCAGCTTTTAAGATAATTTCTTTAATCACACTACTAGGTGCAAAGGCATCCGGATTTTCTTCAACATATGCGGGCTTACCCGCCTTTAGTAAGGCACTTCTAATCTCATTTTCCATGCCTGCTGACGAATGTAAGTTACTTTCGAAGCACTTATTTCCGAAAAGCAAGAGGTAAAAACCCAGTAAGCGTTCAGTATAATGATAATGCTTCTCAGCTAACAACCTAATTGCCAAAGCCAAATGACGTTCACGCACATGACCACTGGTCAGATTTCTTTTAATGTCATCAAAATTTAATTCATAGCCAAAACCAACCTCTTTAAACCAATCATTTAACTTCTGCGTCATTTCTTCAGAGCGTTGATTGTTTAGCACCATAATGTCATCCAGTACCTTTTGGTCCTCATCTGACAAAACAGAGGGATAAGCCAACGCTTTACCACTGATGTAGATACGCCCCGGGTTAGATGGATCGTTAATTAAGAACCCGTTCTTTTTATCTTCCTGATTAATACCGATAAATTCAACATTAAACAATGGAAACAGCCCTCTTTTGAAAGCGCCATCACACCATTTTTGATAGGCTTCAAATGTGTAAAAATCATTCACCCCTACTACCTGCACATTCTCTTCCAATGCCTGATCTAAGGCCTCTTCTACAGTTGCAAATGCACTAAATGAATAGGGAGTATGCAGGTGATTGTTCACCTTAAGAGGTTCGGACTCCCCCGAAGCTGCTTCGGGAGAGAAATCTTGGATGCGGTCTATGTAGCTCATTATTGTTCTGTTAAATACCTAATTTAGAGCGACGAATTATTTCAGCATTAGTGAAGTTATTCGCTACACTATGGCCTTTTAATGGCACAATCTTCTCATGTACAGCATCCATTATCCAGTCTTTTGTTGGGAAGAAATAGTCTTCCAACTCATAGGCCGGCGTAATCCAGTTACGCGAACCAACCACAACAGGCGGCGCATCCAGCTCGTCAAAAGCCAGTTCGGTAATGCGCTGAGCCATATCTTTTAGGAAAGAACCACGCTCGTTGGCATCGCTGGTTAATAAAATGCGGCCCGTCTTTTTCAAGCTTTCAATAACCGGTTCGTAATTAAATGGAACAATTGAACGGGCATCAATCACCTCGGCCGACATACCATATTTCTCTTCCAACTCTTTAGCAGCCTCAAGCGCACGGTAAACAGTAGCACCGATGGATAATATCGTAATATCTTTACCTTCTTTTTTTACATCCGGTTCGCCAAATGGAATTTCGTAGTATTCTTCAGGCACCCCGTCTTTATGGAACTGCTCACCAATATCATAGATACGCTGGCTCTCGAAGAAAATCACTGGATCGGTTCCCTGAAGGGCTGTATTCATCAACCCTTTGGCATCGTAAGGTGTAGCAGGGAAACACACTTTCAGTCCAGGAATATGTGCTACTAATGATGACCAATCCTGTGAGTGCTGTGCTCCATATTTAGAACCAACCGACACACGAATCACTACCGGCATCTTTATCACATTACCCGACATGGCCTGCCATTTAGGTAACTGGTTAAACACCTCATCACCACAACGCCCCAAGAAATCGCAATACATAATCTCAGGAATAACGCGACCACCACACATGGCATAACCAATGGCTGTTCCTATGATAGATGCTTCCGAAATAGGCGAGTTAAACAAGCGGTTATATGGTAATGCTTCGGTTAAACCACGATACACAGCAAAAGCACCACCCCAGTCACGGTTTTCTTCTCCGTAAGCAACTAATGTTGGGTCTTTATAAAAACGGTCGGCAATGGCTTCGAACAAACCATCACGCAATTGGTATTGCTTAATTTTAGAGAATGGTTTTCCATTGGCATCAAAGGCGAAACGCTCTTTTTTGGCAATCTGCTTCACACGAGGATTTTCTTCCATTGGATGATTCACTTCCACCGGACGATCTTCCATCTTGTCTTCGCTACCTTCTGAAAACATCATCTCACCTATCAACTCAGGGTGCTTCACTAAATCCATGCGTGGTGACACTTCTTCGTCGATGGCTAAAGTCATTGAGTATTTCATCAATTCGGTTACATCAGCCTTAATGGCATTCAGCTCATCCTGAGCCACCACACCGCTTTGTACCAACTCTGCACCATAGGATGTAATACAATCCTGCTTCTCCCAGGCCTCAACTTCTTCTTTACTGCGGTACGATGAAGCATCAGATGGAGAGTGTCCACTATAACGATAGGTCAGTACATCTAGCAATACCGGCCCTTTTTTATCTTTTAATAATTCGAGCTTACGCTGATAAGCATCAATAACCGCCAATGGGTTATAACCATCCACACGCTCAGCATGCATGCTATCGCGGTTAACACCGGCACCAATACGTGCGGCTATGTCATAACCCATGGTTTCACCACAGGTCTGGCCTCCCATACCGTACTGGTTATTCATGATGTTGAAAATAATGGGTAAACCACCTTTATAGGCACCTTCCCACAGTTGCTCAAACTGATCCATCGAAGCAAAGGCAAGTCCTTCCCAAACCGGACCACAAGCCATGGAAGCATCACCAATATTGGCAACAACCACGCCTTCTTTCTGGTTAACTTTTTTAAAGAGTGCGGCACCAACAGCAATATCGCCTGAACCACCCACAATGGCATTGTTAGGATACACACCAAATGGTGTAAAGAAGGCATGCATCGAACCGCCTAGCCCTTTATTAAAGCCGGTCTCACGTGCAAAAACCTCAGCCAATGTACCGTAAACTAAAAAACGACGTGCCAATGACTTTAAATCACCCTGATGGTTTTCAGATACAATTTTCAGTATGGTTCCATCGAAGAAATGTTTCATTACATCCATGAGGGTATCGTCATCCATTTTATGAATGGCCGACATACCTTTGGCTAAAATCTCACCATGCGAACGGTGCGAACCAAAAATAAAGTCCTGCTCATCTAAATGGTAAGCCATACCTACAGCAGCCGACTCCTGACCAATGGATAAGTGAGCCGGACCCGGGTGGTTATAACCAATCCCCTGATACTCACCTTTGATCTTAATTTCATTCAACATGGTTTCAAACTCACGAATCAAAACCATATCGTGATAAATACCGATAAATTGTTCTTTCGAAAAATTTACTTTCTCCTCTTCAATACTTTTATCGTACTGATTAACCGGAATATCTTTAAACTCTATTTTACTTGACTGACGAACCTTTGCAGGGTCTATAAATTGTGATTTTGGCATTATTCTAAACTTTTATAATTAGCAACTGAGATTAATGAGAGAAACTGAATATTGTTTCTCTGAATATTTCTGAAACAGTAGGATGTGGGAACACCACCTGCTCCATTTCCTTTAATGTCATTTCGTTTTCGATGGCCATACAGGCACCGTAGATCATTTCACTTGATGGATTGCCTAACATATGAACCCCCAATACTTCGCCATATTTGGCACCTACCAACAGTTTACACATACCTGAGCCACCTTCGTTCTCGGCAATAAAGCGTCCGGCATAGGCCATAGGCAGTTGAGCCACTTTTACTTCAATTCCTTTTGCTTTGGCTGCTTCTTCAGTGAGCCCTACACCTGATAATTCTGGATTGGTGTAGACAACACCTGGTATGGCATTGTAACGCATCTGGTCATTGCCACCTGTAAGGTTATTCACCACTACTTCTCCTTCGCGACTGGCAGTATGGGCTAGCAAGGAAAATCCGGTAACATCACCGGCTGCATATACATTGGGGATATTAGTGCGCATCTTTTCATCCACTTTTATGCCACCATTATGTAGCTCTACTCCAAGAATCTCTAAACCAAATCCGGTCGTCACCGGCTTACGACCAACACTCATCAATACCTTATCGCCCTGAATGATTTGAGACTGACCATCTTTTTCGAAAGTGACCGATGTTCCTTCAACTTTTGTTACTCTGGATGAAAGATTAAAGTCAATGCCTTTTTTGACATACATCTGACGAAGCATAGCGCTTTGCGCAACATCCATTCCCGTAAGAATTTCATCCATCATTTCTACAATGGTCACTTTAGTGCCAAGGCTATTGAAGAAACTGGCGAATTCCATTCCGATAACGCCTCCGCCGATAATCACTAATTCTTTTGGCTGCACTTCTAAAGCCAGAATCTCGCGATTTGTCATGATGGCATCATTGTTTTCCACACCAGGAATTGGCGGGATAAAAGCTTCAGAACCTGTGCATATTAACAGGTTCGAAGCCATTATCGTTCCTCCTTGAAATGCTAATTCGATACCCCGTTGGGTACGTCCTTTTATAAAGGCAGACTCATTCATAACTTCCACCTTAAATTGTTTCATCTTGACACCAACGCCTCCGACGAGTTTCTTAACCACCTTTTTTTTGCGTGCCATCATCTTATCAAAGCTGAATGATAAATCACCAGCTTCAACACCATACTTATTGCCCGCTTTAGCATTATCGTATAGTTTGGCACTGTATAACAAGGTTTTGGTAGGCATACAACCTTCATTGAGACACACGCCACCCAGTTCTTTCTTTTCGAAGAGCACCACTTTTAAACCTTTGGCTCCGGCACGCTCTGCTGCCACGTAACCGGCTGGTCCTCCCCCTATTATTGCTAAATCATATTTCTTTTCCATGGCTTAAGTGTCGATTGAAAGGTTTTCTATTTCAATGGCTATTTGCTTTAAGAAACGTGTTGCCAGTCCTCCATCCAGAGCTTGATGGTCGTAGGTTAAACTCAATCCCATGTAAGGTACAAAACCATAGACACCACCTCCCAAATCGGCCGGACGCGGCACAATGGTATTAACACCCAAAATGGCCACCTGCGGAAGATTAATCACCGGCGTAAACATTTCAACTCCATAATTTCCCAGGTTGGAAACTGTAAATGAAGCAGCTTCTGATGACAACAACTCCGGGTCGATATTTCCTTGACGACACGATTCAGCCACCACTTTAAATTGATTGGATAAACCAGTTATCGATAAATCTTCGGCATTTTTGATGGCAGGTACCATTAATCCCCTGTCGGTATCAACGGCCAGGCCTAAGTGCACTTTATTAAAATACTTTACACTATCTCCCAGAAAATGCGCATTGGCATCAGGAAACTGTTTAAGTGCTTTGATAACCGCAAAACAAACCATGTCGTTGATGGTGATATTTGGAGCCCCTTCAGTTGCTTTCACTTGTTTGCGCAATTCGAGCAAACGGCGAGCATCGGCTCCCAAATGGTGCGTTAACTGTGCCGAATTTTGCAATGAGGCATGCATTGCTTTTGCAATGAGCTTGCGGATATTTGGTAACTTCTTAATCTCAAAATCATCGGAATAAACCGGATTGCTTGATAAATCAGTCGACTTAACTATGCCATCTAATCCACTTCCATTCTCTGGCGCCTGAAGTCCCTCTTCTTGAATAATGGCCTTTGCCAGTGGCGTTGTTTTAGGCACAGAAGCCAAATAAGCTTCAATATCTCTAATGATGATTCGTCCTTCGGGCCCTGAACCCTCAATTTTCTTATAAGGCACAAGCTCTGCTTCAGCTAGTTTTTTAGCTCTTGGCGAAATTCTAACCTTATCATTACTTACCCTATCTTTTAAAACAAGCTCTACTTGAGAATCAACCACCTCCTCTTCTACACTTTCTGCCTTTTCAATTGCTGTATCTTCTTGCGCCGCTTCTTGTCCAAACCCACTAATATCATCACCAGCTTGTCCGATGACTCCAATATTCTGAAGTACCGGAATTTCGTCTCCTGCTTCACAAAATGTCGTTAAAAGGACACCATCTTCCTCTGCTTCTTGCTCAAAAGATGCTTTATCGGTTTCATATGCGAAAAGTATATCACCAGTTTTGATTTCATCACCCACTTGTTTATACCACTCGGTAAAAATGCAGGATTCTACTGATTGCCCCTGTCGAGGCATAATGATTGCGTTAGCCATGATTTATAATATTTTGAAACAAATCTATTTACAACCACTTGTATATACAAGTTAATTATTCATTTTATTCGAAACCCTTTTGTTTCATATCTTTAACACTATTTACAAGTCACTTGTATAGACATCTATTTATACTTATCTTTACATCAAATTAATATTATGAATTCAAAAGCAACACTTCCTCCATATAAAATCCTCTATGAGCAATTGCGCAAACACATAACTGAAGGCTCGTATATCAAAGGAGATATTCTGCCCTCGGAGAATGAATTGTGCACTACCCACAATGTAACACGACCAACCGTCAGAAAAGCACTGGACAGGTTGGTGCACGAAGGTTATATTCGCAAAAAACAAGGCAAAGGAAGCATCGTACAAGGTCAGCCACAAGGCGTTGGCATCCTGTCATTATCAGGCACCACATCGGCCATTGGTAAAGATAATTTGGAAACAAAGCTGATTGTAAAACCATCGCTCATAAAATGCGATGATGCTTTTGGCTTTCCTCTGCTTGATTTCGAAAAAGAAGTGGGCTGTTATCGTCTTGAACGACTGCGCATCATGAATAAGCAACCAATATTTTATGATATAACTTTAATCCCCAATATCAATCTACCACGCTTTTCAAGTCGAAATTTTGAAAATCGATCGTTATTTGAAATAATGCGCACAGCCTACCAAATTGAAGTGTTAGGAGGAGAACAAAAGCTGATGGCCATTAAAGCAGACAAAAAAGTCCAGGAGTACTTTAATGTTGAAGTGGGCTATCCTATTCTCAGACTTGATAGAAAAATGGAAACCAACAAAGACGGTTATTCCTTTTACAGTCAGGTATATTGTAATACCAATGAATATGGTTTATATGGTACGTTTTAAAATATCCATTATTGTTTAAAACCAAAAAAAACCCATAAATCCTACGATTCACGAGCTTTTGATTGTAATTGATTATTACTTCGTCAGGGTACCAGGACGATACTACTATCTCGTAAAACACTTATTTCCTTATCTTTATATATTTTATTTCCATGAGGTCACCTAGTAGGTCACCCACTTTTTTAAGCCATTGCTTATCAACACAATAATACACATACATTGATAAAAACGCAATAGATAAGCTCAATTACTGATGTTTCCCACGTAAGTTAAAACGCTGAATGTCAAGCAAAAAGAAGCACGATTCGCTTTGTTAATTCATTAATAATCAGTATATTAATGGTGCGATATTAACAAAAGAATCATGCTTCAGAATAAA
>NZ_JAENRR010000067.1 GCF_016612505.1 Carboxylicivirga marina
GATTTCAATAGGCAGCAAGGAACTAAAAGTAATTATAACCGCTGCAATAGTGGTCCAGTTTTGGAACGAAAAGAGCAAGGAAACTCTGAAATATCTTTTAAATACTCAATAATTGCATACTTATTTTTATAATCAAATGAATCAGCAATATCATCTAATACTAGAATACATTCATTTTCATCCTTTTTCCTCGCTTCAATCTCAAATATCACATTCAATAAATATAAAGCTCTTTTTTCTCCTGTACTCAAAGATTTCTTAACCGCATTTTCATCAATATCTCTATTGCCTCGACCGTCAGAGTAGGTAAAACCAATATTAGGTGAAACTTTATCTTTAAGAATTACGTCATCTTGATTTAGAACCTCTAATTTGAATGGCACATCAAATCTATTATTGTAAAGTTCAATAACATTTTCCCATTCAGTTTTCTCTGAGTTAGCTTGAGCAACTATTAAAGCTATAGCTTCCTGAGATTCAGTGTATAATTCCATTAAAGAATTATAGCTTTCCTTAACGCTGGCAAAATAGTTAATCCACAATTTCTTTTTAAACTCATCGAAGTCTGAAAGTTCAGAAATTAAGTCTGGATTATTTTCAAGAGTTCTTTTTAATGTTTTTAATTGTGCATTTTTCGTGATAGCACTATCTATCTTATCAAACTTTTTTGCAAGTTGTTCATCAGATAAAATCTTTTCCTTTTCTTCCTTGATTAAATTTGAAAGTCCCTCTTTGTTTGTGATAACAGTTTCATTTTCTAAAACTACTCTATGATTTGCATCAAAAAACCTATTATCTGACAATGATTTATTTACACCAATCGCATTATCTGTACCAAAAATGCCTTTCTTGAAAAAATTTGAACATTCAATTAACTCTGTATACTTTTCTAGATACTCACCGATTAAACTAGAGTTTACCTTAAAAAATTCAAATACTTTTGGGTTTATTACATCTCCATATTTAAAGTTAACTTCCTTGTATTCGGTTTGGTTTATTTCTTCTGAAAGTGAAAAGAGTTTTTCAAAAATATTTTTCCCTTCAAAAACTAAACTAATTTCATTTTCTGCATTTGTTGAACTTGAAACACGTTTAATATCTTTGAAGATTTCTGTTTTCTTATTGTCAATATTTTCAAGAATTTCTTGGTATTTATTCTTCAATTCAGAATTCACAAGCAAGGTAGCCATCTTTTCTTTAGAAGAATAACTATCCGAATATGAGTCAACCACCAATATTTGTTCTGGTGAAATATCTATCTCATTGAATTTAATTAAACATTTGCTTTCTCTATCAGGGAAAAGTTCATCTTTTGGCTCTTTAGCTTGTGAAATAGCATGAAATGTCCTTGCTAAAGAAGTTTTCATACATCCATTAGGAGCATAAATAACTTTTGTACTTCTTCCATTGAAATCAAATTCCTTTTCAAGTTTGGAAATCCCAAAACAGTTTTCAAGTTTTATATCAAGCTTCTTCATATTATTTAGTTTGGCAGCTTTATTTCAATTGGGCATAACTAATTTCTATCTATATCTCCACAACCGGTATATTTACTATGCACACATACTTGCAAATACATTTACTATTTAACTCTTATTTACCGCCTCAATAACTCTCACATTATCCCTGATTAGGGAGGCGGTTCTATTTCCGATTAGTGAATACTAAATTAGAATTAATATTGACAAACACATTGTTATGTTGATAAATAGTTGTTATGGCTTTAGTAATGGATAAATATTTATGATGAACGGTTTTGAATGAATGAAGAGTGGTGCATTGAGGAAATGCGTACTTTCAATGACGATTAATCCCCCATCGCCTATGGCACTTCCCCAAGGGGAAGATTGGACTAGCAGCTTGTTAATTTTTTAAACTCTGTGCCTTTGCGGCTCTGTGTTAATTTATTGCTGTATGTACTGCTACGGACTTCGGACTCAGTGCTACGGACTTTAAAATACCTCCGCTATTGCACGAATCCTTTCGCGCGAGTGTTAATTACCACACGAGGACTCGTGCGGTAGCACAAGGTCGTATTTGTCAGTTGGTATAAATTGGTTGTCGTAATCAAATATATAGTCTTTGTTCCTTGGAGCAAGCTGCTTTTTTTCTATCAATAACCTGACTATTAACTTGTTCATTTTTGTGTTTACATTAAAATCATGCTCAATGCCCGTATCTGAAACGTAGGTTTCCTTTTGTGTGGACAGTTCTTTTTGTATGCGCAATAAAATATCGGCAGAACATACGTCAAATCCTTTTACTTGTCCCAACTCTTTACAAAGGTTTTCTGTGATATCCTCGGCACATTCACCACCACAAAGGGTTAAGAGAAAATACGAACGTATTAAATCGCTATAAGAATAAGTAGCTTTGTCACCTCTTTGTCCAAGTTCTTGATTTATGGTTTCGTATAGTGAATTGTTACTGATAATATGGTCTGCGAAATTTATTCCGCCAAAAGAGTTGATATTTTCCTTAGAATATGTAATTTTCATCTGCTACGATGTTTTCACCCAAACAGGTGAAAATATTTTAATCGAGCAAGCCCTATGAGTGTTTATTTTTAGGACTTACCGATTTTTCCAAATATTTACGTGCGGATACTAGGTAATAGATAAACTATTCTATCCAATAGATACTTAGTTTGCTATATAAGACAACATCAAGCTATTACAATACACAAGCTCATAGGTACTAGAACGAAGATGGAGCTATTTTTCAAACCTTTCTCATACCAAATGACAAGCCTGATTAGATTTAAATGCAAGCCCGAGCAGTTTACACTGGCGCTTCTATTACTTATTAGGAAACTCTGATGATTTGACACCATACTCCTCTATAAAAACAATCCCACATAACAGAAATAAAGCCCCCTTTGACAACTTAAACACGTAACAAACTCAATAAAGAAACCTTATCCGATTAAGAATACAACCACGCAATACACTTACGCCCATAGCGTTACATAATATCAATTTTAAAAAAAATGCTTATATTAGATGTGACTTATTCCCAAACTAAATTAGCCAGCCATGGAACCATTAGTAAAAGAAGCCACCACAAAAACCCCTTACCTCAATTTTAATTCCAATAATGGCCACATCCAAATAGAAGGAAAATCTATTCCCGAAAATCCTCACAATCTATTTGATCCCATATTAGAATGGCTCGATAAGTACTCTATAAACCCATCACCTGTTACGAAGGTTGAAATCAAACTTGATTATTTTAACACAAGTTCATCTGTTTTTCTATTGAGTGTTTTTAAGAAATTAAAAACCATATATAGCCAAAATAACGACACCAATATTAGTTGGTATTGTAATAAAAATGATGAAGATATGATAGAGGCAGGTGAGGACTATCAATCCATTGTTGGTATTCCTATCCAAATTATAGAAGTATAAAAATTCTCCGCTATCGCGCGAATCCTTTCGCGTGAGTGTTAATTACCACACGAGAGGACTCGTGCGGTAGCACAAGGGAAGATTGGACTAGCAGCTTGTTAATTTTTATAAACTCTGTGCCTTTGCGGCTCAGTGTTAATTTATTGCTGTATGTACTGCTACGGACTTCGGACTCAGTGCTACGGACTTTAAAAACCCCAATTGATTAAAATCATAGGCTTACTATTAACAAATGTTCTACTTTTAAAACCGTAAAAAGCAGATAAATATTTTGCAATGAAGCAGCTATTAATCAAGAACATAAAAAAACTGGTTCAGACCGAAAAGGAGAGCCAGCCATATATTGCCGGCGCTCAAATGGCCACCTTGCCATTAATTGACGATGCCTATTTATTAATTAAAGGCCCTTACATACATGCCTATGGTCAAATGAGCGAGCTGGATGAGTCAGCCCTTTCGGCCGATGTGGAAGTGATTGATGCTAGCGACCGCCTGGTGTTACCTGCCTGGTGTGATTCACACACACATATGGTCTATCCTAAAAGCCGCGATGTGGAGTATGTGGATAAAATCAAGGGTTTAAGTTATGAAGAGATAGCAGCCCGCGGTGGCGGTATTCTTAACTCGGCCAAGCTAATGGCTACTGCCAGTGAAGACCAGCTGTTTGATGATGCCATGGTTCGCCTGCAGGAAATCATTAAATGGGGGACCGGTGCTGTGGAAATTAAGAGTGGCTATGGCCTAACGCTCGAAAGCGAATTAAAAATGCTTCGCGTGATTAAGCGCCTCAAAGAAGCCAGCCCCTTAACCATTAAGTCAACCTTTCTGGGAGCGCACTCCATCCCGATGGAATACCGTGGGCAGCAAGAGAAATATGTGGATCTGGTGATTAATGAGATGCTACCTGCTGTTGCCAAAGAAAAATTGGCTGACTATGTAGATGTATTCTGCGATGTAGGATTCTTCACGGTTGAAGATACCGACCGCATATTGGAAGCAGCAGCTAAGTATGGCATGACACCAAAGATACACGCCAACGAATTAGATTATTCGGGTGGTATTCAGGTAGGTGTTAAGTACAATGCCCTGTCGGTTGATCACCTTGAGTTTACAGGCGAAGAAGAAATGAAAGCATTGAAAGATTCAGGTACCATGCCGACCATCTTGCCAGGTGCTGCTTTCTTCCTGAACATGGCGTATGCACCTGCTCGCCAGATGATGGAAGCCGGCCTGCCGGTTGCTTTGGCTTCTGACTTTAACCCGGGCTCGTCGCCATCGGGTAATATGCAGTTGATAATGGCCATGGGTAGCGTACTGTACCGCATGCTTCCTGAAGAGGTGATTCATGCCGTGACCAAGAACACAGCCTATGCCATGGGCGTGGATAAGGAATTGGGTTCTATCTGTGTTGGCAAAAAGGCCAATTTGGTCATTACAAAGCCGATTCCGGGTATTGAATATTTGCCTTATGCTTATGGCGAGAATAAGGTGGAGACGACGATATTGAATGGAACTAAGATTTAAAAAAATAGATTTAAGATTCAAGACTATTTATTGCTTGTGTTTTGATTAACATTTGAAAATACCACCCCGCCTGTCGCACCCCTCCTAAAATTCAGGAGGGGACGGCATTGCGTCACTCTCCTCCTTTTAAAGGAGGAGTCCCACATTAGTGGTGAGGTGGTCAAAATATATGGATATTTAAATAATAGATAAACAAAAGACAATTAACCCCTTCTCCCTGCGGGTGTCTTCCCAAGGAGAGAATTTTCTCCAGGATGGGTTTAAATCTTCCCCTGTGGGAAGTGCCGGAGGCGATGGGGAAGCTGAATAATGAAAAAGACGCAAGAAAAAAGATACAAGACATTAGAAAACAGATATGCTGAGAATCATCTTTTGTCTTAAATCTTAAGTCTTTCATCTGAATAAAAAATATAAATCGACAAAAACACATAATAAGATGCAACAACTAATAGAATGTGTTCCTAATTTTTCTGAGGGATGCGACATGACTATCATCGACAAGATTACCGATGAAATTAAAAAGATTGACGGCGTTAAACTAATTGATGTTGACCCGGGACAAGCCACTAACCGTACGGTTGTAACTATTGTAGGTACACCGGTAGAGGTGTGTGAAGCGGCTTTTCAGGCTGTTAAAAAAGCGCAGGAATTAATTGATATGCGTTCGCATAAAGGGGCTCACCCACGCTTTGGTGCTACCGATGTATGTCCATTGGTGCCAGTTGCTAACATCAGCATGGAAGAAACAGTGGAGTATGCTCACAAGTTAGCTGAGCGTATTGGTACTGAGTTAAACATTCCTATCTACTGCTACGAGTTTGCCGCTAAAGAAGATAAGCGTAAAAACTTAGCTAACTGCCGCGAAGGTGAGTACGAGGCTATCTCAAAACGTATTGGTACAGCAGAGTGGAAGCCTGATTTTGGTCCTGCTGAGTGGAACGAGAGTGTTGCTCAATCGGGTGTAACGGCCGTTGGTGCCCGTAATTTCCTGATTGCTTATAATGTGAACTTGAACACCACTTCTACTCGTCGTGCTAATGCCATTGCATTTGATGTGCGTGAGCGTGGTCGTGTGAAGCGCGAAGGCAACCCGGTAACCGGTAAAATTGTAAAAGACGAAAACGGTAATCCGGTGAATATCCCTGGTATGCTGAAATCAGTAAAAGGTATTGGCTGGTTTATTGAGGAGTACGGTGTGGCTCAAATCTCAATGAACCTGACGGACATTACTGTAACCTCATTGCATAAGGCTTACGAGGCTGTCTACGAGCGCGCCAATGCACGTGGTATCCGTGTGACGGGTTCGGAGATGGTAGGTGTTGTGCCGTTGCAGGCTATGTTAGATGCCGGTAAGTATTTCTTACGCAAGCAAGAGCGTTCAACAGGTATTCCTGAGCGTGAAATCATCAAGATTGCCATTAAATCAATGGGCTTGGATGAGTTATATCCATTCGACCCGGATAAGAAGATTATTGAGTACATCCTTAAGGACGAGAAGAAGCAGTTGATTGACATGAATCTGACTGAGTTTGCAGATGAAACAGCTTCTGAGTCACCAGCTCCTGGTGGAGGTTCAATCTCAGCTTATGTTGGTTCATTGGGTGCTGCTTTAGGTACTATGGTAGCTAACCTATCGGCTCACAAGCGTGGCTGGGACGAGCGTTGGGAAGAGTTCAGCGATTGGGCAGAAAAAGGTATGGCTGTTGAAAAAGAGCTATTGAGTCTGGTTGATGAAGATACCAATGCCTTTAATAAAATTATGGATGCTTTCGGTTTACCAAAAGGAAGCGACGAAGAAAAAGCAGCTCGTAAAAAAGCCATTGACGATGCAACCAAGTACGCAATCCAGGTGCCTTTCCGAGTAATGGAGGTAGCATTCAAAGGTTTCGAAGTGATTCGTGCCATGGCCGAAGTTGGTAACCCTAACTCGGTAACGGATGCAGGTGTTGGTGCTTTATGTGCTCGCACAGCCGTTATGGGCGCTTACCTGAATGTGAAAATCAACGCAGCCGGCTTAGATGACAAAGCCTATGTGGAGAAAGTACTGGCTGATGGTAAAGTAATTGAAGACAAAGCCATTCAGGAAGAGAAAGAGATATTAGAGATTGTAAATGGCAAGATTTAATAGCTTCAGACTAATTATATAATGAGAATAGAACGGCTGCCTTTGAGGTGGTCGTTTAAACTCCCCTTCTAATCAGGCATTGACCTGTATTGTGTCCCGTCTCCATCAGTTCTGTCAGGAGAATTCTGAATACCACCTTTAACCTGCGCTATTATACCAAGCTTAACACGATAATAGTTAACACCAATTATTTACTTAAAAACAAATCAGCATGAAAAAACTCGTATTATTAACACTTTTAGTGGGTTTATTCACAGGTATTTCATTTGCACAAGGTGCAGGTGCAGACGTTAAAGAAGGTGATGTGTTTACCATCGCAAAGGTTGAAAACAACCAGTATCAACACATTCATTTTCCTAAAAACAACTTTATTATTAAAAAAGGTGGCGTTGCCGATTACAATACAATCGTTGGTGAACAGGTTGAAGTAACTTCGGTTAAAGAAAAGAAAAATGGAAAAGTTGTAGCGACCATTAAGCTATCATCTGATCATAAGTTTTTCATGAGTCATAAATATGTGACAGTAGACCTGAATGAAGCCATTAGCTCAAACGAACTATCACAAAATTAAACCCGGATTCCTAAGGCATATTTCGGGTTAAACATAATTACCAGGTGAATAACGGCTACTAAGAAATTAGTGGCCGTTTTTTGTTAAGGACAGTAAGGTGTATTGCCGTAATAATCGACTCGATTTTCATACCTGGCATAATAACCTGAGTTCGATTAAAATTAAACAGCTCAGATTTTGTTAAATGACTGATATACAATGAAAATTTTTGAAGCATAGCGAGCTATGATGATAAAATTTAAAGAAGTAGATTAGTTATTTAATAAAAAGTTTGATTTACCATTTGTAAACAACTGTTTTCTACGTCGCATTTGCTAGAAATAGCCCGCTATTCCTTCGCAATTGTTCCTTGAAACCAATTATTTACAAACGGTCTGAGCAATTAATTTTACGTCGAACTCAGGTTAATAACTACAAATACACTAACTTACATATCCTTTAGGGCAACATAGACCTTTGTTAGCCTTGAATTATCAAAAACCTTTATTGAGAAATTAAATTTTTGAACCATGAAGAAAAACATTTTAATCATTATCGCCCTTACCTTGGCAAGCCATGTTTTTGCACAGTCCTTTGATTCATCAAAGATTCGAGCTGGTGGTGGATTAATTTATGCCACTGAGTTTAATAACATTGGTTTAACCTTCAATGGAGTATATGCATTTAATGAAAAATGGGAAGGTGCCTTTGGTTTTACGCACATTTTTGAGAAGGACTATATTAGTGCTAACGTTATTGATCTCGATGCCCATTACGTCTTTAGTCAAAAGAGTGACAAAATGAATTTCTATGCGTTGGCAGGCCTGGCGATCAATATGGAAAAGTTTAAATTTCAGGATGTATCAGTTTCTGAAACTTTTGCAGGATTTAATATTGGTGTTGGAATGAATTACCTCTTATCGGAAAAAATTAACCTCGCGCCAGATTTCCGCTACACTATTATGGATGGTTCATACCTAAGGTTTGGGGCAAGCATTCAATACTTGTTCTAAAGTCATTACAGATTCTATGAAAAAGTTCTTTTAGGCTCCTTACTATTGAAAGATAGCTTATCGCGACAAACATAAAGTAATATTTAAACGGCTGCCTTTTAAGGTGGCCGTTTTTGTGTGCAATAAAAGAATATACGCTTCAATCAATTATTGCACTCAAGCCGATATGACTAGATTGATAATGAAGTATTCAGTTCTTATTATTCTTCAATAATTACAACGATGACCTTATTAATCACACTCATATTGAACAATTTAACGTGCTCACTTATTATTAATATAAGCCTGCCCTTGAATTTAACACATGATTTGTTGTAACTTGAAGAGGCATGTTGAAAAAAATATTAACCAACACATAATAACACTATGAAAAGAATTAAAACTCCTCTAGTAATAGGTATACTTCTATTATTTATTGGTTGTATCACTGTTGAAGCACAGTACGCCAGCCGGAAGTTAAGCAAGAAACAACAGGCTTATATTGATAGTATTAAGCAGGTTGAATACGACTACATCTTCCCTATTCTTGGGCAAGCAGCTTATAAGCGAGGCTTTGATCTCCCATACCCAATCGGTGCAATGGTCAATTATATTTGGATGGATCAGGGAATAGTTATCGATAACTTTCAATTAGGTATTAATGGACCTTCACAACCTATACCAGAAGAGTTTCTTGCTTTTGGTGAAAACAGAAACACCTCCTATGCTATCAACTTCAGGCCAGATATTTGGATCTTTCCTTTCTTAAATGTCTATGGACTCTTTGGCTATGGTTCTTCAACAACAGAAATCAATTTAACTATTCCCGTTCCTTTAAAATCAATTGTTCAGCAAGATATGACCACAACAGGGTTTGGTGTGATGACAGGTTTTGGTTTAGGCCCTTTGTGGACCTCAATTGATGCCAATTGGACATGGACTAGACCGGAACTTCTCGAAGACCCGGTGTTGGCCAAAGTGCTTGGTGTTCGCATTGGTAAAACGTTTCCTTTTAGACAACGGCCTGATCGAAATATTGCGGTGTGGATAGGTGGCATGCGTGCCCGTATGAATTCCAATACAGCTGGCTCTGTCAAAATGGTTGATGCTTTACCTCCAGAGACCTGGGTGCGTGCAGATGAAATATATGCTGACTATGTAGCTTGGTATGGCGCTTTGTCTCCAGTTGAACAAGCCATAGTTGATCAAACCAATCTAACCGAATTCTTTGAGGCAATAGGTAATTTAGAAGGTGAATCAACAGTGAATTATGGAATGGATAAGGCACCGAAAGAAGAATGGAACATGCTGGTTGGAGGTCAGTTTCAATTAAATAAGCATTGGCAGGTACGCTCCGAAGTTGGTATTATTGGAGATCGTAAATCGTTTCTGGCTTCTTTTAATTATAGGTTCAGCCTCTAGTAGATAATGAGCAAATCGAAAAAAAGAAACATAAGCAATTTAATAACTATGAAAGCACTACTATTTAGTACCATGCTCATATTTTGCATGATAACTGCATGCAATACTGATAACTCAACTGAACAGAATAACCTCGCTTTAATAGAAAAGTATGTAAATGCAGTTGAAAATCTGGACCATACGACCATGGAGAACTTGCTGCATGATGATTATCTTGGCTTAGGGCCTTCTTATGGCGATTCAATTAGAAAAAAAGAAGCGGTAGAGAATTGGCAGGTATTAGTAAGCAACCTTTACGAAAGTATCAAATATCACCGTTCGAGAAACGCAACTGTTAAAATCAATGATGGTGAAAACAAAGGAGATTGGGTGTCGAATTGGGCCGAATTAACCATTAAGTATAAACACACTGATGAAACAGCAACCATCTGGGCTAACTCTATTTACCTCATCAAAGATAATAAGATAATTAAAAGCTATACTTTTTATAATGAAGCTGATGCCTACAGACAGCTAGGTTTTACATACACCGAAATTAATGACTAATACAAAACTTATAGCGATGAAAAGAATAAAAATATTCTTCACAATAATTTTTACCGTAGGCTTCTACTGCATATCGTTGGCTCAGGTACCTACCACTCAGGTCTTGCCCGATACCTCAAAAATGACTTATAACCAAATTTCACAAACAGCAGGACTTATTGTTTTTCCTTCTCAGGGGCAATCAAAAGAGCAACAGAAAAAAGATGAATTTGAGTGCTACTTATGGGCTATGGATTATACCGGTCTTGACCCACTAAATTTGCCAAAGGTTGAAGCAGAACAAGTAAACACAGGACCAGATGGTTCTGCAGTTAGGGGTGCTGCCAGAGGTGCCGCTGCTGGTGCTGCCATTGGAGCTATCGCAGGCGATGCTGGCAAAGGTGCCGCGATCGGTGCTACGGCTGGCGCTATAAGAGGTCGGCGAGCCAAGAGATATGGCAACTATCAACAGCAAGAGCAAAATAATGCCAACGCTGCTGCTCAGGAGCAAGCTATCAAAGACAAATTTAAAAAGGCCTTTTCGGCATGTTTGGAGGGCAAGGGCTATACTGTGAAATAGATGTGATTATTCAAAGCAATGGCTGTGAGCTGACTTATTATACCAATTGTAATTAGCAAAATGATTGATAAATCATTTTGCTAATTACAATGGTTAATGCCGATACAAAAGAACAGATTGATTTTTCATCAATCGTTTTGGTTTGTAATCGGTATTACTCCAGATTGATTCATATACAGGTGAATTGTTGGATAAATTTGATGAGCTTGGTGTTGCTGATAATACCATTTTTATTTTTACGGCTGATAATGGGCCTGAAGGACTTAATGCCGGAAGTACAAATTTCACAGTGGAAACGACTGTACATGGTTTTGCAGGTCCTTGGAAAGCCACATTGTTTGCTGGTTTTGAAGGTGCTTTACGTGTGCCGTTTGCCATTCGCTGGCCAGGTAAAATTAATCGTTCGAAATTAAAAATACAATCAGTTAGCACCAATGACTGTTCATCAGAAAGCTTCATTGAGTGTTAACTGATTTTTTTCGCCACAAGCCTTCTGTAATCGTATTCATGGCAATAAAACCAGATGCCTAGCAAACGTTAATGAAGACACCCATAAACGATTCTTTTATTTGACCAATGCAACCTTTTGTGTGATGAATGAGTATATAACCTACACCCAAACACGTTACATATGAAATTCTATCAGACAAAAAAGCCTAACCCGCTTAAACATGGAATTCTTGTCGCGCTGCTATGCATATCAGCTATCAGCATTACCAATGCACAAGAATGCAATGACTGTTTTTCAACTGAAGTGATTCAGGTCATTCAAGATGAAACCTGCCTGCATATTGAGCTACGGATCTCTGCATCTGAATGTGCTCAGGCTTTGTCTCATTACACAGTAGAAATACCATGCGGAAGAGTAACCGAAGCCACCAATTCAATGAACTGGCCGATGGAGCTAAACAGTGCCGATCCTACTACTAATATTAGTGGCTTAAAGGTTGATGAAACAGAAGGCTTTGGAGAAGATGGACAAACCAGTTTATTCACCCTTAATTACACCATCTGCACAAATGATGAAAACTGTACAAATGAACTCTTAACGCAGAGTTTTATTGTTGGCTACAAGACCAGTACCTGTGTTTTTACTGACAAAATTGTTTTGCAAGACAAGAAGCTTGAAGCGAACCTCTTATCCACGCCATTAAATTGCTTTGGTGCAGAAAATGGCTCAATAGATTTAACCGTAATTAATGGTACGCCGCCATACCAGTTTCTATGGAACAATGGTGCCACAACTGAAGATATAGAAGGTCTATCCGCTGGTCTTTATTCT
Source organism: Carboxylicivirga marina (assembly GCF_016612505.1). Lineage (GTDB taxonomy): Bacteria > Bacteroidota > Bacteroidia > Bacteroidales > Marinilabiliaceae > Carboxylicivirga > Carboxylicivirga marina. Next base: position 12,411 of record NZ_JAENRR010000067.1, read on the forward strand.
GTAACCATAAGCGATGCAAATGGCGAGACATTGACATTGGAGAGTGAAATTACCGAACCCACAGCAATTAATGCCACTGCGACCATTACACATGCGAATTGTGGCTCGTATGATGGAAGCCTTCATCTGGCGGTTACCGGAGGAACTGAACCATACACAATCTCCTGGAATACGGGACAAACTGGTGTAAACCTTAACAATATCAGTGGAGGTCAGTATACGGCAGTCATTGAAGATGTCGTTGGTTGTCAAAAAACGATGAACTTCAATGTTGTTAATCAAAGCGATTTGCGTGCTACTATTAGCACAAGCACAATTGAGTGCTATGAAGAAGGAACCGGCACACTAACTGTAACAGCCAACGGAGGAACCCCTCCCTACTCCTATTTATGGAATAACGGTGAAACCAGCATGACTGCATCTAAGCTTAACAGCGGAAGCCATAAAGTGACTATTACCGATGCCAATGGCTGCTCAATTACAAAAACCGGTTATGTAGTAGCTAAGAAAATATCAGTGGATCATTCACTAACAGAACCACAATGTAATGGTGACAACAGTGGAGCAATTTCGTTAACAATAACGAATGGCACCGAGCCCTATCAAATTGTGTGGAACAATGGTGAATCAACGTCGACAATAAACAATTTAACAGGAGGCTGGTACTGGGCAGATATTACCGATGCTAATGGTTGTACTGCTCGCGAATATGTAAAAGTAAGTGAGCCTAATGAAATAAGCATTAATACCTCTGTTAAAAGAGCCAGTTGTCAGGAAGCCGATTCATCCATTATCGTATCGGTAACCGGGGCCGGTGGCACACCTCCATATGACATTTACTACGATGCTGTACTAGTTGATGGACCATTAATTGTTGATAAAGAAGGCTACTATGAATTTAAAGCAATAGATGCCAATGGTTGCAGCATTACAGAAAGTGTTTTTATCGGGCGACCTGAAGCCGGGCTAGACTTTTCAGTATTAATCCAGCAACCAGATTGCCAGCAAGCATCGGGCTCAGCCCAAATAACTATAAATGGTGGGATAGAACCTTATAGCATTGAATGGTCTGATGGCTATAATGATTTATCGCGCAATAACTTGACTGCTGGGGATTACCTTATCACAATTGATGATGCTAATGGCTGTTCATCTTCACAAACAATAACCATTCATGAGGCAGTTCATCCATCGGTTGTTTTGATTGAGCCGACGAGTGTCATATGTGGAAGCACCGATAATGTTATTAATGCTCATATGGACAATTCGGAACAGTTCTCCTGGTCGATAACTAATGCGGATGAAACCTGGTATATACAGGATGAGCAAGCGACGCAATTAATTTATACAGCAGGCATTGGATCAGCTACCTTCAATATAGAAGTGAGGAGTTCAAGTGGTTGTATTGCAAGTGATTCTATAACGATAAACTGCAGCGATTCTAATAATGACACAGGCGGTAGTGGTGGCGAAGATAATGATGACATCAATACGATTGAGGAATGTGAAAACACATGTTTTGATATCAGTCCGCTTAATATGTATCAAACTTATGATGGTTGTTACACTTATCATGCGATAGTAACAACCGATGGTGCTTGTCGTTACGAACTATCCCATTTGACTATTGAAGTATTAAATGGCTCTGTAAGTGTTGTTAAAAATTCGAACAACTGGGTAACTGAGCTAAACAATACAGATCCAACAAGCAGCTTATATGGTTTTAAAATAGATGATATCAGCGACTTTGGAAAGAAGCAGGATACTTTTGATCTCAGTTTTAACATTTGCCCGCAAACAGGAACAGCACAAACAGAGTTTAGGGTGGCATATAAAGCAGCACAATGCTTGATATATGACACACTCACATTTGAAAGTAAAGATGAGTTGACAGCAAAAACATATCCTAACCCATTTATTGACAAAACGAACATTGAGTTTACATCTCAGTATGATGCTGACGCTATAGTCAATATCTATGGTATTAACGGAGAATTAATTGATTGCCTTTATAAAGGCTCTGTTGAAGCAGGCACTACTTATAACTTTGACTTCCGAAGCCAAAGTACAGAAAGCAATATTTATTTCTATCGTATTATTTGTGGCAAGCAATCCGTACAAGGCAAAATAATACAGACTGTCAGATAGACTAAAACTATATTTTGAATATGTAATAAACGGCTGCTAATGATTAGCGGCCGTTTTTTGTTTGAAATTGCTACAATTGTCACTTTGTTTTCCTGAATTTCTTCCGGTCTTCTTTATCCATCTTTTCGGTAGCATATTGAATAATTGGCCGTCCACATGTATCCTTCCATTCCAGTAAAAACTTTTCAATAGGCTCAGGGTACTTTTTCCATAAGCCACGTAACAAAGTGCCAATACCTTTTTGAACGTAAATCGATTTGTCGAGCATTAAAGGTGCAATGGTTTGTATGGCATCATTAGCTTGCAATCCTTTTTTAAGCAGTTCATTTAAGGTAACAGGTACGGCTCTTCGTTGCCATTCATTATCAGAGTTATTCCATGTTTTCAGCTCATCAAAGTCAATTACTTTATCTATTAAAAAGCTTGATAACACGAGCATACATAGTACATCGGCAGTTGCCCAGTTGTCGATACCATAGTCAAACCACTTGCCAATGCGTTCAAATGTGTTTTTAGAATAATGTGTTCGTTGTGCATTAATAAATGACATGGCAAAGGATTTTTCTTCCAGCTTGCCGTGCTTAAACAATTCATCAGCCAGATCTAAATAATCGTCGAGTGTCATTTCATCTTGCCAGGCCGCAATCCATTTATCTCTTTGTGTTTCAAACGCCTTTTGCTCAATTCCATAACCATCATAGCCTTCCTTAAAATACCTGGCATATTTTTTAATAATTTCTTCATCTGAATTCGCAATGCAAAATTGATTGATCGCTTTGATTTTATTGACTATCATGGTTCTGTTACTTTAATGACACTTCCTTTTACCTTCTAATTTAAGGTATAACATTCCAATAAGCGATTACTATTTCATAAAACTACTGCAGAATCTCCAGGCCTAAGTTGGCACTTATAGTTTCCAGTTCTTCATGCATATCCTCATCTTTCTGAACACTTTTAAGCATCATTAACTTCTTTCCTTGTGCATTAAAAAGACATATTATTTGTCGTTTTTCAGTTATGTCAAGCGAGCGATTACTACGACTATAAGTACGATAGGTTTTACTTGAACTCCATAGGCCAACCTTCATATCTCCCGTAATATCTTTCCATTTTCCGGTTTTTAGAAAACCGAATATTTTATCACCACTTCTTACTTTCTTTTGCTCATAATTTATGGAAGTATATGGTCTTGTAAATGCAATAAAAGCACCTGTTATAATTAATACTATACCGCCTAAAGCACCAATTACCACACTGTACAATCCAAAACAGAATAAGACTATACCGGTAAATGAGCCAACTGGCCCGAAGGTTTTACCAAGAACATTGGATTCTATCATTACTTTTTTTTTTATCAGCTACTAAGATAATCATTGAACCTTAATGACTGGTATGCATGTGAATATTACTTTCTTCCAACATCCATAGAGTTATCTGAACAATATTCACCTATCGGAGCAAATTGGTTCTTCTGTTGTAACTCTATCTTTACAATGCAATAACAAATACACACAAACATGAGATTTAAACCTTGGTACTTATTAAGCCTTGCTATTCTGCTAATGTCAGGCTGCAATAACAAGCAACAAATTACGCTCATTGAAATAATACCCGAACCATTTTTGGTTGAACAAAGCACTGATAAGGCTTTTGCACTCAATAATATTTTAACGGTGCATCTATCCGACTCAGCCATGTTGCCTGCTATTTCCTTATTAAAGGATATTACCCGGAAAGACATTGAGTTACTTTGGTCTTCTGAAAAGACGAACAAAGAAGCTGATTTCGTATTTCAGATTGCTCCAGAGTTGGACTCTTTAAGTCATGAAGGCTATATCTTAGATATTAATAGCAAACAAGTCCTGGTGCAATCGGCAGGTGCTGCAGGTATTTTTTACGCCGTTGAGAGCATCAGGCAGTTATTGCCTGCATCATTTGATGCGAATACATCACTAAAATTAAAGGCCTGTCGCATAACTGACAAACCATGTTTTACCTGGCGAGGCATGCACCTGGATGTATCCCGACATTTTATGCCAACTTCATTTATTAAAAAATACATCGATTACCTGGCGATGCACAAGCTGAATGTTTTTCACTGGCATTTGGTTGATGGCATTGGCTGGCGTATCGAAATCAAATCGCATCCGGAGCTTACCAGCATTGGTGCCTGGCGAAAAGTAAAACCCGGACTAAAACCCTGGCAGGAATTTGAAGTATGGCGCGAGGGCGATAAGGATGAAAAATATGGTGGTTACTATACCCAGGATGAGATACGAGAAGTGGTGGCTTATGCTGCGCAAAAGCATATAACTGTAATTCCTGAAATAGAACTACCTGGTCACTCTGAGGTTGTGTTTCAGTGCTACCCGCATCTGGCATGTAAAGATGCCAATGGTCAACACATCAAGGATACGGGGGTGTATTGCGCTTCTAATTCACAAGGCTATCAGCTATTAGAAGAGGTGTTGGAAGAAGTACTGGAACTGTTCCCATCTGAATACATCCACATTGGTGGAGATGAGGTAAATAAGAAGCACTGGAATGAGTGTCCTGATTGCCTGAAGATGATGAAACAAAATGCTTATGATGCCCATGAGCTGCAAAGTCATTTTATCAATCATTTTGATACCTGGCTGAAAAATAAAAATCGCAAGCTAATTGGTTGGCACGAAATACTGGAAGGACAATTATCGCCTTCAGCTACAGTCATGTTTTGGGCTTCAGAGAAGCAGGTAAAAGAATACCTGAAGAAAGGTCACCCTACTGTTTTAACGACTGGTTCGCATTTATATTTTGATCATTACCAAAGTATGAGCAAGCATGAGCCTAAAGCGTTTGGAGGTAATGCGCCACTCAAAAAAGTATATGATTACGAACCAATACCAGCTGATTTAGAACCGCAATATGCCGACTTGGTGATGGGAGTACAAGCAAATATATGGACTGAATACATGCCAAATGAACAGCAGGTTGAGTACATGTTATTCCCGCGCATTGCTGCACTTTCGGAAATAGCCTGGCAACAAAAAGGCACAAAAGACTGGCAGCAATTCAGACAAAAAATGGATGTGATGGTGAAACGTTACGAAAACCTTGGTGTTAATTATGCCCATAGTGCTTTGCGCCCGGAAATAAAATTTGAATTTTTGCCTCACTCTCAACAAATGGAAGTAACGATTGAGACAGAGCTAAATGCTGATATTTATTTTACCATAGATGGCAGTGAGCCCACCCATTATCAATCAATGGCATACAAAGAACCATTTCTCATAGATGCATCGACCTCCATTAAGGCAATTGCTGTTAAAAACGGCGTTGTTTATGGTGAAACTGAAGTTAAAGAAGCCATATTGCACAAAGCAGCGGGTGCTGAAGTCATCTTAAACTGTGAACCTACTGATAAATATTCCGCCAATGGGCCGTCCACTTTGGTTGATACTAAATTTGGAGGAGACAAATGGGGCAATGGTAAATGGTTGGGTATCCTCAATCAAGATTTTGAAGCCATTATTAATCTTAAAGAATCTAAAGCCATTCATTCGGTTCAACTGAGTTGCGTTGAAGAAACCGGGGCCGGCATATTCTATCCGGTTTCATTCGAGGTATTTACATCAGATGATGGAAAAAACTTCACTAAAGCAGGCAGCTGGCAGCTTGACAAAACCTACCAGAAGCCTTGGTCGGCAGAGGTGACCCATCGCATGCTGCCTGTCAAATTTAACAGAACCAGTGCTCAATACATTAAAGTTAAGGCTACTTATCCTCGTATTAATAACATGGGTGTGTTCTTATTTATTGATGAAGTGGTTGTTGAGTAAATAATGAAATCTAAGCTTTAAAGGCAGTAGTATACCTCCTTATATCGAGGCATAACTACTGCTTTTTTATGTTGTAGTGATAAAACACATATCTTATTTACATCAGTTTGTCTAACTTGCCTCTTGATTAACAACTCAATATTCAAGCTATGCTTAAAAACTACTTTATATTAATGGTCTTGCTGGCCATTGTTACAACCAGCAGCTATGCACAGTACAATAGGCATTTTAGTGATGCTACTATGCGCCTTGACTATAATCATGTTGGCAATGCCGATGAGGAACATTTTGCCTTTGACCAAATGGTTAATGATGGTGAGTGGGCCGGAAGTAAAACTGTTTTAATTGATGAACTCCGATTGGGCAAATACTTATTTGATGTTAAAGAGCCTCAATCAGGTGAAGTCCTTTATTCAAGAGGTTATTCAAGCATATATGGTGAATGGGAAACAACACCCGATGCCAAAGAAAACTGGGGTAGCTTCCATGAGTCATTGCGCTTTCCATGGCCTAAGCAAGAGGTGGATGTGACTATCTACAAACGTAACCGCAAAAATGGATTCGACGCGGTTTGGACGTATAGAGTAAATCCTAAGCACCATCGAGCATTTATTAAGCCGGTTACTAATCATTACAATACCTTTGATGTGGTGGTTAACGGTTCTCCTGAAAAACAAGTTGATATAGTGGTGTTGGGTGAAGGTTATGCCAAAGAAGATATGGATAAGTTTCATAAAGATGCCGAGCGTTTTGCTGAAGTTCTGTTAAATTGTGAACCATTTGCTAAGCACAAAAACAAATTCTCCATCAGAGCCGTTGAAACACCAGCGCCCCATTCTGGCGTTAACCATCCTCATCAGGATATTCACACCCGCTCAGCTTTGTCGGTTACCTATGGTGCTTTCAACTCGGAGCGTTATGCTTTGGGCTACGATAACAAAACCATTCGGAATGCTTCTGCTGCTGTTCCATATGAATTCACTGCCATCTTAATGAATGATTCAATCTATGGTGGTGGCGGAATTTACAACCTTTATATCACAGCGGCGGTTGATAATGCCTTTCAGGAATATTTATTTGTGCATGAGTTTGGACATCACTTTGCTGACCTGGCCGATGAATATTACACCTCGGCCACTGCCTACGAAATGGATGCGGAGCATTTGGAACCTTGGGAATTAAATGTAACAGCCAATCCAGATCCTGAGACTATCAAATGGAAAGATATTGTGACACCTGGTACGCCTATTCCAACACCATGGGATAAAAAGAAGTATGATGAACACAGTATTGAGTTTCAAAAAAAGCGAACCGAGCTGCGCAAACAAAAGGTGGCTGAAAGTGTCATGGAAGAATTCTTTATCGATAAGCGAAAATGGGATGACAAGTTGCTGGCTTCGATGAAATACAGTGGCCAGGTTGGGGCTTTTGAAGGAGCACAATACAAAGCAACAGGCATGTATCGTAGTTCGGCCAATTGCATCATGTTTACACGCCATGATGTCTTCTGCCCGGCTTGTCAGCGTGCCATCAAACTAATTATTGACCAGTATACAAAATAGCGAGCATACCTGATTATCCTTAAAAGACTATTCTGAATTTTGACGAATAGTCTTTTTTGTTAAAATAAAGTGAATTGACTGTATCTTTTTTTCTTTAATAAAGTAAAAAGCCCTGAAGTAAGATGCATGATTAAAACTCCGCAGAAATGAAGTTGCTTGATCCAAGAGACCTTTCGATCAAAAAAAGGTTAGTTATTAGTTTTTCAATTGTAGTTGTTTTAGCTGTTATTGTTGGTGTAACGGGCCGTAGAGGTATTAATCGTTCCAAAAGTATTGTTGATGCCAAAAATATATTGGTAAGCGCAGAGAAAGACTTGCTGAGTGCACGTTTGCAAGCACAGTATTTTGTGCATTACAAGGACACCTCGCGCATTAAAGACATCATTAATGTTCTAACCAATACGAATGAGACTTTGGAACAGGCGAAAAGCAACAAGGCCTTTACTGATGCTAACATTGACTCATTACTGATGAACGCCCAAAGTTATTTGGAAGCATTCGACAATTACGCCTCCATCGAAGTTGAGAAAATCGAGATCATTAAAAAATGGGGTAAGCAAGGTAACACGGTAAGTGCATTTATTAATTTCGATCGAACACTCAACAGCAACGTAAAAGTCTCGAAAGCTATTACTGATGCACACAACCAGGTACGTCTGGCTTCACTGGAATTTATTGCCATGCCGCTTCTGTCAAATGGCGATGTGAATGAGCAACTATTAAATAAAGTCATTGGCAAGTTTGATAAGCTTTTCAAATCAATGGAACGAGCTAAAGAGCAGAACAATGTCAATCTGACGAAAAGCATTGCCAATATTGAAAGGACTTACAAAAGCTACCAGAAGATTTTTGAGAAGTATTCAGGTAAGAATAGTCAACAGGGATTGTATCAAAAGCAAATGCAGGATGCAGCCTGGTTCGTAGGTATTTTTAGTGCTCGCATTGCCGAAAATGCAACCAGCACAGAAGCAAATACCATTGCCAGTTCTAAATCCCTGATTCTAACATTTCTTATCATTGCCATCGTACTGGGTATAGTAGTTAGTCGAATAACAATATTAAACATCATCAAACCTGTTAAACAAGGAATAAATATTGCTCAGGCTTTGGCTAATGGACAATTGTATCATTCGGTTGATATGAGTGGTAAGGATGAGATAACAGAACTAATGAAAGCCTTGAATACCACTAATGAAAAGTTACGCGAGGTAGTTAGTGAGATAAAAACAGGAGCCGAGCAACTTTCAGGCGCCAGCAAGCAGCTTAATAACAGTACCCATGTGCTTACACAGGGAGCAAGTAGTCAGGCAGCCTCATTAGGGGAAGTTTCGACCACCATGGAAGAAATGGTAGCCAACATTGAGCAGAACTATACAAATGCTAATGATAGTGAGCAAAAGTCATCTATCGCTTTTAATCGTGTGCAGGAAACCACTGACGAATCAAATAAAGCAACTATAGCCAATCAGCAGATTAGTGATAAAATAGATATCATTAATGAAATAGCAATGCAAACCAACATCTTAGCTTTAAATGCTGCGGTGGAAGCTGCACGTGCAGGTGAACAGGGCAGGGGTTTTGCTGTGGTAGCTGGTGAAGTACGTAAGCTGGCTGAAAGAAGTCAGACAGCTGCGGCACAGATTATTAGTATTGCAGGTGAGAGCAAAGAGTTATCGCAACAATCAAACAATAAACTCAATGAAGCCATTCCAACGATACAGGCTTCAAATCAACTGATAAAAGAAATTGCGGCTGCCACACGTGAGCAACGAGATGGAGTCAATCAAATCAACGCCGCTATTCAGCAAATGAATACTACCACTCAGCAAAATGCTTCGAGCAGTGAAGAAATTGCGGGAAGTGCTGAGGAGCTGAATTCTCAGGCTGATCAGTTAATGGCGATGATGGACTATTTTGAATTAGAGGAAAAAACAGAACAAGAAGAAAACGAGTAAACTAAAGATAGAAAGTAACAAAAGCGGCTAAAAGTGTATTTAGTCGCTTTTGTTATTTATAGGCTCAGTTACGTCACCATTTCTACAACAGACATTATAAACGACTTATCCCAAAACGATTCCGTCGGTCCGTATAAGCATAGCCATATGTAAGGTTTTGTCTTTATTTATCTACATATCAGGCATATTAAATCGCCCAAGTCAAGGACGTTCTTATTCGTTATCAATCTATAATGAGGTAAGCACATCCTGAATCAAGTCTTCGCAAACATTGGATTCGTACACATAGCGATGAGCAAACTTAGCCAGCAAAGGATAGTATTGGTGAAAAACAACCTGAAAAACATCTTTGTTTCCCTTCCGCAATTCATTAATGATTATTTTATCATTGATATTATTCATTTGAAACAAACCTGTAGCAAGCAACAAACCGCTTAATCCGATCATTAAATAATCGCACTTCGTAGTTGGAAAAAATGAATGAAAATCCACTATGCCATTCAATTCTCAGTTTTTATTTAAAACTAATATCACGTCGTTAGCTTTGAGTTTAACCGAAGTTGAAGTAAAAGTTTTCACCTTCCAACGATGATTAAAAATAATATGTTCATTCATAGAGAAGGCCATTGACAGGTATAAATCTTTTTTACGATCCCGTTCATAATAGTATTCGAGATCTTCATCTGGATCCCTTTCATCAGTGTCATCATAAACTAATGCATAAGCCCCATTTTGAATAATATCCATACCGGTAGAGCCATCTTTCGTAAGGGCAAACACTTTGAAATCATTAGAGAACGTGAGCTCTACATCCACAAAGTCAAGTGTATTGGCCGATGGTGAATGATTCAGACTAACCTGCCATTTTCCTTGAGTTAATGTTTCTGACAGGATTTGTTTCGATGTTAGCATATCATCGTCAGATTCGCAACCGACTGTGATAGCTAAGAAAAAAACGGCTAGTAACGTAATAATCTTTTTCCTTTTCATGGCGCTGTTTTTATTTAAAATGGGTGCAGATCTTTCATTACGCAAATTTGATCAAAAATTGCTCCCGCCTGTTAGTATGTAAACAACTAAATA
>NZ_JAENRR010000068.1 GCF_016612505.1 Carboxylicivirga marina
TAATGAATTAACAAAGCGAATCATGCTTCTTTTTGCTTGACATTCAGCGTTTTAACTTACGTGGGAAACATCAGTTAGTTAATCAATGTGAACGCATTAATGCTGGCACGATATTTATTACGAATAAACGAAATAGAAAGTTTAACTTTAATTTATTATCTCATGAAGAAGTTTAAGTATGGCGTGTTTTTAATCCTATTGGGTTTATTGATATTTAGTTGTAATGATGATGATGGCTATTCGGTTGGCGATTTTTGGGTTACCACAGGTACCATTATCGAAACTGGAGATTATTTTTATGTGGTAACAGACGGAGGAGATGCTTTGTGGCCTTCGGCTACAAATGTGCCACCGAGTAAGCTGGAAGATGGTATGCGTGTATTGGTTAATTACACCATACTGGGTGATGCTGATGATAGTGAAATCTATGACTATTATGTCAAGATTAATGGAACATCGGAGTTGTTAACGAAACCTATTTTTAATTTTGATGAAACCACCAGTGAAGAGGTAAAGGATTCGATCGGTAATGATCCGATAACAATCCTTGATACGTGGTTTACGGATGATTATTTGAATGTTGAATTTCAATATGGCGGCGGCTGGAGCATTCATTATGTCAATTTAGTAAAAGACACTGAGAATTTGACCACCGAAGAAGGTGAGATAATTCTGGAGTTGAAGCATAATAAGAATGATGATCCGTATAATTACCTGCAGTGGGGTATTGCCTCATTTGATATTTCTGAATTAAAACAAGCCGGGCAAAATTCAATTGATTTGTTTGTGCGTAGTCTTGATAAGGAGGGAAACTATCAGTATAATAAAGTACTGGCTTATGAATACGACCAGGTAGAAATTGAGCCATATTCTAAAAAGTTCTCTGATACACCAATGACTGAAATGGTTGAATAAAATAGTTTTAGTAATGTTATTGAGTGAGAGGCTGCTTTTTTGCAGCCTCTCATTTTTACGCAAAGTTCTATAAGCCTTGTGATTGCTGAGAAGTAGAAAAAGATTTTGCAATTAATTGCAAAAAATATTTGGTGTTTTAATCTCATTTTATCTATATTTGCACCGCATTTGAGAACAATGGTTCACAAAACAGCAAATTTATTGGACCTGTAGCTTAATTGGATAGAGCACTGCGTTACGGCCGCAGAGGTTAGGGGTTCGAGTCCCTTCAGGTTCACTTTAAAGCCAGTAAGTTTTTAACTTGCTGGCTTTTGTGTTTTTAAGGTGTTGATGTTGGTGTCAAATTAGAATGGTTTTAGTTCTCAGTTGTCTTAAACCACAAGAAGTCTATTTGACTTAGAGATGAACATGTTTGTGTTTAAGCTCTTTTAGAATGTAGGTTGCAGGTGTCATGTGTTCATTTTACTGACGAAGCACTTTTTCTGCTTCACGAGTCAGAAGAAATTGAAGGTAACTAAGAAAATGAAGACGAAGATCGCGAGGTGATGACCCCAGCATGATACTATATCCTTATTGATTAGGGTGATTTTTACGATTGACAAGAATCAAAAAAAGAGGGTGGGCAATAATGAAGCAGCTGATCGCATAGTCATTATTGCATACCCTCTATATGGTTAACCAGAATTGCCTGATTTTAGAATACTTTTTCTTCGGTCAGTTCACCATTGGAATAAAATTCTTCCTTGGTAATATCTCCAACTTCGCTCCACATGGTCTGTTTGCCTTCTTTTTTATCTGCCACAAAATTAACGGTTGAAGAGATAAGTCCGTTACCATGGAACCAACTCCATTCACCATCGCGTTTGTTATCCTTCATGCTACCACTAGCGTATAAATCACCAGATTCGAAGTAGATATTTACGATGCCTGATTGTAGACCGGCTTTGTAGTTTTGCTCCTGATAAACGGTTTGAGTACTTTCAAATAGGGTGTTCCAAGTGCCCTCGCGTAAACCAAAAACAATAGAGCCCGATTCAAATATTTTATTTCCATCGGCATAGAAAGACTTGTAATAACCATTGCCATCAACCACCATGGCTTTTCCACTTTTGTCCCAGCTGTTATTTATTTTATAGAGTTCACCATCGTAATTGCCTTCCTCTTGTAGTTGACCATTGTCGTAGTAACTCAACCATTTACCATGCAGATGGGCATCTTTAATTTTTCCTTCAGACATTAGTTGTCCTGTGATATAGTAGGTTTTATAGGTGCCTTCACCATCTTTTACCAATTGTTGTCCTTCCTCATTCCATACATTCTGAATCAAGGCAGGCTCATTATCCTTGTGCATAAAAATGCTTTCCATCTGACCGCTTTCAAAATAGTTTTTCCACTCTCCTGTGGAAGAACCTTCCTTCATAAGTCCTTCAGAGGCCACTTGGCCATTTTCGTGGTATAGAGTCCAGGGACCATCTTGCAGACTTCTTTTATAATCCCCAATTTGTTGCAGTTGTCCATTGGCGTACCACGCTTTCCATAAGCCACTCATACGGCCATCATTATATTGTCCTGAATCCAGCCTGGCTCCATTCTCATAATAACTCATCCAAACACCGTGCTCAAGACCTAGCTTGTAATGACCTTCTCTAATCAAAGTGCCTTCTTCATCAAACCATTGCCATAAACTATCAGGTGTTCCTTCGGTATAATGTGCAATCAGCTGTGCGTTGCCATTTTCGTACCAATAAGTCCACTTACCTTCTTCTTTACTGTTTTTTAATTCGCCTTCCGACATACGCTTGCCCGATTCGTACTGATAAGTCTTAAAGCCACTTACTCCATTGTTGACTGTGATAAGAAAGAAACCAATGGCGATGATTGAGACCACTACTAATGGCATGCGTAATTTCGAATTAGTCGGTAAACCTTCTGATTTGTTTTCCTGAATAAGCTTGATGTCCAACTCAGATACGCGTCTGAAAGCCAGTTTGTACCCTTCGTACAAAGCGATACCATAAAACAGCACATCCATCGGACTAAATGACTCAATCAATATGTTGATAATGGCGCTTAAGTCGAGGTATGATAACACTTCCAGATAACTAAGTAATGCTTCATGAGCATAAAAGCCTACCTGACTAAATAAGTTACCGCTTAAACAGCCCAACAAAGCCAGACCTGCTCCAAGGAATCCAAACTTTTGGTCGATACCGGCACCAAAAAAGCGAACGGCAAATCCAACGATAAGCCCAACACCAATAGCCATGTAGCCTATTTGATACTCGGTGCTTACGGTAATGGCAGCCCAGATTACGCCGCTGATTAAGCTGGCCAGCAATCCTCCAATAATGGCGTAATAAAAGTCTTGATGTGCTCGTAGTACATTGAGGATGTCATCATTTAAGGTTAAAAGAATGTTTTGATCTGTTTCATCAGCTGATTCAATAATCGTCTCCTTGACATGTTCATCGCGTTCATAGTGCTCACAATTATCTTCAAAGTCAGCCTTTTCGTTGGTGAGTCGGCAAAGTAAGCCTTGTTTGAAATCACTCTGTCGATTAGTACATTTTTTACAAAATTCCAGTTGTTCTTGTCTGTTCATAATAAGATGTGTAGTAGATTTTATATCAATGATTATGAGGTTTTTATCTTTTTATAGTTGTGGTGCTTTGTTTACATCTAAACAATCACTCAATACAATTTTGAATATCAGATTTATTAAACTGTAGAGTCGTATATTTCCGTTCAGCAAATGCTAAAATACCAATTCTGAACAAAATAACCTCACTAGTTTGGTGAAGAAATCAGAACTTTTGATAAGTAGAATGAAAAGAGCAATTTTAATTAATGTTGATTACCTGGTGTACTTATAAAAGCAGCCTGTTAGGAATTATTTAAAGGGTAGTTGTATTAGAAACTCAACACCTTCAGCATGATTGATATAGTTAATCTCACCTTGATGATCTTTAACAAGGTTAAATGACGTTGATAAACCTAAGCCGGTACCTTCATTAATGTCTTTAGTAGTATAAAAAGGGTCAAATATACGTGCGCCAACTTCTTTGCTGATATTAGGACCATTATTATAGATTGATATGCAGGCCAGTTTTTGTCTGGATTTTGTTTGTGTATAGCAGCGTATTTTAATCAGTTTATCTTCGACTGTTGCTGAGGCACAGATTGCATTATCGATAATATTCAGTATTACCTGATGCATCTTATCAGGAAAAGCATAGATGGGCTCTTCAATTTCATTATGTATTTCAAAAGTTAAGCCTAGTGGTATTTTGGATTTAATAAATAGTAATGTAGAATTGATAATAGCTTCTAAATCACACATGGTTTTCTTGCTTTTTCCATCGTAGGAGAAAGTCATTAAGGAGGACACGATAAGTGCTGCCTGTTCAACACCTTTGTCCAGAATTTCATTGGCTTGATAAAGTGATGCTTCCACTTGCTTTCTGTCAACATCGTCTTTTAAATCTTCAATGGCATTGTTAACCAACACTGAGCTTGTAGAAATAAAATTGAGAGGTGTGTTAATTTCATGAGCTACACCAGCTGTTAAAATACCGAGTGATGCCATTTTTTCAGACTGAACCAGCTGTTGTTGGGTGGCCTTAAGGTGTTGGTTGGTGGCTTTCAATTCTTCAATGTGCTGATCCAGTTCCTGATTGTTATCCATCAGTTTCTTTTCATAGTTGTTATTTAGCCATTTGAGGTAATATACCGAACTATTGATAAAAATAAATATCGCAATGGCAGTAATCTCAGCGTATATTTTAAACTCTCTATAAATGGGTTTGACTGTTAACTCATGAGAATCAAAGCGCAAAACTAAATCATCATGTAAAATTAATAAGGCAAGATAGTAGACCATGGATGATATGTATAAACCTTTTTGATCCCATGGTCTCACCAGTAATTGTGGTATCAAAGAAAGGGCGATAATCATTTCGCTATAATTAAAAAAACTGTCGTTCTCCACAAAGCTTAGCATTGTAGGGATAATGATGAAAATAAGGGGCGCAGAAAAAATAAGCAATGATTTACTCCAATAGCCTCGATTATAGTAGGATAAAATGATGTGAAGAAAATTAATGCTCATCATCCATAATAATCGATAACTTGAAATGGTTATGCTGGTATCATTTATAATCCTTAAAAGCATCATGATGGCAGACAGGACAATCATGATGATTAGTAAGGTTATGTTTAGTTGATTACTCAGTATATATGTTCTGCTCTTGGCGGATTTCAAGTCCTGAATGCCAAGATGAGATATACGATTCCATATTTTACTGATCCAATTCATGCTTTAGGTCTGGTTTCAATATCAACAAGATAATGAAATATTTATACATTCAAAGAGAGTGTGCTAGTAGCTGTTTTGCGCTAAAGTAATTAAAGTAATTGTATTGCTTTCTTTTTAATAATCGTCAAACTGAGGTTTCAAGCTATATTTGCTGATTATAAAGACAATTGGCATTATAAGCTCAAAATCTAAGACATTTACTATCTTGTGTTCATTATACTTAAAGTTCAGATATTATGAAGTCAATTCATTTACTACTTTTATTGGTGGTTGCCGGTATACTTTTTCAATGTGCACCAGCTTCAAATGATTCAAATAAGCAGGCTGCCGTTTTTCAGCATGAATATCAAAATACGGCCTTACCTATTGAACAACGCGTTAATTTACTTATAAATGAATTGACGCTTGAAGAGAAGATAGGCCTGATGGAGAACACAGCAAAAGCTGTAGAGCGTTTAGATATACCTCAATACAACTGGTGGAACGAAGGTTTACATGGTGTGGCACGTTCTGCTCCGGCTACTGTATTTCCGCAGGCTATAGGTATGGCTGCTACCTTTAATCCCGATTTAGTGGAACAGGTAGCTACTGCTATTTCTGACGAAGGGCGTGCATTGTACCATGCAGCTATTGAAAAAGACATTCATAAATGGTACCTGGGTTTGACATACTGGTCTCCTAATGTTAATATCTTCCGTGACCCACGATGGGGAAGAGGGCATGAAACTTATGGTGAAGATCCGGTACTTTCGGGTTTGATAGGTGCTTCATTTGTACGCGGACTACAGGGTAATGATGAGAAATACATTAAAATAGCCGCCTGTGCGAAACATTATGCCGTTCATAATGGCCCTGAAGCCAAACGCCATTTTTTTAATGCGGAATCCAACCAAAAAGATTTAAATGAGACCTACCTGCCGGCCTTTAAACAACTGGTTGATGAAGGTGTTGCCGGCGTTATGTGTGCCTATAATCGAACAAATGATGAAGTTTGTTGTGGTAGCCCCACCTTATTGTTAGACGTTTTGCGTCAGCAGTGGGGGTTTGATGGGTATGTGGTGTCAGATTGTGGTGCCTTATACGATTTTCATGAGTATCATAAAATCAGCGAAGATGCCACTCAATCGGCAGTAATGGCGCTGAAAGCTGATGTGAATGTTAACTGCGGAAGCGTGTATCGTCATCTGGATAAAGCCATTGAACAAGGTCTGGTAACAGAGAAGGAGCTGGATGCTGTATTGGCCAAGCAACTAAAAATACGTTTCCGATTGGGTATGTTTGACCCACAGGAGGATGTTCCTTATTCAAATATTCCATTATCTGTTGTGGGAAGTGACAAGCATAAAGAGTTATCACGTGATGTGGCTCGCCAATCGATGGTGTTATTGAAGAACGACAATAATGTGCTACCTCTTAAAAAGGATTTAACGCAGTACTATGTAACGGGTAATAATGTAGCAGATGTAAATGCCTTGATGGGTAATTATTATGGTGTGGCCAAGAATTATGTGACCGTTTTGGAAGGTGTTGCCAATGCAGTATCACCAACCAGTATTGTACAATACAACCAATCGGTCTTGTTGGAGCAGGAGTTAGAACATACCAATACCGGTCAGGTATGGAATGCTCAATTTGCTGATGTAGTAATTGCAGTATTGGGTATTTCACCATTATACGAAGGCGAAAATGGTGATACACCATTCTCTAAAACAGGTGGCGACCGCGAGAAGATTGAGTTGCCGGCTAATCAGCTGAAGCTTTTGCGTGATTTGAAAGAAAAGTGTAAGGATAGGCCATTGATAGCCGTTGTGATGTCGGGTAGTGCCATTGCTATGCCTGAAGTGCATGAACTGGCCGATGCCCTACTATGGGCCTGGTATCCTGGTGAACAGGGAGGTCATGCAGTGGCCGATATTCTGTTTGGTGACTATTCACCATCGGGAAAACTACCTTTTACCATCTATGAATCGACGGATCAGCTAGGTGATTTTGAAGATTATAATATTGCCGAAGGAGGTTGGACCTATCGTTATTTTAATGGAGAGCCGCTTTATCCTTTTGGTTATGGATTGAGTTATAATGCCGTTGATTACAAGTTGAGTGGTTCGAATAAAGTGCAGATGAAAGAAGGTGGATCTGTTCAGGTAGAGCTGGAAATGACCAATAAAGGAAAGATGATTCAGAACGAAAGTGTGCAGTTGTATGTCAGCAAGTCAGATGCTGGTTTTATAACACCTATTAGTGCTCTTAAGGGCATTAAAAATGTAACACTTGCATCGGGAGAATCGACGAAGGTATCGTTTGTCATTGATAATGAAACATTGTCACAGATTGATATGGATGGGCAGAAGGTACTGCCTAAAGGAGCATACAAATTATTTATCGGTTCATCGAGTCCGTCAAATCGTTTGCAAGCTTTGAATGTGGTGAAACCATTAGGTTTTACTGTTGACGTTCTTGAATAAGAAATAACCTGAGGTTATAGAATCTAATCCTTCTCATATGAGGAGGATTTTTTTTGAGATGAAATATAGACTGTGTGCTCTTATGTATTGATTATGATGCGATATATGTCTTTGGATGATTTATGCCAGAGTTTAATTTTATAGGTGAGAATATAGGTGGAAAATGAGTTAAAAGTGAGTTGTCGTTTTCAGTATTTCCAATAATTAATCACTATCATTGTCACACCTTTATCATCACAGACAAAATTATGCCTGAAGAAAAATCCCGTATAAAAAGTCGGGTGCTCATGTGTCTGCTTTTAATGAGTGCGACTTTTAATATAATACACGCCCAAGTAGCGTTTAATGAAATATTGTCTTCCAATATAAATGGGCTGAATGATGAAGATGGTGCTTACCCTGATTGGTTAGAGTTAAAAAATACATCAGGTGTTTCCCTTAACCTTGCTGACTATTATTTAAGTGACGATATTGCTGATTCTTCCAAATGGCAGTTTCCGGCAATACAACTTGCAGAAGGCGATTATCAGTTAGTTTTTGCATCAGGCAAAGACAGAAAACAGATGATTAAGGGATGGAATACACTTATCCGAAAAGGTGATGAATGGCGTTACCTGGTACCTACATCAACAGTTGATAATGCCTGGAAAAACAGCGAATTTGATGATGCCAACTGGCTATTGGGTCCTTCGGGCTTCGGTTACGGCGATGATGACGATGAAACAGTGCTTCAAAGCATCATGAGCGTGTATGTGCGCAAACAATTTAACATCAACAATATTGAGGACGTTGTGCAAATGGTATTGCACCTGGATTACGATGATGGTTTTGTTGCGTATATAAATGGGATTGAGGTTGCACGTGATAATTTAGGAAGTGCTGGTAGCTATGTGAGCTATAACCAGGCGGCCGATGACTATAACCATGAAGCACAAATGTACCAGGGATTAGAACCCAATCTTTTTGAAATCCTTAATTGGAAAGATATTGTACATGAAGGCGAGAATGTATTGGCCATTCAGGTACATAATCATTCAACATCATCATCTGACTTTAGCTGTATTCCTTATTTATCAGTCGGCTTAAAAAGCGGAGATGCCTTTGATGTATCCTCAGATTTATTTTTACCATCATCCTACCTGCACTCCAATTTTAAAATAAAGGCCGATGGGGAGGCCTTGTATTTGTTTCGCAACAAGGAGCTAATCGACTCAGTTGGAAGTATCAAATTAATGGCAGACATTTCCTATGGTCAATCTCCACAAAACGACAATGAGTGGTTGTTTTATGAAGTTCCAACACCTGGATTCCTTAATGGTGCCGATGGAGTTAGTGAAGCCTCCACTGATAGTGTACACTTTTCCATCTCAGGCGGCATTTATGCTAATACTCAACAAATCGAATTATCTCTTGCTGATGGTAAAACTGGAGATATTTATTACACTACAGATGGTACGACGCCTGATAAGGAAAGTATGCGCTTTCAGCAATCCATTACCGTTAGTGGTGTTTCAGTAATAAAGGCGAGAGTTTATATGCCTGATAAGCTACCAGGACCAGTCACAACCAATAGCTATATTATTGGACAAAATCATGATATGCCGGTAGTTTCGTTGTCAACAAATCCTGATAATTTATGGGACTATCAAACGGGTATCTATGAAATGGGTCCCAATGCAAGCAATGATAACCCACACTTTGGCGCTAACTTTTGGCAAGATTGGGAACGACCTGTCAATTTTGAGTATTTTGATAAAGATGGTGTTGCTCAGATAAACCAAGGTGCCGGAATTAAAATTTTTGGTGCCTGGTCGCGTGCTTATCCACAAAAGTCATTGGCTTTATTTGCACGAAAAGAATATGGTGATGGTTCATTTAGCTATCCATTCTTTGATAAGCGCGATAATGATAAATATGAAGCATTGGTATTACGAAATTCGGGGAATGCCTTCTATGGAACGCATCTGCGTGATGCTTTTATGACGGATTTAATGCATAACTCTAATGTGGAACACCAGGCCTTTCAACCTACGGTTGTGTATATCAATGGTGCTTATTGGGGCGTGATGAACCTAAGGGAGAAAATTAATGAACATTTTATTTCAGATCAGACCTTTGCCGATGCCGATGAGGTTAATGTTCTTGAGAGGAATGGCGAAGTAGTAAATGGAAATAATTTAAGATATCAGGAGTTGTTGTCTTTAATTGCTTCCAATAATTTAAGCGCCGATGAAAAATATGAAGAGGTGGCTTCCATCATAGACATCGATAACTTTATTGAATATCAACTTATTCAGACTTATATCGATAATCGCGATTGGCCAGGCAATAACATCAAGTTTTGGAATACCAATAGCAGCAGAAGTAAGTACCGCTGGATATTGTATGATACTGATTTTGGCTTTGGTTTATATGGGAATGAAAATTATAAGTATAACTCCTTAAATGATGCCTTGGCCACTAATGGGCCAGATTGGCCTAATCCGCCATGGTCTACCTTGCTGTTTCGCCGTTTAATAAGCAATGAAGAATTTAAACGGAAAATGGCGCTTAAAGCAAATGATTTATTAAGTACAACATGGAAGTCCGCACACGTAAAGCAGGTGGTAGATTCCATAAAGTCTTTGTATGTCAATGAAATGCCCAAACATTGTGAACGATGGAACCTGAACTACAATCACTGGAGTAATGAGGTCAATCGACTCAAAACATTTGGAAGTAACCGAGCGTATTATTATCTGAATGATTTAAAAGAGGTTCTTGGTTATCAGTCTGTTCGTGATGTTATTGTAGAGACGCAAGATGAAAATATGGGAACAGTGAAAGTCAATTCAATTTGCCCAGATGCTTTTCCATTTACAGGCTCTTACTTTAAGAATTCAGAAATCGTACTCAAAGCTCTTCCAAAACCAGGTTATAAATTTGCAGGCTGGCGAGGTGATAATGTTTCAAAATTACCAACAATCAAGCACCAAGTTGAGGAGGCCGCGTCTTTTGAAGCCATGTTCGTCAAAGCCGATGAGGCAGATGAACAAGTCATTATCAATGAAGTATTTTATAAGTCGGGCGAAAATATGAAACCCTCTGATTGGGTGGAGCTCTATAATACGGGTTCAACAGCTATTGATTTAAAAGACTGGAGTTTTAGTGATGGTAAGCAGGATTCGGCCTTTGTTTTTGAAGGTACATACATCTTATACCCAGATGAGTATTTAGTTATTTGTAAGAACAAAGAAAACTTTAAAACAAGCTATCCATGGGTAAGGAATTATGTAGGTGAAATTATATTCGGTTTAAGTAGTTTGGGCGATCATCTGCGATTATATAATGATGAAGGGCAACTGGTTGATGCTGTAGATTATTATCCAAATGGAGACTGGCCAATAGAAGCCAATGGCATGGGTGCTTCAATAGAAGTCATTAAACCACAGGAAAATAATGAGTTGGCGATTAATTGGGAAGCATCGCCTAATGGAGGAACGCCGGGAGAGAGAAACCTGAGTTATGTCGATGTTGGCATATTTGATCAACCACATTCTTTAGATGCTGCTTTACAATGTATGCCTAATCCGGTGACAGCAAGTTCTGTTGTCAGTTTTTCAATTAAGGAAGCAGGGGCATACCAACTGCAGGTTTTTGATATCCATGGACGTGCCTTATCGGAAGCTTTTCATCAGAGCTATTCACCTGGTAATTATGAGGTGTTGTTGCATAAAATTATTGATAACAAATTGCTTAGAGGTATTTATTTTCTGCAATTAAGAGGTGTTGGTAGCTCTGATAGTCTTAAAATAATCTGTCTCTAATCATAATGAAATAAGTTGTATGAAGTGGAAGTTTTTATACTTAATGTCAGTCATCATTTTGATGATGGGATGTGAGAAAGGACCAGGTGAAGGTGGTCAGGCTACAATCGGCGGTACAGTGATTATCGAGGATTATAATTTTGATTTTAGCATACTGCGCGATACCTATCCTGCACAGGAATATGAGGTGTATCTGATATATGGAGATGATGATTTTTACGGAGACAGAGTCAGGACCAGTTATGATGGTTATTTTGAGTTTACTTATCTGCGAGAAGGGGATTATACCATTTTTGTTTACTCTAAGGATAAAACACTCGATTATAATACCACCTCCGAGAGGATTCCGATTATCAGGGAAGTGAGTATCACCTCTAAAAAGCAGAAATTAATTGTTGATGATATGATTGTGGTAAAGTAGTTCACTGATGAAGCATGTCCTTTTACTCATATTTATGGTCACAATAAACAGTGTTTTGTTGGCACAACAACAGGACATGCACACTTGGTATGGCTTTAAAATGGAAGGTGAGTTAAATAAAAAAATGGGTTTCAGTTTTGAGCCTGAGCTTCGCCTATATGAGAATGCCAGTCAGGTTCACAGCTGGTTGACTGAGTTCAGTATGTTTTATGAGCTACACAAACGCCTAGCCATAGGGGGGCTGTATCGTTATCAGGTTGAATATGATAAATTTGACTATAACGAACGAATTCATCGTACGGCCATTTATCTGAACTTCAATTACAAGATACAGCGTTGGCGATGGCGTTACCGTGCGATGCTTCAAAACGAAAACAGAAATTTCCTAACATCTGCCGATGGCTTGAATAACTACTTGGGACATCGACATAAGTTGAGTTTGAAATACTATCGTAAGAAGTGGAAATTCAGACCATCGATTGGTATGGAGTACTATTTCCCTGTGCGCCCTACAACGCACACGGGGCGGTGGAAGCGTCGTTATATTGCCGCTGTTGATTACAGGTGGTCAAAAGAACTAAATGTTGGATTGAGCTATAAAATGCAGGATGAATTTAATGTTCGCGAGCCAGAGCAATTTCACATTTTCCAATTGGGGCTAGAGTTCAAACCAAAGTTTTTAAAACGATAATCAGAGAATGAGTATACGTGTCGATATATCAGAAATCTATAATAGCCTGAAATTGTATCAATCAGTTTCATTAAAAGATATGCAAAACGCTGCTTTGATGGATCGGGTTGACACCAAGTTTGTAGCGTCCGTTGACTTAATCCCGAATATCTTAAAGGAATTAGCAGATGACTACAAGGTACTTGAGATTGATGGTGAACGTGCATTTCTATATAAAACAAACTACTTCGACACAAAAGGCTATGATATGTATGAGGCACATCAGAATGGGAAGTTAAACCGATACAAGGTGCGACAACGTGAATATGTATCCTCAGGGCTTCATTTTTTGGAAGTTAAATTCAAAAACAATAAACGCCGAACCATAAAAAAGCGAATTGAGCGAAAAGAGGATAGCGTATTGTCTCATCCCGAGCTTCACTTCTTAAACGAAAATACACCTTATAATAGTGAGGAACTGGAGCTTAAACTATCCAATTGTTTCCACCGTATCACCTTGGTTGGTAATCATGAACGCGTCACCATCGACTTTGGCCTCTCTTTCTCAGATAATAATGGTTTTGCTGAAGATTTCCATCAGATTGCCATAGTAGAACTTAAACAACTGAAGTATAGCTCAACTACCCAGGCAATGAATGCACTTCGTAAAAACAAGGTGAAAGCACAATCATTCAGCAAATACTGTTTAGGGGCAGCTTCATTTAACAGTCAGATTAAATCTAACCGCATGAAGTCTAAATTTGAACTTATTCATAAAATTGAATCCACATTTGGAGAATAAACAATTTGCAGGTATTGCACTAGTGTTACTTTAATCCTCTCCTCGTCATTAAAACGATATTGATGGTGTTGTATAAGTTAATTATGGTTGTTTAATGTAGTGTAGGACAGTCTTTTGATAAAGGTAGTATTTGTGTTGACAAGCACTAGTTCTCTATTTGTATCATTGTTTTCTATTCATTTTAATATGCTCAGCAATACTATTGGAAAATTCTTTGCAGCTTGCAATGTTTAAATGAACACCATCAATAAACTTTAAATTATGATTAATGGTATTCATATCCCAGTACCCTGCCGATAAACTTATTGCAGATCCAATAGTGGTATCAAAGTCAGGTAGAATGGTATTCTCAATTTTCAGCATTTTCGGATGGACAGGTAGCCTAAAAAGGTATACTTTACCGTGTTTATTAAGAAAATTAATCGTTTTTAACAGATATGAGTACCTTATACTTGAGTACTTATAGTCATTCATGCTCTTTGTATAGCCATTTAAAGTGTGTCTTGTACGACGTTCTACGCTAATACTATCTTCTTTTAAATTAACCTCTAACCAACCGTTGCGGTGCAAAAATGCAGTTCTATCTTTGAACAATAGATTAATATATTTATTCTCGAAACATGTTAGTAAGTATTTGAAATTTGGGTTTGAATTAATATCTATTCCTTTGTTAAGAGCAGACTTAGTTTCTCTAAAATTTAATGAGTCATTGGGGTGTGTAGTTCTGGAAGAAATAGCCCAGGGATCGATGGTTATAATAAATATATTATTTGTTCCTGATGTAGTATCCAGCTTCTGCTTAACAGCGTTATAATATATTTCACCGAATGAACTGGTACGTAAATCAATTGAAAAGTTGTAAAATTTCTTATTAAATGCCTTCGATAATACTTCAGGATCTATTCCTTGAACTGCCTTTGAGGTACCGAGAATTAAATTCGATTGTTTAGGAGAACTGATTTTTGTGTAAATGGTATCAGAGTAACCATCTGCCAGAGAAAATATATATAAAACTGTACCAGATAGAGTGATACATAAGAGGCTAATATGAATAATAAACTTTCTCATCTTAAAATTGAAAATATATAAAGTCTTGCTGTCTTTCTCCAAATAAAAAGATTGCTAAGCCAAAAACAAAAAGAATAAACCATTTTATCCAATTAGGTTTTTGAGATAAATAGATTGGTGTTTCATTTCTTCTTCCAAACCATTCAATGCCTATTAAAAGGGCGATAGATAATATTGCGATAATAGCTTTTTTCATGCCGACATTAAATACATATGGTATTGAAAATAGAGTCGGGGACAGCATGGTATCAAAATATCCAAATGCCATTGAAAGACTTTCAGATCTAAAAAATATCCAGGCAAAAACAGTGAGTGTGAATGTTGATAACATTAAAAACACTTCTTTAAGTGATGGAAATAACCTGTCTTTCGCTACAATGTCAATATGGTTTCTATTATTTTTTGTTAATAATAGGGGTATGAAGAAAACGGCATTTAATGCTCCCCAAACAATAAAAGTCCAGTTAGCACCATGCCAAAATCCGCTGACTAGAAAAATAATGAAGGTATTACGAAGTTTTAATATTATACTGCCTCTGCTTCCACCCAAAGGGATATATAAATAATCTCTGAACCAGGTTGATAGAGAGATGTGCCACCGTCTCCAGAACTCAGCAATATCGCGCGAGAAATAGGGGAATGCAAAGTTTCGCATCAACTTAAAACCAAATAATCTTGACGTGCCAATGGCAATATCTGAATATCCTGAAAAATCACCATAGATTTGAAAAGCAAAAAGAAATGCACCAAGTAATAGTGTGCTTCCGCTATAGGACATGTAATCGTCAAATATAGAATTTACAATTAAAGCACAACTATCTGCAATGACTACCTTTTTAAATAGTCCCCAAACAATCTGAGTCAATCCACATACCGCATTATCATAATCAAAACTTCTTTTCTTTAATAACTGAGGAAGCAAATTACTGGCTCTCTCGATAGGGCCAGCTACTAACTGAGGAAAAAAACTAACAAATGCTGAAAAAGAAACGAAATCTTTCGTTGGTTCTAGCTTTCTTTTGTATACATCAATGGTATAGCTTAATGTTTGAAACGTATAAAAACTTATTCCAACGGGTAAAATAATATTTAGTGAATTTGAGTTTAATTCAATGCCAAAAAATGAAAAGGAAGTAACGAAAGTATCAAGAAAGAAATTATAGTACTTAAAGAACCCCAGAAAGCCTATATTTATAACGATGCTAGTTCCTAAATAAACCTTACGTTTTAACTGGTTTTCTTGAGTACTAAGTTGGATGCCTACTAAATAGTCAACAATAGTGCTGAAGAAAATTAACGACAGAAACCTCCAATCCCACCAGCCATAAAAGATATAACTGGCAATTACAATTAGAGTGTTTTGAAGTTTCAGGTTTTTATTAGTTGTAAACCAATAAAGTATAAAAAATACTGGTAAAAAAATGGCAAAGTCTATCGAATTAAAAAGCATTCTCTTTGATTATTCTTCTTTGATTAATTAGTGAAAACATCAGCTGATGTTATTGTTGATAGTTGTAACGGATTTTTCAGCATAAAATTACCTATTGTGAAATGAATTCTGGATTGTTTTCTTGTTATTTTTTAATAATGAGTTAGTCTTCCATTAAAAACACCTCTTCAATAGTCAGCTTAAAAAGCTTTGCAATGTCAAATGCCAATTGAAGCGAGGGATTGTATTTGCCTTTTTCCAAAAACACGATGGTCTCACGCCTTACGTTTACCGCTTTAGCCAAGTCAAGTTGCGTTAAGCTATCTCGGGCTCTCAATTCTTTAATTCGATTCTTCATTGAACTGCTTTTTGACAATAAATTTGCAGATATAGCCAATAAGACCAGATAGTAAAACGCCACCACCAACCATGGTTTCGACGTCAGGGAAGAATCCACGGAATAGAAAAATGAATAACCACATATACAATGAAGCTACATAGGCCAGGTAGCCTGCCTTGTGTTTTATGCGCGAGGATAATTCATCTTCAAGAGGCTGACCTTCCTTTTCTTCTTTGACCTTTTTAATGGCAATGAAGATGCTTGCCAAAGCACTTATCAGAATTAAACAGTAGATGATTAACATTTTAGTTGGGATAACAGCCATTTGGGAGTAAGCAACAATACCTGCCGAAAATGCAAGGGTGAGGCCTACCACGATTAATAATGCTCGTTTAGTTTTCATATTTTGAACTTTAATGTTAGAAAAATGTAACGTAAAGTTAGAAATATATAACATTTAGTGCAAGTAATAGGCTTAACTATCTTTTAGTTTGATTTTTTTTATTCTAAAAACAGTTTAATAAATGGTATCACTCAATGACTAACCGGGATTCGAAAGTTTCTTTAAATACTTTATAGGCTTCGTCATAAATGTCTTCACAAACATCAAGCATGACTGTATATATGATGTCACCCTCAAAGCGGTCTTGGCAGTCTGAGGCACGATAGATACTTGGTTCATCCTTATTATTACCAGGCAAACTAATTGGTTGTTCAAGCAAGAGGCCGGGATACTGAGGTCTGTTTCTTTTTATACCAATCATATGAATGTGGGCTCCACCCATATCCTGATACATGTTTTCATCCTTGATTTCATAGGAAATTTTATTGGCATAAGCTTTTAGTTTGTCAAAGGGCATTTTCTTCTGTTCGGGTCTGATGAAATTACTAATATGTGCGTCCAGATTGTCATCGTTACCGGCTGTTTTCATCAGTATCGCAATGGAGTAAGTGATGTCTCGTCCTGCTTCATTGGTTATGGCAGGTGGTACCATAACAATTCCAGTTTGATTATTCTGATAATCGTAGAAATTAACTTGCCAGGTAGAATCAATGAGTAGTTTAATGCCTAAAGGTCTGCTTGTAAATGTCATTAGGTCATTTCCAGAAGCTGTCCATATATCCTTAAAGTGGTAGACCGAATCACTTTTTACAGGTTTTATACGTTCATATATACTTGAGCCAATTTGCTGTTCAAAATACCCCTGTGCTCCATTAATGGTTTTGGATTTGTCCATGGCAAAAATGCAATGAGAGGGCATGTTAGCTGTCGCAGTGGCCATTGCATATTCATCCCAAAATGTAGCAGGCTCATTTTCCGGAAGCAATTTCTCGCCTCTTGAAAAATATACGATTGCTTTATCAGGTACATTTGATAAGGCATAATGATTGGCGAGGAACCACGAGGGGCGAAAATCCTTGGGTGCAAGTTCTATGGCCTTCATGTAATAGTTTTCGGCCTTTACGTAGTGTTCTTCAACTTCCAGATTATATAAATAGTGTGAGATATCCCCCAACAACAGATTCAATTCTGCTTTTTCCTCATTTAAATTCAAAAAAGCCTGATGGCATGCTTTAAGTTCCTTAATCAAAGTTTCTTTACTAATATCATAATTCCACTGTGGCGTCCAATGGTTGCAATACTGTTGGTGGTCTACAATGAAATTGTATTTTTCAATGTATTCAGTCTGTTCTGATATCTTTTCGAATTGGATGTAGTTGATGTTTGCAAAAAGTGCTGTGGTATAAAAGGCAAGTAGCAGGCTAAAAAGAATTCTCATATGTGTTGTTCAATTAGATGGATTATGATTTAATAAACATTCTCTTGTTAAAATGGTAGTTGAATAGGCTGGTGTAGAGCTCAGCATCATTTGGTGATTCAGCTTGCCAAGATTTTAACAAGATACTTAACCCTGTAGTATCGCTATTTTGAAACAAAGATTGAAACTGTTGTAGCCTATCTTGAGCAGTAAGTGTTAAAGCTAACAGGCATAGAAAAAAAGTGAGATTTTTTTTCATTTATAATTGAATTTTGTTCATTAAATATGTTCAGTTAATGCGTTAACAAGAGATGCCAAAAGTAATAGACAAAAGATAGCCACTATAATTTTTAGCCAAACAGGCATTGCATTACAAAAATCCTTAAAGAATTTTACAAGAATGGCATTGCCTATGGCTTTGAAAGGATAGTTGCTTTCAGTAAACTGTTTGTCTGCTTTATCTTTTCCAACTATTGATTTTAGTCTTTCATATTCTTCTTGCAGAAACTGTTCTTTTTTTTGTCATTGTTTATAAAAATAGTCACTCTTCACTAATTTGTTTCGTTTATTTCGATATTTCCAATTACAATTTCAGCCTCCTCTTTGTCTAATCTGAAAATGAGTATTTGTTTCTGCTCATTTATTTTACCATAATTGGTGTATATACTTGCTTTAAGAATGGTGGGGCCAGATATCTTTTGAAGGTTATCGGAATAGTAGTCGGCAACTATTTTGTATTTACCTTTGATGGCTTTTTTGAGCATGAATTCCTCAGGGCCATAGCCTTCTGTTAAATCTTCGGATATGTGGCCACCTATTTGTGTTTCAGTATGTTTATAATAAGCTTTTTCATTGTTGGGGTCGGTTACCCATATGTCAATATCTGTATCGTTATGATTCCAGTCGATGACCACGCGTATATCAAGGGGCATAGCAGGAAATTGGTCAACAGAAAGCTGCCTAAGGTTTAACTGTTTTGGGTATTTATTGATTAAACGGCATAACTCAACATAGGCGATGTGTTCAATGCCATAAAAGCGTTCATCCTCATCTTTTTCCAATAGCTCACCAATGTACAATTTGTATAGTAAGTCAAAACTCTTTTGAACTTCTCCAATTTCCTCATAGGCCAGAGCTAAATCACGATATGACTGTGGCTCTTCAGGGCGTAGTTCTAACACCTTTTCATAAACATAAGCGGCCAATTGATATTTTTTAAAGTATTCCAACTTATATGCTAAAGCTCGCATCAATTCATGATTGTCCAGCTTCACTTCTATTAGATTGGTCAGTACGGTGATGGCCATAGCTGACCCACCCTTTTTCTCAAAAAAATCCGCTACGTCCAGATAGAATGAAGGACTATTAGAGTACTCATCTCTAATCTCCAGGTATTTATGATAGGCCTTCTCTAATGACTCTACACTGTTCAATAAATTTATGTAAGGTGTATCTGGATTCCAGGCTTTCAGTTCAATTTTATTAACTATCTTTTTGTTAAAAGCTTCAATGTCAGACTTGTTTGTGACTCTTCCTTGTTTTGTAGTGATAATGAGCAAGCCATTGGAGGCTCTTGATCCATATATCTTCGATGCACTCTCAGCTTTAAGTACTTCAATACCGTCAATTTCTTCAGGTTTAAGTGAAAGCATGGGGTTTTGATTGGAGATGACACCATCAACAATGTACATGGGCTGAGTAGGAACTTGGTTTGTTGTAATTGTGCCAGAATCAGATGAGCCATCTTCGCTTATCTCAATTCCTGGGGCTGTACTCATGAGTTCTTCAGAAATAACAGTTGTAATGGAGCCTGTTATCATCGATTTTCGAGTAACACCATAGCCAACTACCATGACTTCATCCAAATGACACTCATCTTCATCCAGTGCAATATTAATTTTATTTCCGTTATCAACTGTATGATTGTTAGGTTTGAATCCAATAAATGAGAAAACTAACTCATCACCCTCTTCGGCATTAATGGCATAATGTCCTTGCATATCGGTAATGGTACCGATGATAGTGCCCTTAATCATGACGGTAACACCTGGTATAGCCTCACCAGCACTTCCAACTACAGTGCCTGAAACGATTCTCTTGCTTGGGTCTAACTCTACCCTGCTAGTGCTGGTTGTTGGAGTAGTAATGTGGTTTGTACTTTGCTGATTGTAGGATGTGGTTTGAGGAATGTCTTGTTCATTACTAACAGGTGGCGTGTGGTCGATCTTTTTAACTGGCTTAAGGTTCTTTTTAGGATATGTTGTCTCGTACCAACTGGCAATCGATAGGTAATCATCCAATAATTCTTCTTTCCTGTCATTTAACTCTTCAAGTCTGTAAGCCTCTTTTTCATCAATGTTTTTAATTCTTATTTTATACTCTTGTTTTAATTCGTGAGGTGGTTCAATCCGGTAACGTACATAATCTTCGATTCTATCCAGAATTAACATCGACGTATAGTTTGTAACGAGATGGTATTGTTTGCCCAGAGCAATGATGGTTTCTTTATTCAGTTCTTTGTTTTTATTCAGCACTTGCAGCTTCTGTTTAGCCCATAAGCGTTTTACCAACGGAGAATCAGCTGTCTGTCGAATCAAAATTTTGATTTCCTGAGTGACTTTTCCTCCATAGCCCAGAAGTAATTCAAGGTTTGTTGCATTGTTAAATCTGCCAGTAATAGAGAAGCCAGCCGTTATATTCGTTTTATTGGGGTAGACTTCGCTAATTGATGGGTTGTCTTTGAAACCGATGAGCTGCAAAGTTTCTTGCTTTAAGAATGCAAGCGCTTCAGTATGACTTAATCTTTGAAGATTCAAATGTTGGCCTCCTGATTCTGTTGCCAGGTGGCCTAATAATTCATGATCGGCCGAAGATAGTGAGCAACAGGTGTAAAGCGGACTTATTTGATTAGCTGAGAAATGCCCCAGATTTGATAAGCCATCACTAAATAAAATAGCTTCATCTGACTGGAATTTTACATTATTGAACTGCTCGTAAGAGGTGCCTCCATCATATTGAATCTCATTAATGAGTGTTTTTAATTTGTCCCATTTTCCCTTCTTTATTTTGAATAACTTATTAATTTGTATGTCATTACTGAATGATATAAATTGAATGTCTATATTCTGAAGATAGTTGATATAGTTGTCAAGTAGTTTTAACTCCTTATCCAGTTGACGCAAACGCATCGAATATGATGTATCCCAAAGTATGGTGATTGACTGTGGCTTAGGTTTTATTCTTAACTGTGCTTCGAGAGGCAAGTGTGCATAAAAGTAATCACGGTATGTCAGCACTTTTGTCGCGGTTGTATTACTTGGTATCTTAACGATAATTGGTTGTGTTGGTATCAAATTTGATTTTGTAATTTTTGCTTCATAGCTATTATCGGTTTCCTTAAACTTTAGTCCTTTATAACGACTGCCTTCAATAACTGGAGCACTATTGACACCATTGATAATAATCTTAACTGAAAACTCATCTAACTTCTGCTGAATGCCAATGGGCAGTATAAATGTTTGGAGTTTGTTTAGCGTTGACAATTCTTGTTCATATGTTAGAACAATCCGTTTGTTGGCCTTGGGCAATATTGGATACACCCTCGCTTTGTAATTGTTCCCTTGTGTTTTCTCTAATAAACCGGGATCGATATTTTGGCGTACAGTATTTTCAAAAGCCCGGCGAGCCAATTCTTTTTCAACCACTACAGCTTTTCTTAATTGGCCATTGAGTTCCATGGCAAATTCAGATACGGCTTGCCCTTCACCAAGAGGGAAAGCTAATTCACCTTCCAATGTTCGATCCAGTTCATTATAGAACTGCATATCGTAGGTAGTTGAAGCAAAGTTGCCAATGATTTTCACATCAATATGTAAACTGCTTAGCTTTAATTGGCTTGAATCCTGTAGCGTTACCTTAGGTATTTCCTGGCAAACACTCTTGAATGGTAGCAATAGCGTTAATGCTATCAGAAAGTGTTTGATGGTATTATTAAGAGTGTTACAAACGCTAGTCGTGTTACCATTTGTAGTTATCAAAGATGAAAAAATGGTCGGGTTTGATATTAATTTTTTTTTCATGTGTAGTGCTTCAATTATTAATTACTACAGAAGGGATGCAAGAGAATAGTAGATTCCATAAATCTTTTTCAATTATTTTTAGATAAAGAATTTAACTGGAATCAATGAAGCTTGATACTGAACGTCTGGAATGTATTTTAATCCCACTCAAGTACTTGTTTGACCTCCGACAGATTCATGCCCGCTTTTATTTCAGAACTTAAAAAAAGTTTGATAACCTCTTTGTCAAGCTCACAATAGGATGGTTGACAAGTCCATTGTGAATAGAAAATACTATTCTTGTGTTTTCGACTGTCATTCATCATCCCAAGAGCCTGTGTTAACTCTTCTCGTAAAAGGTGTTTCTGACAATTGATGTCTTCGCACCTGATAACATCCACATGCATGTTACCTTTTACGATTTCACTATTTCTATTCCTGTTTGTCCAAAAGAACCCCCAGTTTCCATCCAGATATTGTTTGACATTGGGCCGGTATTTCGCATATTCATGATGACTCGAAAGGAAAATGATGAAATTTGCCTGCTGCTCATCAACCACCCTTTCGATAGTAATGTCAGAACTTAAAGCATTGATTTCTGTGCTAACTCTTTCAAATTCTGCAATTAGTTCAACATGCTCTGTGTTTTTGATATATACCCTTAGGTTTTCACCCCATTTCTTTATCTTTTTGTTTTGCTGGCCAAACTCAGGATTAAATGCTGTTGTAATAAATAACTCCCGAACAGCATGTTTAGTCACTTCCTCAGGGAATTCGCTTTTACCAATAACTTTTACTTTGCTCAAGCCACAAGGGCTTTTCATTTTTGGCTACAGCCCCAAA
>NZ_JAENRR010000069.1 GCF_016612505.1 Carboxylicivirga marina
AATCTTTGTTTTTTAACCTAAACATTGGGCTTCTACTATGTTTTTGTACGTTTTATTAAAACTTTCGGAGGCTAGTGTCACCAAATATTAAAAAGCGCAAAAAGAATCAAAAAGGTGTTTCAATTAACTGATATATTCGTTGCAGCACGTGCTATCAATGTTTACTTTTGCATGTTATTCAAAATATAAGATATGAGCGAGGTTAAAAAAACTGAGATA
Organism: Carboxylicivirga marina; assembly: GCF_016612505.1. Taxonomy (GTDB): domain Bacteria; phylum Bacteroidota; class Bacteroidia; order Bacteroidales; family Marinilabiliaceae; genus Carboxylicivirga; species Carboxylicivirga marina. The sequence goes on from NZ_JAENRR010000069.1 coordinate 220, forward strand.
GGGCAATTAGGTGAGTTCGGATTAATTCATCATTTAACCAATAATATAAAACTAAAGCATTCAAGCACACTAAAAGGAGTTGGTGATGATGCAGCTGTTCTGGACTTTACCAATAAAAAAACCGTTGTCACTACAGATCTTTTACTTGAAGGCATTCACTTTGACCTGACATACACCCCTTTAAAACACCTTGGTTATAAAGCCGTAGTTGTTAACGTAAGTGATGTATATGCGATGAATGCCACTCCTAAACAAATTACCGTTTCGCTTGGGCTCAGCTCAAAAATGTCAGTAGAAGCGATTGATGAACTTTACGAAGGCATATATGCCGCATGTGAGTACTACGATGTTGATTTAGTAGGTGGCGACACAACTTCCTCTCTTACGGGGTTAACGATAAGTGTGACTGCTTTGGGTGAAGGAGACAAAGAAAAACTAGCCTATCGCGACGGCGCTAAACCTAATGATTTAATTTGTGTATCGGGTGATTTAGGTGGTGCCTACATGGGATTGCAATTACTCGAGCGAGAAAAGCGTGTTTATGCCGACAATCCGGAGGCTCAACCCGATCTAAGTGGTTACGACTATATATTAAGTCGCCAATTAAAACCTGAGGCCCGCAAAGAAGTTATTGAATTACTCGATAAGCTCAATGTGATACCGAGCTCAATGATCGACATCTCTGATGGTTTATCAAGTGAGTTATTACATATCTGCTCTCAATCAAAAACTGGCTGTCGATTGTATGAAAACAAAATCCCTGTTGACCCTACCACATCAATGCTGGCCGAAGAGATGGGAATCAACCCAATAGTTACAGCTCTTAATGGAGGTGAAGATTATGAGCTTCTCTTTACCATCAGTCAGGATGACTATGAGAAATTTAAAGATGCCGGCGATATCAATATATACATCATAGGTCACATTACAGAAGAAAGCAAGGGTAGCTACCTGGTTACTAATGCCGATCAGGAAGTAGAATTACAGGCCCAGGGATGGAATCCTATTAAAAACAATGATTAATTAAGAGTGATTAGTGGTTAATTAAACATTCATCACTAATCATTATTTTCTATCTTTATAGCATAACCTAATTCAAATGTACGAATATATAAGTGGCAAAGTTGCCGAATCGAGTCCAGCCCATGTTGTTATAGATGTTAATGGCATTGGCTATCTGTTACATATCTCACTTAACACCTTCTCGCGCCTTGAAGGTAAAAATGAAGCTCAACTTTTTATACACGAAAACATACGCGAAGACGCCTTTGCCTTATTTGGTTTTGCTGATCCGTCTGAACGCGAACTCTTTCGTCACCTGATATCAGTTTCCGGAATAGGTGCTAACACGGCTCGCATGATGCTATCATCCTTAACTCCCGAAGAATTAAAAGGTGCCATTTTAACCGACAATGTTAATGTAATTAAGGGAGTTAAAGGCATTGGGGACAAAACAGCACAACGTGTTATTGTTGATTTGAAGGATAAATTAGGCAAAGAACAGGTTGACCAGAAAATATTCGCTTCGCAAGACAATACTATTCGCGATGAAGCGTTATCTGCATTAGTAATGCTGGGGTTTGCCAAAACTAGTGCTCAAAAGGCCGTTGACAAAATATTTAATCAATCGCCATCCATTAAAGTGGAGGAACTTATTAAGCAAGCTCTAAAAATTATGTAATTCAATATATTACATTACATCTTTGAGAAAAAGACTACAATATACGATTGCGTTCACTGTTTTAACAATTACGCTTGTAATTGCTGGAACATCGTCGCTGCACGGCAATGTCAGCAATTACTCCAACACAGAGTATCAACAACCGGATACCATTCGTACCACTGAAAAGGTTAATTTAAAGTATAAAATTAACGATAGCAGTGGCAATCCTCTTTTAGAGAATGAAGAAAAGGGCGGTATTAACCTCAATGATCCAAATAACTTGGATTATAAGGCGGAGTATAATTACAACACTGGCAATGTTACCATTTATCGAAAAATGGGAAACATGAATGTACGCCTGCCCTATTCCATGCCGCTTGAAGATTATTTAGATTACGACACGCGCAAATCCGTACTTTCATACTGGCGCCAAAAGCAACAGGAAGAAGCAGAGCAGTATGGCGAAAATTCTGCCTTTAATCAAATGTGGAAGAATGTAGGTGGAGAAGCCTTTGAAGGTATTTTTGGCAGTAACGCCATTAATGTACGCCTGCAAGGTATGGCTGAACTAAGGGTTGGTATACAATACACTAAAATTGATAACCCAACACTTCAGGAACGTCTTCGAAAGACAACCACTTTTGATTTTCAGGAAAAGATTCAGATGAACCTTAGTGGTAGCATTGGCGAAAAGCTAAAACTTGGTGTTAACTACAATACCGAAGCCACGTTTGATTTCGAAAATCAAATCAATCTCGAATATGAAGGCGGAGAAGATGATATCCTTAAAAAAGTGGAGGCTGGTAATGTCACTTTGCCACTTCCTGGTACATTAATTACAGGTAGCCAAAGTCTTTTCGGTGTTAAAACTGAAATGCAGTTTGGAAAATTAACTGTTACCAGCATTTTCTCGCAACAGAAAGGTGAAACATCGGTGATGAATATTGAAGGCGGTGCCGAAACTCAAGAGTTTGAGATTCATGCCGACCAGTACGACCGCAATCGCCACTTCTTTTTAAGTGAATATTTTAGAGATAACTATAACCAGGCTTTAGAACGACTACCAATAATCAATAGCCCGGTAAACATTACACGTGTTGAAGTTTGGGTAACTAATAATCGAAGCGATGTGCGTGAATCGCGTAACGTGGTGGGTTTTGTTGATTTAGGTGAAAATGCTCAACACATATATAACCCGCGTTGGGGAGGGCAACTAAATGTTTCTCCACGTAATGATGCCAACGACCTATATTACGAAATGGATGAAGGGGCATATAATGCTGTCAGAGATATCAACCAGGTAACAGCCACTTTAAATGGCGTAATAGAAAACGTTGTTGAATATGAGAAATTAGAGAACGCACGTAAACTTTCTGATACCGAATTCTCAATTCAACCAAAGCTTGGTTATATCTCATTAAACACCTCATTAAATGCTGATGAAGTATTATGCGTAGCCTACGAATATACCTACAGCGGACAAACATATAAAGTTGGTGAATTTTCGAATACACAAAATGAAGCTGAAAAAACACTTCTTCTAAAGTTATTAAAAGGCACCAACCTATCGCCGGGTTTACCAACCTGGAATTTAATGATGAAGAACATTTATGCCATCAATGCCTACCAGGTTAATCGCGATGACTTCATCATGAACGTTACTTACACGAATGATAGTACAGGAGGTGACATCAATTACCTTCCGGAAGGTCCGGAAAGTGTAATGGGTCAGCTGTTCATCCGCCTGATGAACCTCGATAACCTAAACACTAACAATGACTATCAGCCCGATGGTATCTTTGACTACGTTGAGAATCTAACCATCAAACCAGACAATGGTCGCATTATCTTCCCGGTACTGGAACCATTTGGTAGTGATCTGGAAAAGCAGCTTGAAGGCGACAATACCCTCATTAAGAAATATGTTTTTCAATCATTATACGACAGTACCCAAATTATTGCAGAACAAGATGCCTCGGTAAATAAATATAAACTAAAAGGCCGCTATAAATCCAGTTCGGGTTCTGAGATTTCGTTGAATGCAATGAATATACCTCAAGGCTCGGTAATCGTTACAGCAGGAGGTATTAAACTGGTAGAGAATCAAGATTATACCGTTGATTACACATTAGGCCGTGTGCGCATTATCAATCAGGGTATATTATCTTCAGGTACACCTATTCAGGTTTCATTAGAGAACCAATCACTCTTTGCCTTACAAACCAAAACCCTGATGGGTACCCATCTCGACTACCAGTTCAATGATAATTTTAACGTTGGCGGTACATTAATGCACTTGCGAGAAAGACCATTAACACAGAAGGTTAATATCGGTGATGAACCAATTGCCAACACCATTTGGGGCTTAAATACCTCGTTCTATACAGAATCAATGGGCATCACCGAAATCATTGACAAATTACCTTTGGTTGAAACCAAAGAAATGTCGAGTGTAACCTTTGAAGGTGAATTTGCCCAATTGATTCCCGGACACCCAAAGGTCATTGACGAATCAGGAACCTCTTACATTGATGATTTTGAAGGCACTCGCGTACCATACGATATGCGCAACTGGCTTGCCTGGCAGTTAGCCAGCACGCCACAGGATCAAACTGATTTATTTCCGGAAGCCAATCTCATTGATGATTTAAAATACGGAATTAACCGGGCTAAATTTGCCTGGTACACCATCGACCCATTATTTTTGAGAAATAACACTCAAACACCTGGTCATATCAAGGGAGATGAAGAACAAACCATGAATCACATGGTGCGTGAAGTTTATGAGCAGGAAATTTTCCCGAACAGGGAAGCACCATACGGTCAGCCAACCAACTTACCGGTATTAAACATTGCCTATTACCCTAGTGAGCGGGGACCATATAACTTCGATGCCGGTACAGGTCCAACAACTGACGGTTATGGTCATGGTATCAATTACGATGGTACATTAAAGAACCCTGAAGAACGCTGGGGTGGTATGATGCGCCAGATTGATGTGAATGATTTTGAAGCGGCTAATATCGAATACATCGAATTCTGGATGATGGATCCCTATGTATATGATGAAAACATTGATCCAAATGATGGTACCATCTATTTTAACTTAGGTAATGTTTCAGAAGATATATTAAGAGATGCCCGTAAATCATTTGAAAACGGTTTACCAGGACCTGGCGAGCCATTTGATGTGGATTCTACACAATGGGGATATGTATCACGCAAGCAGAACCTGGTAAATGGTTTTAGTAACGACCCGGCCACGCGCCTGGCTCAAGACGTAGGTTTAAATGGCATGAACTCCGATGCTGAGCGCTATTTCTACCGTAAACAACCTTACCCATTCCTCGATATAATTGAACAAATGGGCGCCGATTTATCAGAAGCGGCACGCGAAAAATTAATGCAGGATCCGGCATCCGATGACTTCCTATACTTTCTTGGAGGTGCACATGATGAAAACGAAACAAGCATTCTGGACCGTTATAAGAACTTCAATAGTCCTGAGGCAAACTCCTTACCATCAGAGTACGAAGGAGATGGTACTAAGCGCGCATCGAAAGCGCAGCCAGACATGGAGGACATCAACAATGATAACACCCTGAGTGAAAACGAAAGTTACTTCCAATACGAGGTGCCAATCTCGAAAAACACCATGAGTGTTGAAGGCAATAAATACATTGTTGATAGCCGAATAGGTGAAGAAAACCCGAATGGTGTAGCAGATAAAAATGGCGTGAAAGCCAATTGGTATTTATTCCGCATTCCAATTCAAAATCCGGATCAAACAATCGGATCCATTAAAGATTTAAGAAGCGTACGTTTTATGCGTATGTTTATGCGTGGTTTTAAAGACACCACCATCCTTCGTATGGCAACACTTGATCTGATAAAAGGTGATTGGCGTAAGTTTAACGAATCGCTTTATGAAAATGGTGCTGGTAACGCCAACACACAATTTGAGGTCTCGGTTGTTAACATCGAAGAAAGCTCTCAAAAAACACCTGTCAACTACGTATTACCTCCTGGCATCGACCGCGTAATTGACCCGGCTAATCCACAACTGCGCGAATTAAATGAGCAATCATTATTACTGAAAGTGCAAGATTTAGGTGGCGGTGATGCTCGTGCTGTTTATAAGAATGTCAGTATCGATATTCGTCAGTATCAACGCATGAAAATGTTCATTCACGCCGAGGATGTTGACAGTAAAGGATTATTGGACAATGAGATGATGGCCTTTGTACGTGTTGGTAGTGATTATAACGACAACTACTACGAGTATGAGATTCCTCTTAAAATAACTCCACCTGCTCCTGGAAATGGATATGACAATGATAATATTGATGACAGATATATTGTTTGGCCGGAAGAAAATGAAATGAATATTCCGCTTGATTTATTCCAGACGGTGAAGTTACGCCGTAACGATGAAAAACGAGTGGAGGGTTCAGAAATCTCTTTTAACCAGGTGTACATAATGCCTGATCCTTCTGATCCGACTAAATTTGTATCGGTAAAAGGTAATCCTAACCTGAGTAATATTCGAACAATCACTATGGGTGTGCGTACGCGAGGCTCACAAAGTCGCTCGGTTGAGGTATGGATGAACGAACTGCGTTTAACCGACTTTAATGAAGAAGGCGGATGGGCCGCCAATGCACGCATGTCGGTTAAACTTGCCGATTTAGGTAATGTATCACTTGCCGGTAAAAAGAGTACAGTTGGCTGGGGTAGTATTGACCAAAATGTTCAAGAACGAAGTCAGGAAGATTTCTTTCAATACGACATCGCCACAAACCTGGAATTAGGTAAACTACTTGGACCTGAATCAGCACTAAGTGTTCCATTTTATTTTGGGTTTTCTAAATCCGTAGCAAGTCCAAAGTACTATCCGCTCGATCCGGATATACCATTAGAGGTTGCATTAGACAATGCTGAGAGTGAGGCGGCTCGTGATTCGATTAAGAACATGTCGCAAAATGTGATTAAACGTAAGAGCGTTAACTTTACCAATGTAAAATTAATGCCAAAGAAGGATAAAGTACATTTTTATAGTCCTTCAAATATATCAGCCACCTACTCCTACAACGAAACATCGAAGCATGACGTCGACACCGACCATTCAACAGATAAAAACTACCGAGGTATACTGGCCTACAATTACAATGCACGACCTAAAGCAGTAGAACCATTCAAAAAATCTTTCAAAAGTAATTCTTTGGCCTTAGTTCGAGACTTTAACTTCTATTATTTGCCAAACCAAATATCGTATCGTTGGGAATTTGACCGTCAATACCGTGAGTTACAGTTAAGAAACAACACCGGCTCAACAATAAGCCCTGAGTTAACAGTCTCAAAAGATTTCGACTGGAATCGTTATTTTGATATGCGTTACAACCTGACGAAATCATTAAAACTAAACTTTAAAGCTACTACCAACGCACGCATTGATGAGCCGGAAGGTGCCGTAAATAAAGATTACGATCGAGATGCTTATTATGAATGGCGCGACCAAGTGTGGCGTAACATCCAAAGTATGGGACGTACCACCACTTATCAGCATAATTTTGATGCCAGTTATACTATTCCGATCAACAAACTGCCAATGCTTGATTTTACGTCGGCCAACCTCCAATACCGAGGCATGTACCAGTGGGTGGCTCAGCCTTTACTTGAATCAGATACCGATGCGCCTGAATGGGGTAACACCATTCGCAATTCAAATGTGATACAAGGTAATGGTCAGCTCAATATGACTACATTGTACAAAAAGGTTAACTACCTTAATGAGTTGGATAAAAAATACCGCTCCTCGCGTCGAAGAACAACCAACAATAAAGATGGGAAGAGAACTGTACGCTTTAACAAAGCAAATGTAAAGCTTGATAAAGACGAAGCGATCGTTATCAACCACAAGCTAAAAACAGAAGAAACATCTGTTAGGATATTTGATGCCACAGGAAAGCCTGTACGCGGTGAAGTGACGCCACTGGGTAAAAATAAAGTCCAGTTTACGCCTGAAAAATCGGTTGACAATGCACGTGTGATGGTTACCGGAACAGTTACTGAGAATAATTCAGCCATTAAAAAGGTTGTTGATTATTCGGTACTATTGATGACTTCACTTAAGAATGTAAGCGTGTCTTATTCGGAGCAAAACGGAACCATACTGCCAGGTTATACACCAAAGGCAGATTTCATGGGTTCTTCCTCAGGTTTTACTGCCCCGGGTTTACCTTTCGTACTGGGCTGGCAGGATAGAAACTTCGCTTCAGATGCAGCTAAAAACGGCTGGCTAACTGAAGATGAAAGTATGGTTAATCCGTATGTAATGACCCATGGAAACGACTTCTCGCTTAAATTTACCCTGGAACCCATTCGTGGATTACGCATTGATGTTAATGCTGATAGAAGCTACGAACGCAACATCAATGAATATTACATAGGCGGAAAGTCAACAGCTGAAGGACGAACTGCTAATGGTCGTTTTTCAATGAGTTTTAATGCATTCAGAACGGCATTTTACAAACCAGAACGAACAGGTGCCTTAACTTCAGAAACATTTGATGAATTCATCAATAATCGTCAGATTATACTTAACCGACTAGATGGGGACTACAATGAAAACAGTCAGGAAGTATTAATTCCAGCTTTCTTGGCAGCTTACTCAGGTAAAAGTGCAAACTATATATTTACTGAACAATTCCCAGGCCTGTCAAAAATTCAACCAAACTGGCGTTTGACATACGATGGCCTTTCAAGAGTAAAAGCTTTTAAAAATGTGATTAAATCGTTTGATTTAACGCATGCTTATCGCTCTACCTATAATATGGGCGCCTATATTTCGAGAACACCAGAATTATCTGACGGGCCAATTATTGAGTACGATATTAATGCCATTACCATTTCTGAGCAGTTTAATCCTTTAATTGGTGTAAACATTACCTGGACCAATTCCATTACTACCCGTGCTGAAATTAAAAAAGCGCGTACCTTGAGCTTGAGTATGGGTAACAATCAGGTTATCGAAAACTACAATGACGAAATAGTCATTGGTTTAGGATATCGCTTCGATAAAATGAATCTCATCTTCGGTAAAGGAAGTAGTCAGAAGTCTGTTAGCAACGATTTAAATATACGTGCCGACTTTTCAATACAAGATAACATCAGCTTTATTCGTAAAATACAGGAAGAATACAACCAGCTATCAGCAGGACAAAAAATTACCAAGGTGAAATTTACAGCCGACTACGCGCTTAGTGATCGTTTTAACATGCAGTTATTTTACGATACCAATATAAACACACCATATGTTTCACTATCGTACCCAATCACCAATTCAAATTTTGGAGTTAGTTTCCGATTCTCATTAGCCCAATAAGGTTAATTGCATTAAGAATGGTGATGACAACAGGTGTTGTGTATAAATTGTTTGCCTTTAATACATGATTTTTATTAGGGTTTTAAAATACACAATACACACTAACACCTGACTATGTGTAGATTACAACTGACCAGGTTTTAATAAAGCAAAATACATTGTATTTTAGTCATAGAATTATTTTAATAAATTCTTTACATTTGAATCATTGTAATTTAAATAAATCGTTCAATCATGAATGTACCTGAAAATCTAAAGTATACAAAGGACCACGAATGGGTTCTAATTGATGGTGATGTAGTAACCATTGGTATTACAGAATTTGCTCAAGGAGAGTTGGGCGATATCGTTTTTGTGGAAATTGAAACAGAAGACGAAGACCTTGATAAAGAAGAGGTATTTGGTACTATTGAGGCAGTAAAAACTGTTTCTGACTTGTACATGCCTATTTCCGGAAAGGTAATTGAAGTGAATGCTGAATTAGAAGACCAGCCTGACTTGGTAAACAAAGATCCATTTGAAGGTGGTTGGATGATTAAAGTACAAGTTGCTGATACTGCTGAGTTAGAAGACCTTTTAACTGCAGAGCAATACAAAGAAGTTATTGGTTAATTTATTAACTAACCAGACAATTATATTAAGCGGTCAATGACCGCTTTTTTTATGTCCTTTGCTTTTCGAAATTCAGAAGTAGCGTCTTTAAATTTAGCGTTGTACATTTTTTTTGAAGCGCATTTACTTTGTTAATATGATTACGCACAAATGATTGATGTTCATCAGTAGCGACATTAAAAGGTCGATGATTGGATGCCTGTACCAGTTTTGCAAGTCTTTTTAACACGGCAATATCTTCATCTGCATATTGCGAACTTATAAACTTCTCCCTAATATACTCAATTGCTTTGGCCGAAGGGTGCAGCATATCATCAGCAAAGAAGCGGTAATCACGTAAATCATCCAATAATAATTCATAAGCTGGAAAATACCTAGCTCCTTCGATTGTGTTCGTTAACTTATCAATTGCAAGCAGAAGTGTCGACTTACTTAATTGATTGCCATGAGCTCCATCTTTCCAATGCCTGACAGGACTCACTGTAAAAATAAAACGAACGCTATTGTTTACTTTTCGAATAGATGCCAAGAGTTGCTCATACCGTTCCACTATTTCGTCTACACTCAACATATAACGATTAAAGTCCGAAGCCGGATATTTGTGACAATTAGAAACAACTGTCTGTGTCCCCAGATGCTCATACACCCATGAGGTTCCAAAAGTAAATAAAACAACATCAGCCTTTTTAATATATTCAACACTCTGATGAAATGATGTATTAGCAGCCTCCAGAAACGCATGCTTATCTATCCTGCTAAATTGACTGTGATGAAAAAAAGTGTGATACATTCCATTCGCATAGAGTATTTCATCTTCAGTAAATGACCGCTCCTCTAACAAGCGCTCTATTGAATTGGCAATTGAAAATGGATTGTATAAAACGCCAAATGGGTTAACAAGTGTATTTAAACAATTATCGGTGAAATACTGACCGATATTTGAAGCAAAACAACTCCCAATAAACATCAGGTTTGAATCATACTTTAAAGGCTGCTTACTGTCATCAATGAAGACTTCGGTCCTGAACTTATCCATTTATTAAAAGTTTTATCAATCGAAATTAAGAAAAGATAAGACACAAAAAAACCGTTTAACCTCAGGTCAAACGGTTTCATATTTTTATAAGGTAATCTTACATTACCAGTTTATATCCTTTACCATGCACATTAATAATCTCAACACTTGGCTCATCTTTTAAATGCTTACGCAATTTGGTGATATATACATCCATGCTTCGCGCATTAAAATAGTTATCATCTACCCAGATGGTTTTTAAGGCAAAATTACGTTCTAAAACCTTATTGGCATTGGTACAAAGTAGCTTTAGCAACTCAGATTCTTTTGTGGTCAGTTTAATGGTATTGTCACCTTCAATAAGCTGCTGCTTTTGTGTGTCAAATTTATATTTACCCAACTGATAAAACTCTTGTGCAGCATTACCTCCCTTGGTACGACGTAAAATAGCTTCAATACGGAATAATAATTCCTCCATACTAAAAGGCTTTGTCAAATAATCATCGGCTCCTATTTTAAAACCCTGAAAGATATCTTCTTTAAGAGACTTTGCTGTTAAAAAGATGATCGGCACTTCGGTATTCACCATTCGAATATCTTTAGCCAATGAAAAACCATCTTTTTTAGGCATCATTACATCAAGGATGCAGATGTCATATTTGTTTGCCATGAAAGCTTTATAACCTTCTTCGCCATCAGGCATTAAGTCAGTCTTTAAACCTTTTGCTTCTAAATATTCACGAAGCAACATACCTAGATTTTCATCATCTTCGGTTAGGAGGATTTTATACTCTTTTTCCATTCTTTTGTGTTTTTTAGAGGTAGGAAAATGTCAAATTTTGTGCCAACTTCTATTTCGCTCTCAACAGATATCTGACCACCATGGTCATCAATAATTTTTTTCACATATGCCAGCCCTAATCCAAAGCCTTTTACATTATGAACATTTCCTGTTGGTACGCGATAAAATTTTTCAAATATACGCTTTAGGTTATCCTTTGATATACCCATGCCATTATCTTTAACAGATATGACTATTCCATTGTTCTTATTCCATGTTTTGACGTAAAGAACAGGAGCCCCTTTCCTGTATTTAACGGCATTGTCAAGCAAGTTATAAATAACATTTGTAAAATGCACTTCATCAACAGTAATAATACTGTTTTTTGCCTCTAGACGTTCAATTATTTTTCCTTGCTGATTCTCAACTTTTATCCTAAAGTTATTTGTGACATGATGAATGAGGTCATTTACATCTAATCGCTTCAGTTTCAAACCCGATTTTCCTTTCTCAAAAATAGCCATTTGCAAGACCTTTTCAACCTGGAAACTCAAACGTTTACTTTCATCCTGAATTACACCTGAGATATGCTTAAGCGTTTTGGGCGTTTTAGTAACACCTTCATCTTTCAACATCTGCGAAGCAAGTGAAATTGTAGAGATTGGTGTTTTAAACTCATGCGTCATATTGTTAATAAAGTCATTCTTTATCTGATCCAGCCGCTTCTGACGCACGATAATTATAATGGTTACAATGGATAATAATATTACAATGAGCGTAAATGCCGCTGATGGTATTACGAGCCCCATTGATTCCAGAATAGGATTGGGCTTTTCGGTAAAATGTAACTTCAGGTAATTAGCTTGTGGGTGATAATCATTTGGAAACAAGAGCTTGGTATATAGCTCTGAAGGTTTTTCATCACTAAAACTTTTGGTTTGATGAACCGGCTTCCCATTTGAATTTATAACTGCAAATTCAAAAGGCGACTGAATTCCCTTTTCTACTATCGACTCAAAGATATATTGTTCAAGACGAAAATTGTCAATGCGATTTTCAATTGGCTCATCTTGTTGCCTGTATTTCGCCTGTGCCTTTTCCTTTTTTTCATTCCGACGACGCATATCGTTCTGTATGGCTGCCATGGCGTCGCTAAAAGGATCTATTTGCTCTGAACTGGTAAAATTCGTTCGCCCTTTAAAGGTTGTAACCAACGAATCCTTCTGATATTTTGAAAAGCTATATACGCCGGCAGCATTAAAGTTCAGTTCAATACTAAACTCCTGATATTCTTGTTCCGATAATTGCTTTTCTTTACTTCTAAGGTACTTGTTTTCGTTGCGCAATTTAGCCGGTACTTTCGCATTGGAATAATTAAACTGAGGCGCTGTTGCAAGGCGGATATCTTCATCACGCTCCAAACGCAATATCACCTTATCAAGGGCTTGTTTAACCGACTTATCAAACTGCTCTTCTTCAATCTTAGATGCATTAAGAATCCACATGGCCTGGATATAGGTAATCCCCACCAAGGCAATAGCCATAATAACGGTAAGCCCAAGAATGAATTTTTTACTCATGGAAACAAAAATAGCAGGCTGAAATGATTATCCATGTCAATTAACATTAATTAACAGCACATTTCAGTAATTACATGTTAATCACTTATTTTGACTGACGTTGACGAAGCTCTTTAAGGGCATTTCGAGCGGCATTTTGCTGAGCTTCCTTTTTAGAAAAACCTTCACCTTGTCCAATAACTTCTCCATCAATTGCGGCACGAGCTACAAAGGTGGTTGCTTCTCCTTCCGAAATGTGTTTTTCCTCTGTAATAAAATGTACGCTTTTTTTACTTTTTTGGCCTCGCTCAATCAGCAACGATTTGTAGTTACTGTCTTTTTTAGCAACCGTTTTTAAATCAACATATTGCTCAACTATTTTTTCAAGCACAAATTCCTCACACACCTGGTAACCTTTATCTACATATACAGCACCTATCAGCGCCTCTAAGGCATCACCCAAGATACTGGTTTGTGAGATATCGATTTTAGATTGTGCATTCACCCATTTGCCTAGCCCCATCTTGAGAGCAATATCATTTAACAAAGAGCGATTAACAATACGCGATCGTGTTTTAGTTAAAAAACCTTCGTTTTTATTAGGGAAGTGATGGTAGAGTTTATTGGCCACAATAGCACCTAACATGGCATCGCCGAGATACTCTAAACGCTCATTATTAACAAATCGTTTATCCTTTCCGCGAATCATAGCCGATTTATGGACAAACGCCTGCTTATAGATATCGATGTTACCAGGACTAAGTCCCGTAACTTCTTTTATAAACCTATAAAACTTTTCCCTCCGTAGAGAGAAAAGTTTTATAATGTGCAAAAGCGGCTTAATCACAGCTTTTTTACAATGCTTTAAATACCACTGATGCATTGTGACCACCAAATCCAAATGTATTGGATAAAGCCACTTTGACAGTACGTTCCTGCGCCTTATCAAAAGTGAAATTAAGCGCATTGTCTAATTCTGGATCGTCTACAAAGTGATTAATGGTAGGAGGCACAATGCCATTCTTAATGGCAAGGATACAAGCCATGGACTCAACAGCCCCGGCAGCTCCAAGCAAGTGTCCGGTCATGGATTTCGTAGAACTGATGTTCAGCTTATAGGCATGCTCACCAAATACTTCTTTAATAGCCTTTGTTTCTGCAATATCTCCCAGAGGAGTAGATGTACCATGTACATTGATATAATCTACCTCTGTTGGATCAATATTGTTATCTTTTAAGGCATTAGCCATAACCCTCTTTGCTCCCAGTCCTTCAGGATGTGGAGCAGTTAAGTGATGTGCATCAGCCGTCATACCAGCACCTACTATTTCACAGTAGATTTTAGCACCACGTGCTTTGGCGTGCTCATATTCTTCAAGAATAATTGAAGCACCACCTTCTCCCATCACAAAACCGTCACGTTCTTTATCAAAAGGACGAGACGCTGTTTTTGGATCGTCATTACGAGTTGACAAAGCTTGCATAGCATTAAATCCACCAACACCGGCTTCATTAATAGCAGCTTCAGAACCCCCTGTAACAAAAGCATTAGCTTTACCTAAACGTATTAAGTTATAAGCATCGCCAATTGCGTTAGTTGAAGAAGCACAAGCCGAAACAGTACCGAAATTTGGACCACGGAAACCATATTTCATAGAAATATGTCCAGGTGCAATATCAGCAATCATTTTCGGAATGAAAAAAGGACTCAAACGTGGTGTTCCGTCCCCTTTAGCAAAACCTGTTACTTCATCTAGGAAAGTCTTAATTCCGCCAATTCCTGCTCCCCAGATAACACCAACCTCATTGTTGTCGATATCTTCTGAATCAAGTTTAGCATCAGCTATCGCCTGATCTGCAGCAATCATAGCAAATTGAGCGTAAAGATCGAGCTTACGCACTTCTTTACGATCAAAATACTCTTTCGCGTCATAGTCCTTAACCTCACACGCAAATTGCGTTTTGAACTTAGAGGCGTCAAATTGAGCAATAGGTGCAGCACCACTTACTCCATTAACCAGGTTAGTCCATGTTTCTTCAACATTTTTACCTAGTGGGGTAATGGCTCCCAGCCCCGTAACAACTACTCTTTTTAACTCCATAACTACTTTTAACGTATCCTACTCTTTCTTACTTTGCGTTTTCTTCGATGTAAGCAACTGCGTCACCTACCGTACCGATATTCTCAGCCTGATCATCTGGAATAGCAATATTGAATTCTTTTTCGAATTCCATAATTAATTCTACAGTGTCAAGTGAGTCAGCTCCTAAGTCATTAGTGAAGCTTGCTTCTGGAGTAACTTCAGTCTCGTCAACTCCTAATTTGTCTACGATAATTGCTTTTACTCTTGATGCAACGTCTGACATAGCTCTAAATTTTTTTAAATTAATACTAATAAAATGTTCTTAAACAACTTTGCAAAGAAATACATTTGTGGATAATAATTCAAACTTCGTGTAAAGAAAATGACATTTCATGGTTGTTTTTACCTATTTTTGTCACACTTTTTTGCATTTTTTACAACACGCAAATACAAGAAAATGAAAAAGATAGTTCTGTTTGCATCAGGTTCTGGATCTAATGTTGAAAACATTGTTAAATATTTTAAAGAAAATCAAAAGGTCGAAATTAGCAAGGTTTACACAAACAACCCAAATGCCTATGTTATTGAGCGTTGCAAGACTCTTGGAGTTCCCTGCCAAATATTCGGTCGAAAAGAGTTCAGAGAAAATCTTGCAGTATTAAACGATTTAAACGCCATTCAGCCCGATTTAAT
This sequence comes from Carboxylicivirga marina, assembly GCF_016612505.1. Classification (GTDB taxonomy): domain Bacteria; phylum Bacteroidota; class Bacteroidia; order Bacteroidales; family Marinilabiliaceae; genus Carboxylicivirga; species Carboxylicivirga marina. The sequence goes on from NZ_JAENRR010000069.1 coordinate 16,011, forward strand.
AGTACTAGCCGGCTTTTTGTGGTTAGTTCCTTCGGCCTATGTTGAGGCATACCCCGATAAGATTATTAACATCCATCCTGCTTTATTACCCAATTATGGAGGAAAGGGTATGTTTGGCTCACATGTTCATGAGTCCGTAGTAGCTAATAATGAGTCAGAATCGGGCATCACTATACATTTCGTTAATGAGAAATACGATGATGGCAACGTTATTCGCCAGGAGAAATGTAAGGTAGTCGATACCGACACTGCCGATGATGTAGCCAATAAAGTACATGACCTGGAGTATAAATACTTTCCAATAACAATAAAAGAACTGTTGAACGTATAATAAAAAAAGGAACCTTAAGAGCTCCTTTCTTTGTTTATTTTACTTCAATTCGTCTTATTCGCTAACTGGTAATGGCAATGCATCTAATTGATTTTTCAGCGGTCGGATAAATGCACTAAAAGCTTCCATATTTTCTTCTTTAACCGGATTCACTGGTGGCGCATCTATCTTCAAAGGATCAACCGGTTTACCATTTTTATACACTCTAAAGTCAAGATGAGGCCCGGTTGATAATCCTGTTGAACCAACATATCCGATCAACTGGCCTTGCTTCACATGTGTACCTTTTGAAATACCTTTGGCAAAACCATGTAAGTGCATGTATACGGTTCTATATACACTGTTGTGCTTTATTTTAATGTAATTACCGCCACCACGCTTTTGATAAGCGCGTGCAATTACACGACCGTCTCCTAAAGCATAAACAGGCGTTCCGGTAGCCGCAGCATAATCCACGCCATGGTGAGGACGACGAATTTTCAACACCGGATGCAGTCGACTATGAGAAAAGCGACTACTAACCCTTGAAAACTTCAGTGGCGCTTTTAAGAAGGCCTTACGTAAACTTTGCCCTTGCTCATCAAAATAATGCTCAACACTATCTTCGGCATATTTAAAGGCATAATAATTGCGTCCGCGATGATGAAACAATGCAGAGTGTATTTGACCAATACCAATACTTACACTATCGACATACAACTCTTCATAAAACACTTTAAAATTATCCCCTTTTTCAATACCAAAGAAATCAACTGTCCACGCAAATATTTCAGACAATTCATTGGCTAATATTGGATTTACATTATTCTCCTTCATGGCATTCCATAGCGATGAATTAATTACGCCAGTTGCCATTTTTGATATATTTCGTGTTTCCTTTATATCACGATAAACATGAACGGAGTCTGTTAACGACACCACCATGTAGTCAGTATTATCTATAGCATATACAAAGTGATTTAGTTGCCTGAGGGTATCATTACTATAAAACAAGGTGTAGCGGTTACCTACCTTTATTTTACGAACATCAAAAACCGGCTTCGATTTTTCAACGATGGTATTTATAGTTGGGTAATCAACATCGGCTTTAAGAAAAATATCAGCCAAAAACTGATTGCGACGAACATTACTCTCTTCTATTTGAAACGAATCCACAGGCAAGCCATATAATAACTCAGGTTCCGGTATCTCGATAACTTCAAGCGAGTCGAGTGTATCTTCAGTCACTGGTGAAATCGGATGATTATATCGATGGATGGCAAAATAAACAGATGGAATAACAAATAGTGCTATGGCAATAATAATAAATACTTTCTTCTTGGTCATCAGTATAAGTTTTGAAGTGCATGCAAGTTAACAATACACGACTTAATCTTAAAAATATTATGCGATAAATTAAATCTTTATCTTATCAAACCCTTGCCCGTATACACCCATAACGGTTCCTACAGTAATAAAAGCATCAGGATCAATCTGCTTAACCACTTTAAATATTTCTTGTGTTTCACTCTTACGGGCAATCACCATCAGCACCTGACGATCTTCGCCAGAGTACCCTCCTTTTCCATGTAAAATAGTTAAACCTCGCTCAGCATCGAAAATAACAGACTTACGCAACTCTTCAGGCTTGCTTGAGATAATAAAGAACTGTACGGTTTGTTTGTTACCCGATATAACCAAATCAACCGTATATGCCAGAATGCCCATCATCATAAAACCATAAACAACCATTTCAATGGATGATGATTCTATTAAAAAGAAGGATGATGTAATAATCAACACATCCATACCGAGCAACAGGCGACCAAGGCTAATATTTTTGTATTTGTTGATAATCATCGCAATAATATCAACACCTCCTGTGCTTCCACCATTAACGAACACAATACCGGCACCTAATCCAGCCAGCATTCCTCCAATGATGGCATTCATCATTAGTTCAGACACCACCGGCTCTTCAAATAAGGGACGAAAGAGTGTTAACAGCCCTGACATTACCAACACACAATAAATGGTTTTTATTCCGAATGATGCGCCCAATACACGCATTGCCAATACAATTAAAAAGCCATTGATAATTAAAGATGTTAATCCAATATCAAAGCCCATCGTTAAGTAGATGATGGTAGCAATACCGGTTAATCCCCCACCAACGATTTTTGCAGGAATCAAAAAGGCCGTCCACCCCAGGGTGCCGATAACCAGACCTGCAGTAAGCATTATATAGCTGCGCAGTTCTTTCAATATGGTTGTTTTGTTTTGCATGGTTTATATTTTTTAGTCAATAGCCCCCACTCCCTTCGGGTGTCTCCCCAAGGGGAGAATTGATTCAATCATCTTCCCTTCGGGGAAGTACCATTTGGCGATGGGGAACCAAATAACTTTGTACTAAACTTTTACCTAAAAAAAGCCCGCAAGAAAAATCCTGCAGGCTTTATAATATTTTGTTGTAATGCTATTAGCCCACTACAATATTGATAATCTTCTTAGGAACGATAATGACTTTACGAACGGTTTTCCCGTCTAACCATTTGGCAGCAGATTCATGTTCCATCACCGACTTCTCAATATCTGCATTGTTCATATCGGCTGGTAAATCAATTTTAAAACGCATTTTACCATTGAATGAAACCGGATATGTAACAGATGATTCAACCAGAAAACTCTCATTTAGTTCAGGCCATTGAGCATCACAAACAGTAGCTGTATTACCTAAGGCATGCCATAACTCTTCACTCATGTGTGGTGCAAATGGTGCCAATAAGGCCATCAACGGCTCTAAGATCTCACGCTTGTTACATTTCAAGTCATTTAATTCATTCACACAAATCATGAAGGCACTTACGCATGTATTGAATGAAAAACGCTCCACATCTTCCGAAATTTTCTTAATGGTGCGATGAAGCACTTTCAACTCATCAGGTGTTGCGTTTTCATCACTTACATTGAACTTGTCATCTTTATAGAACAAGCGCCATGTTTTGCGTAAGAACTTATGCACACCATCAATACCATTTGTATCCCAAGGTTTTGATTGCTCTAATGGCCCAAGGAACATTTCGTACAAACGCAATGTATCAGCGCCATAATCAGCAATGATTGTATCCGGGTTCACTACGTTGTACATCGACTTAGACATCTTCTCAACAGCCCATCCACAAACATATTTGCCATCTTCTAAAATGAACTCAGCGTTGGCATAGTCAGGGCTCCACTTTTTGAAAGCTTCCATATCCAGTTCATCATTGCGAACAATATTTACATCCACATGGATGGCCTGAACATCGTGCTCTTTACGCAAGTTGTATGAAACAAAAGTATTGGTTCCTTTTTTGCGATACACAAAGTTGGAACGGCCTTGAATCATTCCCTGGTTAATCAACTTCTTGTAGGGTTCATCCTTGATTACCTCACCAATATCAAACAAGAACTTGTTCCAGAATCGAGAATAAATTAAGTGACCTGTAGCATGCTCAGTACCTCCAATGTACAAGTCAACATCCTGCCAGTACTGATTCGCTTCTTCACCTACTAACTTCTCCTTGTTTTTAGGATCCATATAACGCAGGTAGTAAGCCGATGAACCTGCAAAACCAGGCATCGTATTTAATTCTAAAGGATAACCCTCTTCTGTTTCCCAACCTTTGGCACGGCCCAATGGCGGCTCACCTTGCTCAGTAGGCAGGTATTTATCAACCTCTGGTAAGGTCAATGGTAATTTCGAGTCATCCAACATATAAGGCATATCATCCTTATAATAAACCGGGAATGGCTCACCCCAGTAACGCTGACGACTAAAGATAGCATCGCGCAGACGGTAGTTTACTTTTACTTTACCAATATTCTTCTCTGCAATATATTCTTTCGTTCTCGCAATGGCTTCCTTCACATCCATTCCGTTCAGAATGTCAGAATTCACCATAGTGCCTTCCTTCGAATCAATTGAATCCTCCCATGTAGCCGGGTCTGTTGCTTCTGCTCCAACAGGAATCACCACCTGACGAATTGGCAAATCGAAATGCTTTGCAAAAGCAAAGTCACGTGTATCATGAGCAGGAACGGCCATAATAGCCCCTGTTCCGTATCCGGCCAATACATAATCACTGATCCAGATTGGAATTTCCTCATTGGTTAATGGGTTAATGGCATATGAACCCGAGAAAACACCGCTTACTTTCTTCACCTCGGCTAATCGCTCACGCTCTGTACGCTTATTCGTTTCTACAATATAAGCGTCTACTGCTGCACGTTGCTCTGGTGTTGTTAGCGGATCAACCAGCTCACTTTCTGGCGCCAGCACCATGAAGGTCACACCATACACCGTATCGGCACGTGTGGTAAAGATTTCCATCTCTACATCCGAATCTTTCGCTTTAAAGGTCATCTCTGCACCTTCAGAACGTCCAATCCAGTTACGCTGTATTTCTTTTAGTGAATCGCTCCAGTCAACATTATCCAATCCTGTCAATAAGCGCTCGGCATATGCTGACACGCGCAAAGACCACTGACGCATTACTTTTTGCTCCACCGGATGACCACCACGAACAGATAAGCCTTCCTTCACCTCATCATTAGCTAAAACGGTACCTAAAGCCGGACACCAGTTCACCATCGTATCGGCCAAATAAGCCAGACGATAGTTTAATAAAATCTCTTGCTGTTCTTTATCGCTTTTAGCATTCCACTCATCAGCAGTAAATACCAACTCTTCGCTGCAAGCTAAATCCAAGCCTTCAGTACCTGTTTTTGCAAACACCTCAGCCAACTCTGAAATTGGACGTGCCTGCTTGGCCTGGTTGCAATAATAGTGCTTGAACATTTGGATAAATGCCCACTGTGTCCAGTGATAATAATCAGGGTCACAAGTTTTCACCTCACGATCCCAATCGTAACAAAATCCAATTTTATCGAGTTGCTCGCGGTAACGGTTCAGGTTGTTCTCAGTTGTGATAGCAGGGTGCTGACCTGTTTGGATAGCATACTGCTCAGCTGGCAAACCATAGGCATCGTAACCCATTGGGTGTAACACATTAAAACCGTTTAAACGCTTGTAGCGGCTGTAAATATCTGAAGCAATGTAACCGAGAGGGTGACCTACGTGCAATCCTGCCCCTGATGGATAAGGAAACATATCTAACACATAGTACTTTGGACGCGCATTGTCTACCTCTACTTTGTAAACTTTGTTATCGCTCCAGTGCTTCTGCCACTTTTGTTCTAACTCTTTAAAATTGTATTCCATGATATTTTGTTGACTTAATGCGACTTGCGCACAATTCTTTTCATTTCACTTTTTCAAAATGCGAAATTAGTAAAACTTATTAAAAGGATGAGGGATACAGGGTTGGGAAATGGGATGATTTAGGACATTTTAATAAGATGGAGAAATATCAAGGTAGAATAGAAATGTAAATTAAGAGATGAGTTGTGAGAGCTGAGCAGTAAAAAACGTTATAATTTTAAATTCGGATGTCATCTATTATTACATATAGTTGACATCCGTAATGTTGTTTAAAAAGTAATGGTAAATCCTATCCCGCCAGAGGTTATACCAAAATCAACTTGCGTCAACTCTTTATTATCTGCAGGCAAGCCATCATTATAAATGGATACTGCCTTTTTAGTATGTTTCACATAGGCTGTTGAAAATGGAATGGAAACGGCAATTAAACCAGCTCCAATACCCGCCAATGCCCACTCCGGATCACCACCAGCAATCGCTGTTCCGCAAGGCCAACCAACCATAAAGCCACCAATAAAGCCAAAAACGGCTCCGGCATCGTAGTTCTTCTTGGCCTGCTGCATACTTTTTAAAGCCTCTGGGTTTACTTGCGTGATATTTATTAAATCACGTGGCTTAAGCACCTTCCCGTTCTGTATAAAAACAGTACCAAGGCGCTTTTCTACTTTAATTGGCTCCTGCACCTGAGCCATTGACATACCGGAAATCATAAGTATTAGTCCGGCAATGATAAGCGTTAATTTATTCATGATGTGTGTTAGTTTATTCAAGCTAAAAATAGATAAAACCAACACAAGGCAAGCAACAAAAAACAATTCTCTTTTTAGTTTTCAGACCTACTCATCGATCAAGTTCCGTAACAAATTTGTTATCGAACCTGATCGTTGGTAAAGTTGAAAAACAAATTTGTTAGAGCTCCTGCAGACGGCAAAGTCCAAAAACAAATTAGTAAAATGCTATTGCAGACCTGCGAGACCAAAAACAAATTTTAAAATCCTTCCTGCAGGGCTGCAGGACGAAATACAAAAAATGAAAGCCAACTTCGCCACTGGTCGGGATGTTAAACAGCCCCTTGAAAGATGAAGATACGGATGTCATCTATTATTTGCATAATGCACCTATAGATGACATCCGCAATGTTCCATAGTATTTTCACTACCTCAATCAATGTCGTTTAGTTAACATGACTTTATAATCGTTTGTAATTCATAGAGTAAGACTTCTTTGGTTTCTTTTTTCT
>NZ_JAENRR010000006.1 GCF_016612505.1 Carboxylicivirga marina
CATCTCTCGTTTGAGAAGCGGCTGCAAAGGTAACAACTTTATTAGTTACAAACCAAATGTTTTTTTGAGTTTTTTTTTGAAAAAGATTGACGAGTTAAAACTTACTATCTCCTCCCCTTTTTAAACCCTTCAACACCTTGCAAACTCAAACAACCATTGTTGTTTTTGCGGCTGCAAAGATAAAGACTTTTATTTCTAATTTCCAAAAGTATTTTTCGAAAATTTTAAACTCTTTTTTTTGACAGGATAGCTAAGATATAAACTCTAACCGCCCTTGTCAATATCACCCTTGGTTTTACCTTTCAATACACATCAGTAATCGGCCTAAACCCTTACCAACTCTGCCTTTCATGTGAACCATTGTTCTCAAAAGCGGGTGCAAAATAAGGGAGTATTTTTCGTATCTCCAAATTAAAAAACGAAAAATTTATGAGGCAGCTTGGAAGAGTATGGCTTAAGAATTGATTTGGTGGGGGTTGGTGGTGGAAAGTTTTTTAGATATTTTCGAAAGATAGACTATCGATGGTGACCTTAGACCTTCTAAATAATATTGGAGGCAATTATTAATATATATGAAACCAGATAAATTCGAGCTTTATTCAATATCAAATCTTATTAAAATCGACCGAATTTGAATTTAGCATCGAATAATACCTCTTAATAATAGTAACTTATCTATTTATTACAACTTTTATATGAAGTTTAAAGCTAGCTATAAGATATGGATATGAGTGGAAGCGCTAAATATTAGTAATATAGAAACCAACAAAACAGGTTATATATGCATTTCAATGCGATATCAATCATTAACGATGTAATTATACGTGTAGCGGCTTCTCAAATGGTCTAATTAAAAGTAAAAGACATAGACTTTAAATGACATCTTTTATATAACGCATATTTTTTAGCAACTTTGCAATCTAACAATGAAGACAAAAAATGCAAATTAGAATATCCTCACTTATCATACTATTTTTCATTATTGGAGCTCCAAGTATTCTACTCGCACAGAAGAAAGGACGCGTTCAGATTGAACATGCGAATTCATTTAATCAACGATCAAATCTTGGCCCTAACATTAAACTTCTTAAAGGCAGTGTAAGACTTAGGCATCAGAATACCTTGATGTATTGCGATAGTGCTTACATCCATGAGCTTAAAGGCAAAAAGTACATCGAGGCATTTAACCACATTCATATCATTCAAAATGATTCGATACACCTATACGGAGACTACTTAACCTACGATAGTTCTGATGGTATCGCAAAAGTTCGTGAAAATGTTAAAATCGTAAAACAAGATATTACAGTACATACTGAGTTTCTTGATTATGATCGGGTAAGAAACTTCGGCTATTATTATAATGGCGGCGAAGTTTTAAGTGGTCAGAATACACTAATAAGCGATTGGGGTTACTATTATCCAGATTTAAGTGAGGTCCATTTTAAAGATTCGGTAGTAGTTCACAATCCAAAGTACACTATATTTTCAGACACATTAAAATACCATACTGTAACTGAAGTGGCAAGTATACTAGGCCCCACCTTCATCAATAGCGACAACAACCTGATATATAGCGAGAATGGTATTTACGACACCATGAACGACAAAGCCAGGTTGTATAAAGGCGAAACACAAAGTTATGTGCAAGGTACCGAGAACCTGTTAAAGGGTGATACTATTTATTACGATCGACAAAAAGGTTTAGGTGAAGCATTCAATAACTTTGAATTGCATGATACGACCAATAATATGATTATTGCAGGCAACTATGGTTATTACAATGAAATTAGTAAATATGCCTTGGCGACCAAGAGAGCTCAGTTGCTTCAGATTTATCAGAAAGACACACTTTTTCTTCACGCTGACACATTACAGGCTATTCCCCTCGTTGAAGAACAAAGTCGATTAGTGAAAGCCTATTATAATGTCAAATTTTTCAGAACTGATATGCAGGGTCGTTGTGACTCCATGGTGTATGACATGAGGGACTCGACGAACACTTTTTACAAAACACCAATCATTTGGGCCCAAGAAAACCAGATGACAGCTCAAACAATAAAACTATTTAGCAGAAACAACACTTTGTATAAAGCTGAATTAACCAATAATGCCTTCATCATTGCTCCTGAAGACAGTTTAAGCTACAATCAAATTAAAGGACGAAACATGGTTGGGCATATTCGAAATAATGAAATATATCGCATTGATGTTGATGGTAATGGGCAAACTATTTATTACCCCAAGGATAAAGAAATGGTTATTGGGGTCAACAGGGCTGAAAGCAGTTCGCTATCACTATTTTTAAGCAACAGAAAAATAACAGGAATAAAGCTTAAAACAGACCCGAATGGCAACCTTAATCCACCATACATATTACCCAATGATGATGTGAGACTACAAGGGTTTATATGGCTCGAATCGATACGACCAAAGAGCAGATTAGATATATTTAAGCATGTACCTTTGCCTAAAATGGAAGAAATGGCGAATGATTACGATGATTACCAATTCGAGGACTCAGAAAATCTATAAAATAAAAAAGGGGCTTTCGCCCCTTTTTTGCTCTCTTAATATTCATCTTCATTAAAAAAGAAATCTTCTTTACTCGGATAATCCGGCCAGATATCTTCAATACTTTCAAAGACTTCTCCTTCATCCTCAATTTCCTGAAGGTTCTCAATTACTTCAAGAGGCGCACCTGAACGAATTGCAAAATCTATCAATTCGTCTTTTGAGGCCGGCCACGGTGCATCTTCTAGTTTAGAGGCAAGTTCGAGTGTCCAATACATAGCAACTCAATTTAACATTAATATAATTGTGTTATTTCTTATTTTACTTATCTGCGAATATAAAAAAAAATTCCATTCTTACAACTTCGGATCTCATCGAATTTTTCATTCCATTTAATTGTTTGACAAACGAACTGAAAAATGAAGTCAATCAATCTCATATTTAAAGTAGAGAAAATAAGCTATGATCAAACGAGACAAGCCTAATATTACAAGGGCGATGTTTTTAAAGTGTTTCAATCTTTTTATTCACCAAATCAGATTCAATTAAACCATCGCGCAATCTAATAATACGATGTGCATGCATAGCAATATCCTCTTCATGTGTCACTAATATGATTGTATTCCCCTGTTTATGTATCTCATCAAACAAGCGCATGATATCAACCGATGTTTTGGAATCCAGATTACCGGTTGGTTCATCGGCTAATATAATTGAGGGATCATTAACCAACGCACGGGCTACAGCTACTCTCTGGCGTTGCCCACCCGACATTTCATTAGGCCTATGCTGCATCCTGTCGGTTAAGCCAACACTCTCCATAACCTTTTTTCCTTTGGCGACACGATCGTTTTTTGAAACACCAGCATAAATAAGTGGTAAGATGGCATTTTCTAGAGCTGTATATCGTGGTAACAAATTAAAAGTCTGAAAAACAAAGCCTATTTCTTTGTTTCGAATTTCAGCAAGGTTATCATCGGTAAGGCGACTTACATCAGTTCCATTGAGCACATAAGTACCTCCTGTTGGAGTATCCAATGCTCCGATGATATTCATCAAGGTAGATTTACCAGAACCTGAAGGTCCCATTATGGCAACATACTCACCTTTATTTATACTTAAAGAAACCCCTTGCAAAGCTTTTACAACTTCGGTTCCTACATGATAAAACTTTTTTATATCAGTAATTTGAATAACTTCATTATGCATAGTTCAGGTTTTTATGGCTCAGGTTTCTCAAAAACTTTTATGATTAGTTGATTGTTTTTCTTAATCACTTGAATACAAATATAATCTTTTCGCTCACTATTAAATTATAGACGTACAATGAAGTGTTGCTTTTGGCATTCTCGTTTAAAAAAGATGATACCCAACTGAAATAAATCCATTGACACAGTCACTTTAGGATGAGCACATATAATATCCCAGGCTTCCTCCATACCTTTTGACCAGTGAATATCATCAAACACGAAAACGGTATCATTTCCAGCATACGGTAAGCAAACATTAAAATAATCTATGGTAGCTTCTTTTGTATGGTGACCATCGAAAAACACAAAATCAAGCTTCTGTAATTTCCCCGCGAGGTCAGGCAATACATCTTTAAACTGACCTACTAAGTGATTTACATTATCGCATCTCAAATGTTCAATAGTTGACTTGGCCACTTGCGCTGTTTGCGGACACCCTTCAATTGTGTACACATCGCGCCTTTTGTCACTTAAAGCAAGATATGATGTACTTATTCCAATTGAAGTACCTAATTCGATAATATTATCAGGCTTAATTTCAGCAATTAAACGAAATAAAATTTCAGCATATCGCTTGGAGATGGACGACCTCTTCACTAAAGCAGCCACCTTCCGGCGTTTCTTATTTAAAGAAACACTCCCTGCGCCATAATCAAGCACCTCAATTTCATCTTCTGATGCAGAAAGCTTGCGCCTAAGCTCATCAATTGTTTGAAATGCATAATACTGATGTCGACAATTGATAACTTCCCTAACTAAATTAAACACAAAAGGACTGTGCAAGCCATGTCCCATTTTATATCTGGCCGATAGTAAATATTTAGAGTAACTTTTAACCTGAAACCAATTCATTAATTCATGCTTATTGAGTGTAAAAAACGTTTCACAATTTAATCAAAGTGTGAAAGCGTTTATATTTGTGCCAAACTATATATTATATGGCAAAAGGCAAAGGTAAGAAGCAAAATAGTGGTTCTTCAGGTCAAAACAGAAAAAAAACAGAGGAGTTTCTATTACAAAATAAAAACAAAGTGGGCATTTTAGAAACAGCAACGGGCCTTCAGTATGAAATTATAAAGGAGGCTAAGGGGGTAAAACCAAATGAAAACTCAACAGTTAAAGTACATCAAAGAGCCATGCTCTTAGGTGGTAAAATCCTGGATGATACATACAAAGATGCTACTCCACTTGAATTTTCACTAAATGATACCATTGAAGGATATACCGAAGGTTTAAAAATGATGTCAGTAGGAAGCAGGTATAAATTCTATATCCCTCCTGAGTTAGGTTGGGGTAAGAAAGGTTCTGGTGGTCGAATTGGTCCATATGCCCTTACAATATTTGATGTGGCATTGATTGAGATTATATCGTAGAAGTAATTCTTTTTGCAGTAAAATTAAACACTTTATGAATGCGGTTGTTTAGCTAATAAATAAACTTCCAAGAGAACAACCTGAATGAACACATATATAAAGCAGTTAATTGAACTTATTGAGGATGCTATTACAAAAGCACCTAAAAAAAATACCGATACCGACGAATACGATGCTGAAGTAGAATCGTGTTTTGCCGAGGAGTTTTTACAAGGAAAACCAGGTAAAATTTCGGCAATAACTGGTATTGACAAGTATAACTTTCCTGCATGTGACAAATTAGAATCGGGACAACTAACCAGCTTACTAACTTCACTGGAAAGCCTTTTAGAGGCTTATAACTGGGAGTTTATGTTTCCCGAGAAGGTGACCTCTAAAGTCAAATATCAATTTATAATTGACCATTGGGACTCAGAACATGTGCATTGTGAACAAAGTATGGTCCAGATTGAGACATGTAAGTTCGACGAGAACGACTGCCCTTTTCCTGGTCATTGCAATGTTTGCCATAGTTTCAAATGTGACAACGATTCGAGCCATCACCTAGACAAAGGCCTCATTGATTTTTCAAATCTCTTACCTGATTTCACTGAAGAGGATGATGAAACTTTAAGGGATGACATTGATAAATTTAAGAAGCTAATAAAAGAACCAAAGAATACGCATCATATTGCCGGCATCCACAATTATTGCGATGGTAGATGCAAGAGATGTGAATTTACTGACAAGTGCAGCTCATTCTCGCTTAATTCAGAATTAGAGAGCTTCAACAAAACAGAAGCACCCCAGGATGATAAGCAAATAAAAGTCATTCTTAAGGCTACTACAGAATTGATTGAAGAAGAGCTTTCTAAAAAAGGCATCGCTATGGATGATGCACTTTCGGAAATTGAGAATGAAGAACCTGAGCAAAAAGTGAAGCATTCGCTTGAGAAACAAGCAGAGTCATATGCCGAAAAAGTAAAGCGTTGGTTAGAATCCAATCAAATGGAGTTAGAAAGCCGGATTGTAGCTCAACCTAATTTGAAAATAAACGAAGATACCGAAACGATTACCTGGTTTCAGCTTTTTATTCCAGCCAAAATAAACAGGGCTGTAAATGGCTTATCAAAAGTTGAACATTCAGACTTAGATACATATGATGCTCATGGCTCAGCTAAAATTGCATTATTAGCTATTGATGAAAGTCTTATAGCGTGGGAAAACATTCTAAAGTTTATACCTAATAAAGAAGATAGCATTCTGAATTTACTTAGGCACCTTTCAAAACTTAGAAGTGAATTAGAGAAGTTTGTGCCTGAAGCAAGAACTTTTGTTCGACCTGGGTTTGATGAAACGAATTTTTAAATTCAACTCATTAAAAACAAATACCAGATTAAAGGATATGCATAAAAAAATCTGAGAGAAGCTTCTGTGGAAAATTTAAGAATTACGAATAAATTCTAATGTGCATCTCTCAGATATTATCGCAAAAAAACAATGCGAAAAATTACCTTCCGTTGTAGGTAACCCAATGACATCATTGGTTTTGGTTATTTTTTAACCGACGTAAAACTATTAATTTATTTGAGAGTTCAATAATAAGAATGTATTTTTTTGTGTAAAATCCTTAATTTTTCATGATACTTATCATGCTTTAGGTCTAAACCCTACTTATTCGCGGAAAACAAGTCATTATTTTATACGTGCCAGTGTTTGCTCAATGGCATCAAAAACCTGATGATTACTTTCAAAAACCATCTCAAAATCTTTTCTGGATTGTTTCACCATCTTCCTGGCTTCACGTTTTTGTCCATTTTTATAAAGCAACTTACCATAATGAAAACGAATATTACCACACACTTCAGAATCAACCGAATAAATTTCTAAGACCTCATCATAAACCTGACACAACCATTCAATTTTATCAACTTGTAGAAACAGGCTATTCATTTCTTCTGCTAACTCCGGGGAGTATTTTTCAGCCATCAAAACCTCTTTTGCCAATTTTACAGATAAGGAATCATCACCTAATTCAGTAGCAACCTTTAATAAGTACATCTGATTTGGACGGTACTGTGGATGCAGCTCATTAGCTTTCTCAAAGAAAACTTTTGCCTCATTTAATTGTTGCGTTTTCAAGTGAAGGATACCAGTTATTCGGGCAGCATCAGATTTACTCAATGAATCACTATAAAGCTCATATGCACGTTCAGCATACCGAATTCCTTTCTGTGGCAAGCCATCAAACAGATAAGTAACCGCTAAACTATAATTTGTTAAATCTTCATCTGGCTTAAGCTTTAAAGATTTCAATAACCATCGTTGCGCATCAAAATAGTTTTCATTCAATGACTGATAATATCCTAATGCATACAAGCTATAATAATCGTAAACACCATTTTCAAAAGCCTGTAAGTAGTAGCTATTACTTTTCTCTAACAATACTTCAGAGCGCTCTCCCCAACTATCACCAAAGTCGTAATACACCTTGTTATAAAAATCACCCAGTACTTTCGACACCCTATGATCTGTTGGATAATCCGAATGCAATCGTTGTAAAAAGCTATCAACATCAAACTTGATAGGCGTAGCGCCATAGCCAGCTTTCAATCTTAGATTACTTAAGCTTTCTCCCTTTCGTAAATTCACGAAGGAAAATTCTCTAAAATATTGACAATTGAGATGATAGTTTATGGCAATATCTACTTTTTTTAATGCCATATCAATACTTAATGAGTCAACATTATTTACATACTCATAAGCTGACAAATATTGACCATTAAAAATCAATGAATCAATTTTAGATTGCGCAGTTACATCCACTGAAAACAGCAATGTTAGCAGTAGCAACCAGCCCATTCCTTTTATCATATATGGCGAGTTATAATCCAAAGCGATATTGCAAACCTGAAATGACATGAGTTCTAGTACCTAAGAAACCAACCTCGGCACGCAAAGCCCAGCTTTTATTCAATTGATATTGCGAGCCCACTATAAAGTTCCACATTTTTGCCTGTCGTTTATCCAGCGAATACTGGACGGTTTCAGCTCTTGATGCTGCATCAACGACAGAACCTGCAACAGATAGACCTTTATTTGCCGCTGTCCTCTTTGCAATGTTAATTGGGTCTGCTTTTTCTTGAATTGTCAAACCACTCCACCAATCATCTACTGCCATTTGGCTTTTTTCTATCTTCTCGTAGGCTCCAGTAATCTGATCATCAAATCCTGGTAACACTTCATCTATACTCAGAGAACCACTCGTACCAGTGTTCATTTTCACTCTAAATCCGCCTACCCAAACGGCTAAACTTTGACCTGGCTTTCCAAATTGAAAATTTTTACCAAAGCGTGGTCCGAAAACAAAAATTCGAGCTGGCTCACTTAATTCCGGAATATCACTCCAACTCCAATTCATATCTAAGGCAATAAAACCACCACCTACTCCCATTGTTGGCGTCAAACCAAATCCGTAAGTACTTGCTTCAAAATTTGCTTCTGTTTTAAAATCCATTGCTTTCACCCAATTCCACTGAAAACCTAAATCCGGATCGAGATGAAATTCTCCAGGTACATAAACACCAAAATCAACATTGGTATCATTGTTTGAACGGGCAAAAATTCCATAAACATTAAGGAATGGAAACAACCAAACATCAGGCCTTACGCTAATACTGTTAGTTCTTGCCGTGGCCTTATTAAATCGAACAATCTCATCCAAATCGTACATGGTACCATCATTAAAACCAACAAACAAATTATTGATTAAGATATCTGATTCCTGATAAAAATACTGTGTACTAAAACCTGCCGAATACGGTAAGTCAAACCCAAGTTTTGTCACTTTCTCACCCCATATTGGTAACATATAAGGATACACTGCCTGTTTGAGGCTATCTCGTTCTTCGAGCTTTTTCTCCCCAACTACTTTATTGCTAAATATTTGGGCCGAAGCATTGAATACAAACATTAGCAACAACGCATTTATCAATCCTATTTTTCTCATAAATACACATTAGGTAATTCAAAATATTTTTTTGAGCTATGACTCTTCAAATCTGAAACCCATATATAAAAATGATTTCATAAAAAAATAGCCACTTCAATTTTAATTAAACACTAAATTATAAATACTCTTAGACAATAAAACTATATGTTTTCTTTTTAAACGATTACGCTTCAATTCTTTATTAAATACTTCCTTAAATTAACTTTCCAAAATATGCTCTCCGCATGTTTAACATGTATTATTTAAAAGAATGTTCTAAACCCTTTCCATTTTGATTTGAATTAATCAGGAAATTAATGGAAATTGAAGCTTGCTCTTTTACCTAAAGAAATGATTTACAATAAAACAATTCCATTTCGGATATGTTTACTATTAAATACAAACAAACATAAACGTAATTATTAATTAACTTAACACTTATGAGAAAACTTTCTTTAATGAGTGCTATTTTAATGCTTACTATTGCATTAAGTGCTCAAAAAAACAAAAAACCCAACATATTGGTAATTTGGGGTGATGATGTTGGCCGTTCTAATATTAGCGCTTACACCATGGGAATGATGGGGTATACAACTCCTAACCTTGATCGCATTGCTGATGAAGGAATTATTTTCACTGATTATTATGGTGAACAATCCTGTACTGCCGGCCGATCAAGTTTCATCATGGGCCAAAGTGTATATCGTACCGGTCTATCTAAAGTAGGATTGCCAGGTGCTGAACTTGGTATGCAAGTAGAAGATCCAACCATAGCAGGTTTATTAAAAGATGAAGGCTATGCCACAGGACAATTTGGTAAAAATCACCTTGGCGATCAGGACAAACACCTTCCTACCAATCATGGCTTTGACGAGTTCCTGGGTAATTTATACCATCTGAATGCCGAGGAAGAACCAGAAAATGAAGATTATCCTGGAGATATGGTACTTGCTGATGGTACAACTTTTCGCGAAAAATTTGGTCCACGTGGTGTCATAAAATCTAGCGCTGATGGCCCTATAAAGGACACAGGCCCTCTAACAAAAAAACGAATGGAGTCAATTGACGATGAAACGGTTGCTGCTGCAATGGATTTTATTCGTCGACAAGAGAAGGCCGGAATACCATGGTTTGTTTGGTGGAGTGGCACACGAATGCACTTCAGAACACATGTGAGTGATGCAAAAATGGCTCAAATCAAAAAAGAATACCCTGATGCTGATGAATACACATGCGGTATGCTTGAACATGATATGCACATTGGTCAATTCCTTGATTTACTGGATGAGTTAGGCATTGCTGATAATACAATCATTCATTATTCAACTGACAATGGCCCTCATTACAACACATGGCCTGACGCAGCTGCAACTCCATTTAGAGGCGAAAAGAACACCAACTGGGAAGGCGGATGGCGTGTTCCGTGTATGGTAAGATGGCCTGGTGTAGTTAAACCAGGTTCAATTAGTAACGAAATTGTACACCACATGGATTGGTTACCAACATTCCTGGCTGCAGGTGGGGAGACTGACATCAAAAACAAACTACTTAAGGGGCACAAGTCAAAAACATTAAACAGAGAATATAAGGTTCATCTGGATGGTTATGATTTGACTGAACACTTGAAGAATCCTCAAAACGTTCCTAGTCCACGTAAAGAAATTTTCTATTTCTCAGATGATGGTGACTTAACTGCCCTACGCTACGATCAGTGGAAATTGATATTTATGGAACAACGTGTTGAAGCAACTTTTCAAGCCTGGATGGAACCGTTTGTTCCTTTAAGAGTTCCTATTATTCTGAACTTAAGAAGAGACCCATATGAAAGAGCACCTGTTACATCCAACACATACTACGATTGGTTAATTGACAGGGCCTACCTACTGGTTCCTGCTCAAACATATGTCGGAAATTTCTTAATGACTTTTCAAAAGTATCCTCCTCGTCAAAAAGCAGCAAGCTTCTCTCTTGACCAGGTAATGGAAAAACTCCAGGCAGGTTCTGGTTCAAAGTAATAATCGATAAAAGTGATGCCTAACTTACCAGGCATCACTTTTATTGTTTTATCATTAGACACTGGCATAATGTCATTGAGACGATTCATTTAACTTAATGAATTAGCCATATTCTACAGTCTGCATATTCTACCTCTAGATCGCACAAAAATTCTTTGTATGGAAACGAACCAAGTCGTTCAAGAACTAAAAGAGCGCATTAACCAATCCATTATCGGGCAGGAAAAATTGACCGACCGATTAATTATTGGCTTATTGGCAGATGGCAACATATTGTTAGAAGGCTTGCCTGGGTTAGCAAAAACCCGGGCAGTTAGAAGCCTGGCCAAAGAACTTAATACTGAACTTAGTCGAATTCAGTTTACACCGGACCTATTGCCATCTGACATAACAGGCACAGAGATATACCAACCAGACAGTGACGAAAAATTCTTATTCCAAAAAGGCCCCATATTTAGCAATCTGATTCTTGCAGATGAGATCAACCGGGCACCAGCTAAAGTGCAGTCTGCCTTGCTTGAAGCTATGGAAGAACGACAAATTTCTGTTGCTGGCAAAACTCACAGGATGGCGCCTTTGTTTATGGTTTTGGCCACTCAAAATCCAGTTGAGCAAGAAGGAACCTATCCACTACCAGAGGCACAAATGGATCGTTTCCTGATGAAGGTACTCATTGATTATCCTGATGTAAATGCCGAAAAAGCCATTCTACGTTTAGTTCGTGAAGAATCAAAACGTAACACAGCAAACTTAACCAACATTGATACCGATATAATTTTTAAAGCTCGTGAAGAAATTAAGGGTATTGAAGTATCAGAAAAAGCTGAACAATACATTGTAGACCTCATTAATGCGACTCGATTCCCATCTGAGTATAGTAACAAACTCACAGAGTGGCTGGCCTTTGGAGCTAGTCCTCGCGGTACGATTGCCCTGGACAAATGCAGTCGAGTTTTAGCCTGGATTAACGGTCGCGATTATATTACTTCCGATGATATCAGAGAGGTGATTCATGATGTATTGCGCCACCGCCTTATACTTAGCTACGAAGCAAATGCGGACGGAATCACACCTGACCAGGTGATTGATGAGTTATTAAAAACAGTTGCTATCTAATGATTTCATGAATAAGGTATCGGTTACACTTCGAGCATTATTAAAATGGGAACACCTGATTCTTGGCACTGATATATTGCCCAGGCAACGAGTGAGCTCAATATTAGCTGGTAGGCATTATAGCATGATGCGTGGACGAGGATTGGATTTTGAGGAAGTACGTAACTATGTACCAGGCGATGATATTCGAAACATTGATTGGAAAGTAACCGCCCGAACCAAGAAAACCCATACTAAAGTATTTAATGAAGAAAAGGAGCGTCCGGCATTGGTACTTGTTGACCAATCATCTTATATGCGATTTGGCTCTCAGAACTACCTGAAGTCTGTTATTGCTGCTGAGGCTGCAGCATTAGCAGCATTTAGAACCATTAAGAAGGGTGATCGCTGTGGCGGCCTGGTTTTTAATGATGATACAATGGATTGGTTTTCACCTAGAAGAAGCAGGCAAGCTGTCCTCCAATTATTAAAATCAGTAAGTGAACACAATGCCATACTATTAAATCAGAAACACATTAAAAATAATGGTTTACAACTTGAGCACTCACTCAAACGTATAGCCAATTACATCACTCACGATTATATTCTTTCAATCATCAGCGATTTTTCGCAATGTACCGTAAATGGCTATAAACTCATTAGAAAAATAGCCCAGCATAACGATGTAATTTGCGTACACATTGAAGATGAATTAGATCTAATTACTGACAAAAACAACATGATTATTTCTGACGGAGAAAAACAGTTGTTCTGGAAGAAATCGAAGTCAAAAGTCATCCAATCTGAAAAACAGGATAATGATGGACTAAAAGACAAACTCAATACGCTTCAACGAAAATACCGAATACCAGTTATTTATTTAAACACACAACAGACATTAGAAGATCAAATAAAAAGCATTTTTAAGAGCAGATAGAAAAATGGACGATACCTTAAATACACTAATTGAACCAGAAAATATTCCATTTAGCTTCGACACTATCGGATGGATAGTATCACTATACCTCATCTTTGCTCTAATAATTAGTTTTTTAATATATAAATTGGTTCAATACCATCGCAATAAATACAGAAGGATTGCCATCAATCGATTACTTGATATTAAAAACAGTACAACACTATCAATGGCTCAAAAAGCAAATCTCACCAATAATACTCTAAAACAAGTATGCCTACATAAATTCCCGCGAAAAGAAATAGCTTCTTTAGATGACATAGAATGGTTTGGGTTTCTAAATTTTCATATGAGGAAACCATGTTTCGATATGCTAACATTTGAATCTTTTCAAAAAGGCCTTTATAAAAACTCACAATTAAAACCCGAAATTATTAATTGCTTTATCGCTCAAAGTATCACCTGGATAGATAAACATGTCGTTTGAATTTGCTCACATATGGTTCTTTCTGTTGCTTCCGTTGCCACTAATCGTTCGATGGTTACTACCGTCTTTCAAGAAAAGGAGAACCGCCATGTTGCACCCACGCTTTGAGCATAAATCTGAATTAACTGGCTTAAAAGCAAAAAAAGCTGCCTGGGTATCGCGACGAGGAATCTTTAACGAATTGATTATTTGGCTAACCTGGGCCTTATTAATAGGGGCTGCTGCGCATCCGCAACTGAGTGGTGAACCTGAAATGCAAGTGAAAAATTCGCGTAGTTTTTTTATTGCGGCTGATATCTCCTTTAGCATGGATACGCGCGATTGGGTAATAAATGAGCAGCGCCTATCACGTTGGGAAGCTATTAAATTCATTATGGCCGAGTTTATTGAAGAGCGCGAAGGCGACCGCTTAGGCCTTATATTCTTTGGCTCCAATGCCTATTTGCAAAGTCCACTCACCACCGATTTAAATTTTATCAAATGGCAACTTGAAGAAACCGACGTGGGCATGGCTGGACAAATGACCGGCATTGGCAATGCCATTGGTTATGCTTCTGAGCTTTTTGAGAAAGATACTATCGAAAATAAAGTATTGCTCCTATTGACCGATGGCGTAGATAGCGGAAGTGACATCTCTCCCATTGACGCAGCCAATATGGCTAAAAAAGATTCCATCACCATTTATACTTTAGGCATTGGCGATACTAAAGCCACTGGTTCAGATCTGGATGAAAGCACTTTAACACATATAGCAGAATCAACCGGCGGACAATATTTTGCTGCCATTGACCCAGTAGAGCTACGCAAAGCATACGATGCCTTAAACGAATTAGAACCTATTGAATGGGAAGAAATGCAATATAAACCAACAATTACCTTGTACCATTATCCACTTATACTAGCGTTGGTTCTGGCATTAATTCACCAATTACTATTGGCCATTATTAAACTGAGTTCATCATTAATAAACAGGAATGTTCAATAAATTCGAATATATCATTCAGCATATTCATTTTATCCAGCCACTTTGGTTTTGGGCATTTGTACCCTTGTTGGCCATTCTCATTTTAGTGTATATTTCCAATCGGGAGAATAAGAAATGGCAAAAATTAGTCGCTCCCCATCTGAGGCCTTATATGTTTGTAAAAGGTTCAAAAAGTGCTTTTTGGCTGCCCATACTCGACTTTGTACTCTGCTGCAGCTCCATCATTATAGCATTGGCTGGTCCGGCATGGAAAATGAAAGATATTCCGCAAGGCAATGCAGCAGCAAGCTTATTAATTGGTTTAGACCTGTCACACAGCATGTTGGCCGAAGATATTTCTCCCAATCGTCTAGAGCGGATGAAATTAAAAATCAGCGACCTTCTGGATGCCAATCCAGAAACAGACATTGGCCTTTTTGCTTATTCTGGCACACCCCATATTGTAGTGCCATTTTGTAACGATTATAGTATTATTAGGCATCATATCGAGAATCTGCACCCAGCCATGATGCCCGTAAGAGGAACTAACTTGCAACTGGCGATAGAACTTGTCGATTCTCTATTACGAAAATACGATGCACCTAGTACCTTGTTGCTCATAACTGATGAATTATCGAATGAGGATGCGACTTACATCGAGACCTTTTGTAATAATAGCATCCATAAGGTTAATATCATTCCGGCAGCAACAGCCGATGGCGGAAGCATGCCTTCTTTTAAAAACAAACGCCTTACTTTAAAAGATAAAAATGGAAAAGAACGTATCGCCAAACCCGATATGTCAGTTTTTCAAAATACCGGCTTAAACAATAAAGTAAGCATCACGCATCTCACCCTGGATAAATCAGATGTAGAGAGTATTGCCAAATTAGTTAGGGATAACAAATCATTTACTTTAAAAGATAAAGTCGATGATGAAGAGTGGGACAATAAAGGTTGGTGGCTTATTTTGCCAGTTTTATTACTTATACTGACATGGTTCCGAAAAGGGTGGTCAATCTTTTGGATGTGGATGGGTATTTTCCTTATACAATCATGTTCTCCTACTGATAAAAATGCCAGGTGGTGGTATAACAACGACTATCGGGCTCAATCCATGATGAAGGATTCATTATTTGAGGAAGCCGCGCTAACCTTTGAGTCACTGCAACACAAAGGCACAGCCTATTTTAAGGCACAAAACTATGAAGCTGCCCTGGAAGTATTCTCTCATGACAGCACCGAAACAGGGTATTACAATAAAGCTATAACGCTCATTCAAATGGGGCGTCTGGAAGAAGCACAAGAAGCATTTAACGAAGTAATAGCTTTAAATCCGGAAATGGAAGTCGCCAGGCAAAACCTTAAACGTACTCAACAGATGATACTCCAGCGAGATTCGATTACTGTACCATTAGAACAGGTAACGCAACTCGACCAAAATAAAAAAAGTGAGCCATTGAAAGAGTTTCAAGCCAAAACAAAAGATAAAGAACTAAGCTCCGATACAGAAGTAGATGAATTGCCTAAAGATGGTAAACGCATAACAGATGAAGTAGAAACTCAAATATCGAAGGCTGAAGAACTGGAACGGCCAGACGAAAGTCTGGAAGAACAAGCTACTCAAAAAGATGCCAAAAACATTATGCTCAAAAAAATATCGGCTGATCCTAGTGAATTTCTCAGGCGTCGTTTTAAATTCCAGAAGGAAAAGCATTATCCATACACTAAAGAAACAAGTGATATTTAAATAATGAAGGTATTTCTTAAACATAGCATTCATATCATCAGCCTAAGTTTGTTAAGCCTGAGTCTTCATGCGCAATACTTTGCTACTTTAAAAGTCAATACACACAATGTATACATGCAGCAGCCCATTAAAGCAACTGTTACAGTATATACCTCTACCTGGTTTACCGATTCGCCTGATTTAGGCAATGTGAGTATTCCAAACGCATTTGTTCTGCCTTTTAAGCGAACTGTGAGCGGCATTCAGTACATTAACAACAAACAATATGCAAGCCTTGAACTCTTCTACCTCATATTTCCTTTTGAAAGCGGCGAAATCATCATACCAGAAATGCATATTAGCATCGCCACACCGCCCGAAGGAGATTACAAAGGAGTCATTCGTCAATTAAAAACAAAACCGCTTAGCATCAGGGTCAAAGAAGCACCTGCTGAATTCAAGGGCAAGGAATGGCTGGTGTCAAAAAATGCCTATATCAGTGATACATGGAACAGCTCCTTGGATGATGTGAAAGTGGGAGAAGTAATTGAACGTACTGTCACCATTAGGGCTCTGGGCACCTTACCAGCCTTTATTCCAGAAACATCCATGGAGGCTAATAACTGGTCGAGCATTTACCCACGTCAGGCGCAACTAAAGGATACACGAACCAGTCAGGATGCCAACGGACTTCGAATTGAAAAATATCGCTACCTGCTCGAAAAGGAAGGTGAGTTTGAGATAGAGCCTTTAACTGTTACCTGGTGGAATCCCTATTTAAACAAACAATATGAACGTTCAAGCAAGGCAAGAACCATTACCATAAAAGCTAATCCCGATTTGGGTATGCTAACAAGTATGCGCGATTCTTTAAACACAAACACTGTAGAAAACTCTGAAATAGAAGCCGAAGAACCTTTATTAATTATGGGCTTGAGCCTCAAACAATTCATACTGCTTACATGCTTCATACTAATTTGTTTGTGGATGATGCTTATCACCATTCGACAAATAATGAAGCAGATAAAACTAAAGCGTGAGCATTATCTCGGTAGTGAGCAATATTATTTCGATCAACTGGTAAAAACTTCATCCAAATCTTCTAAAGAACAAATTAATTCAATGTACAGCTGGCTGCTGAACAAGCACAAAAAGCAGTATTCTACAAAAAACATATCATCAGATAACCTTCAGGAACTGATTGCGGATTACTATCAATCGCAAAACAATAAACCACTCTCTAAAAAGGAAATAAAGGAAATTAAAAAGCTGCTTAAAGATGAAGCCAGTCAAGCAGACCACTTCTTCCCGCCTCTCAATCCTTAATCTATAAACCTGAGTTTTAAAATTTTTATCGAACTCTGTTTATTAGCTATAAATATTATTTTTGCATCTATGTCTGATTTGTCGATGCAAAATATTACCTACCTGCCAGGCGTAGGTTCAAAGCGTGCTGAGCTCTTAAAACAAGAACTCAAAATAGCATCATACGAAGATTTACTCTTCTATTTTCCGTATAAATACATCGACCGAAGTAAGTTTTATCAGATTAGAGAAGTGAATGCTAAATTACCCTATATACAAGTTAAGGGACGTTTTACATCGCTCAAAACCGTGGGTTCGGGTCGACAAAGCCGATTGACTGCTACTTTTACAGATGGCTCGGGCGTGCTTGAACTTGTGTGGTTTAAAGGGCAAAAATATGTAAAAGAAGGCATTAACTCAGAGGCTGAATACATCGTATTTGGCAAGCCATCGGCCTTTAACGGAAAGATAAACATTGTGCACCCCGAATTGGAAAAGGTGAATGAGGGGCAAGCAAAGATAAGTGCATCGCTTCAGGCTTTTTACAATACCACCGAAAAGATGAAGAAGGGCTTTTTGAATTCCAAGACCATTCAAAAACTACAGCAGAATATCTTTTTATCGTTTCAGGGAAAGATTACCGAGAGCCTGCCTGCCAGCATCATTGAAAAGTACAAGTTTCTGAACTTACATGAATCGCTAAAGGCCATTCATTTTCCGCCCAATGCACAGCTGTTGGAAAAAGCACAGCTTCGCCTTAAGTTTGAAGAACTGTTTTACATTCAGCTCAACATTTTACGGCAGCGCAATCAGCGAACAAAAGCTATTAAAGGCTACCTGTTTGGTACTGTAGGTGATTATTTAAATGAATTCTATTCGCAAAAGATACCCTTTGAACTAACCAATGCTCAAAAGCGCGTGATTAAAGAAATACGTCGCGACATGGGCTCAGGCAAGCAAATGAATCGCTTGTTGCAAGGCGATGTGGGCTCGGGCAAAACGCTTGTGGCATTAATGGTGATGCTGATTGCCCTGGATAATAACTTTCAGACTTGCCTGATGGCACCAACTGAAATATTAGCTACGCAACATTTCGAAACCATCAGCGAGATGGTGGAAGGATTGAATATTAAAGTGGCACTCTTAACCGGCTCATCAAAAAAGAAAGAACGTGCAATTATAGACCAGGATTTACAAAGTGGTGAATTGCAAATATTGATCGGCACCCATGCTTTGCTCGAAAACAAGGTAATATTTAACAACCTAGGCCTTGTAGTGGTTGATGAGCAGCATCGTTTTGGAGTAGCACAAAGAGCTAAATTGTGGCGAAAGAATACGCAACCACCACACATATTGGTGATGACTGCAACTCCAATTCCGCGTACGCTGGCCATGACTATTTATGGCGACCTGGAAGTATCGATAATTGATGAGTTACCACCCGGACGAAAGCCTATTGAAACAGCTCATTATTTCCACAATCGTCGAAACAACCTCAACAAATTTATCAAGGGTGAACTCGAAAAAGGTCGTCAGGTGTATGTGGTTTATCCACTGATTGAAGAATCGGAGAAAATGGATTTTAAAAACCTGGCGGAGGGTTACGATTATATGCAAAAGGTGTTTTCGGATTATAAAGTGAGCATGGTACATGGTAAAATGAAGCCGGCCGAAAAAGAAGCCGAAATGCAGGAATTTGCTGCCAATCGCTCACAGATACTGGTGTCGACCACTGTAATTGAAGTAGGTGTAAATGTGCCGAATGCATCGGTGATGGTCATCGAGAGTGCCGAACGCTTTGGCTTATCGCAATTGCACCAGCTACGAGGCCGTGTTGGCCGTGGTGCCGACCAAAGCTTTTGTATACTAATGACCGGCTACAAACTATCGGAAGAAACCCGCAAGCGTATGGATATTATGACACGCTCAACCGATGGCTTTGAAATTGCCGAAGCAGATCTGAAGTTGCGTGGTCCGGGCGATTTGGAAGGTACCCAACAGTCGGGATTGCCTTTCTCACTTAAAATTGCCAACCTGGGACGCGATGGTCAGATACTGCAATTTGCCCGCCAGGTAGCCGAAGCTATATTGGCCGACGATCCGGTTTTAGAAAAAGATGAGAACTACATACTGATTAAACAGCTAAAGAAACTGGCACGCGAAAAAATGAACTGGAGCATGATTAGCTAGTGATGATAAGCTGTCAAAAAAAATATAGTCAATCATTATAAACTAAGTGAATCCTAAATATATCCTTGCCCAATCAATCGATATGTATTCTATCAAATCAGGCTTTTCTTATCAGTCTTCAGTTTCCATTTGGTTCTCAAGCAACCATTCTTTCGCCATCTCATAATCATCGAAGAATCTCATGATTCCAAAAGACCAGTTATAAGCAACGGTATTAGCAAATCCATATTTTTCAGAGTCTTGGTTATAAACAACGGCTCCTTTATATTTTTTATTGAACCCATATTTATCGAGGTATTTTGCAATAAGATGAATATCAATAATTTTGGCTTCAAATTTACAATCTCTATGATCCAATAGAATCCTATAACAGTTAAATTTCTTGGCAAACTCAGTAGCTTTTAAAAGAAAACCTTCAACATCAGCCTTAGAATAACTGCTTTTAGTTTTTAGATAGGCGATTTTATCTTTCTCGATGTACTCAAGTTCAAACATAACTTTTCGTTTATAATTAACTGATATTCCTCAATCTACACTAATAAAAAAAATCCTATAAGTCATTTATCAAACTATATCTTTTTAGACTCAACCACCATTTTTTAACGCTCGCTTGTCAAATTTACTAATAATAAGCTGACAGTGGCATGAGTAAAGTTGTTTAGTTAAAACCACCCATTGATAAACAGTGTTGTGAAACGAGCTCGTTTCACCTTATTGCAAAGATGCGAAACCTCGAAACACGCTCGCTCAAGAAATTGCAGCTCTGTTATAAGCAGAAACGAGCTCGTTTTAGTCTTTCGCAGGTCTGCAATTAACTGAGCGAGTCAGTTTCTGTGTTTTGCAGAGCTGCGAAAGGCAGAAACACCCTCGCTCAGCTTTTTGTAGTTTTGCGATAAGCCGAGCGAGCGTGTTTCACATTTACTGCTATTTGAATAATCATCAAAAAAACAGAATCCTGAACGTAGCGGGCTTCTGTTAATTAAATATTATAGATTAAAGCCCTGACATATAAGTTAAGAGTGAAGAGTAGAAAAAAAAGATGAAATAGTAAAGCTCACATGTTAATACGCATTACTCATTGAAGCTTAATATTTATCAGTAACAACCAAGGCGATTGAGGAATAATTATATCTTTAATCCCTTCAGAAAAAACGTAATAATGAATATGACTAAATCATACCCAAGCCTGGCACAAAGCTGGGGACTTACTGGCATTGTAATTGGCTGCATGTTGGTTTTCACACCTCTTAACATGGTACTTTTACCAATTATCGGTAAAGAATATGCCATGATGGTGTATTACATTGTGATGATGGCCGCTGCCTTTGTTATGGGCCATTTTATTAGAAAAAATGAAACGAATTTAAGGGGCTATAACTGCAAAATTGAATCGCCACAACTATTACCATTCATCATTTTAGCAGCCATTGGACTATTGATTGGCATCGTTTCGCCAGTGGGTAATCTAATTCCCATGCCCGATATGTTTAAGGAGTTATTTAAGGAGCTGGCCGAAATGAATGGCTTTGGCGCTTTTGTAACAATGGTTATTGCAGCACCCTTATTTGAGGAAATCATTTTCAGAGGCATAATATTGGATGGCATGCTCAAAAAATATTCAGCACGAAAGGCCATCTTCTGGTCTGCCTTTCTCTTTGCTTTTGTGCATCTCAACCCCTGGCAATTTGTTACCGGCATGGTAATCGGCGGCTTTATTGGCTGGGTATATTACCACACACGAAGCCTTTCAATAAGCATTATTATTCATGCGGCAGTTAATGCATGTGGTTTCTCCTTACGGTTTATAGTTGATGAAGAAGCCATGCTCGACCAATCGTTGGTGGAGTCATATGGTGGCAGGACCAATATGATTCTCATTACCGGCAGTGCCATTTTAATCGCAGCAGTTTGTCTTTTTTATCTGCACAGGCATTTTAAAAGCAAGGCTCAGCTGCTTGAAGAACATGTTTGATGTAATAACTAACAACTATTGTGTGAATTCCTTTCGCGTGATAAAAAAACTTGTTACTACATGAGAGAACCAGTTCGATAGCGTGTGAATCTATCAGATTGAGCACTTCCTCTTCTTCAAGGAGAGGATTTAGGTGAGATGTTTTTTTTACTAGATAACGTAGCGTCATACACTATCCCCCATCGCCTTCGGCACTTCCCCTGAAAGGGGAAGATGGATATACATTCGTTAAAAACAGTCTGGTAATATTCTGTTTGCTCTGCAACCTTTGCAGTTAAATACTAAAGCGCTACTACTTCTTCGGCAACCTTGGTTAATATAATTTTCGAGTTCGTTTTTGAGGTCACGGTATTCATAAAGTTCTTCAAGTCTTTGTACTGCTCAGCCGAATAGTTCGCTTTTTTAAAGCTGTAACTCGATATAATTTGAATTTGATCCCCCTTGACCGCAGCTATATAACTGAACATGACATTCTCATTGGTAATGCTATGTGACGATGGCAGCTCTTCTATTTCATAGCCCTCAGGAATGTTTATAGTTGATATGTACCTATTACCTTTCAGGTAAATTAAATCAATAGGCAACGCACGCTTTTCTTGTTTAAAAGGATTCTCTTGTTCAGCTAAATTTATAAAAGGAGATATAACTAACTGATTATCTATCCGATCATACGAATGCGTAAATTCAAAGTTGTATTTAAAAGGCAATGCCATTTCGTACAGGTTCACAACATTTATATTTTCTATAAGATTGAAGCCCTTTTGCATAAATTCTTTTTCCAATTTTCCCTTATCATTGTGATATTCTCCACGTTCATTTAGCGCTAAATAACCAGTACTTTTCGCCATTAAACGACCTTGTAATTTATCTTCTTTCAAGTTAATTTCTATCGCCAGATTATATTCTTCAATAGAAATTGCACTATTAGAAATAGTTACCCAGCTCTCACTATCCTCTTCAACAATAAAACCCTTACCATTGATACAGCGCGATGGTATTAAGTTATTTGGGCACATATCTTCAGTGGCATCCACTAGTCGCATTTTGCCATCTGCTTCAACCAATGCCAATACATAGTTAAACAGGTTTGAATAAGGAAAATCATCACTCACCTTGCCATTATCACGCGTACTGATAATAACGGGAGAAGCCTTCAATCCCACAGCACGCAATGCACCAATTGTACTCAGGTTTATATTTCCTGAATTACCTGCTAACTTCTGGTTAAACTCTTTAAAAGAGGAGCGAGCAGATTTACCAGAGTAGCCGTTCCACTTATAAGCCTCTTTCATATAATTTAATACAGCATCTAATCTGTCTTCCTCTGACTTTTCTAATAAATATGCAAAGGTTTTTACACCCCACTTCTCAGCTTTTCTCAGGTATCTTCCAAAATTTGTATAATCAAGTAGCTCTTCAGCCATATCAGGCCAGGTATTCATAAACTGCTTTGAATAACCTTGTGGATAATTAATTTCAGACAGCTGAAAATCAATCTTTTTAATATAGTCGTTGCGCGATGATATAAAACTTTCATCTTTAAAAGATGGCACATTTTTTAATCCAAATTCATAAACCATATCGTTAAAAGGAATACCAGAAAACTTTCTCCCGAAACCACTCTTCTCATAAGACTTAAAATGATCCATACGACTTGCTCCCTGTATACGGTAACGATATGAATAAAACGGTATCATATTAACCGTATACTCACTATACATGGTTGGTATATCTGTTTGAAACTCCCAATCTTTTAAATGCATATAATAAGGCGAATAAACCGAGTATTTAATTTCTATAACAGAACCTCTTTTAATATTGGGCATTGCAAACTTCTTGGTATACCAGTTTTTATTTATTTTCTCTTCAAACACATTTTTGCGCTCGAGTGGAATCTGCATAAGTCGCCCATCTTCAAAGTTAAACGTATAGCCTTCAATTTCACCTACCTTTTCTTTATCATCATCATCTTGGAACAATGGTATTTCAAATTCACCTTGGTCAAAGGCTGCTTCATTAAAAATTTTAATTCTTATATGTCGGTCAAAGCGCAGTTCAAATCCATCATCGGTATTAACAAACCACGAATTTCCTTTGTCGAAAATTACAACAGCTGCAGCATCCTTCTCAAAGCTACACTCTTTGAGTTGAATATCAGAAGGAAGTAACACTCCGAATTCTGCTTTTTGAGCTCCCATATAAGAAGGAACCATCCATAAAATGAGTAAGGTAAAAACAATTGATTTCATTTTTGAGGGATTAGATATAGTTATTGATATGTGATCATGCCTTTTTGTAATTCAGCATTCGAGCAGCTTTTGATGAATTGATATACCTTTTCGTAGTCATCCATCTGATAACTGCCGGCATTAATAATGATATGTCGATAAATGCTTAGCTTATTTTCCTCAGTGGAAATTACTCTTTTATAAGATCCGTAATCAGATTCGATATGAATACTTTTTATACCCGAAACATTTTTAATATTACGCGGTAACTCAATTGCGATAGAGTCCTTTACATTATATGGATAATTAAAACGAAGCTCTTGTGTTCGCTTCTCTGGCTTGTCGAGCTTTATGTAGAAGGGGCGCAATGGTTTAAGCAATACACGGCTACCTATTGGTTCGATGATACCATTAAGCTTAGCATCAACAGATAGGTTTAAATAGCTTGAATCGCGATGAAGACGATTAATCTCGTAATCCTGAATATCGGCCTGCTCGAACATTTCAAGTTCTTCCAGATAATCCAGCTTCTCTCTTTCTGCAAGCCCGTCATCAAGACCTTTGAGGTAATCAAAATAATAACCTTGCAGCCTGGCTGTTGAATACATTGTTACCTCGCCATCTTTCGCCACATTAACATGTGTGTTATACTCATTTAATACATCATCAATTTTTAAAGCAGGCGTAATTGCGAGCTTACTGTTTTCATCATCAATTAATAGTACTTTTCGGTTTTGAGTAAACGTTCCCAAATGATTAAAGGGCGATGTGTTATCAGTGCATTCGAGCCAGATGGTATCGTTTGCCATAGGCACGCATAATATGACATGGTTAAACTGCTGCGATGGATAGGCTTCTTTTACTTTAACTGGATTCCTACCTGCAAATACAGCTGTGTAAATCGATGGAATGCCAACTTCATTCAACATGGATTGCATGTAATTACTTAAGGCTTTACAATCGCCATATTTGTTAGTACATACGGATTGCGCCGATTCAGGCTGTAATCCCCCAATATCCAACGAAACATTGATATAGCGAGTGTTATCTTGCATGTATTTATATAAAACGTCAATTTTCTCAAGCTCGCTTTTACAATTACTTGTGAGCTGCCTTACTTTTGTTTTCTCTGTCTCAGATAAATTTCCTTGATAGGCTTTTAGTCGAGATAACCACTCGCCAAAACTTTTCCACGAATGTGAACTTCCATCCAGCCCATAACAAAAATGCTCAGGTATAATAACGACCTTATTTTGCAACTCGCGATATTGTGGGCCAAACCTCTCGCGTTCAACATAACTCGCATCTTCAACCTCCCATTTATAAACATCTTTATCTGAAAAATGCTGCACATTAGCTGAATCGACTCCTTGCTCATACACTTGTGCATCTATTCCCTTCGGTAATTCAAGCTCAAGTGATGCACTCTTAACAGGTACTTTCTCATATCTGCGAGGTACCCAATAGGCCAAATACAAAAAATCATTCACTTCTTCCTGATAACTGTATTTTAATACATAGGGATAACGATTATGTATTAATTCAAATGAAAGCACCATGTCATCACTATGAAACTGGTCATATGAAAAAGCATTGGCATGGGTGATATCCTTTCGTTTTAAGCTCCTGATTTCATTACCTAACAAATCATAAATTCCAGCCTCCAACTCTTTAATGCTATTCCCTTTGGTATAGGGGATTTCTATTTCGGCATAATCAGTTCCTTTAGCCGAATTTATCTGAAGTGAAATCTCTGTTCGTTCAACAAGTTTGTTGCCATTAAACTTTACATATGTTCGATAATCGTTTATCTGACAATCTGGCAATTGTGTATATGCAGTCACAGTCATTGCCAAAAACAATAAAAGCATGAGGGGTAGGCGCATTATCTTTTTTTTATGAAGATAGTATTTTTAGTTAAACACAATAAAACTAATATCTATTTGTAAAGCATCTTAATAAAACAAAAAGCCGCATCACAAAAAATGATACGGCTTTACAAATATTATTGAATATATACTTAACGATGACTAATATCTCCGGCTCCCGATTCGTTTAATTGTTTAATCTCAGGATTACCAAGATAGGTAATATCACTTCCACCACTTGCGTTAGCAACGATTTCTTTTTCGGCCCACACAATTGCATCAGATCCACCCGAGGTAGTCACTTTGACTGTTTGGGCTTTAAGCTCACGGGCGCTAATATCTGAACCACCACTTGAAGAGGCCGTTAACTTGTCAGTTGTACCTTTAATTTTTATATCAGAACCTCCCGAAGTGGTCATTTTTAATACCTTGGTATTAACCTCAACATACACATCAGCACCACCACTGGTACTAAGTTTCAAATAGTCCTGTTTAATCACGTTCTGACCATATACATCCGAACCACCGCTAGCCATCAGTTTTTCTACTTGCTTAAATGACACATATACTTTCGGAACCGTTTTACTATTCCAATTCCAGCTACTATTGCCCTTCATGTATATTTTAAGGGTCGAACCTTCAACTTCAGTTATTAATTTATGGATATCCCCTTTTCGACACTCCACCTCCAGTGAATTTTCGCTCGATTGCGTTAGGTATAAGTCAATACCTGATGAAACACTTATGCCTGAAAAATCATCAACCTGACGTGTTTCCTTTTCTTGGGCTGTGGCTATTGAGGCTGATAACACCACCAATGCCAATAATATTGTTTTTCTCATAGTCTAAAGATTATGCGTTTAGAAAGTATGACGCCTAAACCATGCTGGTAGTTACAGTTATTTCTAATTATTTTTTAATCGTTTAAAATAATCAACCGTAGCTCTTTTAACATGCGGTGCCAGCAAAATGGCTGCTATCATGTTAGGAAATGCCATTAGGGCATAAGCCGAGTCAATAAAAGCAATAACAACATCAATGGAAACCACCGCTGCAATTACTGCACTGATAACACTTACGACATTGTATATATTTTTCGACTTGGTTCCGAAAAGATAAGACGAACATTTGTTGCCATAATATGGAAATGCAAACAAGGTTGACAAAGCAAAAAACATAACACAAAGTATCAATAAATATGGCCCGTAAGTTGGTATAGCCTTATCAAAAGCCAGTGCTGTTAAGGTTATACCATCAGCATCACTGGTTTGCCACACTCCGGTTACTAATATTGCCAAAGCAGTCATGGTACAAACAATAAGCGTATCCACAATCGGACCAAGCATAGCAACCAATCCTTCACGCACAGGCTCGTTCGTTTTAGCTGCACCATGTGCCAATGGCGCCGTACCAATGCCTGCTTCATTTGAAAATGCGGCTCGTTTAATTCCCGTAATGATGATGATACCAACTGCTCCACCCAACACCGATTGTGCACTAAATGCATCTTTAAATATTATGGCTACAGCACCAACTAATTCATCGGGGTGAGAAAAGATAATAAACAACACAATAGCGACATATAACAATACCATAAAGGGCACAACACTGGCAGTTACTTTACCAATACGTTTAATGCCTCCAAAAATCACTACGGACATTGTCAGTGCAATTACAACACCAGTAATTAAATCGGAAGTGAATCCCGTTTCAACACCATTGGGTTGGAGTACGATATCGCGAAACACCTGTGTTAACTGATTACTCTGAAAAACCGGAAAGACGGCAAACATAGCAGCAATGGCAAAAAACACAGCCATTGGCTTCCACTTTTTTCCTAAACCTTCGGTAATAATATACATCGGTCCGCCTTGTATTTCCCCTTTATCGTCTTTTGCTCTGAACATCACAGCTAGTGTACCCGTGAAAAATTTGGTAGAGACACCCAGAACAGCACTCACCCACATCCAGAAAATAGCACCGGGCCCTCCTGCCGTAATTGCTACAGCAACTCCGCTTATATTACCCATTCCTACGGTTGCTGCAAGTGCCGTTGATAAGGCCTGAAAATGATTGATTTGCCCGGCTTCATTCGGATCATCATATTTCCCCCTTAAGATATCTACAGCATGACCAATGTATTGAAAGGGCATTAACTTACTATAAATCATAAAAAAGAAACCTCCTCCAAGGAGTAGTATAAGCAAAGGAGTTCCCCAAATGAACTCACTAAATTCGATGATTAGGTTTTCGATTTTTTCCATAATGGAAAGATAGAAAATCTGATTGCCTTTTAAAAGTCCAAACAACAGCAGTTTATATTTTTTTAACGCTAAATATTGCAATATTTCTTTAATGAGTTGTGATATAATTTTAGATTTGCAATTCGGTGATAAATAGTTCACTTTAGCATTCTGATTAATTATAAATACATAAACAATTACAGCTTAAGTCAATCGTCTGGAATAACATTCAATCGATGACAATTATTGACTTCTGCTTAATAACCAACTTCTATTATGGCTGATTTTAAATATCAAAAACCCTTTCCGATTCAAAAGGATACAACGCCTTACAGATTAATTACTAAAGACTATGTTTCGACCATTGAAGTGGATGGACGAAAAATTCTTAAAGTAGACCCTAAAGGTTTGGAAGTATTATCCAAAGAAGCTTTTGCTGATGTGTCGTTCTATTTACGACCTACTCATCTTGAAAAACTAGCACACATTCTACAGGATGAAGAGGCTTCAGATAACGATCGTTTTGTTGCTCACACCATGCTAATGAACCAGGTAGTAACTGCCGAGGGCGAATTACCAACCTGTCAGGATACCGGAACAGCTATTGTAATGGGTAAAAAGGGCGAGAATGTTTTCACCGGAGCCAATGATGCCGAGCACTTGTCAAGAGGTGTGTACGAAACCTATCGCGACAGAAACCTTCGTTACTCACAGGTTGTCCCTTTCTCAATGTTTGAAGAGAAAAATACAGGTTCTAACCTACCAGCTCAGATTGATATTTATGCTGAGCAAGGCATTCAGTACGATTTCTTGTTTATGACTAAAGGTGGGGGTTCAGGTAACAAAACATTCTTGTACCAACAAACAAAAGCACTTCTTACAGAAGAAAACCTAAGCAAGTTTGTTCAGGATAAAATTAAAGATCTGGGCACATCAGCCTGCCCTCCTTACCACTTAGCATTGGTGATTGGTGGTACATCCGCCGAAGCTACATTAGCTACAGTAAAAAAAGCATCCGCCGGTTATTTCGACCACTTACCTACTGAAGGAAATGATGGTGGCCAGGCTTTTCGTGATCTTGAATGGGAAGCCAAGGTTCAGAAAATTTGCCAAGACAGTACTGTGGGAGCTCAATTTGGTGGTAAATATTTTGTACACGATGTACGTGTGATTAGAATGCCACGCCATGCAGCATCTTGCCCGGTTGGCTTAGGCGTTAGTTGTAGTGCCGACCGAAATATTAAAGGTAAAATTACCGAAGAAGGCATTTTTGTTGAGCAACTGGAAAAGAATCCTTCGCGCTTTGTACCTAAAGAAGCACCACACATGGCACCAGCAGTTGATATCGATTTAGATCAACCCATGGAAGATGTATTGAAGGAATTAAGCAAGTATCCGATTAAAACGCGCCTTAACCTTTCAGGAACCTTAATTGTAGCACGCGACATTGCCCATGCTCAAATTAAGCAAATGCTAGATGAAGGCAAACCAATGCCTGAGTACTTTAAGAATCACCCGGTTTACTACGCAGGACCTGCTAAAACCCCCAAAGGCATGGCTTCTGGTAGCTTTGGACCTACAACTGCCGGTCGTATGGACCCATATGTGGATGTTTTCCAAAAACAAGGTGGTTCAATGATTATGGTGGCTAAGGGTAACCGTTCGCAAGCCGTAACCGATGCATGTAAGAACAATGGTGGTTTTTATCTAGGCTCAATCGGAGGCCCGGCTGCAATATTGGCTAAAAACAGTATCAAATCCGTTGAAGTGGTGGATTTTGAAGAACTAGGTATGGAAGCTGTTCGCAAAATCAGAATAGAAAATTTCCCGGCATTTATAATTGTTGATGATAAAGGCAACGATTTCTTTGCAAAACTATAATTAGTTCACATTATAAACTTATAATATTACGAGATGCGATTTTTCCTTCATTGGGATTATCGCATCTTTTCTTTTTATATATTGCACAACTACCATTAGCAATATATCCAATGCCACACATCTTCTTCCAGTACTACAAAAGTACATTTGGCGAATTAATAATTGGCTCATATGAAAATAAGCTATGCCTCTGCGACTGGCGCTACCGAAAAATGAGAGAAGTAATTGACAAGCGCCTGCAAAAAGGCTTAAATGCTCAATATAAAGAAGAGACAACTCCAATCATTAAAGAAACCATCCAACAACTCGATGCTTATTCACAAAAAAAGCACTACTCCTTCGATATTCCATTACTTTTTGTCGGAACTGAATTTCAGAAGAAAGTATGGCAAGCATTGTTAATGATACCATATGGTCAAACGAACACATACCTGCAACTCTCACAACAATTAGGAAATGAAAAGGCTATTCGTGCTGTTGCATCAGCCAATGGTGCAAATGCCATCTCAATTATTGTTCCTTGTCATCGAATAATTGGAAGCGACGGTAAATTAACTGGCTATGCTGGTGGCTTAGCAGCTAAGCAGAAATTATTAACTCTTGAAGGCTATTCGAAACAAGCTTCACAATTGACAATTTTCTAAGTCAGTTAAGGCTGCTTGACACAATAATGCTCAATCTACACAAAAGATACCAAAACTATCAGTTATTTAAAAAGCAGCCTTTTATAACAGTCAAAACATCACATAAAAGATATTTTTCAGCAATATTTCCAACACCAATTACGATTTAGAAGCTTCATTGCCTATTATTTTCTTTAATTAATTTTTTCTTCCTCATTTACTGCTCTTTACACCGGTTACAAAAACAAAGTAGTAAATATATTTGTTTATTTTATAACAAATAACAAATCTTAGCACTTCAATTCACAGCACTTACTGATATACTTCTTAATTAACTGATAATAAAGAACTATTTCAGTATTTTTATTTGTACTAATTTGTTATTTTTCGTATTGTTTAGTTAATTTTTCAAAGATATTAGCATATTTATATCACAATTAAATCACACAAAAACCAATATTAATTTCAATTTGTAAGCAACCCAATTAACAACAAACAAAATGGAAGCAGTAAAATCTATGGTTAACCTAACTAAGTATGGAATTGTTAATCCCAAAACAATTATCTACAACCCATCGTATGAAGATTTATATTTAGATGAGCTAAGCACGGAATTAAAAGGATATGAAAAAGGCCAAATAACCGAATCCGGAGCCATCAATGTTATGACAGGAAAATTTACCGGTCGCTCCCCTAAAGATAAATACATCGTACATGATGAAATTACAAAAGACACAATCTGGTGGACGTCTGAACATTCAAAAAACGACAACAAACCAGTTAGTCAGGAAGTCTGGACAGATATCAAATCCAACGTATGCGCTCACTTATCAAACAAGAAGCTATATGTTATTGACACACATTGCGGCGCCAATAAAAACAGTCGATTAAAGGTTAGATTCATTACAGAAGTAGCATGGCAGGCTCACTTTGTTAAAAATATGTTTATTCGCCCCAACGAACACGAATTAGACACATACGGCGAGCCTGATTTTGTTGTACTAAATGCCTCAAAAACATCCAACAACAACTGGAAAGAACAAGGGTTAAACTCCGAAGTATTTACAATGTTCAACCTAACTGAGAAGATGCAGATTATAGGTGGAACATGGTACGGCGGCGAGATGAAGAAGGGTATTTTTGCGATGATGAACTATTACCTTCCGTTGCAAGGAATGGCTTCGATGCACTGTTCTGCTAACAAAGGTAAAGATGGTGATGTTGCTGTTTTCTTTGGATTATCCGGAACAGGAAAAACCACCCTATCAACCGACCCTAAAAGAGAATTAATAGGAGATGACGAACACGGCTGGGATGATGAAGGCGTGTTTAATTTTGAAGGTGGCTGCTATGCTAAAACCATAAATCTTGACAAAACAAGTGAACCAGACATTTATAACGCCATCAAAAGAGATGCATTGCTTGAAAACGTAACTGTTGATTCAAATGGCATTATAGATTTCACTGATAATACAGTAACTGAAAACACACGTGTTTCATACCCGATATACCACATTAACAACATTGTTAAACCGGTTTCGAAAGCAGGCCATGCCACAAAGGTGATCTTTTTAACGGCCGATGCTTTTGGTGTAATGCCACCTGTTTCAAAGCTAACACCCGAGCAAACCCAATACCATTTCCTATCAGGTTTCACAGCCAAGTTGGCAGGAACAGAACTAGGCGTCACCGAACCACGCCCCACTTTTTCAGCTTGTTTTGGAGAAGCATTCTTATCTCTTCATCCAACTCAATATGGTGCCGAACTAGTGAAAAAAATGGAAGAACACGGTGCAAAAGCTTATTTAGTTAATACTGGATGGAATGGCACCGGCAAACGCATATCTATAAAAGATACCAGAGCGATAATAGATGCCATATTGGATGGCTCAATTGAACAGGCCGAAACAACAACAATTCCAATCTTTAAGTTAGAAGTACCAAAACAACTTCATGATGTCGACCCCGCAATAATGGATCCTCGCAATACATATGCGAATCCTTCTGAGTGGGAACAGAAAGCGAAAGACTTAGGAACAAAATTCATTAACAATTTTAAAAAATACACCGATACACCTCAGGGACAAGAACTTGAACAGGCCGGCCCCTCATTATAAAACTCCTAATACTTTCATACAAAAGGGTGTCTGACAAACTGTTAGCACCCTTTATTATTTAGACAATGCGTAAGATCCCTTTAAATTATTTTTGGCACGCAAATTGTAACTGAAATTGCAGGATTGGTTTTCAATGGATTAAGTATAATTAACAACTGATACACACAAAACGACAGAACGTTATTAATTGTTAAAAATGCAACCTTAATCAATTAAAACTGTACACTTGTCAAAATAACTTTAAAAATGTAAGCTATGAATCTTCGTATAACATCAAAAGCAAAGAATAAGCAAATTTCATTTTTAATTGCATTAGATAATTTCATCACCAAGCGAAATAACAATAAAGCATCATTGTTAATGCAACGTCTTAATCAGTTTCTTGAAAAACGAAATCCTGATTTCAGCCTTAAAGTTAAGGAAGTTGACAACAGTGTTGAAATGTACGCTGGCAAAAGCCTTATTGCTTATTATGCATAAAACAAAATAATACAGCAGGGAACAATTACTTGCTTTTTAATGGAATTAATGGCTCTTTATCACAAAGGGCCATTTTTGTTTGTATACTTTTCACCATCTTTGCACTTTCAAATTTGGAAGCATGAAACTCAAAAAACTAATTCCACCTCTTGCATCTGCAATCACTGACCTTGGCTTTAATGAAGAGCCTAAAGAAATTCAATCGCTTTGCTTACCAAAGATAAAATCAGGTGCCGATATATTCGCGATTGCACCCGAAAAGGAAGGCAAATCAACAGCCATTCTTATTGGGGTTATCCAACAACTAAAAGAAGCATTTGAAGAAGCCCCACGCGCAATAATCATCACCTCCACACGCGAAAAAGCCTTTGAACTGGAAGAGCAGTTTAAAGAATTGGCCAAAAACACAAAACTACGCTCTTTCGTAGCTTTTGACCAAGGCATCTTACAATACCAGAAAGATGAAATTTACGATGGACTGGATGTTCTTTTCTGCACTCCCAAAAGACTTATGGAGCTGGTAAACATCAACGGAGTACCAATGACAAAAGTAAAAATGCTTGTTGTTGATAATGCCGAAACGGTTATCATCAATAGTCACCATGCGATTATTTACCGCATTGCCGACGGTATTAAAAATCCGCAGGTATTATTTTTTGCAAACAAATGGCATAAAAGCTTCGATACAGTTGAAGATAGAATCATGAAGAACCCACATATCATTGAGGTAGAATAATTATGAACTGTCCTTGTGCATCGAACCAACTTTATTCGCAATGCTGCCAACCGTATATCAACAGCAAAGAGAATGCTCCAACTGCTGAGAAACTAATGCGTTCGAGATACACTGCATTTACGCTCGCTAATGTTGATTACCTGATGAAAACCCACCACCAAAACACCAGAGCAATTAACGACAAAGCTGAGATGAAACAATGGGCTTCATCAGTACAATGGATGGGATTAACAGTAATGAATACATCTGCAGGACTTGCAACAGATACCATGGGTAAAGTCGAATTTAAAGCCCTTTACATTGAACAGGGAGTACTTCAGGCCATACATGAAAAATCCCTCTTTCGAAAAGAAAAAGGGAAGTGGTATTATGTTTCTGGTGAACACATTTAGTCTTCAAATTGGTAATAAATTTTACTAACTAATTTCCAGTTATCACTAAACTTGTACAGTGATATATAATCAACATATTTTAACTCCTCTCCCACATAAAATTCAAATTTAGCAACTGCGGCCATACCTGTCACATCAACAGATAAAAACTTCACACTAACAAGATTATCTCCTGTTCTTGGCAATTTACCTTCCTTTTTTCGCTTTATTACTCTTTCCTTCCACTCTGAAATTGGCAATTTCCAGATGGTTCCATTTTCTCCTATGCCCAGAAGGTTAAAATCCGGATGAATACCAGCATCAATTTTTTCAATGTCTCCTTCATTCTGAATCCCCTCAACATAAGCACTTTGTATAACTTTTTTAATAACCTCGACCTCTTCACTTGCATTTTGTGCATTGGTCAACAATGTTAAACTCGTCAATAACAGAAACAACTGTACAACTTTCATAATCACGTATCTTAATTGGGTTTGTAAAGATTTAAAGATACAACAATTCACTTTTACTTCTCGACCTGCAGATTTTAAACTATTTTTGTAGCGTAAAACAATCAAGATGGCGATGCAGGAATACGATAAACTGAAAGAATTATTGGCAAATAACAAGAAATGGCCAATGCCTTATATGTTTAAATTCATTGTACCAAATGTAGAAGGAAGAGTTCAGCAAGTAGTTGAATTATTACCTAAACATGGCAACGTTACATACAACCACACTAAAAATCTTAAATACGTTTCGGTAACTTGTCGTGTGAGCATGAAAAGTGCCGATGCCATTATAGAAATTACCAGTAAAGTGGCAAAGATTGATGGCGTCATGAGTTTATAAGCAACAGAAGCCTCCCTTCAGCTATTAGCGGGCCGTCTTTATTAAACCTTTGAGAGCAAGATAATTATTCACCCCGAAAATAATTATCTCTTTCCTGACACTTTACCATTGCCTTTTATCAGATAATGAGGTATTTTTATACTTTATCACCCCATTATCGCCAATATGAAACAATTAACATCAACAATTCTTTGCTCACTTGTTGTGATATTAAGCCTCGCAGCACAAGAAAATAAAATTGGCATTATAGAGCATTTGGATGAGTACTTGCCAAACGACATAAAAGTTATCAACACAAAAGGAGATACAGTCCTCCTAAGGTCAGTCGTTAAAAATAAACCAACCGTACTAAATTTTGTGTACTATCGATGCCCCGGCATCTGCACGCCTTTAATGGATGGAATTACCGAAGTAGTTAATCTCTCTGACATGAAACTTGGAGAAGAGTACCAGATTATCACCATTAGCTTTGACTATACCGAAAACACTGAACTTGCATTAAAGAAAAGAAACAACTATTCAATGGTAGTTGAAGCAGAAGACATGGAAGAAGGCTGGCTTTTTTTTACTGCCGACAGCTTGAATGTATCGCGCCTCACCAACGCAACTGGCTTTAGCTATAAAAAAACAGGCAATGACTTCATTCATACTGCAGGTTTGATACTCTTAAGTCCGGAGGGAAAAATAACGCGCTACCTTAATGGTACATATTTTCTCCCTTTTGAGTTTAAGCTAGCAGTCATAGAAGCTTCGAAAGGCATTCCGGGCCCTACAGTTAATCGCATCCTTCAATTTTGCTACAGTTACGACCCCGCAGGACAAGCATACGTACTCAATATCACAAAAGTGGCTGGTATATTAATAATCGTTATAGCAGGTTTGGCCCTATTGGTATTAACCATCAAACCTAAAAAAACCGCAAAAACCTAAATCTCACTCATATGTCAGAGCATAAACACAAAAGCTTTAGAGAAGAAAATGGTTCGTACAAAGGCGTATTTGCCTGGATATTCTCGACCGATCATAAACGCATCGGGCTACTCTATCTATATGCCATTGTCAGCTTCTTTTTAATCGGTGTACTCCTGGGTGCCCTTATGAAATTAGAATTAATGGCTCCAGGTAAAACAGTTATCGATCCGGCAACCTATAACGCCATATTCACCCTTCATGGTGTTATCATGATTTTCTTAGTTGTTGTACCTGGCCTACCTGCCGTATTTGGCAATTTTTTACTACCCATAATGATAGGCGCAAAAGATGTAGCCTTTCCAAAATTAAATCTACTCTCATGGTGGATATACGTTTTTGGAGCCATTATCGCCCTATCCTCATTATTTATGGGCGGTGGGCCGCCTGATACCGGCTGGACCTTTTATGCCCCATATGCCTTTAAAACGAACACTAATATGCTACCAGCAGTATTAGGAGCTTTCATTTTAGGCTTCTCTTCTATACTAACAGGGATTAACTTTATTGTTACGATACACAGGCTAAGAGCACCTGGAATGACCTGGTTTAAAATGCCACTATTTCCTTGGACATTATATGGAACCGGCTGGATACAAATACTGGCCACACCAATTGTTGGCATTACATTATTGATGATAGTTGGTGAACGGGTATTAAACATTGGCTTTTTCGACCCAGCACTTGGAGGCGATCCTATTCTTTATCAACATTTATTCTGGATATACTCACATCCAGCTGTATATATAATGATATTGCCAGCCATGGGGGCAATTTCGGAGATAATACCAACATTTGCCAATAAATCAATTTTTGGATACAAAGCCATCGTCATTTCAACTTTAGCCATTGCATTTGTTGGCTATTTTGTTTGGGGTCACCACATGTTTACTTCAGGCATGAGCGGAACAGCTCTTTACACTTTTTCGTTATTAACATTTCTGGTCGCTATACCAAGTGCTATCAAGGTATTTAATTGGGTTGGCACGCTTCACAAGGCATCAATCCAATTGGAAACACCTTTCTTTTGGGCTGCATCGTTCCTTTTTGTTTTTATGATAGGCGGATTATCAGGACTGGCACTTGGTGCATTAGCCACCAATGTGCATTTGCATGATACAGCCTTTGTAGTAGCCCATTTTCACTTTATTGTATTTGGTGGTGTTGGCTTTGCCTTTATGGGAGCCATTCATTATTGGTTTCCAAAAATATGGGGTCGAATGTACAATAGCAAACTGGCAACATCGGGCTGGATTATATTCTTCATTGGCTTCTGCACACTCTACCTGCCAATGTTCTTTTTAGGCGTTACAGGTATGCCACGGCGTTACT
This sequence comes from Carboxylicivirga marina, assembly GCF_016612505.1. GTDB lineage: Bacteria > Bacteroidota > Bacteroidia > Bacteroidales > Marinilabiliaceae > Carboxylicivirga > Carboxylicivirga marina. The sequence continues at coordinate 37,481 of NZ_JAENRR010000006.1, forward strand.
ACGATTATGTAGAAAAATTCCATGGCCCGAATATCGTATCAACCATTGGCTCCTGGGTGCTAATACTTGGTTTAATCATAATCATTTATAACCTGATTCGTTCGGCCTACAAAGGCGAAAAAGCAGATAAAAACCCTTGGGGTGGACGCACCCTTGAATGGACAGTAGACTCTCCACCAACGTTGGAGAATTTTGATGAAATACCAGTAGTTAATCGTAGTCCATACGACTATCGTAAAAACCTAGAATCATGAGTGATGCAATTCATCTACATCGCGATGACGAAGCTTCTAAACTAGGCATGTGGCTGTTCATATTCACTGAACTCTTACTATTTGCGGGTTTATTCATCGTTTATGGCATCTATCGCTACCTTAACCCGGTTGCTTTTCATCTGGCAGCAGAAGAATTAAGTGTAACCGTTGGTACTGTCAATACAATTATTCTACTAGTGAGTAGTGCCACAATGGCCATGGCGAGTACAGCTATAAGACTAAAAAACAAACAACTGACCATACTTCTATTATTGGCCACCTTATTTATGGCCTTTATGTTTATGACCAATAAATACTTTGAGTGGAAAGGTAAGTTTGAACACGGTATTTTTCCCGGAAGTGAGGATTTATTACGATTAGGACATGGCGATACCCTATTTTTCGGATTATACTTTTTCATGACTGGCCTTCATGCTTTACACATTATCGTTGGCTTTGTACTGATAACAATCGTATGCTATCGAGTCAACAACAACACATTAACAAACGAGAACCCAGTTCTACTTGATAACTCAGGCCTTTATTGGCACCTGGTTGATTTAATATGGATATTCCTATTTCCATTATTTTACCTTATTACCTAAAGCGAGCATAATGAATAAACATACAGAAAATCACGTTGTACCTTACAGCCTATACATTTATGTATTAGCAGGCCTCCTACTGCTTACAATGCTATCTGTAGGGGTCACTCATATCGAATTGGCAAATCTAACGGTTTTTACAGCAATTTTACTGGCATCGATCAAGTCCTGCTTAGTGCTTGTGTTTTTTATGCACCTCAAGTTCGACAATAGGATTTTACAGATTCTTGTTACCGCTGTATTCATTCTAGTCGCACTTGTACTTTTTATCACTTTTCTAGATTATAATTACCGATAGCTATGATAGAACAAACAACCAAAGACGCTTCAACCTTTGTATCGCAAGTCGATGGAGCTTTTGTCTTCATCTTCGGAATTTCCATCTTGTTTCTGGTAGGAATAACTGCCTTTATGGTGTATTACATTCTTAAATACAGAAAAAGCAAAAATGCAGAAGCAACGCATATAGAAGGAAGCAATACTTTAGAAATTATATGGACAGTAATTCCAACGATATTGGTTTTATCAATGTTCTACTATGGTTGGTCGGGATGGAAGAGTCAAACTGAAATTCCGGACGATGCCATTCCAATCAAAACCATTGCCCGAATGTGGAGTTTCACCTTTCAGTATGAAAATGGCTTGATAACAGACACATTGTACGTCCCCAAAGACCAGGCTGTAAAGCTGGATTTGGTAGCACTTGATGTATTACATAGCTTATATATTCCGGCATTTCGTGTAAAGCAAGACATGGTCCCTGGTAAAAAAACAGATATCTGGTTTGAATCAGAAAAAGAAGGTGAATACGAGATTTTCTGTGCCGAATATTGTGGTTTGCGCCATTCGTACATGACATCTACTGTAAAAGTGATTCCACTTATTGATTTTGAAAAAATGACACAAATTGACTCAACAGCATTAGTTAATAACAATACAGTTGTTGATGCGAGGCAAGCAGGCATTAGCGTTACCAGAAAGTATGGGTGTAATGCCTGTCATACTGCCGACGGCTCAAAACTGGTTGGACCGTCATACAAAAACATATTGGGACGAAGTCGGGTTGTTATTCAGGATGATGAAGAAATTGAAGTAATTGCTGATGAGGACTATATCAGGCGCTCAATATACGAGCCAAATATTGAAGTAGTAAAAGGATACGAAAAAGGACTAATGCTTTCATACAAAGACCAGGTTACAGAAGAAGAATTTATGCAATTAATGGATTACTTTAAATACTTATCAGGACAATGACTTTTGCATTTAGAAGAATGGCAACATTAGGTAAATTCACCATTTCTTTACCAATAGCACTCACATGTTACATTGCGTATGTTCTATTCGACAATCAGCTTTCCTGGTTGGGAGCATATGCCGCAATTGGCATTTTCTGCATGTCTGCCGGGGCATCGGCGCTTAATCAACTTCAGGAATTTAGAAGAGATACCTTGATGAACCGAACACGACAACGACCTATCCCGATAGGTGCAATTAACAAAACACAGGCCATAGCAATTATTTCATTGTTTTTGATTGTGGGCTCTCTTGTACTATATTCCTTTGGAATGAATACCGTACTATGGGGTTGGATGGGCGTGATATGGTACAACCTCATATACACACCACTTAAGACCAGAACAGCTTTTTCCGTTTTTCCCGGTGCAATGGTTGGTGCTATTCCGCCTATTGCTGGTTGGGTAGCTGCTGGTGGCTCCTGGCTTGATTACCAGATTCATTTTATTGCATTCTTTTTCTTTCTTGGACAAATGCCACACTTTTGGTTACTCGTTTTAAAATACAGAAAACAATATAAAGAAGCTGGCTTCCCCTTAATAACGGACTATTTAAAAAGCAAACAAGTTATTCGAATAAACTTAGTTTGGTTTATAGCCACATTTATATCAGTTTTATTTTTACCAATCCTAAAAATACTTTCAAATAACATTGTTAGTTGGATCGCCCTTATTTCTGCCATCCTTATGATAGCTTGGAGCATTAACAGCACACAACAATTCATTAAAACAAACTCGAACAATCACCTTAGGAAGCAATTCATCTACTTCAATTCTTTTTATTTATGGGTAATGCTTCTAATGTTGGCAGATCAGCTCTAATACCGATTACGAATCAAAACGATTCATAAAAAATCAATCTGTGATTCTGTTTCGGCATTAACCCATGTAATAAGCAAAATGCTTTATCTATCATTATGTTATACATTTGGTATAACTATAAAATTACGCATAAAAAAGGTCGGCACTTACAAAAGTACCGACCCATATTTTATTGACTTGTAGTTACTAAGCAAGCAGTTGCTTAACCACGATCGATATATCTTTTCCATCGGCCTTTCCAGCCAATTCTTTTGATGCAATACCCATCACTTTACCCATTTCTTTCATTGAAGAAGCGCCAACTTTTTCAATAATCTCTTTAACAATAGGCGTTAATTCTTTCTGCGTCAATTGCTTTGGCAGGTATACATTGATAGCTTCAATTTCGGCCAATTCTTTTTCGGCTAAGTCCTCTCTATTCTGAGACTTAAATAATTCAGCGGCATCTTTACGTTGCTTCACCATTTTCTGCACAATCTTCATAACGTCTGCATCAGATACTTCATCAGCAGCTCCCTTAGAAGTCTTCGCCTCAATTATTTCTTTTTTAATACCACGCAAAGCTTCTAATCGAATACGATCTTTAGCTTTCATAGCCTCTTTAATATCGTTATTTATTTGTGCCTCTAAACTCATAATTCCTATCTTAATAATTCATTTAATTCAACTATAAAAAAAGGCTAATCCACATTATCATGTAAGTAAGGATTATCCTTACTTATTTGTGGTCCTTTTTTCGGATCATCAGACAGTGAAAAACGACTCACCTTCTTTTCCTGACTTATCCTTTTATTCGATTGATTTTCAATTGGCATTTGACGACGTTTATAAGCCGGAACATTCTCAATCTGCTCAATGAAGCGCTCATCTTCCATTTCTTCCTGACTCATCTGTGCTTTATAATAGCTGGCACCTGCAGTCTCGAAACCTTCATCAATAAAATTATCATTAGATGGGTTATAATGGTCAACTTCCGACTTTCTACTTTGCGGAACGACCGGCTGATAAAACGAATCAATACGTTCTTGTTTCTTTCTATCAACAGCTTCAAAATCTACAATTCTGCCAGACTCTTCATCTGATTCAATAGCCAACTCCAAAGGCTCTTCTGGCTCAGAAACAGAAGTCATTCCACCTTCTTCATCCAATGAAAAACGTGTGACTTTATCCTGACTCTTCTTTACACGATGTTCAATTAACTGCTCTGACACAAAACCAGTAGCAATAATAGTAACGCAAACTTGTTTTTTCAGTTCCTCATCATTACCTGTTCCCCAAATAATGGAAGCATCTTCACCCACCACATCCTGAACATAGTCAGTAATATCTCCGACTTCGTCCATCGTTACCTCTTCGGTGCCGGAGGTGATATTTAATAATATATTCCGAGCTCCTCGAATTTCGTTATTGTTTAATAATGGCGACTCTAATGATGCCTGTATGGCGTCAATCGCCCGTTTTTCACCTTCAGCATAGGCTGATCCCATAATAGCAACACCACTATCTTTCATTACCGTTTCAACATCTGCAAAATCGACGTTTATATATCCGTGTACAGTAATAATTTCTGCAATTCCCTTGGCAGCAGTGGCTAAGACATCATCAGCCCTTGAGAAGGCATTTGATAACTTCAAATCACCAAACATCTCACGAAGACGCTCATTGTTGATAATTAACAATGAATCAACGTTTTTCTCCATCTCAGCGATTCCATCTAAAGCCTGATTGATACGCAGCTTTCCTTCAAACTTAAAAGGGATGGTAACAATTCCCACTGTAAGAATCCCCATCTCCTTAGCTGTTTTGGCTATTATAGGGGCTGCTCCAGTACCCGTTCCACCACCCATTCCGGCAGTTACGAATACCATTCGCGTATTTTGTTTTAAAACATTAACAACATCTTCCAGGTTTTCAATCGCAGATTCGCGGCCTTTGTCAGGTTTATTTCCTGCTCCACGACCTTCGGTCAATGATTCTCCAAGTTGTATTTTCACAGGAACCGGACTACTTGCCAAAGCTTGTGCATCAGTATTACAAACAACAAAGTTGACATCTTTAATACCAAGGCCATACATGTAATTGACGGCGTTACTTCCACCTCCACCAACTCCAATTACTTTTATTATTGAAGATTCAGATTCCGGCATATCAAAGTTCATCAATTCTTCACTCATTTCCGTCCAGTTTTACCATCTACATTTCAACATCTTTCTCATCGAAGATATTCACAAGCCCATTTTTAATTCCACTAAACAGGTTGCCTGTTTTATAGCTTGACTTTTCTTTCTTAACCTTATCACGCTTAGCATTAGTTCGACGTGGCTGTTCATCCCATTGCGGCTCTACTTCACCAAATAATTCAGGCTCTACAATGGCACGCTTTGGACGCTCCATTGCACTTAAAACCAATCCTATACTTGTTGAGTAATTTGGCAAATGGGCTTCAGGAGGTAAATCGCCGACCAAACTCTGATCAGGCAAACCAATTCTAACATCCATGCCCGTTCTGAATTTAATCAACTGAGGCAAGTTCTTCAACAAAGCACCACCACCAGTTAAAACAATACCAGCCCCAACTTTATCATAACAACCTGAATTTTCAATTTGGTACATGACGTAATCGATAATTTCTTCCATACGAGCCTGAATAATATATGCCAGACTTTTAAAAGAAATTTCTTTAGGTTCCCATCCTGCTATGCCCGGAATTGTAACCACCATATCTTCACGAGCAGCATCACCCATTGCTGAACCAAATTGTACCTTTAAGGATTCGGCCTGCTTATAAAGCACTGAACAACCCTCTTTGATATCAGAGGTAACCACATTACCTCCAAAAGGAATAACTGCTGTATGACGAATGATACCGTCATAAAAGACAGCTACATCAGTTGTACCACCACCTATATCAACTAATACTACCCCAGCTTCTTTTTCCTCTTCAGTTAATACACTTTTAGACGAAGCTAATGGTTCAAGAATTAAGTCATTTAATTGCAAAGCGACGCGCCTGATACACTTCTCTATGTTTTTAACTGAAGCAATACGACCAAGTACAATATGAAAGTTCCCTTCTAAACGGCGTCCTGACATTCCAACAGGATTCTTAACTCCCATTTCATTATCCACAATGTAATCCTGTGGAATCACATGCATGATTTTTTCGCCTGCCTCAACTGGGATTTTATAATTATCATCAAATAGATTATCTACATCTTCCTGAGTGATTTCCAAACCACTTTCGATGAATCGATACCCTCTATTTCTAAGACTCTTAATATGCTGACCAGCGATGCCAACATACACATCTTTTAATTTAATATCTAGTTTCTCTTCAATGCGAGCAATAGCTTGCTGAATAGAAGCTACTGTTTCATCAATATTTAAGACTACCCCCCTTTTTACGCCAATTGAAGGTACCTTCTCCATACCGAGAAGTTGTAATTTTCCATTTTCCATTTTACGACCAACAATGGCAACAATTTTGGTTGTGCCTATATCAATCGCGGCTATTAGGTTAGGTTCGTGGTTCATAGCATCTATCCTTTTGTACAAACGACTTGTCCTTTATATTTTAAACTTACTTTTTTATACAAATTCCATTCGCGGGCATCCCACCCTTGCGTGTAAAGAGCCTTTAGGTTTCGAAATTTCATTTCTGAATCTTCAACTTTTCCAAATTCAATGATATGATCACCAACTCTTGGCACTAAAGTCAATTCTCCTTTTTCGCTAACGTATATCTGTTCAATTTGCGCTTTCCAAAAGCTATCTTCATAAATCATTTTTGATATACAAAGCAAATCCTCAAATGAACTCAAACGCTTAATAAATCCGCTAGCCACTAATACATGAGCTGCATGATTTTTAAACAATGGCATTTTATCGCCATTCATATCGAGATAATACGTATCATTATTATCAAAAACACGAACCAAAGGTTCACGTTGTTTAACATCCAAATGTAAAGCTCCACCATATGTCAAATACACCTCGCACTTTTCGATAGCAGGATGTTTCTGAAAAAAAGTTTCCATTTGATGACAATCGACATCTTGCATCTTACTACCCAGTAAAGCAGGATATTTATCTAAAGCAATTTCGGTCAACTCATCTGCAGTAACAAACTGATTATCTAAACTATCAGTAATTGATGTTGTTATTTCACCGCAAACAACATTACTCTTATAAACCGACACAAACGAGATTGTTACCGGAAAATACATTCCAATAATTATTAAAAACAATATGTTTTTCCAACGTTTCATTTGTACAAATTCCTCATAAATCCGCTTAAATATAACTTTTTCCGAGCTCTAACTATTGAGTATTTATTATTATTTATTAACAATTTGCCAAACGGCTATTTATTGCTGATAAACACATTCAATTCCTCTTCTAAAAGAGGCACCTCCTTATCAATATCACCGGCTCCAAGCGTTAAAACAACCTCCATTTTTCGACCGATTAACACCTTAAATATATCAGCTTTAGAAACCAATTCGACTTCTCTATTCTTCATATATTTTACAATCAGAGAAGAATCAACACCTGCAATCGGCATTTCTCGTGCCGGATAAATATCAAGCAGCAAAACCCGATCACACACATCAAGCGATGCTGCAAATCCTTCAGCAAAATCACGCGTCCGAGTATATAAATGCGGCTGAAAAATCACAGTTATATGACTATCTGGATATATGGCTTTGACAGAGTTTAAGGTTGCATTTATCTCTTCAGGATGATGCGCATAATCGTCAATAAATACCAAATCATCTGATTTAATTCGATATTGAAAACGGCGACGAATCCCTTCAAAAGTGGGTAAAGATGCTTTAATCTCATCCCCTTCAACACCACCCAAAAGTGCTAAACCAATCGCCCCAACGGCATTTTCGACATTCACCAAAGCAGGCACCCCCATTTTCAAGCCTTTTATAATTCCAAAAGGCGAACGTAAGTCGAAATGATACAAACCATCAACTAATCTGATATTATGAGCAGAAAAATCAGCATTGTCAGTAATTGAATATGTAAACACTTCAATCTCATCACTTACCTCACCTACGGGCAACCCAAGCTTATGAAGCAACACTCCTCCAGCTTCGATTTTATCTACAAACTCCAAAAACGCATCATTTATAGTTTCAGCATCTCCATATATATCGAGGTGATCGGCGTCCATCGCAGACAAGAGCGCCAAGTGGGGCTTCAAGTGTAAAAACGATCGATCGAATTCATCTGCTTCCAGCACCACAACTCGCGAATGTGCATCGTGCAGAAAATTAGTTTTATAGTTATTAACTATTCCACCTAAAAAAGCATTACATCCAACAGCCGATTGCTTATATAGATGTGCAGTCATTGATGAAATGGTAGTTTTACCATGCGTACCTGCCACACAAACACTTTGCATTCCTTGTGAAATCAACCCAAGAACAGCAGCTCTTTTTCTAACATCGAAGCCCTTGCCTATAAAATATTTTAATTCAGAATGCTCTTGAGGAATGGCAGGCGTATAAACCACTAAAGTCGATTCTTTATGTTGATAATTCAGTGCAATTTGCTTTATATCGTCATCATAATGAATATCAATTCCTTCGGACTCCAATTCCTTCGTTAGTACGGTCGATACCCGATCATAGCCAGCAACATTTAAACCCTCATATTTAAAGAAACGAGCGATAGCACTCATACCAATGCCGCCAACACCGACAAAATATACATTCTTGATATCTTTCAATTGCAACATATTAGTTCTTTTGAGCCATTTTAATTACCTCATTAGCAATATCAAATGCAGCATTGGGTTTAGCAAAGCCCTTCACATTTTCTGCCAGGCTCAATAACCTCGCTTCATCGTTTAAGAGTTCAGATGCTTCTTTAATAAGACAATTCACCTCAGCATCACGCACCAAAACAGCTGCCTCTTTTTCAACCAAGGCCATAGCGTTTTTAGATTGATGATCTTCCGACACATTTGGAGATGGTACAAAAACAGTGGGTTTTCCAAGAATTGCCAATTCCGAAATGGAACTTGCACCAGCCCGGGAAACCACTAGGTCAGCAGCAGCAAAAGCCATATCCATACGACTTATAAAATCAAGCACAAGTACTCGGTCTTTTAAATGTTCAGGTAACTTCTTTTTCATTTCTTCGAAATAAAACTTACCAGTTTGCCAAATCATCTGAACTCCATCAGGCAGTTCATTAAGAGTTTCAATAATCCCATTATTAACAGAGCGAGCACCTAAACTCCCACCAATAACAAGTATTGTTTTCTTGTCGATATCTAAATTCCAAAACTTAAGTGCCTCATCTTTCTTGACATCATTCAACAAATCGTTACGCACCGGGTTTCCAGTTATGGTAATCTTATCTTCAGGAAAGAAGCGCTGCATATTTTCGTAAGCAACACATATCTTATGTGCTTTCTTCGCCAATATTCGGTTAGTCACACCCGGAAAAGAATTTTGTTCCTGTATTAAACTTGGAATCCCTGACTGAGAAGCAATTCGCAACACAGGCCCACTTGCATAACCACCTACGCCAACAGCCACATCAGGTTTAAATGACTTAATAACACTACGAGCCTTTAGCATACTTCTGATCAACTTAAAAGGAAAAGCCAGATTACGAAGGGTTAATTTGCGATGAAATCCAGCAACAGGTAATCCCACAATTTCATAACCTGCAGCAGGCACTTTTTCCATTTCCATCTTACCCTGAGCACCAACAAATAATATTTCGGCATCGGGCTGTATTGATTTTACCGCATTAGCAATTGAAATGGCAGGAAAAATATGACCTCCAGTTCCTCCTCCGCTAATTATCACTTTAATTGAGCGCATAGCTTTATTGATTTTCAGTATTGGTTTCCAATTCTTTTTCTTCAATATTATTACGACTCACACTTAAAATGGCACCAAAAGCCAGGCACGTAAACAAAGTGGAAGTACCACCCATACTCACCAATGGCAATGGCTGCCCTGTTACAGGCATAACACCTACCGCCACGCCCATATTTATAAAGGCCTGCACCACTAACAAAGTAGATAAGCCTACAACTAAGAATGCCGGAAAAGTGCGACTACTCGCTCTCACGATCACACCTGCTCGAAATAATAAAATTAAATACGCAAACATAATTAGAAAGCCACCTATCAGTATCCCCCATTCCTCAATAATGATAGCATAAACAAAATCACTGTATGGATGAGGTAAGAAATATCGTTGCTGACTATTTCCAGGACCACGCCCCATAAAAACGCCGCTTGTTGCAATAGCCATCTGCGATCGTTGCGATTGATAATCAACCGTAGTACTACCATCTTCAGAATCATCACCACCTCCCACAAAGCGCTCAACACGGGCTTTCCAGGTACTGGCACGATGTAAAAAAGGAACATAATCGGAAAGCCAAATAACAACCGACACAAATATAAGAACAGCAGCAACCGTTCCAAACAGATATCTCATGGATACTCGGCCTATCATCATTACCAGCCAACTGGTAAATCCAATTAATGCCGCAGTTGAGAAGTCATCTTTAAATATCAATCCACAAACGATGGCAACATGAATCATTATTGGCTTAAACGCTTCATCTGCCGTACGATCATTCGCTTGAAATTGAGCCAACACCTTAGCGATGTACATCATTAAAGCCAACTTAGCAATTTCAGATGGCTGAAAAGAAATACCCACAACAGGTACAGTTAACCACCTACTGGCCTGGTTGAGACTTACACCTGATACCGCAGTTACTATCAATAAAGCAATGGATATATAAAGAAATACCGTTGCAAACCTCGCAAACCACTTGTAATTAATGTGATGTACGGCTATGATTATAGCGAGACCAACCAATAAGAATTTCGCATGGCGAAAAAGGTAATATACCGCATTACCATCCTGATGCTTATAGGCCAAATTACCCGTAGCACTATAAACCACCAGGCAGGAAAATACTGACAACAGTAATATGACGTACCAAATAATACGATCACCTTTAATATATTTCTTAATTAATTCGTTCATAATTTAGTTTGTGCACTACAAATTTCTCACACTTTCTTTAAATTGCTCTCCGCGTTGTATATAATTATCAAACAAATCAAAACTAGCACAGGCCGGAGACAGCAATACGACTTCGTTCTTCTTCCCCTGATTGTATGCTATCGCTACAGCATCATCCATCGATTGTACTTCACGAATAGATTTTACCTTACCACCGAACGCTTTCAATAACTTTTCATTATCAACGCCAAGACAGATAATTGACTTAACTTTTTTCTCGACTAACGGCATTAATTCATCGTATTCATTACCCTTATCAACACCACCGGCTATCCAAATGACAGGTTTCGTCATGCACTCAAGAGCATACCATGTTGCATTAACATTTGTGGCTTTTGAATCATTAATAAACTCAATTCCACGTACAGCAGCCACTTTTTCTAATCGATGCGCCACGCCTTTAAAACTCGACAGACTTTCTCGTATTAACTTTTTCCGAATTTTTAAGACTTTTGCAACAATTCCGGCCGCCATTGAATTATACAAATTATGACGTCCTTGCAACGATAAGTCTTGTGAAAATATACTCATAGTTTCATCGTTATAGTTAATAATCAACTCATCTAGCGTAGAGTATGCCCCCTGCTTTAATATATCATTTTGAGTAAACGGCAACAGCTCAGATTTGAATATCCGTTTTGGCAACTCACCTGCTATCAAATCATCATCCTGACAATACACAAAAACATCTTCTTCAGTTTGATTTTGAACAATCCTAAACTTACTATTGATGTATTTTTGCATTTTGTATTCGTAGCGGTCAAGATGATCAGGCGTAATATTCAACAGAACAGCAATATCAGCTTTAAATTGATACATACCATCCAATTGAAAACTGCTTAACTCTATCACAAACCACTCCGGCGTTTTTCCATCAGCAATCTGACGCGCTAAACTTGTACCCACATTACCGGCCATCTCAACATTAACACCCGAATGCTTTAGCAAATAATGAATTAACATAGTAGTAGTGGTTTTACCATTACTACCAGTTATGCAAATAGTTTTAGACTGTGTATAACGACCGGCAAATTCAATCTCAGATATCACAGGAATACTGCGTGAATGCAATTGTTGTATCAACGGCACTGCATCAGGAATACCAGGGCTCTTCACCACTTCATCAGCATTAAAAATAAGATCGAGCGTATGCACACCTTGCTCCCATTTTATATTAGCCTGGTCAAGCTCCTTTTGAAAACCTTCTTTAATAATGCCACTATCAGATACAAACACATCCCAGCCTTGCTGCTTTGCTAATAAAGCTGCCCCAACACCACTTTCGCCTGCTCCTAATACAACCAGTCTCTGCATACCTCTTATCGTACTTTAAGTGTTACTATTGTTAAAACAGCCAGTATGATTCCAATAATCCAGAATCGCGTCACAATTTTAGATTCGGTATATCCAATCTTTTGGTAATGATGGTGAAGCGGAGCCATCTTAAACACCCGGCGCCCAACTCCATATCTTTTTTTGGTGTATTTAAACCACGAAACCTGAATCATCACCGACAAATTCTCCACGAGGAAGATTCCACACAATATTGGAATCAATAATTCAATACGAAGCAAGATGGCGAAGACTGCAATAATTCCGCCCAGTGTTAAACTACCCGTATCGCCCATAAAAACCTGAGCAGGAAAAGAATTGTACCACAGAAAGCCAACTGTAGCTCCAATAAAAGCCGCCATAAACACCACCAATTCCTGCGAATGCGGAATGTACATGATATTCAGATAATCAGCATAAATTACATTACTCGACAGATAAGCAAAAATACCTAAGGTAACACCTATGATGGCAGATGTACCCGTAGCCAAGCCATCCAATCCATCTGTAATATTTGCCCCGTTTGACACTGCCGTTATAATAAAGATAACAGCCATTGCAAAAATCAACCACCCCCACTTCTTAGCCTGATCGCCTAAAAACCATAGCACCGATGAATAATCAAAGCGATGATTCTTTAGAAAAGGCACATTGGTGATTGTTGATTTCACTTCACGCGTTGCTGCACGCTCAACTTCAGCGCCATTATCTAGCTGCACATTAACCGTTTCACCAGGTATCTTTTCTCGAATAACGACATCTCCACTTGAAAACAATGTAATAGCTACTATCAATCCGATACCCACCTGACCTGCAATTTTAAAGCGACCTGCCAAGCCCTCTTTATCCTTTTTAAAAACCTTAATATAATCATCGATAAAACCAATTGCACCCAACCACAAGGTTGATACAATCATCAAAATGATATATATATTATCAAGCTTTGTTAATAACAAAACCGGAATTAGAATAGAAGCAATAATAATAACACCTCCCATGGTAGGCGTTCCTTTTTTCTCGTACTGCCCTTCCAGCCCTAAATCACGCACTACCTCACCAATCTGCTGTCGCTGCAACAAACGAATAGCCATCTTACCAAAGATAGTAGCCGTAACCAGCGCAACAATCACAGACAAGCCAGCCCTAAAGGTGATGTATTGAAACATCCCGGCTCCCGGAATATTCATTTTTTCAAGGTATTCAAATAGATAATACAACATGATTTAGGTTTTATTCTTCGTTAAATACTTCGTTTACAATTTCTCTATCATCAAAATGATTGCGCACGCCTTTTATTTCCTGGTAGGTTTCGTGCCCCTTTCCAGCTATTAAAATAATATCGCCCGGTCCGGCAACCATACATGCCGTACGAATTGCCTCCCGACGATTGACAATAGACAAAACTTTAATTCGCTCCTTAAAAGAAACTCCCTCCATCATTTGAGAAATAATTACCTCAGGATCTTCACTTCGTGGATTATCCGATGTTAGAATTACTTTTGAACTTCCTGAAACAGCTTCTCTCGCCATTTCTGGTCGCTTGAGAGGATCTCGATCGCCACCTGCTCCTACAACGGTTATCAATTGTTGCTTAGCCTGACGTACAAGGTTAATTGTTTCCACCACATTCTTAAGCGCATCTGGTGTGTGCGCATAATCAACAATGGCGGTTTTTCCTGATGCCGAGCGAATCGTCTCAAAACGCCCGTCAACCGGCTTCAATTGACTCAAAGCCACCTGTACATCCTGCTTCTCAAAACCAAGCAAACATGCAGCACCATAAACATTCAGAAGGTTTTGCGCATTAAAATCACCCACAAACTGTGTCCAAATTTCCTGCCCATCAATATCTAATTGCATCCCTTCAAACATACTTTCAATGATGCGACCTCTAAAATCACCCATTCCCCGTAAGGAATAGCTATATTTTTCAGCTTTCGTATTTTGAAGCATGATCTGTCCATTCTTGTCATCTCCATTAGTCAATGCAAATGATGACTTACTCAATCCATCGAAAAATGATTTTTTTGCGTCAATGTAGGCTTTAAAAGTTTTATGATAATCAAGATGATCATGTGTAATATTCGTAAACAGGCCTCCTTTAAAATCCAAGCCAGCCACTCGGTTTTGAACCAAGGCATGTGAACTAACTTCCATAAAACAATATTCACAACCAGCCTCCACCATCTCAGCCATTGTTTTATTCAATGTTAGCGCATCAGGCGTTGTATGAGTAGCATCAATCTTCGTTTTACCAATATAATTAGCAACAGTAGAAAACAATCCGGCCTTATAGCCCATGTTCATCACTAAATGATACAATAGGGTTGCAGTTGTCGTCTTACCGTTGGTGCCGGTTACGCCAACCAGTTGTATTTTTTGTGATGGATGATTGTAAAAAGCAGCAGCCATCTGCCCCAGTACAAGGGAAGCATCATCTACTTTAAGAATGACCACATCATCAGGATAATCTACAGGAACCACCTCGCATACAACACAACGACAACCTGCTTCAATTACCTGAGGTATAAATTGATGACCATCAACTACCGTCCCCGGCATTGCCACAAACACATTATTTCTGGCAGCCTTTCTCGAATCAAACACAATTTGCTCAACTTCACAATCATTGTCATTGATGCGTTCTACGACTGTTATACCTTTAATTATATCGGATAATTTCTTCATTGCTTAGCCCATTTTCAAATAAATAGTTGAACCCTTTCGGTAATTCTGACCAGCGGTCATTGATTGCTGCTTAACACGACCAACTCCGCTTAACACAACTTTAATTCCCATATTCTCTAGAATGGCAACCGCATCTTTAGCACCCAAGCCCTTCACATTTGGCACAATACCAGCCGGGAAATTTTTACGCTTCAGGCTTATATCATGCTCACGGGCCGAAGTTGAAATCCAATCAGCCTCAAGCTCCTTGCCCTGAAACAGAATGCCAACTTCTTCGAGCACAGTTACCAAATCCTCCTTTTTACCTCCTTTAGAATACGGCTGATGCTTAGCTAATTCCACTTCAAATTCTGTCTCTATTTCTGAGTGCTGATAACTTTGTGCATACACTCTATCAGAAATTTCTTTAAACACCGATCCTGCTACCACGTTAGCGTAATACACATTATTTGAAGGAGCATGCACCACCACAATACACGAGTACAAAGGCTTATCTGCCGGGAAGTAACCAACAAAAGAAGCCTGATGCTTTTTATCTTTATATGAAGTTGTTTCGTTAGATATTTGAGCCGTACCTGTTTTACCAGCAATTTGATAGCGATTGTTTTTGATATTCTTAGTTGTTCCTCTTTCAACAACACCCACCATCATTTCGTGCACCTTTTCAATTGTCTCTAAGGAACAAATGGATGGATTAATAACAGTAGGTGTTATTTCTTTAATAAGCTCGCCATGATGTTGAATAGACTCAACAAACATTGGCTTAACCATACGCCCATTATTAGCTACTGCATTATAAAATGTTAAGACCTGAAGCGGGGTTTGCTGAATTTCATACCCGATGGACATCCAGGGCAAAGTAGTTCCCCACCAGTCTTTCTCGCCTGGATACTTTAACTTCGGAATTGCCTCTCCTTTTATTTCAATTCCTAATGGTTTGTTAAGACCCATTGCATACAATCGATCAACAAAACGACGAGGATTATCGCGATAATTATCAAAGATAATTTTTGAAACACCAACATTAGACGATTTCTCAAAAACTTCCCTCACAGATAAAGTCCCATAACCACCATGGTGACTATCCGTCATTTTTCTATCATAGAAATAACAATACCCTTTTCCGGTTTCAATGCTATCACCCAACTGAACGACACCATCTTCGAGTGCTACAATCATGGAAGCAAGCTTAAAAGTTGAACCAGGCTCGGTAGCTTCACCAATGGCATAATTATATTTTTCGATGTACTTACCAGTTGAAGCGCGACCAAGATTAGCAATGGCGCGTATTTTCCCTGTTTCAACCTCCATCAATACAGCGCAACCATGATCTGCTTTATGCTTTTGCAGTTGTTGCAACAAAGCCGATTCAGCTACATCCTGCAAACCAATATCTATTGTAGTTACGATATCATGACCATCTACAGGCTCAACCTGCTCTTCAACCACCCAATTACCACTCACACGCGTGCGCGTACTCACACCTGAAATTCCTTTAAGACTATTATTATAAGCCATCTCTAATCCAAATCGGCCACCCAGATCTTTTTCTGCATACAAACTACCAACTGTTCGTGCCGCCAACTCTCCAAATGGCAATCGCCTATTTTCATATTTCTTCGGAATAAAACCTCCCTTATTGGCACCTAAACGAAATAAAGGAAACTCTTTCACCTTCTTTAATTCAGTAAAAGAAATACGGCGTGTATGCACACGATAATATCTTTTCCCTTGGGCACGAGCTTTGGTTAATCCTGTTTTGAAAGAAGCCTTGGAGCGATCGCCAAAAAAACGCGACAATAAATACGATAAACTATCAATATTACCATCAAACACTTCATCTGATAATCCGTGCGCCCGCATATCCATATAAATGCGATAAGTTGGAACGGAACAGGCCAGTTTCCTGAAATCGGAAGCCAGAATATCACCCCGGTTTGCATCAATAACTATGTCTTTATTATTGTGCTTCTCCACAACCTCTTCCCACTTATCACCATCAACAATACGCAAATACAAGGCCTTACCAAGTATCACAACCGCCAAAGCTGCAACACCTATGTACAATAGGCCAAAACGTAGTATGATGCTCTTCTTAATCTGCATTTATTTTTTCACTTTTAATCGACGTGGCGGCTCAGTCAACTCCTCTAAATCCAACTGTTTGGACCTGATCTTTTTCAGCACTTCACTTTGCTTACTCATATACATCAACTCCGAAGATGTTGTAATAGCCTCATAACGTAATGATTTCAGTTCTTTATTCAATAGAGCAATTTCGCGCATTTGCTCTTCCATGCGATAATGATTACCGATATATAAAAAAGCAAAAAATGCCAAAAACAACGCAAATGGCAATTGATTGGCAATCAAAGAACGAGTAAAAAGACGACCGTTAATCACATCTCGCATTGAGATGTTTTTCAGTTCATCAACATCCTCTTTAGAAAGGATAAACTCGGGTATTTTTTTCATTCGCCACTTCATAATCTTTCTGCCACTCTAAGTTTTGCGCTTCGCGCCCTGTTATTGCGCTCAATCTCTTCATCATCGGGAATGATAATTTTTCTATTCACCGCTTTAAACGGCACATCTGATCGTCCGTAAATATCTTTGTCAGCTTGCGTTTTATCACAATCTCCTGAGCGAATAAAATTCTTCACCAACCTATCTTCTAAGCTATGGTAGGAAATAACAGACAATCGACCTCCTTGCTTTATCGAATCAGTACTTTGCATTAGTACCGACTTAAGCACGTCCATTTCCTTATTAACTTCAATACGTAACGCCTGAAACACTTGTGCCAGAAACTTTGAATTTTCTTTTTTTGGCCCAATTTTCTCAGCTAATTCTTTTAAATCCGTTGTGGTTTCAAATGGCCGACTTGCACGTTGATTAATAATTTCCGATGCCAGCTTATACGATGACTTTATTTCACCATACTGCCAAAAGATACGCTTCAAATCATCTAACGCGTATGTATTAACCAAATCAGCTGCCGTCATTTTTAGACCTTGCCCCATTCGCATATCTAATTTCCCATCAAAACGGAATGAGAACCCACGCTCTGCAGCATCAAAATGATGAGACGACACTCCCAAATCGCCAAGTATACCATCTACCTTATCGATTTTCAAATACTTTAGGAAGTGAGACAGGTACTGAAAATTATGACGAACAAACAACAAACGTTCATCTTCAGGTCGATTCTTATATGCATCCTCATCCTGATCAAAGACAACCAACCTACCTTCGTCATCTAAACGGCTCAATATTTCGCGAGAATGCCCTCCCCCTCCGAAGGTCAAATCAACATAAACACCATTGGGCCTTATATTTAAACCATCAATTGATTCATTGAGCAATACCGGTATGTGATACCCTTGTTCCATATCCTTTACTTTTCTTCTTCACCGCCAAAGTTAGTGCCTAGCAACGCTTCTGCCAACTCTCCAACTTCATCGCCAGGCAAACCATCATCCTCCAACTGTTGCTTACTCCACATTTCTATCTTCTCACCAACACCTAACAATACCACCTCGCTATTAATGGCAATCATTTCCATTAAGCGTTTAGGCACCAGAAATCGACCATTGCCATCTAAATTCACTTCAGCAGTAGAACGAAATAATGCTCTTTTCAATCGCTGATCTTTCTGACGAAAACTACTCAGTTTACTCTCAATCAACTGAACCTCCTTTTGCCATTCACTTTGTGGAATTAAATCAAGACAATTATCAAAGAGGTTTTTGCGCACCACAAAAGCAGTCTGCCCCTTATCACTCATCTCTTTTTTGAAGAGTGAAGGCAAGACAACCCGCCCTTTTGCGTCGGGCTTACAAGCAAAATCACCTATAAATGTGGCCATTACAAAATATAATTTTCAATGGTAAAAGTATAAAACTTTAAAACCACTTGCAACCACATTAACCCACTTTATGACACTTGTTGATAACTTTTTGATTATTTTGATACTAAGAAGAGGATAATGTGCGAAGACTATGTTGTAGGCCGTAAGTTAAATTGTAGATGTTTTGGAAGTTAAAATGCGATTTTTTTGAAAAAAATAAAACCGCATAATTATGCATAATATTTTATCGAATAAAACGATCGTTTAATTACTAATCATACTACCTCTATAAGGGACGATAATAATTTAATCCTTTATCGTTCTTGAGGCAACAAGTCTTCAGTAAAGAAATATCAGAAATTGTTTGAATAAACTATAGGCGTGCTAAATCCTTTAAATTGATTTTATTCTTTGTTGATCAATAAAAATCAAATTTAATTATCGCATATACCTTTGTAGTAATGCTAAAAACAACTATAGCGAATTAGCCAAACTCAAAATATAATTAAGCTAATCAATTTACCTTTTAGTCATAGATAATATAAGTTTGATGAAGTACTACACCAGATATAAGTAAAAGGTTACAGGTACAATAACTCGATGCTTTTTATTATGAATTATATCTCAACAACCTTATTCTTAATAGCCCAAATAATCAAACCTGCATTGTTTTTAGTATTTGTTTTTTGCATCAATCTTCTCTTATTGGACTCGATTGTAGCGAGGGTTACAAACATTTTTTTTGCCAATTCTTGATTGGTTAAACCTTGGCAAATAAATTCAAGTAAGCGCACCTGATGGTCGGTTAGGTTGAGTAGCTCCTTCTTAGCTTGATTATCCTGTGTGATTTCTTCTTCCAGTCCGTGTATATTCACAATAATAGAGTGTAATAAATCAGGTGAAAAGAAATTGCCATCATTATTCACCTCACGAATGGCCCCCTCTAATTCTTCAGGCGTTGATTGCTTTAATACAAAACCTCTTGCTCCGGCAGTAACCATACTGTAATAGTATTTTCGATCGGAATAAACACTCAGTGCAATAATTTTGATATCCGGACAAAGGCTAACTGCAAGCTTTGTAGCATCAATGCCGTCCATAACAGGCATTCCAATATCCATTAGAACGATATCAACATCTAAATTACGCACATCATCTGTAAATTCTTTTCCATTGCTGTATTCAGCCACAATTTCAAAATCACCTACCGCATTAATCAGTAATTTAATGCCTTCCTGAATCATGGGTAAATCCTCTACTATAACTATGCGTATCATAAATATGTTGTTTTAAAGATCGCTTCAACTTGGACCCCGTTATCTTTACTTGAAATAAATGAAAACTGCCCACCTAACTTCTCTATTCGGTTTTCGAGGTTTACCAGTCCTAATCCCTTGGCCGATTTTTGTTCTGAATCATAATCAAACCCGACACCATCATCATTATATTTGAGTGTCAATACATTACCCACTTGCTTAATACTAATATTAACATTAGTAGCTTTTGAATATTTTATGGTATTATTAATCAACTCTGTTAATAAACGATACAAAACAAATTCAATAATTTCATTTGTACGGCTTGTCAGGTTTGTATCAATGGAAAATTCAATTTCATGTATCGGCCTTAGCTTCTCACAAAAAGCCCGAATAGCCTGCACTAAACCAAATTTAGCCAAAATATCGGGACTGATATTATTCGATATTTCCCTTATGCTACTTATGGACTCATTTAGCAGTTGTTTAATCCGTTCATTGTATTCCCTGGCTTTTTCTTCATCTTTTTCGTTTCGTAAGATATGTAAATAACCCAATGTTGTTGAAAGAACAGGCACTAAACCATCATGCAACTCCATCGCAAATCTGGAGCGTTCACCTTCCTCTGATTTTATCATGGTGCTTAATATCTCTGTTTCCTGACTTTTTTTCTCACCAATATCGCGCACCACCGCCCATATGAGATCTTTATTCTCCTCATTAAGTTTATAGATAACACAATCAGAATAAATTAATTTTCCATCTTTTCGGACGCCATCAACCTGAATATTCTTAGCACCAACACGTGTTTCTGTAGCCAGTTTCAAAACTAAAGATTCCCAGTCATAAGTTTTATCCAGAATAGGGATATCGTGATACTTTCCAATCAGTTCATCTTTCGAATAGCCAATAAAGTCGCAATAAGCCTGATTGCAATCAATGATATGAAGTTTTTCATCCAAAAACAGAATACCATCTATGCTACCCTCAAAAATTGACCGATACCGTTGCTCACTGAGCTTTAGTTCTTTTTCAACTTTCTCCTGCCTGGTAATATCTATTGACAAACCTCCTACTAACATTTTATTTTCTTCGCTTAGTAAAGGAAACTTAATGACTTCGTAGTACTTATCCCTTTCCCCCTCAAAATCAACATATACTTTTGTTGTAACAGATTCTCTGGTATTAATAACTTGTTGATCTATTTGTTCCATCTGCCTGGCCAACTCTCCAGGAAATACATCATGAGCTGACAAACCTAACATATCCTGACGATTTAACTTTGCTAATTCTAAGATAGAACTATTCCCAAACACATACTTCTTACTTTCATCTTTAATACTTACATGAAAAGGATAAGCATCCATAAACGATGTAAATCGAGCATTCTGAAATTTAACTTTCTTCAAAGATTCTTGTAGTTCGTTGGAATAATTAACAACTCTTTTAATAGCTTTAATGTACAAGACGTAATACATATTGAGCATATATCCAAGATAGCAAAGCGCAATGGCATAGAAAAAACCATATGCAAACCACATAAATAAGTCATCCATGTACTCGTCAAAATCCACTGCATCGGTCAAAAAAGAGAACTCATGTAAGAGTGCAATTGTAAAATATCCTATGAAATAGACAAAAGAATAGGCAAAAGCTAAACGCTTACTATATAATATAAGTGGGAGAAAGTTAACTGCAAAAAGGATGAAAGCAGCTCCTGTAAACGAAAAATTAACCAGTGTAGCGAATGAAACAACAAGCACCATTACTGTCAGAACATGGATAATAATCGAATAGTTTACCTTTTTTCTAAAGGCTAAAAGCCCGATAGCAAATACAACAACAAAAATGTGCAAATAATACACATTTAACCAACCAAAATAGAAAATACGAAGAAGGGAAAGAAGTGAACCTGGTAAATATGTTAGTGCTGCCCCCAATACAGCCGTATTAATTATCTTTTGTTTAAGTTCGTCTAATTCCTGCTTGAATACGACCATAGTCTACAACGAATGATTTCTTTATAAATTATTTTATGATAATGTTTCCTTTATCCTCCCCAAAAGCATTTCAATCTGGTAACTAAAGATAGATAACGAGCTTTAGTATTGCAAATTGATATTATATTATATTCAAACTCATTTGCATTACATCAATGATATCATGTTGTTGAATAATACATTAAAAAAAGAGAATAAATACCACTATTTATTCTCTATCACTTCTTAATTAAGCTATTATTGTCAATCTCATAATAATCAAACTTCTACGACTATAGGGTTAGCAACCAAGCACTGTTTTTTAAACTCCTGCCCTGTTTCAATTAAGGCCTTCCAATCACCCGGATAATCTACATTAAATTGAGTCTGCTCACCATTATAATTAAACATTAGTCCGGCACCTATCATTCTCCATTTTCGATATATTTTAATATCAGAAATACCCTCAATTTCAAAACTCATCTGAGAATGACTCTCAGCAGCTTTAAAAAACAATTTTTGATTCGTCATAAATAACTTACCAACCTTCTTTTTATCACCAATGCAACAAGCGATTCCATCTACCAGAATACTTTCCTCTTTTTCTTCAATACGAATATTTCTCAGTGCTTTAATCTCTTTATAATTCATAATTCGACTGATATAAAATACGAGTACTCCGATAAACAAACTTGAAACTAAACTGATTACGAACCACCAATATGTATTTACTTTACCCCACAAAACACCAGTTAAAAAAACACATATAAAACTGATTAAACCAAAAACTAATCCCCATTTTAAATATTTATACCACATTCTATCTCTTTTATCGTCATTACCTTAGCAAATCATTTCATCTCAAGGAGAATTGTAATTTCCTTCACCGAAGTCGCTAGATGGTTGCTTGAAGAGGGGAGTCTCCCCTCTTCTGCAACCTACAAACCAAAACTCTGTCTATGAAATGATTAATTAGTTATATTCATTTGTTTGTTTAAGAGTGTACCTCAAACTCATCAACTCACCTATACAAATATGTTAATTCGAAGAAAATATCAGCCGTTAAAATTCATCATAATAGGAGCCATTTCTCACAATTTCTCCTAAATGAAATTAACAAACACAGGCACATCTTTTCTCAACCCAACACCCTACAACACTCATTATATGCAACTTAAACCTATCATCAAATTAGTAAAAAAATAAGCGTATAATTTTAAGCCGTCAATTTAAAACACCAATCATAGCTATTGGAGGAGAGAAGGTAACCTACACGCCCTTCTACTCCTTCCAATCACAACCTAAACCTACCTATGAAATCTTTCTTGTCCTATTTATTAATTTCCTTAGTCTTTCTTATCCATCCGTTGATGGTTTAAGGCAGGCCCTAAAGCCTGCATTCAGGTTGTTTTATCTTTAAAAAAACAATAAACGTTATTAACATTAATCACAGTCACTACTGTTTTATTACCACCTTACAGGTTCCTATCTGCTTATCATTACTCATCAATCGACACAAATATACACCAGGTGCTAAGTCATGCACTTTTAAGTTTGACACCTGAATACCCTCTTCAAATGTTCCCAAGTTCATTGTTTTGTGTAACTGTCCTTGTAAGCCATAGAGCTGAAGAGAAACATCACCTTCTTCCTTCATTTTAAACACGACATTTGCCATACCGTCAGCCACCGGATTTGGTAATACCATCACGCCAGCAGCTGATTCCACAAATACCTCGTTAATACTTTCAAACCCATTTGGAGCAGTACTTACGTCATCCGGATTATTAGTGATCAAAACATAACAGCCTACGGCCGTAAATCCATTTTCATAACCATCATCAGCAGCAAATACCACAAAACCAGTACCTGTTTGCAGAGGATGTAAGGATATGTAGCTATTACCAATTGCCATATCTATCAGCTCCGGTGTCCAGTTACCGGCATACATCCGCAATTCATCTCCGTCAGGATCAGAAAATACATCCTCAACGGTAAACGTCCTGATTTCCGGATCGGCCATATTCAGGGTAATTACACCATACTCCTCATTAAATACAGGTCTACGGTTCAAATTCTGAACCTCTACACATATGGTATCATGCGTAATATTACCACTTACATCAGCTATCTGAACCGGATAATTGTATACGCCTGCACTATTGTAGTCTGTTTTAATAGATACCTCAGCCAGATTCGGCCCGTGCTGCACCAATACAGGTACCAATGTATCATTAGTCTGCTCTATGGATATGGTCACCTCTTTACCTTCCGGATCATTAAACAGGTAATTCCAAACGGCTTCTTCGGTCTCCCTGACTTTTAGAGTATCGGTGTATTTATTAGGCCACATTTTTAATTGTGGGGCTCCATTCACATGCATTATCAACTCGAATTCATCACGCGAATGATTCTGATCATTTGTATTAACAATAATACGTGCCAAATTACTGCCAACCTCTCCCTTCTCAGGATACATGGTTGCAGTCACTTTAAGTGCTTCCCCAGGTAAAATTGTTCCTTTAGATGGCTCTAACTCTACCCACTGCCCTTCTACGGCTGCAGTTACTCCTCTTATCTTCCAAACACCATTTAAACCGCCTTCTTCAGCAATAGGCAGCCAGCCTCCAAATTGAGAATCCAACTGTACTGTATCGTTATAGTAAGGTGCTGTCCACGATTTCCACTCCAGATCTTTATCGCCTGGAATTTCATAAGCCATCTTGTTCGAACTGGCCGGCGGCGCTACTTCAATAAAGAATTTCTCACCTTCAGGAATGTTAATAACAGTATTAAGCGGAAAGTACACCCACTCATCCTCCACATAGCGATTGATGGTATACTGCTGCTGATAGATGGTATCGCCTCGTTGTGGCTCATCGCCACCAAGGTAAATAGCAAGCTTAACCTTCTCATTCAATGAAGTTAATTTAACAAGTGTTTGTACATGTGTTAAAGAAAAGCCACCTTCCCCGGCGATAAATTCATTAGCAAAACCTAAATGTGGTGCCTGGAATGATGTGAAATGTCCATCCGCCAAACTTTTAACATCATGTTGCACCGAGTCCATTGTTACAGGTTGGTCGGTATGGTAACTACCAGGCTCACTAATTACTCCCGGGTATGTTTCTTCACCTCCCTTGCCTGCCACTGCAGCCAATAAATCATATTCCAATGGTGATGGACCCGCATTAGTCATAGTTATTACAAATGTCGAATCTTGTTGCAAGTGGTAGCTTTGATCCTGAGCATCCCATGTAAACACAGGTGAATCAACAAATGATGCATTCACATGTGTCGTTACATCCTTTGCATTACTTATAAACGTTATTGTTGCATCTTCAATATTCGCTTCTTCCGGTAATTGTTCTTCTGAAAGTTCTACTACAGGAATATTCGAACGAAGTGTCAGGGTTTGCCATGGTAAGATTTCGAGCGGTGGAGCCAAAAGTCCTGAACTACTCATTATAATTTCATTTCCTTGCTCATCAAACAGGTTCAGATCAGTTAACTTATCGTGGGTAATTTGATTAATAAACAACTCATTAACACCTGTATTTTTAAGAACTATTTCCCTCTCCAGAACCAGTTGGCTATGATAAATTTCATTTATCCAAATGATACTATCTACTGTTTCCAGAACAGGTTCACCGCTATAGTTTACAAGTACCGGAATTTCAGTGCTTGGCTGTGCCAGGCTATTAGTATGCAAGACAACTGTATCACGATATGCACCCGAATAATTTACCAGGCGACCATCCAATATTAATTGCATATCTTGTGTTTGACCTGCAGAGATATTGTCTGATAAAGAAGGTATTAACACAATACTGGTAGAATCCTGAGCCATTGGCTCAAAATTCATCACCATTAAGGATTCGCCAATTACCTCTTGCTCGTCAGGGCTCTCGATACCCATTGAAAAACCCCCTTTATATCCTGACACATCCTTATAATGAAACCAAATGTAACCATCGGCCGTTAATTGCAACTGAAAGGTCATAAGGCCTTGCGATACGAAATCTACACTCTTAAAATTCGTCCATTGTAGTATCACACTGCTATCTGTGTCTTCATAATACCATACGCCATCGCCTGCTTCACTAGGCTGTAAAAAGCCATTCCAAAATGGTGCAATCATGGCTTTTAATCCATCATCTGGTAGAAAATCATAATGACTCCCTTCTGCAAATGGTTCTTCAAGTGTAGCATATCCATTATTAGATACCCAAATGGTATCATACAGCTCGCCATAAAAAGGAAATGCGAAAGGCAACTCTATCATTTCATGTTTACCATCTAAAATCTCGTACTTGGTTCCAAGACCTTTAATATTATTCCATCGATGAAATTCTATGCCTTCCTTAGATGAGCTCATCTCAAACCCAGGAATATCCTTAAAACTCTCATTTAATGGATTTCCTGTTACATTTTTCGGATCTTTTAATTGAGTAAATAATCCATTAGTTAAGGTATAACTAAGTTCATCGGTATTGGCATCAACACTAATGCTTACTGGCACTGTACTAATTTCTCCAGCCCTTAAATCTAGGGTTAAGCTTCCATCTACGGACAGGTTATACGAAGGATCATGCCTCCCCTCACCTTTTAACATTACAGCTTCCTGACTACCATCACCATAGCTCAGTGTTAAACTACTATTGTATTCCTGAGCCTGCAATGGTGCAAAAATGACAGGAATCTGCACATTACCATCAGCAGGTATCACAATTGGAGTCAAGATATTGATTGTATAGGCAGGGTTAGCCAATGCAAGGTTTATTATTTCCCCGTTTGCACTTCCGGTATTAACAACATTTAAATACAAAGTATCGGCATCACCAATTCTAAGCCAATCAAAGTCTATCTCACTGTCGGCCGCTAATTTTGCTTCACCAGTAATATTGACTGTTAATGCTATTTCCTCCTGACCTGACTGTGTATTAGCTAAAACTTTAATTCGATTGGTATATATGCCCTGATTTAACTCCAACACTGAAGGATCAATCGTAACAGGAACGCTTATAGCACTATTAACCGGCACAAGCCCTTTAAGCCTGTTGCTGGCATATACCATATTTGCATCACTCAGCGGTTCAAAACGAATGACCATGCCATCGCTTACTGTTTTAAGATTGTCAGAAAAACTCGTATACTCATACCAATCTTCCTCCAAAATACCCTGTATACCAATAGCATATTTTATCTCAGGTCGTTTATTGAGTTCTGAAACATTCTTATAACGATATTCAATAGCCCCATCCTTAAATAAGACCAGCTGGAATTCCATTTTACCTGGCGTCTCATTCGAGTGCCTTTTCACTGCCAGATTAATATCGAATGTAAATACCACTCTATCGCCAAAGCTATGGTAGTAAATATTATCTACCTCCTGGTATTTAGCATCCATCCATAGAGGGCTGAAGGCTCCACTGCCAATATCCATAAATTTAGCTTCCTCTTCTGTGAAAAAACCTAAATCTCCCCATGAGTAAAAGAACAATTGCGGCACAGATTTTCCCGGTAAAGACCATATGCCGGAAAGCACATTGTTCTCAAAAGGAAACTTCAGGCCTAAATCGATTGGTGCCGTCTGATAACGCAATGAATCACCCCGAAGCACCTGAGAAAATCCCTTTATCTCATCCCACTGATTAGCGGCTGGTCCACCGATATCATTGGAAGAAAGCATCTGATAATTTATTTTATCAGGCATTCGTCCTGTTTCTACAATTAGCTGTTCATAATCTTCGAGAGAGTATTCCAATATCGCATCTGATGAGGCATTAGTAATGGTCAACTCCAATTCTTTAACTTCACCATCTAGCAAGGTAATCGCTGTTTGATCCAAACTCAGGTTCATTACAGCAGGTGGTGTTACATCAAATACAAGATCTGCATAATACTCACCTACATTGGTAGTTAAAGTTACCCGATCAAACAACTGCCCTGTGCTTAAGGCTGTATAGCTAAAGGGGAGCAGTGCCTTTTCACCTGGCAATACCGATACAACACTATCCGGATAATCCTCCAGAATTGTATTGTCAACATTGTATAAACTAGTAACTATTAGGGTATCAAGTCCCGTATTTTGAACTTCCAAGTCTAAGGAACTTGCTACATTCTGTAATAATTTATAAGTATAAATTTCATTTACTTCACATTCAGCCTGCTGACCGCTCACTTCTAACAACACATCAATAGCAATACCTTGTTTGTTACGATCATTGGTATTAATACCAATGGAAGCAGAGTGTTTACCATTGGTTAGATTCCCGGCTTCAACAGACACCAGTACTTCTTGCGATTCACCTCCATTTATCTCTCCGAAATTCGGTGCTAAATAAACATATGCACCATCCTTACCAGTACTAAATGCACCAACCAATGGGGCTACACGCCGATAATTCATCAACTCGAAAGCATTTATATAGGAAACTCCATTATTGGTTGATAGCAGGAAATAATCGGAATAGTCACCGGCGTAATTACTATATTCCATCACCAAGGGGTATTTCTCTTCAGGCGAAAAATACAAGACTACCCAAAAATATTCCCAACTCTCGAACTTTTGAGCTTTATATAAAGGAATGCGACAATTCTGCATGCCTTCTTTATTTTCCGGCACATATTCCTGAAAGAATACCGTTTCGGCATTGGCTAAAACTCCTTCCTTACTTTTCTTTATCTCAATTTTAACGGGCGAATCGTTTAGCAAGGTACTTAATCCGAGATCCACATGGGTCATATTGAAGCTTTGATTTTCAGGGACTCTAAAACGAGTCGCAAAAATCAAACCGGCGTTGGGATTACCCGTACCCAATGTAAATAAGGGGCCTCCCGTGAAATAACTATAGCCTGATTTATAAGCCGTATTATCGTATTTAAAAAGTTCTGGAGAATAAGGTACCCCACTACTTTTTAATATAGAGACATCTTGCTCATACGAACGTGTCGCCTCAAAAAATTCAGGATTAGCTGCAGCTACAGCGGTAGCTTCTTCCCTGGCTTTTTCCCAATCACGGTAATTAATCCAAAAATCATTGTCATTGATAACAGAGCTGTTCCAGTACAATATACCTTCCCCAACATTTGAAAAAGTAACCGGCACCTGTGTCTTATCGGCTTGTGTCACATCAATATTTAAGTAAATCTGACGTGTTGATTCGGCAAACTTAGGTTCATCAGTTGTTACAAAACTGATTATGTTCGACACCTCTGACATATTGTCAAAGCGATCGCTCGAACTAATGGCCGAATAATACTTAGCCTGCTTTCGAAGGCCTGCTACTGAAATAGAAACGGTATCCCCTGCCTCATAAGAATTTTCAAAAGTAATCAGACTTTGCTGATAAAAATTACTATTTGTAATCGGTTCTAAAGAAAGTGCTAAGTGGAAGTACTTTGGCTGAAAATTATCACTGTCGCGTGGTACTGTCCACATTAATCGTACTTCATTATGAAATACTTCACTTGCCCTATAATCTTCAATCTTATCCGGTGCTATACTACTTTCATCTACAAGTGTATTTAAGGCATTTAATTTACCTACTCCATACTTACCCTCATCTTCAAAATCAAAGGGATCGACGGCGTTCAATAATATTTTCCTTAACTCGTCGGGACGCATGGAAGGCCCACCATATTTTGCAAGTACGAGAGCGGCAACACCCGACACATGTGGACAGGCCATCGAAGTCCCCTGAAAAAAACCATATTCATTATCAGGCAAAGTACTCAGAACTCCACCTTCTTCATTATAGTAGGCCTGATCACCTCCAGGTGCCAATATGTCCAGCCATTTACCATAGTTAGTGTAAGGTGCAGGCTGCCCGGTTGGACCTGATGCACCTACTGAAATAGCTTCATCAAAGGCAGAAGGATAATGGGCATGCTCGCGACCGTCATTACCTGCGGCAGCAATAAAAATACCGCCATTCATCGGACTGCCTTCGTATTGGCCTGCTTCGGCAATAAAATACTTTACTGCATCGTATACTTCCGGTTCAAAGAAACCTGGCTGTGAATACCCCCATGAGTTCTGTGAAATAACTGCTCCGTGGTCAGCACCATAAATGATCGCTGCCGGAAAGTTTCCTTCACCTCCAGGTCTGGCATCATAAATTTGGCATGCCATCAGGCGTACACCATTACCTGAACCATCACCACCAGCTACACCGGCTACACCAATACCATTATTAGAAACAGCACCAATGGTACCAGCAACATGCGTCCCATGATCGTGTGCAGTTACAGGTCCGCCAAAGACGAAATTATATCCGTAAACATCATCCACATAACCATTTTGGTCATCATCAACGCCTTCTTCACCATTTAACTCTGCCTCATTGACCCATAGATTGTCCTTCAGATCTTCATGCTCGGTATCAATACCACCATCTACAACAGATACAATAACATCAGAACTACCTGTTGATTTAGCCCAGGCCTTTGTTAAATCAATGTCTTCATTGGCATTTCCTACCCGTCCATCATTGGCATAATGCCATTGATCGGGCAGAAGTGGATCATTAAATTCTACTGCCGTTGAGCCGCTCTTTAATTGATTATTTACAATGACCTTTTCTTTGGCTTTACCTATTAAACGAAGTGAGTCAATATTAAAATAGACAGGTCCTTCATCTGAACCAACAAACACTTTTTTATAAACAGGCTTAGCTATTGCCACATCTTCCAGCAATCGGTATTGCTCAGAAATTGCTTCCGGATTCATTGAGGCATCAAATTCCAACTCGAACCATAAGTGTAAACCATATTCGCGGTGCTTGGCTTCATGCTTCAGAGAAAAAGGAAATACCCGGTGAATACGTTTAATGCCAAAACCATCATTTAGGGCATCAATTGGCTCAATGCCTAAAGACATAGTGCTATTTTGTGAATGAGCACCTTTTAGCTGATTGACTTCTTGCAGATTCTCCTTCTTAAGTTTGATACGAATTTTACCTTTAACAAATTCGTTTTGAGACCCAGTCACTTGCTGAGCACCTGCTAAGAGTGTAATCCCAAGACAGACAATAATAAAAATATATGATAATTTTATTCTCATTTCTTACTCCTCCGATTTAATATCACGTACATAACGCACCGAGCATGTTTGATACAAAGCTGATACTTCCTGAGTTACTGAATTATAGTGATCAAAAAACATTAACTTACACCCGTAGGTATCGGGGTTGAAACTATCAGTCCAGAGGTACCCAATTTTCCCCTGGTCAAAAAAGAAATCCTTATTTTCAACGTGGTTACCACTATAGGAAAGTAATCCACCAAATACCAAATCCAATCCGGTTTCTCCTCCATCAACTAATTTTGGCATAGCACGGTTTTCTCCCCCTAAGATCTCTACTAAATCTTTTATTTCCTGCAGTGTTGGAATACGCCATCCCTCTGGCGCCCATTCATAGGCTGCCGGGTAATTATACAATCGACCATAGTACTTTCTGTCTGCTTCCGTTTCTACGGCATATCCATCTCTAATATAGGCTTGACTTGCCTGTCCGTAGTAGAAGGACCAGGCATATTCATTAGGAGCCTGATAATAATTGAAATTCTCGGCGAACCATTCCAGTCCGTTTAATTCTACGGTATGATAATGTTGACCATCGCGTTCATCGACAAAAAGCCCCCACTTATCACGAAAATGAATATTCACGGTATCTGTTGATGTATATCCATCTAATTCCACCGTCCAGGTCAGGAAGTAATCCTCCATTGCCTGGCCTTCAAACAAGGAGGTCGCATGCTGACTCATGTACACTAGTCCACCTTCTCCTTCAATAAGGTTCCATTGGCCGCTTGCTCCTGCTGGCAAAAAGCCCTCAAGAGCAGTATATTTTATTTCGTCTTCAACCTTATTTCTGATATAACGACGATCCTCCCCTGCATCAGCACGCAAGGTGTCAGTATGTAATGCTATCGACTTCACATCCTCAACCTTAAAAGTAGAATCAACAGGGCTGTAATATACAAGTCTCCAGCTTAATTCGTAATCAGTTCCTTCTTTACCAATAAACTGTGCGATATGATTATCGGCGTGCTCAATTCGCCCGCCATCACCAGAAATAATTTCCCAATGACCTATGGTCCCGAATTTCGCAGCTTCTGCTTCCAATTCAATCGACACATTATTAAATAAGGTATCGCCAACGTTTGTTGTAATTGATGCGTTTAAGGGCTTAAATGAAACCGTAATGGTTTCTGCTTTATATTCCTTTCCCTGACTCACTTCCCAGCCAAGGCGATACATCTCTCCCGGCATACCGGAAAAAGTAGACTTAGGATCCTTCTCATTGCCAAGTTCATAATGCTGTCCACTATAAACACGCCAGATCCCTTCCTGTCCTTCAGGGGGCTCTTCAGCATTTAAAGTGACTGTATAACGCTCGTTCTCAATATTGAGAAAACTTTGCCCCGCTTGAGGGTTTAGATTAATCTCATCATCCTCTTTTGAACAACGGATAAAGGTAATTGTCGTGAACAGAATAAGAGAAAGAATATGAATTGTAGTTTTTTTATTCATTACTGTTGATTGGACCAGTGAAAACTGATAATACAATAGCCCTCTCTTACCTATGACAAGAGAGGGCTACTAATTACTTAACTATTATTTTAACTGTATTTTTCACTTCATTATTTACCACAAAGCGACACAGATACAATCCTGGTGTTAATGTTGAAAAGTCAACTTGCTCCTGATTAAGGCCTTCGCCTCTTTTTGTATTCAGGTAAGCATCAATGTATTGGCCTTTCATATTGTATAATTCCAAGCGAACATCGGCATCTTCTTCCAGATTGAACAACACATTAGATGGTTGATCTTGCACCAAATTAGGTGAAATGACCATGCCCTGTGCCAATTGCTCCATCAAGTGTTCATTGCCTTCGAAACTATTTAAGTCATTAGGTACCGCATCCGGATTATTGGTAACAATTACAGTACTGTAATCGAACTTATAACCATTTTCTTTACCATCGTCGGCAGCAAAAACAAGGAAGCCAATTCCTGATGCTTTTGGATGAAGCGTAATATAATCGTACCCTAAGGCCATGTCCAAGACTTGTTGGTTAATATTACCAGCCTGCAAGTACAACTTATCACCATCCGGATCGATAAACAAATCATTGATTTTAATGATCATCGGATTTGGATCTGCCAAATTAATCTCAATGTTCCTATAAACCGGATTAAAATATGGGGTTCTGTTCAAGTCAGCCACTTCAAATCGAATGGTATCGCTCAATACATTACCGGCAGCATCGGTCAAACTTACCGGTATTTCATAATAGCCATCACTATCATAATTGGTAATCACCTTAACCTTAGCACCATAAGCCGAAACAGTCTCAGTTATAACTTTAATGGAATCATTATTAATTTCATCCATACTGAACGTTACTGTTTCTCCTTCCGGATCTTCAAAAACATAATTCAGAAAATGCGTTTCGGTTTCCACCATGCGCAAGGTATCCTGATAACTGTTCGGTTTAAATACTAACTCAGGGTAACCATTGACTTTAACATTGTAATTAATCCTGTTTTCTTTGTTAGACACATCATTGGTCACAACAATCAGTTGTCCTTCATGCTCACCTTTATTGGCAAAATCACCGCTTACTGTTGTTGTAATGTCAACTGACTCACCACCAGCGACTGTACCATTTAATGGCTCGGCTGTCAACCACTGTCCATCATCACCAATGCCAGTAACAGGTCTGATTTTCCATATCCGATCTGATTCTGTTGGATTCCATAGAAGAGGGTATTTCCAATGGTCTGCACCAGTACGAATGGTGTCTTCCATGGCGTATTGCTCACCTATATGATTATCGTAACCCATCGCTCCGCTTTGCTTTACCGATACCCAGAAATGCTCACCATCCTGAATACTTACTGGTTCCTCAAGTGGAAAATACACCCAGTTTTCAGTCACTTGTTCTGGTATACGGTAAGTTTGTCGGTAGGCTTCAATGCCTGGTATTAGCGTCGTATCAGGATCAGGCCACTCCACATTGTTATCCCAGTCCGGAATAGTCCAAGCTCCTTCCAATGGTATTCCACCTCCCACGGCAATGTGTAAATCCACCAACTGATTTGGGTCAGGTAAGTTAATATTCACCTTAACATGGGTGATCATTAAACCGCCTTCAGGGGCATCAAACAAATTCGTATAATAGGCCGTATATGGTTTTTGATAGCCATCGGCTAATTGCTTACGATCATGTGCAACCGAGTCAATGGTAATAATGTTACTTGTTAACAACGTGCCAAACTCCTCAATATCACCTGGGTATTCACCTTCCTGAAGCTTCGGCACTACCGTTGGCAGTAACTTATAATTTAAATCCGTTTCCCCATTATTACTGATGGAGAAGGTATATTCATACTCTTCACTATTGAGCATTTCAATGTTTTGATCAACAGCCGTCCATGCAAACTCAGGAGACGATACTACATTTGCTACAAACTGAGTTGAAACACTTTCAAAATTTCCTTCAAAACTCAGTACACCATCAATACTTTCCAAAGTATTAACCGGCACCTGGACTATCAGGGTATCATTCTCCCAAGGATTCAATACTATTGGTGATGATAATAAACCTGAGCTGCTTGATCTTATTAACTGGTTTCCATCAGCATCATACAAGCTTAGCCCCACAAGATTAACATCCGGAATTTTATTTACAGATGCGATTCCACGCCCTTTATTGGTCAAAACAATAGCTTGTTGTGCCTTGGCATTCACAGTTACGCCCTCTTTATAGATTATCTGACCAGCATCAATCACTACAGGTGCTTTAACTACGCTAACACCATTGTTTACAGTCAAGCGAATTGGTACTTTTCGCAAAGCATCGGTTTTGCTTCCGCTATATAAGGCCAAAGTATCTTGGTATACCCCATCGGCATAAAGATCCTTAGCTGAAAGCTGTAGATTAAAGTTAGCCGTTGTTCCTTCCAGAACTACTCCTTTTGATGGAGGTGTGAGGGCTAAAGTCATGTGATCGTTTATTGTTTTATAGTTCTTGGTTAAAGAAGACAGACGATACACTTCCATGGTCTCCGACTCATCAGGGCTTTCAAGTCCATAATTTAATGGGGCGTCCCACAAATCAATATCGTAATAGTGGAAGTAAATAGAACCATCATTAACTAATTCTAACTGAAAGGTCACATCATATGACATATAGCCTCCGTCACCAATAAACTTATCCCATTGTATAATGACACGGTCGTCCAATTGACGTAGAAGTACCCCTCCTCCATTTTCATCAGGAATCATGCTTGAAACGTGAGGACCAATCATTCCCATAATACCATCCTCTTTCAAGAAATTCAGATTTACAATATCACTTTGTGGTAAGATTGGTGTGACATATCCGTTCTTAGACACCCAGATGGTATCAAATACTTCACCATAGTAGGGGAATTCAAAACCTAAATCTAGTACATACTGACCACCCTGAATAATGTGTAAGGTATCCACATCGTCGTAATCGTTTAGGTCGTCCCAACGATGA
Organism: Carboxylicivirga marina; assembly: GCF_016612505.1. Lineage (GTDB taxonomy): Bacteria > Bacteroidota > Bacteroidia > Bacteroidales > Marinilabiliaceae > Carboxylicivirga > Carboxylicivirga marina. Next base: position 73,177 of record NZ_JAENRR010000006.1, read on the forward strand.
TCAGCACCATGTATTTCTCCTTCTTGCCAATTGTAGCCGTAAATATAGGTATCGGCGTGTGCTTTAAAGCCTTCTCCTAATTGTTGGAAATCCTCTTCAGTAAAGCCTTCACCCATTCTTTGATTATCGCGAATAGCTTTTGCGAAAATTGAATTCGTAAAACTATACTCCAAATCTGCATCTGTAGCTGCGATGGTAAACGGAATGTTTATCATCTCACCAGCATTGATTTGTTCATCAATGCTTGCTGGCAAATTCGTTATCATTACCGGGTCGACTTTTGCAGTTGCCGTAACAATTGACGAAAGCGCCTGGCCGTTTGTAAAGTTGATAATCACACTGCTTGATAGCTCGCCTGCAACACTTGGAGCGTAGGCTACCTTTAATTGTTGCGTTGAAAACGGAGCTATTTCAAATGGCAATTCGCTAAGCACAGATAATGCATTATCGCCAAACACCACTTGTCCTGCCGTAATGGTTTCAATATCACTGCCAGAATTTGTAATTGCCAGGAAAGTTTCGCCCACTTGCCCCGTATTTACCACATCAAAGGCAACTGTGTCGGCCAATGATAGTTGTGGTTCGCCTGTAACGGTTATATTAACCGGTATTTCCTGAAATAAATCAGGTGTATTGGCTTTTACACGGATGGTATTGGCGTAGCTCCCTGCAGGAGCGCCAATTTGAGATGGCTCTACTTTAAAGTTAATTTGTTGCGCTTGTCCTCTAGCTATTGAACCACCAGTATCATCAGTAGATACCAGGTTCATATCCTTCTCCGGAGCAAAGCGTAACACTAAACCATTTTTAAGTGGTTCCAGCCCATCATCCCAGCGGGCATAACTGACCGTATCAGCCGTATTAAATCCTTTAAAACCGATAACACAGTTATTTAAATTATTATTAACAATGGCATCCACATTATCGTAGCGGTACTCAATGGTTCCATCAGCAAATAAAACAACTTGCGTACGAATATCGGGCTCATTTTTGTATTCATCTCCATTCAAATAACCAATTAATGTAAACACAAATCGATCCCCAAAATCATGATAATAAGCATCCTTGAAACTAACATTAGCATCCTTACAATCCATGCTTACGAAGGCAAATCCAGTATTCACCCCATTTTCATCTTTACCAGCCCCATAAATTTGAAGGAACCTATTCAATACCAATTCACTTAACTCGGTATGGAAGAATGGGAAGTCATGCTTCAGCTTAATGCGATGTGCATTATAAAAATCGCTTGGATATATTTCGGCATATGGCTCAATGTTTTCCCATGAATTTGCTACCGGACCACCCACATCATCAGAAGTTGTAATTGTATAGCTTCCTCCATTGAGTTGATAACCATTATAAACACGCGTACTATGATACTCATTGATATCATAAGCTAAAACGGAACCCGTTCCGGTATTAGTAATATCCACTAATATATCTGCTGAACCATTATAAGGTACTACAACATCAACAGCAGAGGCTGCAGAAACGGTCATGGTGGGTGCTTCAGCACTGCGCACCTGGGCCGTCATCACCTGATCGCCTATATTTGTATGAACGGTGATATCTTCATTATAGATACCTGTTTGTGTAGTCAGGTAGTTCAATGGGATACTAAGCTTTTGCTGAGGTAAAATGTTGATGGAGTCTTCAAATGCTTTGGTGTAATAACCATTAACATCACTAACATCTTTGATGGTCAAGGTATCGTAACCACTGTTAACCACATCAAACAAGAACTCCTGTTCTACATTGGCAAAAGCATCAAAGGTATAAATATCCTCAGCTTTAAACCCGGCTACTTGTCCGCTTACATTTACTTTTACATCAATAGCAACCCCAGGTTTAAATATATCGGTTGTATATACCGATAAAGTAGCCATGTGTTTACCATTGCTTAAGTAATTGGCATCAACAGTCACCTTAACATCCTGAGGTTGACCAGCCTTAATAGAACCGGAAGTCGGATCAATGAATGCGAAAGCGCCATCTGTACCAGATGTTAGTGCTCTAACAGTAGGCACTCTATTCACACCGATTGTATGATAGGCTTCATTATAGGTATAACCATTGTTAGTCGATATCATAAAAGCATCTTCGTAATAAGGGGCATTTTGCTCCACTACCAAGGGATAAGGTTCTTCCTTAGGAAAATGCAGTACCACCCAGAAATACTCTTCCTCGTGCATATTCTGCGGTTGATAAAGTGGCATTTTCCAAAAGTTCATCACATTAACTGTATCTACGAAAAACTCCTGGACTAATACGGTATTTGCATCTTCAATCCGTTCGCTGCCTCGTTTAACTTCAATGGTAACTGGCTTTTCTTTTTGGGTAAAATACAAAGCCATTTCAATGTGTGTCAAATTAATAGGTCCCTGAAAACGTGTTCCGTATATCAGACCCGCATTTGGTGAACCGGAACCTACAACATCGTAATAGCCATTACCAGTCTCATACGATTGTCCGCCTACACTAATTGTTTGGTCATTTAAAAAGTGCTCTTTTGTCCCACTTTTTAAACCACCTTCTTCACTTTGTAAATAAGGTCGCGTAGCATGATATAATTGTGGTTCGGCAGCAGCTGCTGCAGCCTGCTCGCTAATCGTCTCTTCCCAATCAGCTAGGTCTATCCATAATTTGCTATTGTTCATGGTTTCGCTGGCCCAATGCACCAAACCTTCACCATCATTAGAAAACTGAATGTTTTTTGATTCAAGTGCCAGCAGCGACACATCGATATCGAAGAACAGTTCGCGTGTTGACTCCTTAAAATAGGGTGCATCGGTTGTGGTTACTTCCAATACGTTAGAAATAACAGATGTATTGCCATAACGGTCAGAAGACTTAACGGCAAAATAATATTTTGTCTGCTTTTGCAAGCCGGGTAAACGAATCTGCACGTTTTTACCAGCTTCATATGGGTTTTCCAGATCAAAAACCTGTGCCTGATCAAAGTTTTTAGCCGTTAGCAAACTACCACTCACAGCAAGATGAAACTTAATAGGGCGAAAATCATCAGAATCAACCGGTACTGTCCACTCAAGAGACAATTCATTGTGTGCAATATCAAAAGCACTTAAATCATCAATGGCATTGGGCGCAATACGTAAATCCTCCGCTAAGGCATTTAAGGCATTCAGGTTTCCTATTCCATAGTTATCATTGTGTTCAAAAGTTAATCCGGTGGTCGAACCTAATATCATTTGTTCTAACTCAGCAGCCGTAAAAGACGGTCCGCCAAACTTAGACACCACCAATGCAGCCACACCTGAAACATGTGGACAAGCCATGGATGTTCCCTGCTGATAACCATATTTATTGTTCGGCAAGGTACTTAGTACTCCCCCTTCAGGGCCGAATGAGCCACTTTGATCTCCTCCCGGAGCAACAATATCTACCCATGGTCCATGGGTTGTATAGGGCGCATTATTTCCTTCAGGTCCTGTCGAACCTACTGCAATTACCTCCTCGTGCGCAGCCGGGTAATGTTCTTCCATTTTACCGGAATTACCTGACGCAAAAAAGAGAATACCACCTTGCATTGGACTACCTTCAAAATAACCAGCTTCTTCTTTAAAATACTTAATGGCATCTAGTACTTCAGGCTCCCAATAACCAGGTGTTGAATAACCCCATGAATTTTGCGAAATAACAGCCCCATTATCTGCACCATACACAATGGCTGCTGCAAAACCTTGACCACTACCGCCCCTGGTATCATAGGCCTGACATGACATCAGGCGCACTCCATTACCTTTTCCGTCTTGAAAATCACCACCGGCAATACCCGCAACACCAATGCCATTGTTAGAAACTGCAGCAACCGTTCCGGCAACGTGTGTTCCGTGAAAATGGGCTGTTACCGGGCCACCATAAACAAAGTTAAAGCCATGAATATCGTCAATGAAACCATTTTGATCATCATCCACTCCAGGCTCACCATTTAATTCAGCTTCGTTCACCCAAAGGTTATCTATTAAGTCTTCATGTTTAGGATCTATACCACCATCTACAATGGCCACCACCACATCAGTACTTCCTGTTTCTTTAGCCCAGGCTTTAAATAAGTCAATATCAACATTTTCCGCACCAATGGTTCCATCATTTTCATAGTGCCATTGGTTCACCAACTCAGGATCATTAAATGCAACAGCTTCATTGGCATTACCAGACGTACTTTTTAGAGTACTTGCAGAATAACTGCCGGCGGAAGCAACTAGCCGTAAGGAATCGACATTCACCTCAACAGGTGTGCCATCCCCTTCAATAAATATTTTTTTATACACCGGCTTAGCAATGGCCACATCTTCTAATTCGGCATACAGGGCCGCCATTCCATTAGGATTTTCAGAAACATCAAAATCCAATTCGTACCATAAATGTAAATCGTGTTTACGGTGACGCTCTTCGTTTTTAGGAGAAAATGGAAATACACGACTGATGCGTGTGACGCCCATATCATCGCTTAACTGATCAATACGCTGTACCCCAAGTACATTGGACGTACCTGTGACATTTGCCCCTTTTAATGAGCCCAGCTCCTGCAATTGCTCTTTATGGAGCTTAATTCTGATTTTTCCTTTAACGATGTCGTCCATCGGCACCTGAGCCTGAACAGCCAGCACTTGCAGGAAAACAACTATTAAGAGAAAATAATATTTTAATTTCTTCATATGAATACTATTATTCTTGATGATAAACAGAAATGAACATAGATTACAACAACGCCTTCGCCTCTAAAAACTACACGTAATCACAACTTAAATTCCACCTACCAATAAGCCTTATCTTTAATTCATTTATTCACTTACTTCCCTGACATAGCGTACAGAAATACCTGTAAAGAAAGCAGACATCGGTATCTCGTGAATCCCTCCGTAATTACTACTGACATGAGCACCAAAAGATTTGAACTCTTCTGCCTTGTAATCGGACACCATGTAATAAGCCGCAATACCTTGTTCGGCGAAATAATCTTTCTGCTCTGGTCTATCATTGCTGTAAGCCATGCTTCCACCATAGATTAAATCCAAACCTGTCTTTCCACCAAGCACAAGATCATCTGTAGACATACCTTCAGAAGTAAGGTAGATCATTAAAGCTTCGAACTCGTCAAAGCTAGGCAATCGCCAACCATCAGGTGGTGTGTCGAATAAGGCCGCATAATAGTTATAGAGTCGTCCGTAATGTTTTCTATCTTCCTTGCCTTCAACCGGAACACCATCCTTGATTTGTGCACGGGCTGTTTGACCATAATACCAGGATCGGATATACTCGGTGTAAGGGTGTACACCTTCTGAATATGGCTTACTATCGTAATTGTAATTATCAGCCATCCATTCCAAGCCGTTTAGGACTACAAAACGGTAATTCTGATCGTCACGGGGATCGGTCCACATACCCCATAAATCACGGAAGCGTATCTCAACCGTGTCTGTCGAAATGTAGTTATCAACCTGAACCGTCCAAAGTAGTTGATAGATTTGATCAGCCGAACCTTTAAATACCGAACTGGCATCATTGGCAGCTAATACTTCTCCATCAGTCGCCCCCAGTAAAGTCCAGGCTCCTATACCACCGGCTGGTAAAACCGCATTGAGGTTGGTATATTTAATATCTGCTTCTTTCGCAGTAATAATATCCAGGTTATTTTCTCCTGCATCGGCACGCAAAATATCGGTATGAAAAGATACTGATTTATGATCCTGAACCTTAAAAGAAGAATCAACAGGACTGTCAAATGATAATATCCAATTTAATTCATAATCAGTCGCTTCTTTACCAATAAACTGCGCAATATGATTATCTGCATGTTCAATTCGTCCGCCATCGCCTGAAATAATTTCCCAACGACCTTCGGCACCAAACTGTGCAGCTTCTGCTTCTAGTTCAATCGACACATTATTAAATAAGGTATCGGCCACATTTGATACAATAGATGCATTCAATGGCTTAAATGAAACCGTAATGGTTTCCGCTTTATATTCTTTCCCCTGTCTTACTTCCCAGCCAAGGCGATAGATTTCACCCGGAACACCATAAAAAGCAGACTTTGGATTATTTATATTCTCGAAATAATAGTGCTCCCCACTATAAACGCGCCAGATTCCTTCCTGACCTTCTACCGGCTCCTCTGCATTGAGAGTCACCACATACCCCTCGCTCTCGACATCCAGAAAACTCTGCCCCGCATTTGGGTTGAGATTCACGATGTCGTCATCTTTGGAACAATTACTAAGTACCAAAATGATACTTAGTAAAATTCCAATCTTTGTTAAACACTTATTTATTTTCCCAATCATAGACAATATTTTACCCTTTTATTAATTTCATTTTTTTAATTAATAACCTGGGTTTTGGTCTGCCTCTGTTAAAGCACTGTTGTTATCAATCTCATTTTGAGGGATAGGGAACGTCAGGCGGTAATAATCCTCATCGCCAAACTGAAAATTCCTTATTTCCGACCAGTGATCACCTTCGCGCTTGAATGGCAAGCTGCGACGCTTGATATCATTCCAACGGAAACCTTCGCCTACCAGCTCTTTTCGTCTCTCCAATAAGATCTCTTTAATTAAATTCTCTCCGGTATTAATTGACTTATCTACACCTGGCTGTGCTCTTTGTTGGATAGCAAACAATAATTCCCGCGCTTTATCTTCATTTCCTAATTCATACTCACACTCCGCTTCAATTAGATACATTTCTGATGCACGAATGCTGATGCGCTCTGCATATCCAGTTTGAAAACCAATACTATTAAACTTCATGACTACGAAATTATCCTCATCGTATGGCACAGCCTCCGGCGTATCATCCCATGGCCAATCGAAGATCAATTCGCGCCCATCGGCAAACCAATATTTTCTGCGCTGATCATATGCACTGAATGTGTCAAGAAAATCAGCATCAACCCGTACCGAGCGATAACCATCGAAAGGGTAGTAAAACGAAGGTATAGATAAGAAGACATTATTATCATCGGCTGTATATTTAATAGAATAAATGGTTTCACTATTAGGAAAGCTAAAGCCACTAAACATATCTGTTAGATCCATTAATACCATATCTTTTTTAGCTACAGCGGCGTGATCACGGGCTTTCTCCCAATAATCCTCCTCTGCTCCTTCATAACCAGCCATATCCAGGTAAACTCTTGCCAAAAACGCATTGGCAGAACGTACATTAAAAAAAGCGGTTAAATCATTGAATTTTTGAGAACGTTCGTTTGGTGAAAGGTTGGCATAGTCTTCCAACATTGGAATTGCTTCATTTAAATCTTTAAGAATCTGACCATATATTTCACGAACTGAAGATCGGCCAATATCTTCCTCATCCCATTCCCTAGCACTATTGGCATTTAATATACCAGGTGCTTCCGGATTTACAGAGTAGGCCTCACCATACATTTGAACCAACTTCAGCATAGTAGCAGCCCTCATTACCTTAGCCTGACCTTTCAGGTTTCCTTTCTCAGCCACTGTCGCATCCGGCACCTTATCAGCATTTTCAATAATCTGGTTGGCCTGATAAATCAAAAAGTAGCCATCAGACCAGGGTGAACTGGCCCATGTGTAATTGGCTAGTGTTTCCAATTGGTAAACTTCTAAAAACCAGTTCCAGTTATGTTTCGAATCCAATAGTATATCCTCACCTACTAAATCACCCATAATAGGCGCATACAAACCATCGAAACTGAATGAACTCAGATTATTATACATACCCACCAAAGCCGACTCAGCATTGGTTAATGATTCAAAAGCTTCTTCATACGACACCGCTGTTTCAGGCTTGGTATCCAAAAACTCATCACTACAAGATACTGTTGAGCCAATGATCGCTGCTGCAACGACTATCTTTATATATTTATCCAAAAACTTCATTTCTTTATAATTTAATTTTTATTATCTCAATAGTTTATTCTACATATTCATCTTAATACCGAAAGTGTAGGTTTTTACACCTGGTATGTTGTTGTTGGTGGTACCACTTAAAGCACCTTCCGGATCAAAGCCTTTGAAGTTGGTAAAGGTTAAAAGGTTCTCTGCCTGGACAAACACCTTTAAACCTTGCATTTTCAGTTTTGAACAAATTGATTGAGGTAAATTATAAGTTAATTGAATATTTTTCAATCGCAGATAAGACGCATCTTCCAAAAAGCGTGTCGAAATCTGGTTACTACCGCTAGCATTGTTTTGCACATACTTCGGGACGTCGGTGTAACGGTTATTAGGTGTCCAGGCATCTAAAGCGTCAGTCGAAAGGTTGTCTCCCATTTTTGTACCATCATGCATATTAGTGGCATAATCGTAGTTGTAAATCTGACCACCTACACTGTAGTACCAATTAAAATTAAAATCGAAATTCTTATAAGTCATCATGTTGGATAAACCTCCGTAGAAATCAGGCATGGCTGAACCCTGGCGTGTACGCTCTGCATCTTCGTAATTACTAGTGACCATGCGCCCTGAACCATTAGGATGCGGAAAATGTCCCTCGGGCTCAGCATTATTGTCTTCATCATCCGATGCCACATTGGTGTACCACATTGGGTTACCGTTCTCAGGATTCACACCGGCCCACTCTTTCATATAGAACTGGTGCATATCGCCACCCGGCTCACGCATCTGTGTGGCTCCGGTTAAACGTTCCTGCTCCAGGTTTAAAATCTCATTACGGTTTGCCGTGATGTTAAATCCTGTGGTATTAGTGATATGTGCGCCTATTTGTTTTTTATACGAGAACTCAGCCTCAATACCATAGTTTTTCATGGCACCTAAATTTGTGGTGATGCTGGTGAAACCTTTGGATGATGATAATGGTCTTGAATATAAGAGACCATCTGATTTCTTTTCATACAATTCAATAGTGGTGGAAAGGTTATTAAAAATCGTTGCTTCGACACCAATGTTCGTTGAGGTCATGGACTCCCAGTGTATATTCGGATTGGGAGGCTGTGAAGCACCAAGGCCTGGGTAACCACCATAGTTGGCACCACCACTGTATAATCCTAATGAAGCGTAGTTACCAATGTTGTTGTTACCGGCTGTACCATAACTACCACGTAGTTTTAAAAAGTTTAACCAAGAAATATCTTTCATCCAGGCTTCCTGCGTCATAATCCAACCACCTCCAATGGAATAGAATACACCATACTTGTAATCTTCTCCAAAACGGGAGCTACCATCGGTACGCACATTGATATCACCATAATATTTACCATCATAACTATAGCCAAATGAAGCGAGGTATGACAATAAGTTAGATTCAGAGCTACCACTACCAGGTGTTGACGGCTGGCTCCCCCATACTAAGTCGTATTTACCTGGTATAGCAAAATCAGTCACTCCAGCACTCATGCTCTCGCTAAAGGTACCTGTCGATTCCTGTAATAATAAAGCCTTATAGCTTGACAAGCCTGAATACTTTTTCCATGATAAGAGGTTGGATAAACTCCAAACATAACCTTCACCAGAATTCATAGAGCTACGGCCATTCACAGATGCACCATTACCATGCTCCGTGTTGTAATACGTCAATCCTTTTGAGTGGCTGTAATCCACCGAACCCGTTGTTTTAAACGATAAAGATGGTAGTATGCTAATATCAAGAAAAGAGCTGATCATGCTGCGCATACCTTTTGAGCGGTAAATATCCATTTCGGCCAAAGCTACCGGGTTGAAATCAAGTACTGCTCTATTACCCCAGGCCCATTCACCATTCACTTTTACAGGTGAGGCAGCATTGATAATATCTGCCGAACGTGTTGGGTTGGCACCACCGGAACCTGAAGGCGGACCGTTTGTAATGCTGTAAGACATTAACGTATTTACACCAGCTGTAATAAAGCTGTTCACTTTGTGTGATACATTAATTTTACTGCTATAGCGTTTAAAGTTGGAGCTTAGAACTGTACCATTATCATCGAAATAACCTAAAGAGAAATAGACTTTGGTACTTTCTGTACCACCTGACATACTTAAGTTATAATTCTGTACTATACCGGTTTTATATACTTGATCGCGCCAATCAGTATTGGTATTTACTGTCGTACCCGGTATTAATTTACCATTGTCATTCAAAGGCTTTTCCAAACTAAATGGATTATATCCCACAATGTCTTTCACATCACGGTGCGCAATTCGTACTCCATAAAGATGTGGGTCACCACCATCGATATTCTGATATTCGTCCCATCCTGTATCACCTTCCTGAGGTGTGTTATCAATGGCAAAATTGTAAATTCCAGACCACGAGTGCTCGTAGAACTGCGTTGAATTCATTAATGGGTAACCATCGGAAACACGATTGGCTACACCCGTTTGTGCGCTAAAAGAAATGTTTGTTTTACCGGCTTTACCTTGCTTGGTGGTAATCATGATAACACCATTAGCGGCACGTGATCCGTACTGAGCTGCCGAGACCGCATCTTTTAGTACGGTTGTACTTTCAATATCGTTAGGGTTGATACTGCTGATACCTCCTGTAATAGGCACTCCATCAACAATGTATAAAGGCGAACTACCAGCCGATAAAGAACCAATACCTCGAATGCGGACCTGAGCGGTTGCACCAGGCTGACCTGAAGAACTGGTCACCTGTAGTCCTGCAGTTGCGCCCTGAAGGGCTTTTTCAAATGAAGTAACCGGGCGATTTTCAATCACATCTGCTTTTACTACTTTAGCGGCACCTGTATAGGCTTCTTTAGTAGATGGCGCATATCCCACTGCCAATACTTCTTCAATCTGTTCGCTATCCGGTGCCATTAGCACGTCAATGATGGTACGTCCGTTCACTACCTCTTTAATGCTTTTCATCCCGATAAATGAATACACAATAGTAGCATCGGAAGGTACGTCGAGCGTATACTGGCCATCAATATTCGTAATGGTACCCGTTGTTGTTCCTTCGATGTAAACACTCACCCCAGGTAAGGTTAACCCGGTGGCTTCCTCAGTCACTGTTCCTTGAACCTGAATAGCTTGTGCCATCGCCGACACCGAAAAAACCAGGCTTAAAAGAAATCCCCACAGAAAACTTTTCATTCGTTTATTTTTAGTTTATCGCAAATGCTATCACCATCGCTGGTGATCTTACACCTGCAACGTCATTCGCCTATTTAATAATAGTTGTTACAAAAATTTGATTGGGTTGGAGTTGAACACCATAAAGCCGGCATCCAGACTAAATTAGAAATTCTCCGGTATCGCTAGCATACTGTTTCCGGCAATATACTAACTAACGATACCGAAGAGTTTGTTTATATTTATTCTCTAAATAAACCTACTGATTGTATTTAGAACTTGTTTACAATTAATTAAAGAATTAGATGCCAATTCCGATACCACCACCAGAACAGTTGGCAGTAACAGCACCTACCCATCCTCCAAGGTCAGTAACCATTACATTATTATCTAAAACTTCAAAAAGACCAGTATAAGTTCCATTATTAACATTATCGAAAAATGGTTTCATTCCACAATAATCATTAAGTACCGTTGTGTTTGTAGTTAACTTAACTTTTTGAGCTTGTTCAAGAGCACTTAAAGCAACAACATTTGTTGTTACATTTGAAAAATCTAATTCTATATATGCATTTGTCATAATCTGCTGAATCTTGTTGAAAACATTTACTTCAACAAGGTCAGAACGGTGCTGCACAAACTTAATATATCCACGAGACATTTCTTCCAAATTATTGAAAGTGTTTATATCAGTTAACACATAACGATTTCCTGAAATAAAGATACATCCATGAGCCACTTTTAAATTATCAAAATTCATCATACGAATACCTTCAGAATCTTGATAATTATTACTCATATCTCCACTCTTAAAGTTATTACTGATGTCTATAGCTTTATTAAAGAAACTAGTACTTGATCCACCTTCAATCACCTCTAAATTAGGGGCATTAACAGATACACTTTGATTATTCTTGACCTCTAGCTTACCACCAATTGTAGTACCTAACACTTCTAAATCAGCTCTTCCACTCCACATTAATTTACAGTTTCCTGCTACTTCACCAACTGAGATCTTTAAATTATCTCCATGAACATAGCTTAGGCTAAGGTCACCAACGTTTGCGCCATTCAAATTTACTTCAGCTGGACCAGCTGTAGGTACTTCTGCATTCCAATCAGCACCATTTACTTCCACATATCCAGCAGCAATAAGTTTTGCAAACGATAGTAATGACATATTAGTACCAGAATGTCTAATCTCGTTAGCATACTTTAATTCGTCTGCACTAATTGAAGTGATTCCAGTATTACCATCAACTTTAAAAACACCTACAATAGACAAATTTGGAAAAGAGATAACTGCTCCATTTTCATTTAGCCCTTTAATCTCCAATTTACCTCCAACTGTTTCAATGTTCAAATCAGCAGCAACATTTAAATCCAAATCACCACTAACCATTACAATATTTGCCAACAAAGCTGCCTCTTCTATGGTATTTACAATTACATCTCCAGTAACAACCTTTGCTCCAGCCTGATTGGCTAATGCCGCATATTCATCAGGATTTGTTAAATTGCCGAAAAACACCTCCGCTTTATTGTCAGCAACTGTTGTTTCAAGAATAGCTAACTGTGCTAACAAGGCATCAATCTCAGCTTGCACAGCGTCATCCTGATTGTCATTTGCAGCTTGCAAAGCTTCAATTTCAGCCAAAAGAGTAGCAACCTGCGCTTCTAAAGCAGCTTGTTGAGCAGCCTGAAGATCACCAACCTCTTGCTCAAGATCATTAATCTGGTCTTGTAAACTATCAATGTCGTCACCGACACAACTTCCGAATGTGACCATACCGGCCACTAGCATCATAGAAAAAATTTTTCTTCTCATAAATAAATTTTTAAATATTACTGATTAAAGCATTAGGGATGAAACAAGTCCAACAAACATCCATTTGATAACCTGAAAACACCAGGTTCATTTGTATATTTATATTTTCTATTTTCACCACTAACCTCATTAATATCTTATTGATGATATAACATCACACAAATCTCGTCTTCTTCAAGTGGGCCTTGGGCTGTTTTCCTTTGTAGCAAATCCTAAAAAACCAGCTTCTCAAATTTGTATTTTTTGGGCTTTACATTGTGTTATTTTTGAATGTAAAGTATTCGTCTTCTTTTTATCCAATATTTGCTACAGCACAAAAAAAGACATTAAGTAGCTAACACCGAAGTTGTTTGCCTCGTATTTGAGGTTTGTTTTCCTTGTTTTTATAAGCATGGTTTTCCTTGCTACGCTGACGCCATGGCGCTATTTACCTGATACATACAGCGCCACATTCTATCGGTAAATTACTTTTTATCATTCTTGAAAAAATGAAGTTGAAGCGATATAAAGAACCAGTATTGTAATTACTATCACAGCTCATGAGCAGTTAAGTTTCATTTATATCCGAACCTCAATCGCTAAGCATTGAATATGTGTAAATTAAAAATATCAATTGCTCAGTTGATATAGATCAGGTATTTTTAAAATAGTCCTGTATCTTTTTGTTTATTAACATTTAATACAAGTCTCTACTAAAGTTAAGTGCACGTAAGTAGCAAAAAATCACCTCTATTTAATAATGAACTGCCATTAAAAAGTTAAAATATTCACAATTAAAGATACTACTCAAGCCATGAGGTGTATAAAAGCGTTTAGTATCAACTGCCATCAATTACTATAAGTGCTCCTACTTTTCTGTTTTACCAAGGCCAAGCCTTCATTGTTTAGCAGCAGGTCATTAATTTAACCACTAATGACTCAAGTCGTCTCGTTCAAGCATTATTAACAGTTAATAATCCATAACTGCGCACAAATTCAAAATATTCATTCCATTTTTAAAATAAATTGGTAATGCCAAAGACAATTAAAATGTCTTATGAGTGAAGCGAAAATAAAGTGTATTGTAATTGCTTATCGGTATAACACCATAACAACAAGCTAACCGAGTCAAATTTCCTTCTCCATAAAGTCATTTACAAGTTAGTGTTATTACATATTTAAGTCATATTAAACTCAGTTGTAATCGAATTTAATATGAGTTTACTTTGAGTTTAATGTGAATTTAGTTTGAGTTTAGTTCCTTCTTTGCAGGTAGAAGATATGGAGCAAGTACGCTCAATCGTCTATTAATAGTAGACAATAGAAACTTAATTATGCAGGTAAATACCAAAAGAAATGAAAAAACCACTAAGCGCATCTATCGCGCTAAGCGGTTTAATGGTTTTGTTAAAAAAGGTTGCTAGAAGCCTGTCGGACATAGGCGTTTTTTAGCATTTTGACTCACCCTATAATCGATACCGATGTCAATAGGATTAACAGAGCCTTCAGCACATAAGTCCGACACGCTTTTAGCTATATAGTTTTATTCAGGTATATACTAAGCGCTCTTAATCACCTTAATGGTGACTGGCTCATCTTTTCCAACGATTGTTAACATGTATAACCCAGGAGTCAGGTCATTAACATCCAGCTGATACGATGTTATGTTGTTAACTTTACGATTAAACATTAACTCTCCGTTGATTGAATACAGCTTAATTTCAATATCCCCCTGCAACTTGTCAAACTCAACATTTATATGGTCATCGGCCGGAATTGGATAAACACGTATGGTGCCTGATGGCATTACCACAATAGCATTATCTCCTACACTTAAAAACTCAGACATTTCGCTACAGCCATTCTGTGTAATCATAAGCTTATAAATACCATCTCCTATTGGATGAAATATTGAGTCTGTTTGCCCCTCTAAAGCGACTAATCCATCCTCCTCCAACTTCATCCACTGATAACTTGCGTCTCTTTCTTTAGCAATCAACTCTGTTGTTTTATTGTCTACTTCAGTATCAATAACAACAACAGTTAAATCTAAATTAATAATAGAATCACAAGTTGTTACAGACTCAACAACATGGGTGTATTTACCCGACACACTTAGCAAATTGTCACCAAACAACACTTCCTCACCAGAACAAATAGACAAAAGGGAGTCTTTTACAATGACATTCAACAACTCACCGTGCTCAGTTTGTTCAGATGCGATTCCTTTTCTTTCCACCTGTCCATAATACCTGCCAGCTGTTAAATTCTCGAATACATAAGAATAAGCGTCACGTTCTATCTGAGCGATTAAAACATGCTGATCATTTTTTAAGGTAAATGTCTGTAATCCATCAAAATTAGAAACCAACTCAATGGAAGCAGAAGGACAGTCGTGCATCAGGTTCATGGTAGCAAGAGGTTTTGGATCAGAAATCGAGCTAAGTACTACATCATCAATAAACCAGTTATCACCTTTGTTATTTTTGTTCACAAAAGCAAGGTAAACCTGCTGATTATCGAATTGACTTAAGTCAACATTTTTCACGCTATGAGTCGTTGTAAAATCCAATTCAGTCCATGAGTCCACTTCAACAAAATCGTCATGATTGGTTTGTGATTTTGTTGATACCATAATATGATAGCTTGAATTAAAATCGCTGGCACTACTCTGTTTCTGACTAAATGTTAATTTCGAACCATTACCCAGATTAACAAGTGGCGTAACAAGCCAATCTTCTGCAACTTGACCACTCTCCAACTCTTCATTTCTGATAAAAGCCTCACTGGTTTGTGAATCTGGTGTATATAGCTTCCATCCGTATTGAGTACCAAGACCATTTTTTCCAGTCAATATAGCCCAACAGTCAGAAGGGAATACTTCACCATTAAAATCCTCTGTAAAGTCCAGGTCGTAACTCGCACATGTTGTCATCGCTGATTCTGGAACTCCAGGTGAATAGCTGCCATCTTCGTGCAAAGACCAAATTTTGAAATACTGGATGGTATTGGCTGGCAATTCATCAAGAATAAAGTCAGTTAATAATCCCTTTGCTATCACTTCTCCACCACCTAATAATTCATCACCGACCTGATAAGTGGTACTGTGTTGCGGCTCGCCAAACTCACCAGTAGCTGACCATGCTAATAGTACATTTTCGCCAAGCTGGTTTAGTTTCCAGGAAAGGTGGATTTCCGATTTTGAAATCCCATTGGCGTCAAAAACGATGGGATTAAACAGATTATCAATATTAAATGCACAAATACGCGTCGCCTTCATGCTCTCATAATATTCGGCAGCAAACCAAAAGGTAGATTCATCCGTCGGATCGACACTCATAGAAGCATAATCACCCCATCGATTACCTGTCTTCTGCGACATTTGACCTTCCCACACAACAGTTTCTCTTATATCCAGTATACCAGATGCTCTTAGATTTTCTTCACCTGTTTGCCCGCAATACCTAATTCCAGGATAATTCTGTTCACCCGAAATATTATACCCCAAGGCGATATTATGGTTTTTATCCATGGCAATACTCGGAATCCATCTATTAAGATCGTCAGGAGCATAGGTACTTTGCTGCCTAAGCTCCCACTCTCCGGAGGTTTTTCGTAGTTCATACCACCGAAGCCCTGCATGATCCTGACCATTAACATCAACCGTATGAGCACAAACCACACTCTGGTGGTCACCAAAATTACGATATTGAGCTCTATACATCAATATGTGCGAAATAGCATCCACCTTATTATCGGTATCTTTCTGTGAAATATTAGACCATGTGGAACCAAAGTTACTGTCGAAAGGTTGAACCTTTAGTTCCTGTACTTTTTGGAAGGAGGCCGTTCTGGTATCGTTCCAATCGATATTCAGCTCATAAATCCATAGGGCATCGGTCTTATTTTCCCAGGCATCATCACAAATGGTAATAAACTGTCCCGGTTCTCTTTCAGGTGCTAGGGCGCCATCATTGTCAAGAGGCATCAGGCAATGAAAACCACTACGAGGTCTTTCGGTATTAACAAATCCAACCATTCGAGGAGCGGCTTCACCTGCCAACATGGCATCACGTTCAAATACATAAATATCATTCCCGTCCTCATTGTTGGTGGCCATGTAATAACCATCGCGCCATACACCAAACTTCATATAGTCGGGTTCATCAGCCACATCAAACGACCAGGTGTACCATTCAGCAGTCGGGTCATTAGTGGCAGAAACACCAACCAACATAAAATCGTTACTGCCTTTTATTGAAAACTCAGCAACAAACCATCGATCTGCATGTTCATCATAAAGCACAATCGGATCCCCATCATCATAACTGGCTCCCTCAAGGCCTTCAAATAAAACACTAAGGCTTGTTGAAGGAACGACCACTTCACCTAATTTACTATAGATGGCAAAGGATGCATTAACTGACTGCAAATAGTGATTGGGACCGGCTGCCCCGATACAATCAGACGGGCTACGGCTTGTCTTCTGACCGGCAAAATTTGTACTGATGCCTTTTAATTTACTGGCACCCCGTTTACCCATTTGGCGCTGCACCACTGGATCACCATTTTGAGGCAAAGCGGTTTCAGCAAAAGGATAGGTGCCTTGTTTAAATTGCAGGTTAAGAACTCCGTTAGGTGTTGCCTTTTCATCGGTTGGTACAACACCTGTTTTAAGCGTGCGTAATGGTTGACTCTTTTTAAAATCAACTGCTTTAATAATAATATTCGGACCATTACCTTTTACTTCTATACTATCATTGAATGCAGCATGGACAGTGATGTGCATAAAAGATAAAATAAATACAAGCAATGATGTCATTGCATTAAATCTAACTTTCATAAGTATACTATTAGAATAACTTCACTATTTAATCTCAATTATAAAACTTCGATGCTATTGTCACAATACAGCAAACACTTTAGTATATAGAAATACTAAAGTGTTTACAGGCTATCGGTCTTTTATCTTATTAACATCATTTCACTTTAACCATTTTACTATAATTATAGCTTTCCCCGTCAATATTTAACTTTAACAGATAAATACCATTATCTAAAGCAGATGTATTAATGGAATGTAAACCATTTCCATTGATTTGTTCTTGTAGCATCAATCTACCAGTTACATCATAAATTGTTAACACAACATGCTCCCCTCGTTGGCTATCCACATAAAGCATCTCATTGAATGGGTTCGGATAAATATTTATTAATCGCCTTACATCCATTTCCGAAATACCAACGTGTCCTTTGAAGAATATAGTGTAGGTTCTGCTATTACTACCATCGGCTGATACAACTTTTATCTCTGCCGTTAAAGCCTCAAATCCCCTCGCAAGGTTGGTTGGTTCTCTCAGTTCAACAACAGCATTGGGATTTTGTGCCAATACATCAATGGCTGGAAACACACTACCATTAATATCCACGTAATAGATAAACTGTTCTGGGTTGAAGTTATCAATCAATACACCATCCAGCTTAAGCTCGGAAAGCAAAGCATTACCTGTGCCTAATACTTCAAGCATAATCGGCACCGAAAGCTTTGATTTTGCAGGATCATTAGAGGTGATATTCAAAGTAGTCTGATAGATGCCATGCTCAAGAAAAAATGGTGAAATACTCAACTTAAATTCGCTTGATTCACCTGGCATAACCGGTGTACTTCCTGAAACAAGTTCAACAACAGCCCATTCCAACGTTCCGGTCATTTTAATATTATCAATGGCCCAACCGGACGATTGCACACCTCTATCATCAGCATGAAAGGCCAGCTTAACTTTCTGTCCGACAAATTGCCGCAAGCTAATTGTTTCTGTTACCCACTCTTCATTTCCTTCAGGCTGATAAATCGGCATCCATGTTTCTCCATTGTTTAATGATATTTCAACAGTCGCAAGCATACTATTGGCACCAGTATAGTAACTGTCAAATTCCAGCGTCACATCAGTTAAATTATCTAATGATACTTCGGGTGTAATCAAATAATCCCTACGTCCATAACTGGTTTGGCCACTATTATCGTCATTAACTGAGGCATAGATACCGTCATGTTCAGGAATAATGAATCCATCACTTGAGGCGTCATCACTTAAAATCCACCCTTGACTATCATCGTCATTTTGTGTTTCCCAGCCAGTAGAAAACTCGGTACTCAAAAATGAATCTGAAAACAATTCCGTCTGAAGAGATAAAGGATTTACCAAGTTATTATTGATATCGTAGATGATAGGACTTACCGAAAAATCAAGATGCAATTCATCAGCACCTGAATTGCTTACTGTAAATACAAATTCCTCGCTCTCATCTTGTGGTACAACAGCACTCATATCGTTATTGACAACATCTATAACAGGAGGGTTAACAATACTGGCAGAAATGGCTATGTTTGTGACATCAACTCCCTGGTTAGTATATAACCCAACTGTACTGCTTAGTTCTTTAACATCATTTGACAGACAGCTAAGATCTATTTGCGCAGAATCGCCAGGCATAATATATATTGGAAGACGATTATTAACTGATAAGTCTGTGCTTGAAAGTTCTAAAGATTCAACAACCAACAATCCTTCGACATTAGAATCATTATAAATATTAAATGACTTTGTTGTCTCATGACCTGCATATACTTTTCCTAAATCAACACTTTGAGGAGCAATCAATGATGCTGAGTCTCCATAGATAAATATTTCAACAGGCACTTTTGCCTCACTTTGGAAAGGATCATTCGTATTGAGAACGAAGTTAGCCGTATACTTACCATCCGGCACATCTTCATTAATATTGTATACTACCTGAATATCCAAACTGGCACCAGAAGCCAAAGTTAACTGAGTCGTGTTAAATGAAATATTACCAGTGCCCAATCCTGTATATGTTGTGAGTTCATAAGAAGGATCGATTATTAAGTCCCTTTGTCCTTCATTTAAAACATTCAATGCAAAAGTATGTATATTACCATTCTGACGATTTATTGAATGTATTTCCCCTTTTGGTAACACCATAACCGGCGCTTCCTGAGCAACAACGGATATGACATTTGAAATTTCTGATCGATTACCGTAATAATCCTTTGCTACAAGTGCAATAAAATATTTTTTACCAGGATACAAACCATTTAAATTTATCTCTTCTCTCTCACCAGCAGGTAAAGCATGCCTCATTTTAAACTCTTGTGCCTGATGAAAATTATCAGCAGTGATCGGATCTTCCGAATAACGAAGCTCGTAATAACTGACAGAACCTTCGTTACCTGCACCTCGTCCTGGTGCTGTCCACTGAAGATCCATGCTTACCGGTCCAATATTTGAAGCACTAAGATCAGTCACCTGGTTAGGAATCAAATTATCATTTTCCAACTCCATTAAGGCGTGAAAAGTATTAAGACGACCCGTTCCAATCAAGCCTTTATAGTCTTCATTAAGGTGCTCAATTGAATCTGCAGAATTTCTAAGCCTTGTCCATACTTCATTTGGTGTAATCTTATTTTTATATTTTGATACGATTAAAGCAGCAGCTCCAGAAACCTGCGGACATGCCATGGATGTACCATCCATAAAAGAATATGTTGTCTCTCCTAAAGTACTGAGTATTCTGGAACCTGGTGCAATAATATCAACCCAATGCCCATAGTTTGAAAACCTGGTAATTTTATCTTCTGAATCACTCGCACCAACGGCACGTACCCTATGATAACAGCCAGGATAATAATCATCATAGTCACCATTATTACCGGCTGCAAAAAATACAATACCGCCCTGCATCGGACCTACCGGTCGGTCATTCTCATCATAACCAGCATTATCAATAAAATAATCAATCGCATCCAGCACAACCTGTTCAGCAACACCAGGATAGGTATAACCCCAGGAGTTTTGAGCGATAACAGCTCCATTATCAGCAGCATAAATAAATACATTTGCCTTTTCGGTTGCACCTGTAGAAGAACGGTCTGAAAAAATGGCACAACTCATTATTCTAGCACCATCGCCCTGACCACTGCCACCGGCAATACCAGCAATGCCAGTTTCATTATTAGTGACGGCACCAATTGTACCGGCAACATGGGTACCATGCCTCTGCATATCCGGGGTTAATTTCCCTGAGCCTGTCACAAAATTATAACCATTAATATCGTCTACATAACCATTGTTATCATCGTCAATATTATTACCCGGTATTTCCCCCTTATTTATCCATAAATTTGCTTTTAAATCAACCTGGCTTGTATCAACTCCCCCATCAATAACAGCAACAATAACATCACTATCACCCGTTTCCAACGACCAGGCGTTAAGCGCATAGGTATCTGCACCACCATTAATAGCAGGCTCATTGTTATTGTAAACAAAATACTGATCTTTAAGCTTTGGATCATTTGGGAAATTAAGTGCAGTTGCATCGGTAGACTTCAGCTCTCTGCGATTAAGTCCGTTATAGAATTCTACTTCATAAACAGGTTCTGCATTCTGTACTTCACTGGTTTCATTATAGGCATTAAGTACATTCTCAATATCTATATCTTCGGCATATTCCAATTCGTACCATAAATGTAAACCATGGCGTCGATGCTTCGCTTCAAATTTACCGGCATTTGGGAAAATGCGCTTCATTTTCACCACCTTATACTCATGGGCCAAATTATCTATTTCATTAAGTCCGGTCGCCACAGTACCCGACTTTAATGTTTGAATACTCATCCCCTTAAGGGAATTATCCATATGCTGTCCAAACTTTATCCTTACTTGTCCTGTTTTATAACCCTTAAGGTTTTGCGCAAGCACTGAATCACCTAATAGCAACATAACAGTTGCCATTAAAATCAGTTTAACATAGCGCTTAATAAATTGTATCATATTATTTGGATTGAAATATTTACGTTTTTCACCTTTCTACCAATGCCTATCGGCATTACCCTGCTATTTATTAATGATAAGCTTCTCAATAGCAACACTATTATCCTTCTTCACCGTCAGTATGTACGATCCATTACGAAGGGTTGACAGGTTAAGCACAAACAAGTCTGAATCCGCTTCTTCCTTAATTATCATTTTTCCATCCATACTAATCACCTGTATTTCGGCTCCATAAGCATTTTCAACAGTAATCACACCTTCAGAAGGATTAGGGTATACCTTAAGACCAACCCATATATCATCTACCCCTGTTTTATTATCAATATCAAATTCCAACTTCACAATATCAGATTCTCCCTTTTGATAGGAGGTTGAAACACCTATTTCGTGAGGCCCTTTCGGAATGTACAAAAGCTTATGTTCCAATTCTGTTAAGCCACTCACAACTGGCACCTCCATATCATCAAGGTATAAGTTGTAGGTCTTCATCATCTTGGTTCTGCCTCGTTTCTCAATGTTCGGACGAATAGCAAACACTCCGTTCCGATCAGGATTATCAAGAGCTTCAGATAATTCTTTTATCTCACCTCCTAATAAGATATGAGCAAGGCCTTCTCCTTTATGTGGGCCATTTGTATCAAGCCCTACCAGGTTGGTAATCCTATTAACCGATGGATAAGCAGTAACCATGGCATAAAAAACACTGTCAAATGGCACAGGAGTTTCAAATTCGACATTTACAAATCGACTGGCTGGTATTTTAAATCCATTACTTCTTCCCAGCAACTGCAAATCCTTATCAAGAATCTCTACAACGACCTCTTCAAATGTACCATTATAGTTATGGCCATATAAATCCAGGTCACTAATATATCCCGAATAACCGATTTCATATTTATTACCGATTGCCATGTCCCATCCTGGGAATAGACCAAGTCCTGTTTCATAGGTATCATTATCCAATACTACCTGCTTTTTATCCCATCTAACACCCAGTTCACCCTGATTGGTTTTTTCTGTAATATCAAACTCAACAGGTGCTGATAGTAACTGATTGATTGTGGCATTCAGGTAAGTCTGTGGAGTATTGAGAATAATATCCTCCTCGTTATATGCGCTAAAATCACCGCCAGTATTAACTTCCATTTGGTAAGTTCCCTTGATTACAGTAGGGAAAGTGGCATAACCATCTTCTTGCACATAAGCCAAATACTGATGTATGCGCAGGCTATCGTTGTTGCTTAAGACAACTTCGGCTCCTTCGGCATTAGCACCATCTGTATTGACTAACACAGTAACTTCCGTATCTGTACCAACGCGAATAGGATTCGAAAAAGTATACTCCGAAATCCCATTGGCATATAATGTTTTAACGGCATAGGTATAAACACCATCTTCGGTAGTCTCATCAGGCCATCCAAAAGCATCGTAGGAAGCAAGGCCACTTTGCATCGTAATGGTTGATGAATTTAACATCTCCCAATTCTGCACATTATCCATATCACTTAATAAACCGCGATAAATATTATAGCCCTTAATTCCATCACCTTGTTCAGCCGAACTAACATTTTCAGAAAGCATGAGTGGTGAAACACACAGGGCAGTATTAAGGGCTTTAAAACCATCTCTCATAGTGCCGGCATAGGCATTCTGAAACGAACCATCTTCATCCTGAGCAAGACCAAAGGTAGGAGCCGTATTTCTATGCCAGTGAACCATTAGGTAAAAATCAGAATCATAACTAACAGGAGGCATATCAACGAAAATCTCGGTATGCGAAGGCAATCTAAATGGCTCACTAACGGCAATCACATTAAAATCTGCATCCAGCATTTCAAGTGTAACAGGTGGGTTTTCAAGATAAATATTAGTAGTAAAACCAAGAATATAGGCACCAATAAGCGTACCGGGCTTATTAACGGAGACCAGACTACCAGCCCATTTATGCGTAGAATCTGGAACTGCGTCGTACACTGACTCAAGGGTTCCATTATGATAGACAGGATCCTCGGTTAAGGCATTACTGTAGGAGGTCCAGGTAATGGAACTTTCACCTCTTTCTATATCCACATCTGCTATAACTGCAACAGGAATTTCAATTTTATTCAGTGTGATATCCTGACTTATATCAGCTGTGGAAATTAAATAACTATTATTAACATAGGAATCATAATTAACCTTGGTCGCTCTTAATTCATAAGTTTCTCCAATAACAATCCCGTCAAAACTGACCATCCCTTCATGATTTGTTTTAGCACTGTATGATACAATGCCATTTAGCGTTACATGAGCCAAATCGATCGCCTCGCCATAATTATCCTTAACGTTAACAGTTAAACTACCATATTTTGTATTTAAGAAAAATTTAGTATTCGGGTAAAATGTACCAGGAGTACCTGCATTAATACCAAGGTCTATTTCTGTAGCTGAAGCGGCATAACGACTAACCTGACCTGATGTGCCCAGTGTGGTTACAAAATTTTGCTGAGTAGAAAGGTTAGAAGCATTTGTCTTTATAGACAATACAATATTACCACCTTCATACATAAAAGAATTAACAAATGGGATATACAGCTCTCCCTCACCAGCATATGACTTAACAGTACCATTAAAAACGGCTGTCAGTTCTTTTTCATCTATCCAACCGGCATCCAATTGTGTATTAGCTGTATAGCCTACTTTTACCTCGCAGGCAACATCAGCAACATCAGCAATAAAGTTTTTAGGAAAAGAAACACCACTGATTGAGCCGTGGCTAGTAAATATCGCTTCAGGATAAATGATCTGAACTACGGAATATTGCTTTGACAGGTTCATGGGCAGTGAGCCTTGCACAAGTACACCATCTCCTGCGGTGTCGCTAAATGTACCCAGTTCTTGAATACTAATGTCGACTGAAGCTGTGGCATCATTTAGTGTATTAACATCTCCTTCAATATTGACTTTGGCGTATACCTCGACTTGTTCGACATACTTGAAGGTATACTTTAAAGAAATGGTATCGGTTTGACCAATTAATAACGGACTACCAGAGTAGGATTGAAGAGGGATATCCGGATTTCCTTTTCGGTATAATTCTATGTAATAATCGAAAGCGTTCAGATCAGAACCACTATTGTTGCGTATCACAATGTCAAGCATTGTTTCCTCTTGCACGCTCGTATAAGGCGCTGTTAATATCTTCACTGCTTCAACATCAGGATTATTAACCTGAACAGCTGTATTTCCGTTGACACTTTTTAGTTTAGCAAACTTAGAGCCTGTTGTTACATCCTTCTCCACAAAAATGTAATTAGCTCTCTGTCCATTGAGTTCATGGGTCTTTAAGGCTTGTTCCTGCCCTTTTAACCCGGCAAAAATGAACAATAAAACTAATACGCTAATGATATTTTTTAAATACTGCATATTTATATTTCTCTTTTTAAAAGCACATACAAAATCAATTGGCTTATTAAGCCTTATAATTTGTTTCGTTTTTGATTGGGTGTTATTAAACAATAATTTCATATGTCTTTTACTTTTTTGATGCTCCTGTTTATTGCCACTTAAAAGCTACACTATGCTTCTATTTGTTGTTTACTGGCCTGATTTAATTAGTAATATCAGGGACTACAACAGCCCCTGATACTAATCTATGATTACTTATTATGAACAATTCTCTTCACTGCTGAATTACCTTTTCCATCAGTAATCTGGAAAAAATAAATACCTTGAACTAAATCACCATACTTAATAATCTGTCGGTCTGAAGTTACGTTTTGAGTGAATACTATTTCACCAAGCATATTGACGACTCTTAACATACAGTTAGCAGAATTTTCAATCGTCACTATTCCTTTTGCTGGATTAGGAAAAATAGTGACAGCAGATAATGTGCTTTCAATATTAGTTGCAAGAATATCAAAGTTCCTTTCAATATTAACTTCACCGACGTACAACTGAGTCGTATATTCCGACTCACCACTTGCGGTAATACTAACATCATAGGTTTCGTTCATCGTCACTCCAGTCAATGTATAAGTACCAGTAAAATCAGTGGTATATGTATGTGTCGTTCCAACAAGTGTAATGGTAGCTCCCCATATCGGTGCTCCTCCCTTGGTAATAACACCTGATATATCGGCAGTGACAACTGCCATCGTATAGTTGGCACCTGCAATGTCATCACCTCCCACTTGGTAATTTGGCTCAACAATATTTTCATATCCAATAGCGGTCACGGATAATTCGTATGCCTCATTGGCAATGACACGAATGCTATAATGACCATTAACATCTGTTGTTGAAGTAAAAGTTTCTGCACCGGCCAGACGAACAATTGCACCTTCAATACCATTTGTACCATCGGTAACAGTACCTGATACATTAGTCATCGGACGTTGAATAAAGAAATTAGCATTGGGTAAGAAATTATATACAGTGCCGGTTACCGCTGTATAATCAAATGCAGCCGCATCACCATAGTTAATAACAAAATCTCCGCTTCCATCTTGAGCATAACTTGTACCCACAAAATTTTGAGTACCTAAAGCAGCTCCTCCTTCACGGCGAACAGATACTACCAGATTCGATGTATTATTATATACAAATGGTGTTGTGAATGGAATGAATAATTCACCAGTCCCTGCTTCAGCACTTAATGCGCCGTTAAACACCTGTACAAAGGCTGTTTCATCAATAAACTCAGGCGTGTCAAAATTATAAGTACTGTTTGCCGTTGTTCCAATTTTCACAATATAATTAGTAGCTACTTCTTCCTCTGTAAAGTTGGTGAAGAAGGATACACCGCTGATGGTTCCAAGCACATTGACTTTATCAAAACCGTAAATCATTTGTACAATTGAGTATTCGGCATTTGATTTAACAGGTGCATTAATATTTTCATCTGTTCCTGTTCCAACGGTAACGTCCTGTGTTCCTTCAGGAAATACATCAATAGCTACCACATCAGTAGCATTATTGCTATTATCACCATCTCCTGCAATATTCACCTTTGCATATACCTCTACTTTTTCGGCTGTAGTAAATGTATGTGAAAGCCTTAATGTAGTGCTTGACAAGTGAGTCAAGGCCGTTCCATCAACCGTTTGTAATAAAACATCTTCAGTGACACCTTTCTGATATAGCTCTACTGTGTATGCTGCATCAGCCACATCCTGTTTACCCATATTACGAATAGCCACATCGATGTTGACAGGAGCGTTGGCAGCACCATACACAGGAGCACTAATATCACTTGCCTTCATATTAACATCGTGGAAGAATAACTTAGGACCTACAATTCTGTCGTAATAGTCGCCACCTTCTTGTGCTACAAATTTGATGCGATATTGTCCTTCAATAAGACTTCTTGTTTCAAAATCAATGAAAGAAACTTCCAAACGTATATAGGCGTTGTATGGGAAGTTTGGCTCTTCAATAACCAAACGTCGCCAATCATTTTCTGCAAACTCATAAAATACAGACACGCTCCTCATACCGTTTTTAGCATCAAATATCAATTTAGATGTTGTTTTGATATCCAATACTGGTGTAATAAGTGCAGAACCTTGTTCACTTAAGAAACAAGAATAATTGAGGGTTGCTTCTTCATAGAAACGCTCAATGCCAAAGCCTTCTATCTGCCATAAGTCGGCAGGAAATTCAGCACTTTCGAAATTCTCGTAAAGATTATCGGCACCATAAACTGTTTCATTGCGCGAATATTCATTATTCGTATTATTATCATCAGCAATTACTCGCACTTTAAAGGTAACTTCACCTTCAGTTAAAGGCGTCCAGTTAAATGTCACATTTGATGTTTCATTTTTAGCAATTTCTCCTGATGACAACACTTCTACATCAACATCATTTACACTTAAAACCACATTTTTACTTTGTGTTAAGGTTCCATTATTTTTTATAACAGCTCCAATAGTTTGTCCCTCATTGATAATAATAATATCGTCGCTGAGTAATATGTCATAAACTTCAAAATCATCATTCGTTTCGCTTATAGTAGAAATTTCGGCCTGGAAACCTGGACCAACATGACTATCCGTTATAAATCTAACAGTTAAAGCACCTTCTGAATTACTTGCTACAAATTCGTCATAGGCCACTAAAGCCTCTCGACTATTCACATAATGATCCCATACTTTATTAATAAGCGGAGCATTTACATCTGTTCCATCAAATACTTCAATCGTTGAAAAATATCCGTACTCGGCTAATGTAAAATTCAATTTCACTTTATCTGTAGCAACTTCTGGTTTAATAGTTGCTGTAAAAGTTTGGTCTAAGCCGTGTGGACCATCAACACCTCCATCATCTGTTAAAATACCTGATGAAGCAACGAGAGGATTAGCTCCTGCATCATAATCTGATATAAGGTATATATCCTGAGCAACGGCACTGGATAGACTAAAACACAGCAAGGCAACCAAAGCATAAATCACGTAAAAATTCTTTTTCATAGTATTTACTTTTAGTGAATAAATAAGGAAGGGGATTTACTTCCTTCCTTATTATTACGGTTTAATTATTTTAGATTGACAAGGCGCTTAACAGTTGTATGACCATAAGCATCAGTAAAATGTATGAAGTATACTCCTTCCGCATAAGAGCTTAGGTTGATCTCTCCTCTGTCAGATACTTTACGTTTTAAAACAACCACTCCCGACATATTAAAGACTTCGACATTACATGCTCCGGCATTTTCGATATACACCATACCTTTTGCAGGATTTGGGTAGACTTTAATGTTATCAAGCTGAGTATCCTCTACTCCTGTTTTCTTGGTAAACAATATTGAATAGGTATTGCTGGTCAACTTATCCTGAGCCAATACGTGTATATTAACATATTCCTCAGTATCACCTCCGGTAATAGTTACTGTCGCGCCTTCATAATCCTTAGCAATTGCTGTCACGGATGGATAAACATTTACATGATCATCAACACCGATGATGTAATTAAACTTGTCAGGTGCAAATCCTGCATACTTAACGCCATCAAGACTAAACGATTCGAGTGTTGCATCACTTTTAGAACCATCAAATTCAACCGTTATCGCAGCGATATCTGATTCGCCCCACGGATTAACCTGCGAGACTCCAAGCGTATATTGCTGCGCATTGATATTATCAAACGAGAATCCTTTTCCAATAAGGTCAGAATAATAAGGTATTGACATATCATCCTGATAAACATGATAGGTTTCAATAGTAGACTTCAGCATTGTCTTGGGCTTAGGTTCTGTTGCCCTTATGCTGGCCTCATGCTCCAAGAATACAGGTGCCAGGTATTCAACACCTTCTCTATCGTGGTCAGTCGTTATTGATTTTAATGAGTTTGATTTTAGATCCTCGGCTCCACTAAGCGCGATTGGTCGTATTAAGAATGCACCGCTTCGGCCTCCAACAGAACCGAATTCCTTAAAGAAATTCATTTCATCTTTAACCACTGCAGCTTCATTCTCATGAGCTAATGAACCATTTGCATCTAATGCCAGTAATGCCGTTGGCTTGATAAAATCGTCCCAACTAACCATCACATAGTAGGTATCGTATACCTTTACATTAGGCATACTGACAGTTGTCCAACCGTTTAACGAAAGTTCAAACGATGCACTCTCGGCTAGTAACTCATGTTGTGCATTGTATATGCGTGCAGTAACTTTATTACCTGATAGAGTATATAAATGCTCATAACTATATACCAACAACTCTTTAATGACTATTGGGGTATCTGTGTGATATCTATTACCAAACTCACCAATATTGCCCGGCAAGAAAAAGAAACCGTACTCAACGGATCCATCATCATATTGAATGGTATCAGAAGGGTAACTTTCCCACATTAAGTCAATACTATTATTGCTACTAACCTTCGCATCAACATTAACCGGAGCATAAAGGGCGTTTTCAAGCGTAACATCCTTAATAAACGTCCCTTCACTTGCGTTTAAGTCTATATTTTCAATGTATTTAACGCAATTAGGATGTGTCACCTCCAATTTGAAACTACCTCGCCACAAGTTCGTTCTTAGTTGTGAACTTGCACCATTAAGAACAACACTTTCTCCATTAAAAATGTCGGTTCTTGTTAATTTCACCATTGTAGCTTCATTTAACATTTTATCAGGAAGGGTTACATTAATTTCAAGCTCACGGCTCATATCCTTTCCTACGATATTAGACTTTCGCTTAAAGCTCTGATGACCAGTATTGAATTTGCTTTCTATCGCATAACGATAACTTCCCCGGGATAAATTGTTCCATTCCGCATCTACATAAAAGGTATCCGTTAAATTCTCAGCGACTAATGTCCATAATTCCGGATTATTAATATGCTCGTTGGAGAAACGATATAAAGTATAGCTATCAACTTCACCAGCTTTTAGTTGAGTAGCTGATTTAAGCATCGTTTGCTGAACGAGGCTTTTATTTTCAGTTGATGGAAGAAAATCATAGCTAAGGCTGCCATAGTTGTAGCCATTGGCCCTCACCATAAAATTTTCATTTGGCGTTTTTAAGTCTAGTTCAAGTGGAAAGAAATGACCAATAAATTCACGATCATCAACATTCGCACTTAAATAGTTTGATTTCTTCTGAAATGGATATTCTTCGGTATTCTGACATTTTCCAAGGCCTAAGAAACCAGCACAATTAAATCCTACAAAAAATCCATTTTCGGCATAGACGGCCGTTTCAAGAGTAAACTTATTCCAATCGTTTGTAATAACATTAATTGAGTCAGACTCATATAATATATTATCCTTATCTGGAGCCCCAATACTATTTAATCCAAGGATAAATATTTTCAACGATTCTGTTCTTTTCGAATCATATAAATAAAACTCGATATCAGTAATTAATGCTTCATTCTTAAAAGCATTTCCAATTAAGGCCTTATCTGAGGATGTATACCCGATATAGTTCGGCTCATCATGAAGCAGGCCTGAATCGTACCTGAAATAATGTGCTAACGCCGGTTTGGGTGAAGTCCAGTTAATATTCATGTCTTCTCCGGTAGCAGCAACGCTAGCTTTAACTTCGGCATTATGCCCCGTAATCTCTGTTAACTGAATATCTCCAAGATTAATAGCAGCATCTTCAATTGCTATTGTATCATAGTAATCTTCATATCCATATTTTTCAATGCGAAGTACATATGGTTGCGTACTACTATATGCTTTTATATTTGAAGTATCACTATCATCAAAAAACACCCCATCAACACCGGTACTTCCGGTGTATAAATCGTAACCATTTAAAGTAATTAAAGCTTCATTAATCGGTTGATTGCGAAAATCCACAAGGCGACCTATTACTTCATACTTTGGCCTTTGATGCATTATTAAGTCAACGTTCTGATAGTAATTACCTGCAACAAATACATCATTGCTTAAATCACTATAACCAAACTTGATAGCATTAAACGTAGTGGGGCCTTCATTAAGGTAATCAAACTGATAAAATCCACTTTCGTCACTTATTGCTTTTATAGTTGAAGCTCGTTCCGTAATCTTAACACCTTCTATAGCCACTCCTTCTACATCAGTCACTTTGCCATCTACGACGCCTAATCCTTCTTTATTAAAAAAGAAGGTAGCATCCATATAATAACTTAAAAAGTGTTGCTGATAGGTCGTTTCATTAGGGTTCCAAACCAATTTGCCACTTGGTGGATTATAAGGATCAGCATCTTCATAACGGGCCAGGTAACTAACACTTCTATTGGCTCGTTCCGGTGTATGGCTTACTTTATATTCCGTTAAACCACTGTACCATGATTTAACCATCTGTTTATGAAGCATAAATACAAGGTTTTTACCAGTGTATTGATATGGCTCTTTAAACGGAACACGTATGGTTTGCTTACCTGGTTGAAAATCGATACTATCACTTTCGTATACTAATGTCAATTCCGAAGCCGGAATCATACCATCTTCAAGACTTTCTTTTTCCGTCTCTCCAATCCAGACTTTAAATTTCTGACCAGGAACAAAACCATCCACATCCACTTCAAAATTCATTTCATAAATCTCAGTTTTACCAAAACTTAATTCATCGGGGAAATAAATACCTTGTGCCAAATTCACCATGAAATTAAAATTCATCGGATAATAAACATCCGACTCATCCTCTCCTCCATTAACCTCATACCCCTCTAAATTACCATCATACACATTAACTGGCACTATCTCTGATAGGTTATTTTCTGGTTGCTCATCACCAGTCAATAAAATCTTAAAGAAGATATCATAGGCTCCCTCTACAGTGGGATGCCAGATAAAATCAACACTTACTTTACTCAGTATATCAATGGCTTCGCCAGGCATTTCTTTGATCGGCACATCCGGACTATTGGCATCAAATAACTGTATGGTATAATCACTATAACCAACAGGTAAACCAAGATTCTCAATGGTCAGCGTAAAGACATTATCCTTATCCAAGGCCAGCGCATTATCAGCCTCTAATGAGGCTATCAATAGATCAGCATCAGAAATAAACAGTTTTGGCCCTTCTATCTTGTCAAGGTATGCCATATTACCTTTGCTAACAAAGCCAATATAATGCTTACCAACTATTGAATCCGGAAAGTTAATTGAATATCTCTTGAACCTATCTTGCGGATAAGCCCCTAGAAGATCCCACTCTTCAAATTCGATTTCCTCAAGTAGTGACCAATTTTCTTTATCTTTAGAAATAACAATTGGCATCGAAGAATTTCCATAAGAATGCGAACGACCATAAAAGGTAATGCTGTCCATCCCTCCGGCCTGTATATCAAGGGCTGGTGTTATTAATGTATCTACATAATCGGTGTAAACAGTCATTAATAAGTTATAGCGATCATAAGAAAATGCTTCAGGGTAATCATCATATCCTAGCCTCCAGTTATTTAACACCTCTTCAAACGGTATATCATTCTCACTGAAGGTCCAATGATTCCCGGGAAAATCTTCTATAGTGGTGTGTTCCCAGCCCTGGTATAAATGGCCGCGCGGGTATACAGTTGATCGTAATACAATCGTAGAGTCGCCATCAACAGGGATATCTGTAATCAATTTTACATTGGTATAATAGTCACCACGTGCAGATGGTGTAAAACTAATGGGAATACTCTCTGTCTGGCCGGGAGCTATCGTTATATTACCGCCATCGTATGCATACTCATCCTGTAACTCATCAAACTCCAGCCCATTGATGGTTACTGCTGTATTACCAAGGTTTTTTAAATCAAACGAATGCTGCTTTGTTGTTTCTGTAGGTATTTCACCAATATCTGAAAAATAAACAATGTCTAATTTTTCAGGTGTATATTGTAATATAGGCCTTGCAGGGATATCCTCAAACTCAATGCGGACATCTGGTCTGCTATTCCATGGTCTCCCGCCCTCTTCATGTGTTCCAAAGGGTCTTGGAGAAACACCAAAATCTCTGAAAGATAATAAGGGACCAAGATCATTTTCCCCCGTTGCTGTGAGGTAAAAATAGGAAGGTACAATATTAATCTGATCATTATCTACCCATGCAATTACTAAATTATCGGTGTTATTGTATTCAAAGGGGTAGGTTAAATCAATCTTTAACCATCCAGTTGGTGTGGATGTGGATATCTCACCCTTAAATACACGCGTGAAATTTTCAGCAGGCAAAAGCCCCCTCTCAAGCTCAGTAGCTTTGGTGTGGCCCATATATATTTCAGTAGTATTCGACCAGTTTTCCTCACCAACTACATAATAATATAAACTCTTAATCCGTTTATTTCTTACGTTAATTTCACTTTGAAAATAAATGGTTTGAGATAGCGTACAATCAGAATGCTGGTTTAATGGTATCATCCCGTTGCTCCAACCTGAAAATTCACCAATTTCCACAAACGTACTTGTACTTTTTAATTGAGCCAGCGCTCCTGCCGGTTCACCCTCATAAATCTTCGGTATAGGTTCCTCCTCTAATGAAGAATAAAAATCATAGTCCGTAGATTGAGCATTAGCGACAAGCCCTAATAGTATAAATGCAGAGATTGTACTAAATAAATATTTTAATATTAATTTGCTCATAGAATTTGCAATTAGTTTATCTGATTTGCTAAAATTACCTTAAGCCCATATATTTTTCAGTCCTAAAAAATTGTTAGGCAAAAAACTCCTGAACTTAAGGTGTGTGCATATTTCATTGCTTTTACCTGATAAGTAGTTTCTTAGTCAAGAGCAATATTGATGTCAACACTTTCTTCCGTCTTATTTCCAGCAAGGTCGCTAGTAATAAACGTAATAGTATAACTACCTGACAAACATATTGGCACAGCTTCTCCAAACAATTGCAAATCTTCTCTCATAGCTGATGTCAACTCCTCAGCCGTAAATAAAATGGCGTCACCACGGTTAACAGCCTCCCAAGGGCTCTCAAGTCCCTTTAGTACAGCACTCTTCTCTGCTCCATTATATGTCAATACTATTTCGCAATCTTTTAATGTTTCATTATCAAAAAATTGACCAGTAAACAATACCGGTTGACCAAATGTAAAGGTATCACCTTCCAAAGGCTTCATAATTTCCATGGTTGGTGCTTCACTATCTCTTTCTTCTTTACCACATGCAACTATTACAATTGCCAATAGCATTAGGACTGATAATTTTGAAATAATCTTATACATGACTTCTATATTTATATTTTTGTTACTCTACTATTAATTGTTGCTTTATTGATTTTAGCTCACTCTCCAAAAGATTAAGTTTTGAAGGAGAGACATTGGTCAATTCAGGCGCCAAACCAAAAGATTCTGCTCCCGTATACAACTCCCAATTACTTTTAAACACGGCATCATACACTTGCATAGAGTCAGGACTGAAAAACCAGTAATCCAAATCTTCAATACTTCCAAAACAACTGTTAATTTCGCCAATCCCATCAGCTCCAAAACCAGGATTATAAAAGCTACCAATATACATGGTATCGCCTTCCAGTGCTTCATTAATGATAAACGGTTGCTTAGGTATACTGCAGACTGCAAGCTCATTATCAAAATGTATTTCAATGGGCAGAATTTCAAAATCAATTGATTTTTGAAACATACTTTCAAGATAAGCCTCCCAGGCTTCGGCACCATAGCTCCATAAATTATTAACAAGAATCGTTGTATCTAAACTGCCTGCATCTGTTCTCAAAAAGGATTTCGTATTTCCAAAGAAATAGGACGATTCCTCTACATCATATTGCCCCATAAAGGCATCCTGAGAGAAGTTACAAAACTTCATCAGCTCCAATGTGTACTCGTTATCAAATTCAGCAAGATCATCTTCCTGTGGTGCAATGGTAAAAGTTGCGTAGGTGCCTGCCTCAGTAACCCCTTCAAAAAGGCCACGAACAGTAAATTCGCCTAATACCTCTCCTGCTGGAATCGTTACCAAATCATCTACTATCTCATATTCTCGCCCTTCTATTGCTTCATCTAAAGTTTGTGCCCTAACTACTTCAATCGAATAATGACGATCATAGTCTACAGCTGAAGTAGTACCAATTGAAATATTCATCTCAGGATTATTGTCCCTTACTGACAGTTCTCCCCAGGGTGTAACAAAATGAACCAGACTTGGACCATCGTACACAGTGGTCTCTGTTTCTTTACATGCCAATAATATGAGCAGGATGCCAAAAAATACTGTAAGCTTATTTATATATCTATTCATCATCGTTAAATCCATTTTAATTTTCGTAGCCTTCGTTTTGCTCAATCTCACTGTTTCCATTTAGCTCGCTGGTTGGGATTGGCCATACCCAGCGGAAATCACCCGTAGCTATTCTAAGATCATTGGCAGCGGATGTATTCTCCTGTGGAACACGCTCAAAGCCCAAACCTGAGCGCTTTAAATCGTGGTAGTAAAAGCCTTCATAAATCAGCTCCTTAATACGTTCTTCCGCAATTAATTCTTTTAAATCATCCCCTTTTTCAATAACACCAGGATTAGGATAAAGACGATAATCAAGAAGGGAATTCAAGGCAATGGCAGCATCTTTATCCATATCTTTCATGGCATAGGCTTCGGCACGAATAAGATACATCTCTGCCAGTCGCATTGGTTTCGGCATATTTAAACCAGCCCTAAATGGTGGTAATTCCGGATTATAAGGGAACTTATTAACAAGATAACCACTCCAGCCAAATGCAGTGGCAGATTCTTTAAAATAAGTATAAAACCTTATGTCCGTCACCTGATTATATAGATTCAATAACCAGTTAGCTGGAATATAATCCGGGTATGGCAGACTCGTTTCATAATTTCTGTTTAAGAAGTTGTAACCCGGTGCATCACCTTTATCGGTATCAGTGTACCCTACCTTCCAAATAATCTCATTCCCCGAATCATGGGTCCACATATTAATAAAGGCATTGCCACCTAGAAGTCTACAACCACTATTGTTAATCACGTCTTCTGAATAATTAATGGCCCCATCGTAATCTCTCATATCAAGTGAGATACGCGCCAATAAACCGTTGGCAAAATGCCTGGTAAAGAACTCTGTATCTGATTGAGGATTATTTGGCAATAGCTCAACAGCTGCTTCCAAATCACTCTTGATAGCTGCATAAACGGTGCTTACAGCATCACGCGTTGGCTGACTAATAACATTTTCAGTCATATAAGGCACACCTAAATCAGTAGCGGCCGTATTAAGGTCATAGGCCTTGGCAAAGAACTTGACCAGGTTATAATGAAATAAGGCCCTTCCTACTAAGGCTTCTCCTTTAATACGCTCAAGATTGGCTTTCTCACCTTCGATACCATCAATGTTATTGATAATCTTGTTGGTCAGGTAAATACCACTATAGTGGTTACCCCACAAACCACCTATCTCACCAATACCCGGCTGTATGTTCCAGGCATACATGTTTCCCATCTGATTTGAAAAGTCAGATGTAGCGAGTGTGGCATCGGTCATTATATCAGTTAACACCGTCAGGGTTTTACCATAGGATGAGCCGGACTTAAACGTTGAGTACATGCCATACAGAAGTGTTTGCGCATCATCCTCATCCTTAAGTATTTCACTTTCTTCGGTACTACTATGCGGTTTTAAATCGAAGAAATCTTCGCACGAAACCAGCACTAGTGACGCAAATAACAGGTGTATTATAAATATCTTCTTCATTTCTACTTCTTTTTCTCTTATTAAAATCCTAAATCAATACCGAACATGATTTTCCTTGCATGCGGGTACATATTTACTTCTGCAACACCATAATATTCAGGATCAATACCCGAATAACCAGTCCACGTTAACAGATTCTGCCCTTGAGCATAAATGCGAGCATTTCTAAATACTTTTGTTCGCTTTAACAACTTAGAATTAAAGCTGTAGGCCAGTGTTAAATTCTTTAAGCGCAAAAACGATGCATCTTCAAGTAAACGCGTATCAAACTGATTATCCTGATACTTTGGATGTGGATTAACGGCGACATCGCCAGGTTCCTGCCAATAGTTAAGCATTTCTGCTGTTTGATTATAGGCGGCAAACATACCCTGTGATTCAATAAAATAACGGGTGTTATTGATTAACCACTTATCAGCCATCCAGGTAAAAAAGGCGCTTAATTGAAGATTCCTGTAGCTTAAAGTACCGGTAAAACCTCCTTGTAAAGGAGGTAGGTAACTTTTTCCTTCCTGAACAACCCGATAGCTATCACTGTACATATTGCTGACTTCCCCATCAGCCGTATACCAGAGTCCTTTGCCTGTTGAAGCATCTACACCAGCCCATTCTGTCATGTAGTAGGTGCCCCTGCGCTCACCCTCTTTGATAATCGTATTGCCCTGGTCTATCTCATCTATATCACCATAAAGCTCAATAATGTTACTAACATTATAGGCCATGTTGGCATTGACATTAAGTCTAAAGTCTTGTGTAGACAAAAGAGTCGCATCCACCTCGACTTCAATACCACTATTACTTAAGGATCCTGCATTCTCCATACGGCCACCAACACCACTTGTTAAAGAGTAGGGGATAAAGAATAACATGTCACTCGTCGTTTCCCTGTAAAAATCAGCTTTTAGCCTATATTTACGAAAGAAACTCATTTCAAAAGCCACATTAGCTTTCAACACTTTTTCCCAGGTCAGATCGTCGTTAGCATACTGTAAAAAAACAGCGGCACCATTATTTAAATAGGAACCATAAGAGTATAATCCCTGATGGGTATAATTACCAATATTATAGTTACCTGTTTCTCCTATACTCGCCCTTATTTTTAACTGGTCGATCCAATCAATGCCTTTAATAAAGCTTTCTTCCTGCATATTCCATCCAAGCCCAAAAGACCAGAATGTACCCCAGCGATTGTTTTTACCAAAACGCGATGAACCATCCCGGCGAATAGAAACATCAACCAGGTATTTATACTTGTAATTGTAAGCGGTATTGGCAAAGAACGAAGCGACGGTATAATCTGAATAGCCACCTCCCCAGCTTCCTGCTTCACTGGCCACACTTAAAACAGATAATTTTTCGGACGGTACATTATAGGCTGAAACACTAAAACTCTGCGAATTATTGATGATCGCTTCCTGACCTATGAGAAAGTTAAAGTCATGAACATCATTTAGGTTGAGCTTATAGTTCAAGGTATTGGTGGGTGTTAATCGGAAGTTTCGTGACATGCTCCTGCTGACTTCTCCATTATAGGCAGCTCCCCATTCTGATTCGGGACTTAAGAAGCCATCAGCGGTGCCATCGGAGAAATCGACCCCCCAGTTTGTTTTAAACTTTAAATTTTCAGCTAAATCAACATCTAAAAACAGACCGCCTACTATCTTGAAACGATCGTTAGAATCATCGTTTAACATGAGCTGCTCAATAGGGTTGGCCCAGGGAAGTCCCTCCTGGTTAAAGCTACCATCCACATTGTAAGCACGCAGATAGGGATTCAACAAACGTGCGGAGAAAATTGGGTTATAAACATTGGTTCCAGAGGAAACGGTATGATTAAAAGTCTCGTAGCCTAAAGTGAAATTCACACCCAAATTAACCTTATCGGATAACTTGTTATCAAGATTTAATCGAAAGGTATAACGCTCAAAATCACTTCTATACTGAATACCTTCCTCACTATAATAACCACCTGAAATATAGTATTTACTTCTTGCATTACCGCCCCTTGCCGAAAGCTCATGGGACTGTGTAATGGCATCACGCAGTACCACATCCAGCCAGTTGGTATTGACCTTTAGTCGGTCAAATTTTTCTTTATCAGTATAATCCTGCAGCCCTAGTTCTTCTTCATATTGTATTTTCTGAGCCGAAGTCATCATATCAAAATTATCGTTGGCAATCTGATTAGAACCATATTGCCCACGGTATTGAATCATGGCTCTTTCTGAATCTTTACCACGCTTGGTAGTAATAACAATAACCCCGTTAGATGCCCTACTACCATATAACGAAGTAGCTGTCGCATCTTTCAATATCGACATATTCTCAATGTCATTCTGGTTTAAGGCACTAAACTGCCCGGCTGTAATGGGTATGCCATCCATAATATAAAGAGGACTGTTACCAGAGCTTAAGGAGCTCAAACCGCGAATACGCACTGTTGAAGGCGCTCCCGGTGCTCCCGAAGACCCCACACTCAACACACCAGGTGCATTACCTTGTAGTATTTGATCAAAACTGGCAACGGGTACCTGTTCTATTTTCTTAGCATCAACCACTTCAACCGATCCGGTATAAGTACCCTTTTTCTTAATACCATAACCGGTTACAACAACTTCGTCAAGGTCTGTTGCTTCAGTTTTTAAAACAATATTAATGGTCGTTTCCTCCTTTAGTTGAACCTCCTGTGGTTCAAACCCGATAAACGAAAACACTAAAATGCCAGCACTTTCTGGTACTGTGATATTATAACTACCATCAACCATCGTAATGGTACCCACACTTGTACCTTTGATATAAACAGTCACTCCCGGGATAGGCTCCCCATTTTCGTCACGTACGCTACCAGTAATAGCTCTTTCCTCTTGCTGTTTAGCAACTACAACAGACGACTTAAGGGATTCAGCCTTACGCTGAATTGCATAAACCCCATTCTTAAGTTTAAAAGTGAGTCCTTTATCAGCCAATATCTCATTTAATACGTCCTCAATATCCCCTTCTGCATTGACATCAATATTCGAAAATGATTCTACATCTTCGTTACTGAATACAAATACAAAATCAGTTTTTGACTGTATTTTCCAAAACAATTCTGCTAAGGTGATGTTCCGCTCCCTGATCTTCACCTTGTTATCCTGCGAATAAACACTTGCAGATACCTGTAGCATTCCGATTAATAATAATATAAAAGACAGTTTCATAATCCTGTACAGTTTTAACATCTTTCGCCTCTCCAGAAAGATGTTTTCTCCATTTTTCTTCATATTTTTGAAATTGATTATTTTAACGAATGAGCTGAGCTCCAATCAGCTTACGATAACAGGGGATAGTACCAATATTCCCTGTTTTCATTTATTTTGTACATTTCTGTTTCTTAGTCTATCGATTTAATGGCAATGTTATCTTCAAATATTTCAAATTTTACTTTATTAGTTGCTTCTAGTATTTCTAACATTTCTTCTATCGAATCATAACGCATGGTGTACAATGAAAAGCGTTTGTTCTTCATATTCGCATTCTGATAGAAAATATTGAGTTGGTACCACCTTGACAGATCTTTCATAATCGTTTCCAGAGGTGTATTGTTATAGACAAATTTACCATCCTTCCAGGCTGCGAATAGCTTAGCATCCACATTGCTAATGGCTATCTTCTTATCATTCAGCCCAATGACTGCTTGCTGATCAGGTGATAGTATAACGCTCTCACGCTTCGAATCCAAAGCAATACACCCTTCAACAAGTGTAATCACATCAGATGATTCATCTTCATAACAACGAACATTAAATTCAGTACCTAACACTTTTACTCGTTTGTCGTTAAAATGCACAAAAAATGATTTTTCTGTATCTTTCGCCACTTCGAAAAACACCTCCCCTTTTACGTATACTTCACGAGTGTTCTCAACAAATCGTTCTGGATAGCGCAATTGCGATTCAGCATTCATCCACACCTTGGTACCATCTTCAAGCGTTAGTTTAAACTCACTTCCTCTTGGAGTTACCATGGTATTATAACGTAACTTTTCTATATGCCCGGTATTACTGCTAGTGTAATTGGCCCCGAGGGAATCCAGTTTAATATGGGTTCCTGATTTTAAAAGATCAATCAAGGTATCTGCACTTGCAATTCCCACAGTACTACCATCATGCAAGGTAAGTACCGCTTTAGCTTCACCTGGCTTCACCTTATAGCCTTCAACATATTCCCCTTGCAGGCCTGCATCATCACTTAATATGTAGACACTAAAAAACAACACAAGCGGAACTAATACAGCTGCCGCATAAAACAACCACCATCCTATCTTCCGTTGGGGGCGCAAATGCGCCTCCATCTTATTCCAAGCTTCAGCTGCATCGAATTCATCATTTAATAAACTCTGCTCAATAAGATTTTGCTTGTCAATTATTCTTCCAAACAACCGTTGATTATCACCAATCTTTAGCCATTCCTCCAGCTCTTGCCTATCCCTATGGGTCAATTCATCACGAAGGTAACCGATAATTAAGTTTGATATCTTTTCGTTATTTGTATTCATCCAATTAATGTTATTCACCCCCCTAAACACGGAATTCAATAATGTGGGTGACACTTTTTTTTTTTTTTTATACAAAAACACATGTGACAAACACACTACCGTGTCATACAATCATTTAACAAGTCAAATACTTGAAATAATTCAAAGGAAGAACATTGGGATATGGATAAGGGCGGAAATTTCCTGAATAAAGTTGTGCACTTTTTCGCGACCTGCAAAAATTAACGTTAATACTTTGGATAGTACCCCCCTTAAAACAGCCAGTTTCAACGAACTCTGAGCAACTTTTTTTAAAAAAATCTCCCAATAACTCATGTTAATTGAATAGCACAGACAAGAACGCAACTATAATTACCTAACAAATAAACACATAACACTGACCACACCATAAGAACATACTAGGACATTTTAACAAAATCAAGATCTGCATTTATCCAAACAGAATAACTAAAACCCAACGCATGCCACCTAGTTTTTCTCGTAGACTTTTGTATGCGCGTTTTTTCATGGTTTTAATAGTATTGACCGACACCTTTAGTTCCTCAGCAATCTCAATATTGGTTAAGCCATTCATTGAGTGTATAACTACCTCGCGTGCTTGTGGCGATAAATGCTTAATAGCTTTATGAACCTCAGCATATACCATTGTTTCAATTTCATATTCATCGGCAGTATCATGGCACTGAACATCGGGAAACACATCTTTGGTATGCTCATTGACCTTTGCGTTGCGAATAGCATTTAAACAGCTGTTTCGAACACAAGTAAATAAATAACTACGTAATGCTCCAACGTTGGAAAAATCTGTATGACTATTCCATATTGATAAAAACACATCCTGTACAACATCCGCACTACTTACTGAATCTTTTAGGTACTTGTATGCAAAAGAACATAGAGGTGTATAAAACTCTTCAAA
Source organism: Carboxylicivirga marina (assembly GCF_016612505.1). Taxonomy (GTDB): domain Bacteria; phylum Bacteroidota; class Bacteroidia; order Bacteroidales; family Marinilabiliaceae; genus Carboxylicivirga; species Carboxylicivirga marina. The sequence goes on from NZ_JAENRR010000006.1 coordinate 115,471, forward strand.
CATCTCTTTGAAGGCTTGACTATTACCCGATTTTATTCTTTGTATGTTGTTGAACTTATAGATAGTTGACAATCTCCCCCCCATTACATCGCGGACAAATTTACTACCAACTAAAGCTTTGCAACGACATGGTTTTCCTTGCTTTTAAAGGATGGTTAACCGATTTTAGATAAAAAACACAATCCAGTTCATTTAAGAATTAAATGTCACTTGTACTAAAAACTAACTTCCATTGTTTGTTATTTCGACATACATACCTAACCATAACATCGAGCACTAAAATATCAAATGAAGATTTCTCACAATTTCAGATGATTTATCAAATATTACTATATACATAACGTAAACAGACAGCAATTTTCATAAAGACCATCTACTAATAGCTAATATCTCAAGCCCTATTATAGTAATACATTAGAGGTTCGATAATTTTAGCCTTTCATTAATTTGAATGCCCGCAGGTTGTACGCTCTTCACTCAAAAAACCAGGTTTCATAGTTTAAGCTGAAAATTACCAATAGTACAGCTTCAAACATTAACACCTCATAGCATCAAACACAAACAAGTAATACCTGCAATTAAAATATGGTGCCCATTTTAGATCATCTTTCTAAAATATTTCCTAAAATTGAACTTTCTTATTTTATAGCGTTCATGGAAGAGAAAAGAGCAGAAGAAAAATTCATAGATATTGATAAGGTATTTCACGACAAAAATCCGAAACTAAAGCGATTTATTCCTTCATTTCTGATTAATTACCTTAAACGAATTACACATCAGGAAGAAATCAACACATTTATTGCCAGTAAAAAGAACATTTATGGCGTTGAATATGCAGATGCCATTGTTGCTAATTTTGAATCGAAATACGAAATCAAAGGAGCTGATAACATTCCTAAAGAAGGCAGATATGTTTTTGTAGCTAATCACCCACTTGGAGGTTTAGACGGAATGGTGTTTGTTGGAGCAGTTGGGAAGTTCTTTAATAAAATAAAGTTCCCGGTGAACGACATTCTTATGAACATTAAGAATCTCGGTGATATTTTCCTACCGATTAACAAACATGGCGCACATAGCCGTGAAGCTGCCAAAATGATAGAAGATGCTTATGCCAGCGACAATCAAATATTGATGTTTCCGGCCGGACTAGTATCGCGAAAAGGTAAAACGGGCGAGATCAAAGATTTAGATTGGAAACCCAATTTCATTAAAAAAGCAAAAGCTCACAATAGAGACATCATCCCGGTTCACATATCTGGCCGAAATACCAATCGTTTCTACAACCTGGCTAACTGGCGCAAAAAACTGGGTATCAAAATCAATATTGAGATGCTATATTTGGTTGATGAACTCTATTTACAACGAAACAAAACAATTACGATCACATTTGGGCAACCAATTAAAATTAGTGACGTACAAATCACCAAGGCAGGTAAAGAATGGGCTCAAAAAATAAAGGATGAAGTCTATGCCTTATCAAAAAAAAATTAAATTTGTAGCCTACCGTTAGAAATTCACCGAATGAGAGTAAAAGAAATAATACCTCCTGTACCAAGGGAAGAGCTTGAAGCTGAGTTGACACAGGAGACCTTTGTTAGAAATACCAATAAAGGGGATAATAAAATATACGATTTTACCGCTCACCAAGCACCTGCTTTGATGCGTGAAGTTGGCCGATTGAGAGAAATCACTTTTAGAATGGCTGGGGGCGGAACAGGTAAAGAAACTGATATTGACGACTACGATACCGCAGAAGTACCTTATCGCCAGCTTATCGTTTGGGATCCGCATGCTAAAGAAATATTAGGTGGCTATCGTTATTTATTAGGAAGCGACATACCTGTTGATCAATTAGGAAATGTTAAACTAGCGACATCCCGACTATTTCAATTCTCAGATAAATTTGTGTACGAATTCTTGCCATACATGATTGAATTAGGCCGTTCATTTGTACAGCCAACCTATCAATCATCAAAAGCAGGTACAAAAAGCTTATTTGCTTTGGACAATCTATGGGATGGACTCGGTTCATTAATAGTCAGTCATCCTGAGATGAAGTATTTCTTTGGTAAAGTGACAATGTACACACACTTTAACCGATACGCGCGCGACCTTATTTTAGGTTTCATGCAGAAATACTTTAACGATCCGGATAAATTACTTTACCCCCATAAGCCTGTTGAGATTGATTTGACTGAGCAGGATTTAAAAGAAATCTTCTGTGGCGAAAACTACCAGGAAGATTACAAAATATTAACCAAACGCGTTAGAGAGTTTGGAGAAAATATTCCACCGTTAATTAATGCATATATGAATTTATCGCCTTCAATGCGAACATTCGGAACAGCTATTAACGATCGTTTTGGTGATGTTGAAGAAACAGGCATTATCTTAACAATTAATGAATTGTACAAACAAAAGATTAATCGACACGTTGATACATTCAATCCAAATGAATCACACGATTAATACATTACATTAAAGATATCTAAACAAAGGAGAGTTGCAGTTAAACAATTGCGACTCTTTTTTTTTATATGGATAAAGATTTTAATCGATGATAAACACTTACGACCTTGTAGTTATTGGCAGCGGACCAGCCGGCTACTCTTCAGCCATTCGCGCATTGGACTATGGATTAAACGTTTGCATTGTTGAAGGCAAACATTTGGGGGGCGCCGGAATCATGAATGGGGCGCTTACATCCAAAACCATGTACGAACTTTCAATGGATTATGCTATTGCTGCCCGTGTTGACCGTGGCTATCGGGTGAGTTCATTAAGTGTTAATTTCGAAAAAGTAAAAAAAACAGTCATACAAGCGGCCAAGGAGAAGCAATATCAGATGCTTAGCCAGATTGAGACCTTTTCTCCGGCTAAAAACAAAAAAGGCTCGCTCACCATTGAGTATGGGTGGGCCACCTTTAAAGATTACGACCATATTGAGCTTAAAGGACAAAAAGAAAGTAAACTTATAAAAGGTAAAAACTTTGTTATTGCCACCGGATCGCGCCCCAGACAGTACGAAGGTCTGCAAATTGATGGCGAACGAATTATTACATCAGATGGCATTCTGAACCTTAAAGAGTTTCCCGAGCGAATGCTAATTATCGGCTCGGGAATCATTGGTTGTGAGTTTGCCACTATATTCTCAAATTTCGGACAAACAGAAGTTCACCTACTAGACCGTTCTAATCGCGTATTACCATACGAAGATGACGATGTCAGTAGCTTTGTATCGCGTAACCTCGAAAACAATGGTGTTAACATACACCATACAGCTACCTTGCGACACATTCGCAAACACCCTGAACATCTAGAGGTGGTTTTGGATTATCAGGATGGACATAGCAAGGTCATTGAGGTAGATGTGGCATTAGTGGCCATCGGACGTATTCCGAACACGGAAGGCTTAAACCTTGAAAGCATTGATATTGAGCTACACAAAAATGGCACTATCCCAATCAAAGACGACTGCCTTTTGCGCGATGGAAGAGGAAACTGCCATGTATATGCTGCCGGCGACGTTACGGGTCACAGCCAACTATATAGTGTTGCTGAGTTTCAGGGACGCTTAGCCGCCGAAAAAATCGGTGATATCCCGCAATACCCACTCGACTATTCACACATGAGCACCCTCATGTTTTTTAAACCCGAAGTAGCGGCAGTAGGTGCTAACGAAAAAATGCTTCAAGAAAAACAAATACCCTATAAAGCAGCTTATTATTCTAATAAATTGGTTAACCGGGCCATTGCCATGCGCAACACCAATGGTTTTGTGAAAATACTGGTCAGTAACGATGATGAACAACGTATATTAGGTATGCGAGCAGCCGGACCACAAGCATCGGCATTCATTGTATCAGTCGCTCACCTTATTAATCAAGGTAATAGCTTACAAGAGGTATTAAAAATTTTCTACCCCCATCCAAGTATACCAGAAGGCATTCAGGAATGTATGCGTACCCTAAGTGGTAAGTCGGTATACAAACCAGAAGCCTTCCCTGATTTAATCAACATCAGAGAATGGACCCCCAATACAAATACATAATGTTTGATGTATTCATATTTGCCACTTGAAACAAAAAGTTTTAAAACCAGGGACTAGTTACAAGAAACAGAACACATTAACCAAAATTAACACCTACACTTCCCATTTAGACTAATTTTAAATTAGCGTTTAAAAATGATTTAGTTGCAAAATATGCACTTTATCATGTTTACTTTTTAACTCCTGTATTATATTTGTGTATATTTTAACACTTATGAGTATTTTTGTTATTATATGCAACGATGAATTGGCAGTACAAACCCATATTTGACAAATTTGAACGCATAGAAGTAACAGACTTCTAGCGACTTTCCATTGGTTTATTTCACAAACCAACCTGTCTGTTTGTACCCTTAACCTAATACAATACTGCTCCGTGTAGCAGCTTATTTTGCTAAAGTCCAAAAAATATAGTTATGGAAGTAAAAAAACTACAACTCGACAATTCATTAAATGAATTAGAAAAAGGCAAATCCTTAATTCCTGGTGGCGTACTTGGTATTCGTCGCCCTTATAACTTTGTTGAGGGTGAATTCCCAATTTACTTCGACGAAGGAACAGGCGGTCGGGTGACGGATATCGATGGCAACGAATACATCGATTATTTATGTGCTTACGGACCCATGATACTTGGTAATCGAGAGAAAGAGGTTGATGATGCTGTTATCGAACAAATTCAAAACAAAGGCTTTTGCTTCTCGCTTACACAGAAGTACCAGAATATGTTGGCTGAAAAAATGAATGAACTGATTCCATGTGCGGAGATGAGTTTATTTGTATGCACAGGGTCTGATGCTACTTCTACAGCAATACGTTTAGCGCGCTCCTATACCAAACGCAATAAAGTAATGCGTTGCGGATATCACGGCTGGCACGATTGGTGTGTAGAGGTTAAAGGTGGTATTCCGGAGAAATTATATGAAGATGTATTTGAATTCCGATACAACAATCTGGAATCGCTTGAAACATTATTAAAAGAGCATGGTGATGACACTGCTGCAGTTATTATCACACCTCTTGGTCACCCATTAGCTGCACCAATATCTGAACCAAAGGAAGGTTTCTTAGAAGGTGTTAAAGCTCTTTGCGAGAAATATGGTGTGGTATTAATTTTCGATGAAATACGCACAGGTTTTCGAGCAAGTATTGGTGGTGCTCAGAAGCTTTATAAGGTAACACCTGACCTGGCCGTATTTGGCAAAGCAATGGCCAACGGTTATCCAATTGGAGCGGTTACTGGCAAAGCTGATATCATGAAGGAAGGGGAGCATAATGTATTTATTTCATCCACCTTCTTCCCAAATAGCCTTAGTTATGTAGCTGCTTTAAAAACCATTGAGATACTCGAACGCGATAAAGTGCTGGATAAAATCTGGGCTAAAGGTGAAGAGTTCAATAGCAAAATCGAAAACCTATTAACTAAATATCCTGTTGGAGCACGCATCAGCGGCATTGCCCCGATGATGTTCATAACGTTTGACAAGAATGAAGATGGTTCATATAAAAAGAAACGTCAGGATTTCTATACGCAACTCATTCGTCGTAAAGTATTCTTACAACCTTATCACCACGGCTATATCTGTCACCGTCATACACAGGAAGATCTGGACTACACAGTGAATGCCATTGAAGAAGCACTACAATACTTAACTGACAACTATTAGAACATGAGTAACGCACCGTTAAAAAAAGGAATTGGCGAGCTATTCATGTCGCCCGATGCCGATGAAATGAGAGGCTTTCTTCGAAATAAGAAGAAACAAATGAAAAGCAAGTTAACTAGTATCTCCGATGCAGTTGATGCTTATATAAATGACAATGACTATTTGGCCATTGGTGGTTTTGGCGGGGTTCGTATCCCCACAGCCCTGATACACGAAATCATTCGTAAAGAGAAGAAAAACCTTGGCTTTGCCGGCCATGTATCTACTCACGATTGCCAATTATTAAGTGCCGGTAAATCATTCAATCGATGTGATGCTGCGTATATCGTAGGCCTCGAAGCTCGCGGCTTATCAAAGAATTCACGACGCATGTTTGAGTCGGGCAATGTTCAAGTAACAGAGTGGTCAAACGGTGCCTTATCCTGGCGATTTAAAGCTGCTGCAATGGGCTTGCCTTATCTGCCATCAAGAGTTATGCTGGGCACCGACACCTTCAAACATTCAGCCGCTATCGAAGTTGAATGTCCTTTTACCAATCAAAAGTTGGCAGCCTTACCAGCCTTGCATCCTGATGTAGCCGTAATTCATGTGCATCGGGCCGATGTGTATGGTAACTGCCAAATTGATGGCATTCTGGTAGCCGATGACGATATTGCCAAGGCGTCAAAACGTGTAATAATAACCACTGAAAAAATCATCTCTAACGAAGAAATCAGAAGAGAACCATCAAAAACAGTTATTCCATACTGGTGTGTTGATGCAGTTATTGAAATGCCATTTGGTTCATATCCGGGTAATATGCCGGGCGAATACTTCTCTGATGAGGAACACCTGAAAGATTGGTTAGTGGCCGAAAAAGATGAAATGCAACTGGAAGAGTTCATTGGTCATCACATTTTATCATCAAAGGATTTTTATGAATACCTGGAGAAAAATGGAGGTATGAACAAGATGAAGCAACTTATGCAAGCCGAACATTTGTACTAATCTTTAAAACACGATTAAATGGAAAATACATATAATCCAATGGAATTAATGATTACCGTTGCAGCCCGAACTCTTGAAGATGGTGCAATGGTAGTAGTTGGCACGGGTGTCCCGGTGGCAGCAGCAATGCTGGCACAGATGACTCAGTCGCCTAACTTAACCATCATGTTTGAAGCTGGTGGTATTGCTCCTTTATTGCCAACAATGCCAATATCAGTTGGTGATTCGCGAACAACTCACAAAGGCTTGAAGGCAACATCTATGGCCGAAATAATGGAATTATGCCAGGCAGGTGTAGTTGATTACTGCTTTCTAGGAGGTGCACAAATTGATAAATATGGAAATCTAAACTCCACTTTAATTGGAGATGATTATAATAAACCCAAAACCCGATTCCCGGGAAGTGGTGGCGCCAATGACCTTGCTTCATTATGTTGGAGAACCATGGTTGTTACTCCGCAAAACCCAAAACGCTTCGCAAACAAAGTCGACTTCATCACCACCCCGGGATTCTTAGATGGTGGCACCTCACGTGTGGAGGCAGGATTACCTGCTGAAACCGGACCATATAAAGTCATTACCGACATCGGTGTTTATGGCTATCATGTAGATTCAAAAGCCATGATGTTGCTGTCGCTTCATCCGGGCAAAACGATTGATGACGTCAAAGCCAATGCTGAGTTTGACATCATCATTCCCGACATCTACGACACAACGCAAGAACCCAGTGATGAAGAACTAAAGATTCTGCGCGAGAAAGTTGACCCTGCTGGCGTCATTATTGGCCGATAACCCCTTCTTCAACAATAAACCTGGATTATGATTTGGAACATCGTCATGAGCATTAAAAACACAATAAAACAAGACTTTCCTGAAACGAGGCATAGCATCGTTTTGTTGAGTTGAAGGAAAGTAACAAAGAGACTTGTTTTGAAGTGTTTTAATGGCGTAATAGATTTTCTAAACCATATTACAGGTTCAACCTTAACAACAATCAACAACTTAAAACCTGGAGTAATGAAAAAAATGATTATAACATGTGCAGTATGTGGAGCCGAAACGACTCGCGAGCACAACCCTAATTTACCGTTAACGCCATTAGAAATAGCAGAAGCAACTCTTGAAGCATACAAAGCAGGAGCCTCAATCGTTCACCTTCATGTGCGCGACGAAAATGGCGGCCCAACGCAAGACCCGGCAGTATTTAAAGAAGCAATCCGATTAATACGCGAGCGATGCGACATCGTAATTGAAATAACTACCGGCGGCGCTGTTGGCATGAGCGACGATGAACGAGTAGCGGTTATTGAAGAGCTTCAACCAGAAATGGCGTCATTGGATTGTGGTACAGTTAATTTTGGCGATGAATACATCGTAAACACCTTACCTACGATGCGTCGTTTTGCCAAAGAGATGAACAAGTACAATGTACGCCCTACTTTGGAATGCTTCGATATTTCACATGTGGCAGCTGCTGATATCTTAATAAAAGAAGGCCTACTAAAACCGCCTTACCATTATGGCTTTGTGATGAATGTGCCTGCTGCCATCCCTTACGATATTGAATTATTAAACCTATTAGTCAGCCGTATTCCTGAAGGTGCTAACTGGACGGTAATGGGCGTTGGGCGTGCTTGCGTGCCTGCTCATTATGGAGCATTTGCCATTGGAAATGGATTTATCCGTGTTGGTTTTGAAGACAATGTATACTTCGAAAAAGGTGTATTGGCCGAAAGTAATGCACAATTAGTAGAACGTACAGCTAAACTTTCTCGCGATGCCGGATATGAAATTGCCACGCCAGCTGATGTGAGAGAAATGTTGCAGTTAAAAGGAATCTAGTAAAGACGCAGGAATCAAGACTTTTGGTTCTGTAAACACAAAAGCTAATTGCTTATTTATCAACGATAATAAATGAAGACAGGAAATAAATACGGAACACATCGTGTTATTGAACCTCAAGGGGTATTGCCACAACCGGCTGCAAAGGTCGGTAATGATATGAGCGAGCTGTATGATAACGAAATCTTAATTGATGTTGATGTTCTTAATATTGACTCGGCCAGCTTTACACAAATTAAAGAACAAGCCAATGACAATACCGAAGAAATTAAGAGCATCATCCTCGCCATTGTTGCCAAACAAGGTAAAATGAAGAACCCGGTAACCGGTTCAGGAGGAATGCTCATCGGTTCAATAGAAAAAGTTGGCGCAGCCCTTGAGGGCAAAATTGATTTAAAAACTGGTGATCGTATTGCCACATTAGTTTCGCTTTCATTAACACCTTTGTTTATCGAGGAAATTATCGATATCAAACCAGAGATTGATCAGGTTAAAATAAAAGGAAAAGCCATCTTATTTGAGAGTGGTATTTATGCCAAATTGCCTGCCGATTTATCTGAAACACTTTCATTGGCCGTATTGGATGTATGTGGTGCCCCGGCGCAAACTGAGCGTCTGGTTAAAAAAGGAGATACCGTTGTTGTGCTAGGTGCTGGTGGCAAATCGGGCATATTGTGCTGTGCTGTTGCCAAAACAATAGTAGGTGAATATGGAATGGTGATTGGAGCCGATTACAGCGATGAAAACATTAATCGCCTAAAGCAAGTAGGCGTTTGCCATCATACCATTAAACTAAATGCAACAGATGCCCTTCAATGCTATCAAACCATTGACGAGCTTACAAAAGGACAGTTGGCTGATGTCGTTATCAACAATGTAAACATCCCGAATACTGAGATGGGAAGCATTTTAATGTGTAAGGATCGAGGTACTGTTTACTTTTTTAGCATGGCGACATCATTTACAAAAGCTGCACTTGGCGCCGAAGGTGTAGGCAAAGATGTGGATATGTTAATTGGTAATGGTTATGCCATTGGGCACGCCGACATGTCCATTGATATTCTACGGAAAGATGAGAAGATAAGGAAGTTATACGAAGAGTTGTATACATAACAAGGGTGCAGCGATGAGCACACAATGTGCAAATCACTAAAGAATCAGAAAATCTACTTGAATGAAACGAAAATATTCAAACGTTGACTACAAAACCATCCCACTATTTAAGGATGTGAGTGAGGAAGATTGGAACAACTGGAAGTGGCAAATGCGAAATGCCATTCGCGATGTTCCCAGTCTTGAAAAAGTAATGCCTTTAAGTGAAGAAGAGCAGGTGCATCTTTCTAAAACTTTGAAGAAATTCAAAATGGCCATTACGCCTTATTATGCGGCTTTAATGAGCAAGGAAAATAACAATTGTCCGGTTCGTAAGATGGCCGTACCTATCCAGCAGGAGCTTTATATTGCTGAATCGGATTTAAGCGATCCGCTGCACGAAGATGTGGATTCTCCTGTTCCGGGCTTAACACACCGTTATCCCGACAGAGCACTATTACTAGTCACACACGAATGTTCTATGTATTGTCGTCATTGTACGCGCCGCCGGATAGTGGGTGAGACCGATGAAGATATGGCCAAAGGACATTTAGAGAAGGCTTTTGAATACATTGCTAAAACACCTGAAATTCGTGACATAGTCATTTCCGGTGGTGATCCATTGATTTTAAGCGACAGTCGCATCGATTACATACTAACAGAGCTTCGTAAAATTGACCATGTTGAAGTGATTCGCATAGGTAGCCGAATGCCTGTGGTATTACCACAGCGTATTACAGATGACTTATGCAACATCATCAAGAAGCATCATCCGGTATATGTCAACACCCACTTTAATCATCCCAAGGAGATTACCGAGGAAGCCCGGCAGGCCTGTGAAAAATTAGCCAATTGCGGTGTTCAAATGGGTAATCAGTCGGTGCTACTAAAAGGTGTCAATGACTGTTCCAATGTAATGAAAGCCTTGATGCATGATTTACTGCGAATACGAGTGAAGCCTTATTACATCTATCAATGTGACTTGTCAGAAGGTATCTCACATTTCAGAACAACCATCTCTAAGGGTATTGAAATTATAGAAAACCTGCGAGGTCATACTTCCGGCATGGCTGTTCCAACATTTGTAGTGGATGCACCTGGCGGTGGCGGTAAAATACCGGTTATGCCCGACTACCTGATTTCGCAAACTGAAAAACGTGTGGTATTGCGTAATTACGAAGGCATGATCACCAGTTACACGCAGCCATCGGACTACCAGGGGCACACATCTGACGATTGCGATTTCTGTCATAACGATGCTTTGGTTGCAAAAGATGGTGTGGCGAAATTACTGAACGAAGGCGGTACCATACGACCACAATCAATGCGACGCGAAATTCGCACCAATGGAAATGGGAAACATTAATTGACTCTTAAACTATCCATATACAACTACGCCATAGGCTGGTTTTCAATTAAGCCAGTCTATGGTATTTATTAAGATGAGCAACGATGCATTGACATATCAATTTATCAACAATACCACTTTTGTGATGGGTAATCGCAAAAATGCCGGTAAAACAACGTTTATGAATTGGGCATTGAACCAAATCAGGCACGTTGAATCACCTGCATTGGCGACCATTGGTATCGACGGTGAAAGTAATGATATGATTGATGGGCGAGAAAAACCCCTTATTCACACGGTGAAAGGCGATGCTGTTGTTACAAGTGCCAATATGCTAAAACGAAGCAATGGTCTTTTCAAAGTTACTAAAGCATTACCCATAAAAACACCATTGGGCCAGCTCGTAATTGCACAAACGATTAGAGATGGATACATTGAGTTGGTTGGGCCAGAACACAATCAGCAATTGGAGCAGGTTGTTAGTTTTCTATCGGATGAATTGGGTTACAAATCCATTATTATCGATGGTGCTGCAAGCAGAATAACACCCATTGCCTCCATTAGAAAATCAAGTTTGTACTACCTGGTTAATATCGATAGAAAGAACCTGACAAAAATGGTGGAACAGATGCAATTAATCAGCATCTACTCAAAATTTATAAAAGCAAAAGACACTGAAAAACCTTACGTAATTAATGGTGCATTAACACCATCAAAACTAACAGATATTCCAGATAATTGCAGTTCAATACTTATCAATGACATGTCTGCTATCTTCTTAAATTATCGTCAGGCACAGCAACTACTTAAATACTTAATTATCAGAGTTAAAAATGAAATATCACTCAAAGCATTCGTTGTCGTTCTAAAAGATATAAAACAGGAAGAGTTTTCTAAGCAATTGATAAAAGCTGGCATAAATACTAAAATCATCTATAACCCTTATGTGCATTAAAAAAGTCATAGCATTTACTAATTTCAATAGCTTTTATTGTAAGTATAAGCCATTGACTCCTTATGGCCTTGAGCACAAGGATGCCATGCATTTTTATTGTACGCATAAGGAACTCGATGAAGTACATGAAATTACGGATGTTCTGATTCAGTTCATCCATTCAGATGAGCACAAAGCATTAAAAACTGAACACCATCTCAATCGTATTGACCGCTTAAATTCACTGAACAAGTCAGAGTTCGATACAGTTGATTTACATCTCATAAAAAAATTCCTACTTAACTATCGGGCTATTACGGCACTACTTCCACAGGACATAAAAACGATAATTGGTCACAATTCCAATCATGAGTCTTTATGGAATGCCTTATCGCCCAATGTAGAAACAGATGAGTCATTTTACTTATCATCGGCTTTTAGTAACGAGCTAAAGTTAATACGTGAGGCTATACAATTGGTTAATACTCACTTAAGTACCCTTATTAAAGAAACTCTTGCCTCTATCGAAGAAAAATATCAGCTGCCATTTAGTGGTCGTGAGTTTTTACTTGTTAGTAAAACAAGAACCGAACTTCAGGAAGCTAAAGAGTTGAGATGTGAGTTCTACGATTCACACCTCATGAAGGTCAAACCTGTATTTGGAAAGAACTATCTGAATAAGCAGTTTGAAAAAGAAAAATTACTACTAAAAGAGACAGAAGCTGAAAGAGATATTTTAACTGAATTGTCGAAGCTGATTGTTAATGAAAAACAACAATTGCATCAATCTATTGAAGCGATAAGGCTTCTGGATACCACTTTGGCTAAAGCACGCCTGGCAAGCCAACTCAAACTAACAAAACCAAATTACAAGGCTTCACATTTAAAAGTGACAGAAGGCTTTCATTATCCGCTTTGGGAAACACACCAAAGCAAAGGACTTGCTTACACACCTTTAAATGCCACTTTTAACAGTAATACCATATTACTCTCGGGCTCAAACATGGGTGGCAAAACAGTTTTATTCAAGACGCTGGCCTTTTTACAATTGCTCACTCAATTGGGGTTCAGAATTCCGGCTACTGAATTTCACACCAGCGTTTTTTCTGCCATCCATGTATTGGGCACCACCCAGGCTAATAGTATCGAAGGACTCAGCTCTTTTGGTGAGGAAATCCACCAATTAACCAATGCACTCGACAGTAAAGAATCGCGGCTTCTATTTGTAGATGAGCTGGCAAAAACGACCAATGCTACTGAGGCGAAAGCTATACTTTGTGCGGTTTTAAACTTTATCACAAAGAACAAACAGCTAACAGGGTTCTTTTCTACACACTTTACAAAGATTCCTGATATGGAAGGTGTTTCAAAACACAGGATGAAAGGGCTAAACAAGGAATCGTTTGAAAAACATTACCAGAAAGAATCAGCTGCAATTAGTGATAAAATACGACTGATTAATGCCTTTATGCAATACGAAGTTATAGCTGATAACGACAGTAAAAAGAGCAAAGACGCACTAAGCATCGCTGGTATCCTGGGCTTACAACCAGAGATACTAAAAGATGCCAACAATTATTTGAAGAAAAAATAAAGACCATATAAAAATGACAGAATCGAAACTAAATCTGGATAAAAACAAAATAAACAGAGCGAGGGAGCTGTCAAAGCAGATTACCCAACCTGTGAATAAATACATTGAGCAGCATACCACTGTTGCTATTGAACGTGCCACTCTGCGCATGCTTGGGGCCGATGGAGTGACGACCGATGATGTGCCGGTACCAAATGCCATCGTTAACACTTTGGGTGACAAAATACAATATGGTGCATCGTTGTATTACATAAATGCCATGCTTCGCAAAAATCTTAGCACCGAACAGCTCAATGATGAAATAGCGAAGGGGCTCGATGTTTCAACGATTGAGTTAGGCGATAAAGCACTCATCATTGAAAAAGCGAAGGAATTAGTTGCGGCATTTGCCCATCGGGTAAAAGGAAACGTGGCCTATCGAAGCTCCAAAATCACCGAATTTAAGGAGAAGGAAAACTCACCCCTTCTCTACCTCATCGTGGCAACAGGTAATATCTACGAAGATGTGAAACAGGCTCAGGCAGCTGCTCGTCAAGGTGCTGATATTATTGCCGTTATTCGCACAACAGGTCAGAGTCTGCTCGATTTTGTGCCCTACGGCGCCACAACCGAAGGGTTCGGAGGAACATATGCCACTCAAGAGAATTTTAAAATAATGCGAAAAGCATTAGATGAAGTAGGCAACGAAACCGGAAAATACATACGCCTGGTGAATTACTGTTCTGGCTTATGCATGCCCGAAATTGCTGCCATGGGCGCCATGGAACGTCTGGATATGATGCTTAATGATTCAATGTATGGCGTTTTATTTCGTGACATTAACATGTATCGCACCTTTGTCGATCAGAAATTCTCTCGCATGATTAATGCCTTTGCTGAAATTGTGATTAACTCTGGCGAAGACAACTACCTGACAACTTCTGACGCATACGAGAAAGCTTATACTGTCACAGCATCACAGTTTATCAATGAGCAGTTTGCCTATGATTCAGGGCTTCCGGCTAAACTAATGGGACTGGGCCATGCTTTCGAAATGAATCCGGAGATAGAGAATGGATTTTTATACGAAATGGCACAGGCACAAATGGCACGAGAGCTATTCCCTGAGGCTCCATTAAAATACATGCCTCCAACCAAATACATGACTGGCGATGTATTTAAAGGCTACATCATGAATGCCATGTTTAATTTCATTGCTAAATCCACCAATCAAGGCATATTATTATTGGGAATGCTTACCGAAGCAATACATACGCCTTTTATGCAAGACCGCTTTTTAGCAGTTGAAAATGCCCGCTACATATTAAACAACACGAAGGATTTTGCCAACGACATTGAGTTTAAAAAAGATGGCATTATGCAAACACGTGCTCAGAATGTACTGGATGAAACCATCGGGTTTATGGAGCAAATCAGCGAAAAAGGCTTGTTTGATTCTATTGAGCAAAAGTTATTTGCCGAGGTGAGTCGTCCGAAACATGGTGGAAAAGGCTTTGACGGGGTTCACCCAAAAGCAGCAGAGTATTTTAACCCTGTGTACGATTATCTGGAAGTTGAACTTGGATTAAAAAAGTAAAGTGAATGCATTAACATTAAATAACCACCTCCTCCTTATAAAGAAGGAGAGCAATGCAATACTATCCCCTCCTTTCTAAGAAGGGGTGCCAAAAGACGGGGTGATTCATTTAGTAATGCCTTGAGAACTAAAAAAAGTAAAGAAATGGATAACATGATACGTCCTTACGGAGATACAATGAATGATGGTGCTGTTCAGTTATCATTCACTCTTCCTGTTGCCCACTCGGCCAAAGCCGATGAAGCAGCAAAACAATATGCCCATCAGTTAGGTTTTGAAGAGGTGGAAGTGGTACACTCGAATCCTCTATCTGAGAACTTCTCCTTTTTTGTGGTATATGGCAAATCACAACAACAAATTAACTACGATAAAATTGAAGTGGAAGCCGTCGAAAAGTCAATGGACTTTTACGAAGTCAACAATTACATCAAAGACCACATAAAGCGGAAGGTAGTGGTTGTAGGTGCTTGTACCGGAACAGACGCCCATACAGTGGGTATTGACGCCATTATGAACATGAAAGGCTTTGACCAGCACTATGGTTTAGAGCGCTATCCAATGATGGAGGCTCATAATCTGGGTGCGCAAATCCCCAATGAAGAGTTAATTAAAAAAGCTGTTGAGCTAAATGCGGATGCTATCCTGGTTTCGCAGGTGGTAACACAAAAGGAGGTACACATTCAAAACATGACCGACCTTATTGAACTGCTCGAAGCCGAAGGTTTACGCTCTAAATTGATTGTATGTGCTGGTGGACCTCGCATAAGTAATAAGCTGGCACTTGAATTGGGTTACGATGTAGGCTTTGGCCGAGGCACTTACCCTGAAAATGTTGGGTCTTTTATTGTTAAAAAAATGGTGGAGCGAAAAAGTTCACAGTAGTGTATTGTGTATTGTGAACATTACGAAACAAAGCCCCCACTCCCTTCGGGTTTCTCCCAGGAGGAGAATATCCGTTCATCTTTCACTTCATCTTCCCCTTGGGGAAGTGCCTGAAAGGCGATGGGGGATTAAGAGATAAATAATCCTAGCTATTCAAGCACCGTTAACCTTCTCCCCTCGCTTAAGGCGTTATTCTCCTCCTTGGAAAGGAGGAGAATAACGCAATAACACCCCCTCCTTATTAAGGAGGGTGCCAAAAGGCGGGTGGTTATTCAGTGCACATCACTAGCGCAGATTTGCAATCTGTGCTAATAATTAAACCAATTGGCACGGACTATAAATCCGGCCAGCGTAAAAAATAACGTAATCAAACTTCGGAATCCGAACATCGGACTTCGGACTAAAATATTAATCATGAAAGAAATTTATATCATAGACGCTGCTCGTACAGCCATCGGCAATTTTGGCGGAAGTTTAGCAACTGTTTCTCCGGCACAAATGGGCGCCACTGTTGTTAAATCACTTTTAGAACGTAACAAGCTCAACGGTTCTGAAGTGGATGAAGTTTTAATGGGAAGTGTGTTACAGGCTGGTCATGGGCAAAATGTAGCTCGTCAAATAGCGATGGGTGCGGGTATTCCTAAAGAAAAAACCGCTATGACCATTAATATGGTATGTGGCTCTGGCTTACGAACTGTAGCTATGGCTGCACAAGCCATTAAAGCCGGCGATGCAGAGCTAATCATAGCAGGTGGAGCCGAAAACATGTCGCAGGCACCATATATCTTGCCTAAGGCTCGCACAGGCTATCGCATGGGTGATGGCACTTTAATCGATACCATGATAGCTGATGGTTTGACTGACGTGTTCAATAATTACCATATGGGCATTACAGCTGAGAACCTGGCTGATAAATACAATCTGACGCGAGAAGAGCAAGATGCCTTTGCAGCAGATTCACAAAACAAAGCCGAGAAAGCAATTAACGATGGTCGATTCGAAGATGAAATCGTAGCAGTGGAAATCCCTCAACGCAGAAAGGATCCTATCATTTTTAAGCAGGATGAATTTGTGCGCTTTGGTGTTACAGCAGACTCATTGGCTAAACTGCGCCCTGCCTTTAAAAAAGAAGGAAGCGTAACAGCGGCTAATGCATCAGGAATTAATGATGGTGCTGCTGCCATAATTGTTGCCAGTAAAGAAGCTGTAGAAAAATATGGCCTCGTACCTATGGCCAAAATTGTATCTTATGCCTGGCATGGTACTGAGCCTTCAATTATGGGTATTGGCCCGGTTCAGGCTGTTAAAAAATCGCTTGAAAAGGCAGGTTGGGAAAGCGATGAACTGGAATTAATTGAAGCCAATGAAGCTTTTGCGGCTCAATCATTATCAGTAATGAAAGAGTTGAAGCTCAATCCGGAAATTACCAATGTTAATGGTGGCGCAATCGCCATTGGCCATCCGATTGGTGCTAGCGGAACGCGTATTTTAACCACTTTAGTACATGAAATGAAGAAGCGCGAAGTAAGCAAAGGGTTAGCTACCTTGTGTATTGGTGGTGGCATGGGCATTGCCATGTGTATTGAAAGAATTTAATCAGTAGTTTATTGTCCTATTTATAATTAGTAATCCCGTTAAAGAGCTTTGCTTACTTAAACGGGATGCTTAAACCTTTAGTCTATGGAAAGCCCGCCAGTTTGGTGGGCTTTCTTGGTGCTAAGAAAGTTCTGCTAACAGTAGCGTCT
The DNA here is from genome assembly GCF_016612505.1 of Carboxylicivirga marina. GTDB lineage: Bacteria > Bacteroidota > Bacteroidia > Bacteroidales > Marinilabiliaceae > Carboxylicivirga > Carboxylicivirga marina. The sequence continues at coordinate 133,186 of NZ_JAENRR010000006.1, forward strand.
CGCTACGTTCTTATATTCAAGTCCTCTGGCCAATTCTACATTTCACAGTTTATTGATTTTATAAACTTTACAACTTACGAAGTCAGGTAAAAACACCATCCTAATTAGCGGCTCGGCTATGAAGCGAAAGTGATTTGTTGCCAAATTTACCTTTCAAAATACAAAGTAGCCAAAGCGTTGGTTTTGTTTTTATCTTATACTTTTTCAAAAGCCAAATCAACGATTTGGCGGTGGTTGCCGAAGCTGCTAACCAACCAAAATTAGTCGGCACACTTTTGATTTATAAGCCATTATTGGTAGCTGTTGTTTATATTTTTCTTGACTTGATTGACTCTACTTCTCAGTCAGTATAATTCTATATGAATGCCCCAACCACTATAGGTCTTGTCTTACTTCGTATTACTGCCAAATTCAATTTTTCCACCGTTACATATTATAGCGCATCTGTAACAATACTATGCGCAAGCGGGGAAATCCACTGAGAGATCGGGGAAATTGATTGAGAGCTTGGGAAAATGCATTGCGGCGTCGTTACAATTGATTGCGCAACCGGTACAATCGACTGAGCGAACAGGAAAATCCATTGCGCGGTCGGGATATTACGTTGCGCAGTCAGTCCGATACACTGAGAAGCCTGTTTTATGGATAGCATTTTCAAATTCATAATATTAATTCTCAATTCTTTCAATTACGCTGCTTTAATAATTCCCTATTCCTCAAATGTCATGTCATATTTTTTGATACGTTTAAATATTAACTGCATTGCATTTTTTCAATAGCTACCAACTCTTTTCTAACCTACACATATATGGCGAATTGACGATATTATTAATAAAAGGCCGGAGGCCTGTTTAAATGCGACGTAGCGAGACGCTACGCCGAACGATTTTGCATATATTGCTTCGTAGAACGAGGCTTACGCCACTCTAATTTCTACTGAAGCAATAGACATTGTTTTGCGCCCTAATTATAAAGAGTCTATCAGATATGGCAGGCGTAGCCAAACATGTTTCTCCTACAATATTTTTAGCAATGATTTCAAATTCGCGTCCGGCCTTCACTACAACAACCCCATTACTTTCACTTGTACAATATATTTTACCATCGGCTGCCACAAGTGATGCTGTCACTGCTCCTGATTTGATACTCTTCCGATAAATTCGCTCACCATTTTCCGCATCGTAACATGTCAGCATACCATTATTGGCCATGGTATAAAAATACCCTTCATAAGCAATTGGAGAAGGCATATACGTACCTCCTTTTAAGTGTCTCCATTTAATAAACTCACTGGCAGATAAACTGTCGGCAATTGAAATATCCCCTTTCCCTCCAGGTTTTATGGCATATATAGGACGTACCGGTGGATAACCACCGGTTACATAAACCATATCCTTATACACAACTGGTGTAGCAACTGTAATTTCAGAATTAGGCCCGAGTTTCCACAGTTCTTCACCCGTATCTGCCTTATAGGCTTTAATGTATTTTGTACCATTTGTTATAATTTCATGGTGGTTTTTCCCATAATAAATAGATGGTGTACCCCACGAAGAAATCTCTTCTCTGTCTGTTTTCCACACTTCCTTTCCAGTAGCTAAATCATACGAGGCAATAAAAGATTTATTGGAGCGATCCGCCTGAACAACAACTGTGTTTTTATAGATTATCGGCGAAGCCGCATGTCCCCATTGGGTTTCTGATTCAAAAAACCAGCCTGCATCTAATTGACCCAAATCTTTTCTCCAAATCTCTTTTCCGTTCATATTGTAACAAACCATCCCTTCTGAACCAAAGAGCGCAACCACATATTTACCATTCGTTACGGGGCTCGAATTTGCTTGTGTCGCTTTGGGGTGCCGTTTTACCCTCGGAATACCTGTAAAACCGGTCTTCTCCCATATTATGCGCCCCTTATACTTATCCAAACAATATATTTTCCAAATGTGTTTAGAATCATCTTTTACGGGTTTAACATCACCATATAGCCCTACCCGGTACTCCGCTGTTGTGTCTTCACCCAAAGCCGTAATCAAAAACAGCTTATCACCCCAGGTTACAGGACAGGCATGTGAAAGTCCCGGAATACGTGTTTTCCACTTAAGGTTTAGGTTTTTCTCCCCATTCCAACGTGCTGGCGGAAATTGCCCATCAGCAATTCCACTGGCATTTACCCCCCTGAAAGAGTTCCAATTAAGCACCTCTTTAACTTCTCCGGTGTTATCCTTGAATGCCACTTGTTTTTCTTTTGTAAGTGCTTCTTCAAACCTCACAAAAGTTGTCTTATTAGCTCTATTTATTAATTGCACCGAAACCGCATTTTCATCAACCACTTTAAAAGCTAATTTGATGTGTGGATATTCCTGAAAGGAGAATATGGATGCAGAGTCAAATTGTAATTGATAAAATTGATCGCCGTTGAAACTACACAGCATCTTATTATCTTCATTTTTTATTTTCAATCGTGTATCATTATCAGCATATAAACCTGCATACTTAATATGACGATCGTGTTTTTTTATTTTTGGCATTACAGCTCCGGCATGCTTGAGCATATCAACATATTCGTGTTTTTCCATTCCAACTGCCGTTAAAAGCGCCGAGTTTAATTTGTCTTGTTCGATTGTTGCTTCCGCAAGTAAAAGCTTTAATACTTCAGCATTTTCAATTCGCACGGCTATACCGATACAACTACTTGCTCCTGGTGCACCATTTTCTAGAAGTAACTTGACTGTTTCTGTCTGATTTTCTCTAACACTATTCGGCAACAGCCAATCCACTTTAACATTGGCTCCATGCTTTATCATTAGTGCAATTACTTCTACATTATTTTCGTAAAACGACCATTCAAAAGGTGTAGACTGATAAAAATAATCTCTGGCATTAGGATCGGCGCCATTCTCAAGCAGAATCTTGATAGACTCTGTATTGTTCTTATCGGCCGCAAAGGTAAGGGCTGTTGCTCCGTATTCAGATTTTGCGTTCACATCTACACCAGACGCTATCAACTCCTTAATACTATTTACATCATTAACTTTGGCCGCTCTAAACAATTTTTCAATATCTGTTTGAGCAAAACTTAGTTGAAATGTAAAAATCAATGTCGAAATGATGAAGCTAGCTTTTTTCATGTCTGTTAATTTTAAAATTCTGAATATCCGTCATCTCGCATAAGACATTAATTAAATATTTCGAAAATGAAAAGACATAACAAAGACACTTAGTCACAGAGCCTTATTGCCAAACTCACAAAAACGCTGCGTCTTTGTGCCTCTATGTTTATTCTGCCATGCATAAAAACGGTCAATATTTTAAGAATAAGCAAGTTAAAAAGAACTCATCTAATTCGCCATACAATTACCTGAACTTATAGTACCTTAACACAATCTTATATACGGCTACAAACAATTTCACACTTTATAATGGCAGAACTATTTAAAAACCTTTATTCCAAAGCCTTCTTCGAGGTATTTACCGAAGCCCTGGAAATGGTTATAGATAACTTTGACAAGAAAGCTTTTTTAATACAGATTTATAACGATGAATGGGATGACTTAGAGTTAAAGCAACGCATGCATCATATAACAAGTATACTAACACCCTACCTGTCGAACAACTACCCAAAGAGCATTGAGCAACTGCTGCAGCTTATCGATTCGCTTAAAAGCATTGGTGTTTCTGAAAGGCTTAAATACCCCGACCTGGTATTCTTGGTATTCCCCAATTATATTGAACGCCACGGACTGAGTGATTATGACACATCGGTGGCGGCCATCAAAAAAATCACGTCCTTTTCAACCTGTGAATTTGCTGTACGCCCATTTATCATTAAGTATGGCGACCAAATGATGGCTGAGTTATTAGAATGGACACAAGATGAAAACCATCATGTCAGGAGACTAGCTACTGAAGCCTGCCGTTCACGCTTACCATGGGGAATGGCCATTCGCGAGTTTAAGATTGATCCCAGTCCAATTATGCCCATACTGGAAGCGCTAAAGAACGATCCCTCGGAGTATGTTAGAAAAAGTGTAGCCAATAACCTCAATGATATTTCCAAAGACAATCCGCAAGTCACCATTGATATCGTAAAAAGATGGAAAGGTGCATCAAAAGAAACGGACTGGATAGTCAAGCATGCTTCTCGCACATTATTGAAAGCAGGCAACCAGGAACTCATGCAAGTCTTTGGTTTTGGCTCTATTGATAATATTGAAATCACCAACTTTAATGTCAAGAAAGATATAATACGCGTTGATGAGGCTCTTGAGTTTCAGTTTAGTTTGACTAATCATTCGGCAAAAAATGAATTGATTCGTCTGGAATATGGCATCTACTATTTAAAGCAAAATGACACGCATACCAAAAAAGTGTTTAAAATAAGTGAGCGAAATTATGAAGCTGGTTCAACTAGCAGTATTAAAAAACTTCAATCTTTTAAGCTGGTTTCAACACGCAAATACCACATGGGTGAGCACCTTGTTAGCCTCATTGTCAATGGTATTGAAGTAGAGGAAAGTTCCTTTGAATTAAGACCATAAACAAATGGGACCTAAACCGTTGCTTAGAATCCCATTTACTAACCTAACCCAAATCTATGAAAAAAATCTGTCAGGTAAATTGCAAGCTCTGTGCCAAAAACCATTTCATTTAAGTTATTGGAAGTTAAATATTGTAGATAAATGTAGATATCTACATTTCTGCATATTTAAACCATAAAAAAACCTCAGCTGAATAATTCAACTGAGGTTTGTATATCAATCTAGAGGTGAAAAGCTTTTGTAAAACACTTGAACTTACCTACTCACTCTTCACTTCTTTAATACGCTCTTCCACTCTTACCTTCCACAAAATTTATAAAGGATGTATTCACCACTTTATTTCCTCCGGGTGTTGGGTAATCGCCGGTAAAATACCAGTCTCCATTATCATCCGGACAAGCAACATGCAGGTTCTCAACACTTTGATATACTAAATCAATTTTAGCATCAATATCGTCAGGTGTTAACATTTCAGCTATTTTGGCCGAAATTTGCTCAGCTGTAAACGGACGGTAAATATCTTTTACATGATTGACAATTTCCTCTTTTGGCAAGTTCTGCTGTTCCTTACACTTATTATAAACCTCATCAATAATGTGTTCTTGTTTAGTATCCTTCAACAATTCTATTGTCGCTGAGAAAGCACAGAAGTCTTTCAGTTTCGCCATATCGATACCGTAACAGTCAGGATAACGAATTTGAGGTGCTGATGATACAACAATAATCTTCTTCGGATGCAAACGGTCAAGAATACGAAGAATACTCTTTTTCAAAGTTGTTCCACGAACAATGGAATCATCAATAATAACCAGAGTATCAACCCCGTTTTTAACAATTCCATAGGTCACATCATAAACGTGAGCCACCATATCATCGCGACTATCATCATCGGCAATAAAGGTGCGCATTTTCACATCTTTAATGGCAATTTTCTCAACGCGGGGCTCAAGACTCAGAATTTTATCCAGTTTCTCTGGCGACATCTCCGCTCCCAAATCAAGAATCTGTTGTTTCTTCACCTGATCCATTTCACGACGTACACCTTCCATCATTCCATAAAAAGCTGTTTCGGCCGTATTAGGAATAAATGAGAAAACCGTATTCTCAATGTCGTAATCAACTTTTTCAAGAATTGACTTGGCTAACAGACGACCAAGTTCTTTACGCTCTTCATAGATTTTACGGTCGCTACCGCGTGAGAAGTAAATGCGCTCAAATGAGCATGAACGGCGTTCTTGCGGAACACGAACCAGCTCTTCTGATACTTTACCATTTTTCTTGATGATAAGTGCGTGGCCTGGTTTTAGCTCTTTGACCTGCACCGATCGTACATTCATAGCTGTTTGAATTACCGGACGTTCAGAAGCTACTACCACAATTTCATCATCGGCATAGTAACAAGCCGGACGAATACCCCATGGGTCACGCGTTACAAAAGCATCTCCATGACCAACTACTCCTGCAATGGCATATCCACCGTCCCAGCGACGACTTGAACGCTCTAATATTTCGCGAATATTTAACTCCTCTTCGATATTTTGAGAAATTTCGCGATTGGTTTTACCCTCGTTTTTGTACTTTCTGAATAATAACTGGTTCTCTTCATCAAGAAAATGACCGACATTTTCTAAGATAGTTACTGTATCGGTATAATCTTTTGGGTGCTGTCCTAATTCAGAAAGCGACTCAAAAATCTCATCTACATTGGTTAGGTTAAAGTTTCCAGCCAAGGTAAGATTACGCGATCGCCAGTTGTTTTCACGCATTACCGGATGTACATAGTCGATGCTATGATTTCCGAATGTTCCATAACGTAAATGCCCCAGATACAGTTCTCCTGCAAATGGCAGGTGCGCTTTAGCATATTCTGGATCATTTAGTAAATCAGCATTTTTGTCCTGCTGCTTAATAAATGGTTCATTAATCTTCTCAAATACATCTTTAATTGGATTGGCTTTATTAGAACGGTGGCGAGAAAAGTACTTCTGCCCCGCTGGCTGATCAATTTTTAAGTTGACAGCTCCTGCCCCATCTTGTCCTCGGTTATGTTGCTTCTCCATCAAAAGGTACAACTTATTAAGGCCATAACGCCATGTTCCGTACTTCTCTTGATAGTACTCAAGTGGTTTTAGCAAACGGATAAGAACAATCCCACACTCGTGCTTAATCTGGTCACTCATGATTTTTCCCTCTTAAAAAATAAAGCGCAAATTTATTTCTATTTTTTCAATCGCCCAACACGATTTACAGAAAAGAAAAAGCCGGAAAATTTTCCGGCTTTGCACACTCAATATCTTATTTAAAATTTATTCATTTTAACGGCTCCATCTTTCACAATATAACAGTTTGGAAAAATCTTTCGCAAATCTGTTAAAAGCGACAACGCTTCATGTCTGTGTCGATAAGTGCCAACCCTAACGCGCCAATTTGGCGAAGTAAACGACAGGTCAGCATCGTATCCCGGAAAATTATTTAAAAACTTACCTTTTACATTTAATGCTCTTCTTTTTCCGGCAGGCCCCAAACCTGAATACAGTTGAATACGATACCCTTCAACACCGCCAATACGCTCATTCACTTCAACCTGTATATCAACTAGTTCTTCAATTCCTTCTTCATCATAAATAGTAATAACACCTTCGCCTTCTGTGCGTTCCTGCAATTTACCAGCAAGATTACCATCACTTTGAGCATTCACTACCAATGAACTAAAAAAGAATAAAACAATTATCAGGCTCTTCATATTATTATAGCTTATTGAGGCGCAAATATAAACAATAGATTAATCTTTTGTAGGAATAACCAATACGGGTTTTAAAGATTTATTAATAATTTCGTTTGTAAAAGACTGATAAATACGTACAAATGGATTTGTGGTATGATGCACATGCGTTGTAATTAAATCAATATCACTCGCTTGTGCATAATCCAATAGATTGTGAGCGTAATCTTTACCGGTAATCATTGTATCGCTGACTTCCACTTTTGCTTCGGCAGATACGAACTCCTTAACCTGCTTAACGAAAGACATCATTTCCTTATTCATCCATACCAAATCGGATGATTTAAGACCTACAACATGTACTTTTGCATCAAATAAATGAGCTATTCCTGCAATTTCAGGAACTTTCTTTCTGCTGGCTACGCTATAATCTACCGGCAAAGCGATGCTTTTTATCTCGTGTCTGAACTGCATTCGTTTGTTAACAACAATTACCGGACAAGGCGAATGTGCTACCAACCTGTACGCCGGACTCCCCAGCCACTTCGAATTCATAGAAACATCATCGTGGGCTCCTAATACCATGATGGTTGAATCGCCATACTTTGCCTGATTGCAAATTTCTGTCACAATATTTCCTTCTCTTATTTTAAAATCGAAGAGACCACATTCAACCTTATACTGACTTTTAAATCGTCGATAAAGCTCATGAGCCCACGCATCCACATCCTGATTTAATTTATCAGTAGCTTCATCGGAACTAAAAAAAGGAACTATTAATTGATTTGTTTTAACATGAACAACACGCACTCTGGCATTAAGATGATTAGCCATATTAATACCATACTCAAGAGCGATGAGTGATTCATTGGAAAAATCTACAGGAATTAAAACTTCTTTCATGGTGTGGTGATTTAAGTTAACTGACAATCTTAAAGTTAATAAATACCATTCTAAAACCCTAATTATGTATCAAATACAGACGACTCCAAATTATGGAATCATTTAATTCAATTCAGTAATTCAGAACGATTATACTTGTCAATATTCATACAAGCATTAACTTTGCAGCTCCTAAAAAAATGACAATCAATAAGAATAATAATCCCGGACAAATGATGGAGTTTAGTGAAGTAAAGCCTTTAATTAGCAGTAAGAGCGGTAAAAAACTTTTTATTGAAACCTATGGTTGCCAAATGAATGTAGCCGATAGCGAAGTGGTGGCATCTGTGATGGAAATGGATGGTTACGGCGTAAGTTATGATATGAACGAAGCCGATGCCATTTTTATTAATACGTGTTCGATTCGCGACAATGCTGAGCAACGTGTAATGGGCCGCCTTAAGCAGCTAACAGCTATGCGAAAGCAAAAGCCAAACTTAATTATTGGCATCATTGGTTGCATGGCCGAGCGGGTTAAAGAACAACTATTTGAACAAGGTGCTAATATCGTTGTCGGTCCGGATGCCTACCTCGACTTGCCAAATTTAATTGGCATGGCCGAAAGGGGCGATAAAGCAATTAATGTTGAGTTGTCAACTAACGAAACATATGCCGAAGTTATCCCATCACGTATTGGAAAAAACAAAATTTCAGGATTTGTTTCGATCATGAGAGGCTGTAATAACTTCTGCTCGTACTGTATTGTACCATATACACGCGGTCGTGAACGCAGCCGTCAACCAGAAAGCATTAAAAAAGAAATACAAGATCTATACGACAAGGGATTCAAGGAAGTGACCTTACTTGGACAAAATGTTAACTCGTATAACTATGAAGCTGAAGGCTGCAACTCTATGAGCTTTCCGGGTTTATTGAATTTTGTAGCAGGTAACTTCCCTAAAATGCGTATTCGTTTTACAACTTCTCATCCGAAAGACATGTGTGATGAAACACTGGAGGTGATGGCGAAGCACGATAACATCTGCAAATTCATACATTTGCCATTACAATCAGGTAGTTCACGCATTCTTAAATTAATGAACCGTAAGTACGACCGTGAATGGTACTTGGGACGTATTGAAGCAATCAGACGTATTTTACCTGGATGCGGTCTATCTACTGATGTATTCTGTGGTTTCCATAGCGAAACAGAAGAAGATCATCAGGAAACCTTAAGCCTGATGAAATGGGCCGGTTACGATTCGGCATTTATGTTCAAATACTCAGAACGACCTGGTACTTATGCGGCTAAAAACCTTGAAGATAATGTACCCGAAGAGGTTAAAGGACGACGCTTACAAGAAATAATTGATCTGCAAAACCAACTATCATTCGAAAGTAACCAATGTGACATTGGTCAAACATATGAAGTGCTAGTTGAAGGAACTTCAAAAAAATCTAAAGAAGAACTATACGGCAGAACATCACAAAATAAAGTCGTTGTTTTCCCTAAAAAAGATTTTAAAACAGGTGATATTGCAAAAGTTATCATTAAAGAAGCAACACAGGCAACTTTAAAAGGTGAAGCTATATAGAAGAGTACGAATCGTCTGTTAAACAAACAAAACCAGTTATCATGAATGAGAAAGTAAAAGAATTCAGGGAGTATCGCGAAGCCATGAATGAAAAAATATTGGCTGGTGATAATAAAGTGATGAAGCGTATCTTTAATTTAGATACAAACACCTATATGGAAGGTGCCTTATCAACAAAAGTAAAAGAAATGCTTGGCTTGGTAAGCTCTATGGTTCTCAGATGTGATGATTGTGTTAAATATCATTTAGAGAAGTGCCACGAACAGGGCATCACCAACGATGAAATGATGGAGATTTTCGCTGTCGCTAACCTGGTTGGAGGAACAATTGTAATACCTCACACCAGACGCGCTATTGAATATTGGGAAATTATAAACCAGGAGGCCTAAGCCTCCTGGAATCCTTAACTTTAAACCATTAATAGGTCATCAGAAAAGGGCTTTGGACGGTCACAAAAAAAGAAGTAATTGTCGAGGTCGTACTTTTTCATTGATTCCAGCACTTCCTCCTTCACGTTAAACAAGCTCAGCTGACTTTGATTCATTTCCGACAAACGCTGGCCCGCCATTAAAGTATTCAACCCCTCTGCATCAACATTATCGACCTTCTCTAAATCCACAAAAAGATTTGTAAAAGGTTTCTTTAATATATCCATCATTTGATGTTTGAAATGCTTTGATGTTTGAAGATCCAAGCTTTCCTTTTTATCAAAAGATATTAACGTGGTATTTTTAAAAACTTTAATTCGTATCATAACTTTGGGTGTTTTGTACTAGACTTAAGACAACGGCTATGCCACTTTTTTCAACATCCTGATTATCAATGCATGTTTATTTTCAAAACTCAAAAAACGTCCAAATACAATAAATTATTCCACTTTTTGGAATTCATCCAAAATGAAAACTTATGGTATGTCATATAAACTTCTGGATAATTTCATAAACACAATACTTTGCTGTAATTTTGCGCCAAACATTATTAAATAGAAATGGGAAAAGAATTAAACTTTGATTCGATTCGTCCATACAAAGACGAAGAGATTCATGAGGTGTTTGAGCGTTTAATTAATGAAGTCAACTTTTTGGAATTAATTAAATTCCTCTACCCTAACTTCTCCACCGAACAATTTCTGAAGAAACTCCTAAGCATACAATCAATTCGTGAATTTCAAACGGAGGTGATTTATCCTTACGTAAAGGAAGTACTTAGAACTACCACTAAAGGGATTAGTCACTCAGGTCTTGATAAACTCGATCCAAACGGACATTATTTATTCATATCCAATCACCGCGACATTGTGCTCGATTCGGCCATATTGAATATCCTAATGGTTGAGAATGGCTTTAGTACTACAGAAATCGCTATTGGAGATAACCTGTTAATATATCCTTGGATTACTGATTTGGTGAAATTAAATAAGTCATTTATCGTGCAGCGAAACCTTCCTGTACGTCAAATGATGGAAAGCACACAACGTCTTTCAGCTTATATCAGACAAACTTTAACAGAGCGCAATCAGAGTATTTGGATAGCTCAACGTGAAGGTCGCTCTAAAGATGGTGATGATCGCACACAAGTAAGCTTACTTAAAATGCTTAACATGAGTGGCAATGGTGATTTTGCCAAAAACTTTAAAGAAATCAAAATTGTACCATTATCGATTTCATATGAATACGATCCCTGTGATTACCTAAAAGCACTTGAATTTCAAATGAAACGCGATAATCCTGAGTACAAAAAGACTCAGGCTGATGATTTGAAACACATGGGCGCCGGATTAAGAGGAAGAAAAGGGCGTGTTCATTTTGGTTTTGGCGATCCTATTGATACAGAACTTTCAGGTTTAGCTGATTTATCGAAGAATGACCAGCTACAAGCTCTGGCCGAGACAATTGATAACCAAATTCACAATAACTATAAGTTTTATCCGGGCAATTTTATTGCAGATGACTTATTTACTAATCACACGCGACACATTACTAAATACACCGATGAAGACAAGAGTACCTTTTTAGCGTACTTAGACGAACACTTATCGCGTATTGATGGTGATAAAGAATTTCTACATTCTGCATTATTAGAAATGTATGCCAATCCGGTTAAGAATTTTTACACAAATGATGACAAATAATAGTAAAGGCGGGAGATTATCCCGCCTTTCTTTTTATCTGTTAAAATAAAGTGTGATACTTTTGCTTTGATAGTCAAATCTTAAAGTTAATACACTTATTGCAATTAGTAGCGAATACAAATCTTATTGACAGCATCAAAATCAACTCCTGTCAATCGCAATCGTTTGCCTTTACAAGGCCTTACAAGCTCAATAATACCTGTGGATGACTTAAAACTATAATCACCAAGATTAATGAAATCAATATCAGTTAGGAATTTTTGAGTTTGCAGCCCTCCTTCAACATAAACAGTTTGAATACCTTTACTACCATTTTTATGATTCCAATACTTCTTACTTTCAGGCAATGGTTTCTTATAGTCGATAAAAAAGAATGGTCTTAAATCTGTCGGTTCATCGAGAATAATATAGTTCCATAATGCTCCTTCAATAACAGTATACACATATTCTTTTTCGGAAAGCAACGCTATCAGTTCTGCAGTGTCCAAGCCGGTCAAACAAATATAAACGCCTCCCTCATGCTCTTCAATTAACTCCTGGTAGTGCTTTGCGACATTATCTGTGGGCTCTCCTTGGATACTCATCAATTCATAGGACGATTTATTAGCCAACTTAATATGAGCATTCTTCAGTCCATTAGCATGCAAGGACCCCAACTTAATAACAAAACCCATCTGTTGGTATTTATTAATGGCACTATCTAAATTGTGAACCACTTCAATAACATGATCAATACGGATTGATTGAGCAGAAAAATCAACACTCAAATTGAGCATAACAATTATAAAAAGACCTTTTAGTACATCCATTATTAAACCGAAGAATTAAACCTTAAATATAATAAAGTAGATATATCAACTCAAGCTGACATTAATCGCACTTTTAAATATTACCTTTGTCATCTGATAAAATAAGGTTATGATCAATTATCTATCAGTTGAAAATCTGACACAGCACTGGGGCGACGTTCGCCTTTTTAATAATATTTCATTTGGTTTAAACGAAGGCCAGAAAGTAGCTTTAATCGCACGTAACGGAGCTGGAAAAACCACATTACTCAATATCCTTGGTAATAAAATTCCTGCCAGTGAAGGCAAAGTGACCCTTCGATCGGGCATTACAATGGGATATCTGCCTCAGGATCCTTATTTAAACAAGAAACACACGGTTATTGAGGAAGTATTCAATGCTGATAACGAGGTTGTTCAAACGATTAAGGCATATGAGCAGGCCATTGAAAACAATGACCAACAAGCCATGGGTACTCTTATAGAGAAGATGGATTTGTTGCAGGCCTGGGATTATGAGCAACGCATAAAACAAATTCTTTCGCAACTAAAGATTCAACGCTTTGACCAACCTGTTTCAGAACTATCTGGTGGTCAGCAAAAGCGCGTTGCTTTAGCTAGCATCTTAATCAGTGAACCTCAACTACTTATTCTTGATGAGCCTACCAACCACCTGGATTTGGAAATGGTAGACTGGCTGGAGCAGTATTTATCAAAGTCTAAGGCCACCTTATTAATGGTCACGCATGATCGCTACTTTCTGGATAGGGTTTGTAACGAAATTATTGAATTAGCCGAAGAGACCATTTATCGTTATCAGGGAAACTACTCGTACTTTCTTCGAAAACGACAGGAACGCCTCGCTAACAAGAAAGTTGAAATCGAAAAAGCACGTAACTTGTTAAAAACTGAGCAAGAATGGATGAACCGTATGCCTCAGGCACGAGCTACAAAAGCGAAGTATCGTATCGATGCATTTCATGAACTAAAAGATAAAGCTAATCAAAATATAAATGAGAATAATTTAGAATTAGGAATAGCGCAAGCTCGCTTAGGTAAAAAGGTAATTAACCTGCACGCCATTTCTAAATCGTTTGATGATTTACAATTAATTAAGGACTTCTCGTATAAGTTCGCACCTTATGAAAAGGTGGGTATCGTTGGTAAAAACGGAACTGGCAAATCAACTTTTTTAAACATCCTGACAGGCGCATTAGCTCCCGACTCGGGAGAAGTAGAGAAAGGAGAAACCGTTGTATTTGGCTATTACCGCCAGGAAGGAATTCAGATAGACGATAACAAGAAGGTTATTGAAGTCATCTCTGACATTGCCGAAGACGTTGATTTAGGTGAAGGAAAACGCATGTCAGCGGCACAATTCCTTCGTTACTTTCTGTTTCCAAACGAGATGCATTATGTGCAAGTTAATAAGTTAAGTGGCGGTGAGAAAAAGCGGCTTCTCTTAATGACAGTCTTAATTAAGAACCCTAATTTCCTTATTCTTGATGAGCCTACCAATGATCTGGATATATTCACACTGAATGTATTAGAAGATTACCTGGCAAATTTTAAAGGATGTGTTATGGTAGTGTCTCACGATAGGTACTTTCTTGATAAAGTAACGGATCATTTATTTGCCTTTGAAGGTAATTGTAAAATCAAAGATTTTGTAGGCAGCTACAGCGATTACAATAAACAAAAGAAAGCTGAGGACAAACAAGTGAATAAATCAGTTAAGAAGGAATCAGCAATTGAAAAGCCAAAGCCTGTTCAAAAAGTAAAAAAGCTTAGTTACAAAGAAAAACGAGAACTGGAACAGATTGAAAGTGAGATTGAACAATTGGAAGAAAAAAAGGAATCACTTCAAAATGAACTCAATACAGGTACACTTTCCTCTGATGATTTAGTTCAGAAATCAAAAGAACTGTCAGGAATAATGGAAGCCCTGGACGAAAAAGAATTACGCTGGCTCGAGTTGAAAGAAATAGAAGATAACTAGTTTTGTTTTGATATATGGCTAAAGTATTATATTTGTGAAGCTTTAGCCATAATTATGCAAAAAACAGCCAAACTAATACTCGCCTTACTTATACTCATCACTTTTGGTGAAGCGCATGCAAATTTGAGCGAAAAAGTAAAAATTGGCGTACACTACAATCCTCCATTATGCTTTATTGATTCTTCGGGGCAGGCCCAGGGAATTTTCATTGATATCATTCATGAAGTTGCCATTATTAACAACTGGGACATTGAGTATATTCAAACAAACTTATCCGATGGAATAGAGGAGCTTAACTTTGGTAAGTTTGATTTCCTTACAACTGTAGCACGTACTAAGGAGCGAGAACAAGTTCTAAACTTTAATAACGAAACAATATTCACCAACTGGGGAATTGTTTATTGCAATAAAGCCAATAATTTTGAAAGCATTCCTGATTTAAATAACAAGAGTCTTGCGCTTGAGAAAGGCGACATTCATGCAAAGGCCTTATTAAAACTTCTTAATGATTTTAATATTAGCGTGAATGTCATTTGGTGTGAAAACTTAAACGAGGTATTCAGCAAAATTGAATCACATGAGGCTGATGCAGGTGCAGTTAACAAAATTTATGGCTATCAGCAAAACATCGACCAAAAGCTAAAAGCCACGCCAATTTTATTTAACCCAGTTAATGTTCACATAGCGGGCGGTCCACTCTCCAGTCAATTACTTTCAAAATTTGACAATGCCCTAAAACGGATTAAAAAAGAGAACCCTGAGTTTTATCAAAACACCATCAATCAATGGTTGACTAAAGATGCACGACATATACCACAATGGGTTATTAACGTTATCTATATTCTCCTATGCTTAACGCTAATCTTGCTAATCACTCTACTTATACAGCAACGTGTTGTAAAGAAACGCACCAGCAAATTAAATGAGGCTCAAAAGATTGGCAACATAAGAGAACGTACCATCAAGCAGTTAGAACATGAACAAACGCTTATACTCAACAGTCTTGATGAACAGGTAGTGTTTATGGATAATAATTACAACCTTGTTTGGGCGAATGATGCCTTCAAGAAAACCTCAGACGTTCCTTTTGAACAACTGATTGGGCAAAAATGCTATTCGGCTTATTTCAATAGAGATACTCCATGTGAATTTTGTAATTACGAAACATGCCTTTCAACCAATCGAACAGAAGTACGCGAACATACGAGCACTATATCAGGCAAGATTTTCACGCACAAAACACACCCTGTTTTCGATAGCGAACACAAAGCAATTGGTTTTGTCGAAATACTATCTGACATATCAGAAAAGAAAAAGTATGAAGAGGAACTTATTGCTGCCAAAGAAAAAGCAGAACAATCGGATTATTTAAAATCGGCATTTTTAGCCAATATGTCACATGAAATCAGAACACCAATGAATGCCATCATTGGTTTTTCAGAGCTTCTGGAAGACGACAAACTATCTTCTGTTGAAAAGAAAAACTATCTGAATATCATACAATCTAATGGCAACCAGCTTCTGAAACTTATTTCTGATATATTAATCTTCTCACAAATTGAATCGGGCCATGTCAATTTGCAGTATAGCAATGTAAAAGTGGTTGATTTTCTTTCAGACATTTATCACCAGTTTGAGAATGAGATTAAAAAATACGACAAGTCATTAGACATTAGTTTAGAGTGTGATATTAACGATCATTTAGAATTAGAAACCGACCTTGTAAGGCTAAAGCAAATTGTGTTTAATTTAATTACTAATGCCATTAAATTCACCGAAAAAGGAAGCATAACCATTGGTGGGACAGTAAAGAATGAACAACTTAATATCTTTGTTAAAGATACCGGCATTGGCATTCCCAAAAGTAAACACAAAGAGGTTTTCAAACGCTTTTCGCAAGTTGAAAACACGAACATGAAAAAAGCTTCCGGTTCAGGCTTAGGCCTAACCATTGCGCATGACTTAATTAAACAACTTGGCGGAAATATCAGCCTTGAATCGGAACCTGATGTTGGCAGTACATTCTATCTGACACATCCCTTAAGCAGATATAATTTAGCTAAAGGTGCTGAACTATTCGATTCGAAAATATTGAACTCAAAAAAATAGACCACTCAACAACTTACAACCTATAAGCTAACATCACCATTCACTTTCAAATTATTTTTTCTTTAAAAACATTACTCACAATTTTGCATTTGCAAATATATTCATACATTTGCAACGTATAAACAAAACAATGATGGCTCACATTTTCTTTTATAACTTTTATTATTTCTTTTTTAGCAACAGTTAAAGAGGTGGGCATTCTATGATTTAAACGAAACGATATAAATTTTTAAAACCCGCCTCAATAAGGCGGGTTTTTTTATGACCATAAATTTCAACCATGAACCAATCAAATAAAAAAATAGCCATACAGGGATGGCCAGGAGCAAATCACGAAATAGCTGCTAAAGCTTATTTTGAAGATGAGAATTTAGATGTCGTGCCGTGCCTTACCTTTCCTGATCTATTTGAAACCCTAAAAAACGACCGGGACTGTTACGGCATCATTGCCATTGAAAACACCTTAGTTGGAAGCTTGTTACCAAACTACACGATGCTGAAAGATAGTGATCTGGTGATTATTGGCGAATACAAACTACGCATCAAACACCAGTTTTTGGCCTTACCCGGACAATCTATTGAAGACATCAAGGAAGTATACTCGCATCCTATGGCAATAGCTCAGTGTGAAGCTTTCTTTAAAAACTACCCACACATAAAACTTATTGAATCAGAAGATACTGCGTTAAGTGCCAAGCGTATTGCCGACCAGCAATTAAAAGGCATAGGTGCAATTGCTTCTGAATTAGCAGCAGAAATGTATGAATTAGAAACCTTGGCTAAGGACATTGAAACGAATAAAAAGAACTTCACTCGCTTTCTTGTCATTACCGATAAGGCGAAAACTGAAGTGGATGAATTGTTGGAGCAAAATAAAGTCAACAAGTCGTCAATCGTTTTTTCACTTCCTCACGAAGAAGGAAGCTTATCGAAAATATTAACCATTCTGGCGTTCTACAGTATCAACCTGACTAAAATTCAATCTTTACCAATAGTTGGACAAGAATGGGAATACCTTTTCTATGTTGATTTAACCTTTACGGATTACAAACGCTATTTACAATCGTTGGATGCCATCAGGCCACTCACAAGCAAACTCAAATCGTTGGGTGAATACGCAAAAGGCAAGCAGTCCTACCCTGTTAACAATATACAACTTGAATCAACACACTCACTATAGTATGCAAGCAAACAATATACAGCCAGCTAATAGAATTGGAACGGTAGAAGAATACTACTTCTCCATTAAACTAAAGGAACTTGACAAGCTACGAAAAGAAGGTAAGCCAATTATCAACATGGGGATTGGCAATCCGGATTTACCGCCAGCACCTGAAGTTTTGGCAGAGCTGAACAAGCAAAGCTCAGCTGAAAATAACCATGGCTACCAAAGTTATGTGGGCATTCCTGAGCTTCGTGAAGCCATGACTAGTTGGTATAAAACATACTATCAGGTTGATATAAACCCAGCCAACGAGGTATTACCACTAATGGGCTCAAAAGAAGGGATTATGCACATCACCCTGGCATTTGTTAATCCCGGCGATGGCGTTTTGGTGCCTAATCCGGGCTACCCAACCTATGCCTCAGTAAGCAAAATTGCAGAGGCCAATCTTATTCATTACGATTTGGATGAAAATAACAATTGGTTACCTAATCTGGATGAATTAGAAAAGCAGGATTTAAGCAAGGTTAAGTTGATGTGGATTAACTATCCCAATATGCCAACAGGAGCCAATGCTGATAATAAGTTCTTTGAGCAAATAATTGCCTTTGGTAAAAAGCATAACATTGTAATTGTAAATGATAATCCTTACAGTTTTATCTTAAACGATTCGCAAAAAAGCATTTTGAACATTGAAGGAGCAAAAGACATTGCCATTGAACTCAATTCACTTAGTAAATCGCACAACATGGCAGGATGGCGAGTGGGCATGGCTGTTTCGAACCCTGAGTTTATTCAATACATATTACGCGTAAAAAGCAATATGGACTCTGGCATGTTTAAACCCTTACAACTCGCTACTGTTAAAGCATTAGAACTCGATAAAGACTGGTACAAAACTGTCAATGCCGAATATTTGCAGCGACGTATGTTAGTGCACGAAATAATGGATCTTCTCGAATGCGATTATGACCTTAATCAAACAGGCATGTTTGTTTGGGCGCGCATCCCTGAGCAATATAAAAACAGCGGCGAATTGTCAGATGAGATTTTATATGGATGTGATGTATTTATCACACCAGGATTCATCTTTGGCGACAAAGGAAAACAATACATCCGCATTAGCTTGTGCACCAATCAAACAGTATTACAGGAAGCAAAACAACGCATTAAAACATTAAAAAACTAAATAACCATGGAACATAAATTAGACTTACAACCACTTGCATTACCAGGCTTAGAACTGAAGCGTCCGATAATAATTGCCGGACCGTGTAGTGCCGAAACAGAAGAACAAACACTTGAAACTGCGCGTCAGTTAGCAGCTCAGGGTGTTAAAATATTCAGAGCCGGTATTTGGAAACCACGAACTCGTCCTGGCGCATTCGAAGGTGTTGGAACTGTTGGTTTACCTTGGCTTAAGAAAGTAAAAGAAGAAACCGGCATGTTTGTAGCCGTTGAAGTAGCAAATGCTCACCATGTATATGAGGCGCTTAAATTCGGTGTTGATATGCTTTGGATTGGAGCACGAACTACGGCGAATCCATTTGCAGTGCAGGAAGTAGCTGATGCATTAACCGGCGTAGACAAGCCTGTATTAATCAAAAATCCGGTTAACCCTGATTTGGAACTGTGGATTGGTGCCATTGAACGTGTTAATCGTGCAGGCGTAAAAATGATTGGTGCCATTCACCGTGGTTTTAGCACCTACGATAAAAGCCAATACCGTAATAATCCTGAGTGGCAGATTCCTATTGAGTTACGTCGCCGAATTCCTGAATTGCCAATCATCACCGACCCTAGCCACATTGGTGGTAAGAGCGAAATGATTGCCGACCTTTCACAGGAAGCCATGGACCTTAACTTCAATGGCTTAATCATTGAATCTCACATGTGTCCTGAAAAAGCATGGAGTGATGCCAGCCAGCAGGTAACACCTCAACATTTGGGCGAAATCAAAGAAAATCTTGTGGTTCGACGCTCAGCGATTGGTGATACACCGCGCGTAACACTTGATGAATTGCGCCAGAAGATTGACAATATTGATAAGCAGTTGCTTGAGACTTTGAAGTCGCGAATGAAAATATCGGAAGCCATTGGTAAATACAAGCACGAAAACAATATTACGATTCTTCAAACACGACGTTATGACGAAGTGATGAACAACCGTCGTCGCCAGGCTGAAGATGTTGGCCTCAGCCCTGAATTCGTTGTGAAGGTATATGAGCATATTCACGAAGAATCGATCAATCGACAAAATAAGGTGATGAATAAGGAATTGGCTAAAAAATAAGATTAGACATGAGACACTAAGACCAAGGCAAAAGACGAGTGAAAAACTCTTTTGTCTTGCATCTTTTGTCTTGATACTTGATACAAAAAACATGAAAATTCTAATTCTCGGAGCAGGTAAAATGGGCACTTGGTTAACCGATGCCCTATGTCTTCAGCACGAAGTTGCTATTTTCGACAAAGACATTGCCCGCCTCCGATATGTCTTTAATACGCAACGCCTCACTAAGCTTGATGAAATTACTGAGTTTGGTCCTGAGCTTCTTATAAATGCTGTGAGTTTAAAATACACGCTTCCGGCCTTTGAAGAAGTTGTACCCTATTTACCCAAAGAATGTATCCTATCGGATATTGCTTCGGTAAAAACGGGTCTGCAAGATTTTTACGAAAAGAGTGGCATGCGATACGTATCTACTCACCCTATGTTTGGCCCTACATTTGCCAATCTGAAGGATTTGAGTATGCATCACGCCATCATCATTACGCAAAGCGATCATTTAGGGAAAGCTTTCTTCAAAGACTTTTATGCCTCTTTGGGATTGAACATCCACGAATACAGCTTTGATGACCATGATGAAACCATTGCCTATTCATTGTCCATACCATTCTCATCTTCATTAGTATTCGCTGCCTGTATGAAGCACCAAAAAGCACCGGGCACAACTTTTAACAAGCACATGAATATTGCAAAAGGCTTGTTATCTGAAGAAGACCATTTGTTGACGGAGATATTATTCAACCCGTTTACTTATGAGCAGGTTGAGAACATTCGCTTTCAACTGAAGCATCTTTTGGAGCTGATTGACAAGAAAGACTCTGAAGGCATGCAAACCTTTTTAAATAAAGTGAGACAAAATATCGAAGAGTGACACTAAATAATAGTGATACTTGTGCCCGTTGGTCAAAAGTGATTAACGGGCATTTTTTGTATTTATATCATTGCTACATTAAGTAGTTGTATTGATTAATAATACCGATTATTATATGATATGAGCCTTATCTCAAACTTCGTTTGGCCAAGTCTCTTCTTTGATATATCGGCATTTACCATTGCAACCCCAAGTTTCGCTTAATGCTCAACTTGAACAACAATTGGTATAATCTCCCAGGTGGCGGGATCGATAGCTCCCAGCCTTCATAGACATACGATCCCAGGTCAATGCAACGTATGCTCCCAGAGTACGGGAGCGAATACTCCCAAATCTAAATATATCGTCGCCTTTTACTATTTTAGCACCAGTTTTAACATTATGGAAAAGAAGCGGATATTACTAGGGATGAGTGGTGGCATGGACAGCTCAATGTCGGCTGTACTATTACAGCAGCAAGGTTATGAAGTTATTGGCGCTACACTTTTAACCCACACCGATGAAACAGACTCAAACATTATTGCGGCCCATAAATTGGCCAACGAACGTCATATCAAACACCACCTGATTGATTGCCGAACGCAATTCAAAAATACGGTTATCCAGTATTTTATTGATGAATATACCAATGGACGAACGCCCAATCCATGCATTAAATGCAATGAAACCATAAAATGGAAACTTCTGTTGGAAGCTGCAGAAAAGTATCAATGTGACTATATCGCTACCGGCCACTATGTTAGAAAGGAGCAGCTTAATGGACGTTATTACATAAAAAAAGGCATTGATCCCAATAAAGACCAATCGTACTTCTTGTGGAACCTTAATCAGACAACCATTAGCAAAGCACTGTTTCCACTAGGTGAGTTGCATAAACAAGAGGTACGCCAGCTAGCACGTGAATTAGGCTATACCGACATTGCTGACAAAAAGGAAAGCATGGGTGTGTGTTTCTTAAGTGGTACTGATTATCGCGAATACCTTAAAGAACTATTAAATCCTAATCATCCGGCCTTCTCCTCAGGTAATGTGGTGGATGAACACAATACCATACTTGGAAAGCACGATGGTTTCCCATTTTATACCATTGGACAGCGCAGAGGCATTGAAGGCGTGGCCAAAGGTAAATGTGTGGTTAGAATTGATGCTAAAAATCAGGAACTAATCGTAGGAACACGCGAGACATTAAATACATCAAGTGTAACTCTATCCAATTATCAACTAACAGATAATACTTCACTTTGGAAAGATCAAAAAGTGTTTATCCGAATTAGAGGTCTGGATAGTGTACCTGGTTATTGGGGCACAATTAGTATTAATAGCCAATCGTTAAGCATTGATTTTGATGAAGATGTTTGGGCTATTACTCCAGGTCAATCCATTGTTATATATGATAAAGACATCATCATTGGCGGCGGAATAAGTTAAACAACTAATTACAGAATATATTTAGCGCACTTAAGAGTCACTATCTTGCGATTAAAAAAAACCAGCAAAACTGCTTATCAATCACAATTCGCTAATATTGATTATATTCGTTGCTATTAAACCCCTGGGAACAATGAAGAACATCAGATACATCATAGCAATTGCAGTACTAACATGCCTAGTGCAACTTAGTTTTGCTCAGAAACTTTCTGTAGGAGATACAGTTCCTGAATTCACGCAACAATCTGTTAATGGTGAAAGCTTCTCATTATCATCACTCAGAGGTCAGCTTGTACTTGTTGATTTTTGGGCATCGTGGTGCGCTCCTTGCCGCAAAGAAAATCCTCACCTGGTCGAAGCCTATCAGCAATATAAAAATGTGCGTTTTAATAAGGCAAAAGGCTTTACCATTTTAAGTGTTTCGCTTGATATGAAAGATGATGCCTGGAAAAAAGCCATTAAAGATGACGGACTTGTGTGGCCCCACCATACAAGTGACCTCAAAGGCTGGCGAAATGCTGTTGCCAAACAATACGGCGTGAGAAAAGTGCCTTCTAACTTTTTAATCGATGAAGAAGGTGTTATTGTCGCTGTTGACCTACGAGGCGAAGCTTTGCTGAAAAAACTTAAGAAACTACAGCGTCGGGGTTGGTATCGCTTTTGGGAATGAGCTAAAGCAATCCTCCGTTGAATTCAAGGATACATAAAAAAGACCTGCAAACTTGATACAAGTCAACAGGTCTTTCTTTTATCTGATAATGTCTATTAGTTACATAGAGCGGCCTGACGAGCTTCGTTGATAAGCTTACTTGTTTTAGATTTCAGCTCACTCCTCATAGACCTAATTTCAGCTTTCGAAGATTGTGGGCACATAGCAGCTAACAAATCCTCTAAACCTTTTTCCGTATCAGGATATTCTACTCCATTGTATTCATAATAACAACTTGTTTCATCTGTACAACATGTCGTTGCAGTATTCTCACATGCTTCATATTGCTCACAAACCTCTTCTGGATCAGAAGTACAGCCTACTGATGTAGCAACAAATAATCCCACAAAAAGAAATGCCAAATAAAAAAATATCTTATTCATATCATCAATAATTATCTAGTTCATAATCAAATACATTAAACAGTTCATCAACACCTTTGTATCCTTGAAGTAATTTATTATTTACTACAAATGTAGGACTTACTTTAGTATTTAACATGTAATAGTCATTGTTATTTCTTATTACATCATCAAACATGTCATTAGTCAAGATACATTCTGCGATGTCAGAATTAACACTAATATACTCATCAATAAGTTTTTTAAACTCTTCTGAATGTACTGCTAGCGGATTAAAAATTATTACGTCATGAAATGTATCCCATACCCCAAATTGATTAAGACAAATGGCTGTTTGTAAAGCCAGCATCATATCCGGATGTTCTCCTGGTTCTATGAGCTTTATTACAAATTGAATTTTTCCACTTTTTATATACTTTTCAAGCATTTCTGAATAAGCTTCATCAAAGAACTTTCTCCCACCTACACTATAATAGTTATGAAACATTATTACCTGCAATGGTGCATTATCCTCACCAATTATAATATCATTATAATATACTTTAGGCATACTAGATAAAACCGGCAGCACTTCTGCCTTATATCTACTTTTTAAAAAGTAAGCTCCTATTAGTAATATGACAATCCATGATAAATTGAATACATATTGCCTTTTTCCTTTACTTAACACCGGTTTCATAATTAAAGTCATTCGGATTAAATGATACCTTAAGACCTGTCTCCTGCATCTTAACACGCATTCTCATCGTCCTTCTATCCTTGTGCTTATTACCACGAGTTCCCATATCTGAAATACCATTTTTTATCTCATAATATGGGAAAATAGATATCATACCTTTTGTACCACCATCATAATCTTTTGCTTTCTTCTCTTTTGATTGTTTTTTAACAATAGTATTTGTTTTCCCTCTTCTCAAAAGTTCTTTCAAATAAAGCCTTAAATAGTATTCACAATCCATATCAAATTGTTGCATACCAAAAAATGAGATATCTAAAGCATTACTTTTAATGTTTGTTAATGGTACATATGCAGCACCTTTGTAAACGAACATTTTTGTATCAATCGTCTTAAAATGAAGATCACCCAACTCATCAATATTATATAACTCCCCCATTTCAACCGCGATATCATAACCTTTCAATCGACCATCTTCCAACATATAATTTCCACGCATTTTTATAGATTCCATATCAATAGAATCGTTTATAAAACTTACACTCCCATCGGTTGTTGCATTAAGCCTTCCGCTAAGTTGTTCATGACTTATGTATACCTCCTCACTATATTCCATAAAATCATCAAAGTCATAAAGCACCTGATTAATATCCATGTTATATATGTTAGTATGAAACTTAACTTCAGCACTTTCTTCACCCAACTCATACCTAACCGAACTATTGGCACTTCCCTTAAAAGCATCAAATTTAATTTGGTCGGCAATGTAAAGGCTGTCCGACACATTATACAACGTACTTAAGTTTTCTAACAAGGCATTGCCATACCAAAAGCTTTTGGCTGTTATTTTCCCTTTGGCCGAAAAACGATAACGGGCAGGCTCTGATTCACCCACATTTTCAGATGTAACAGTGTCATCAACCAGTAGAGATTCAAAAAGGGCATAATCAATATCGCCCAGTTGCCAATTGGCATCAACCATAATGGTATCGGGCTGATTTAACCAAAAGCCTTCATAAAAATTAGCAACGATGGTTGAATCACTTCTGAACGCAATTCCACTTAAATCACCATTAATATTAAGCAATCGAATCGAGTCGTTTGACACAAGTAACTGCCCATCCAAATCATTTAATTTGAGAATATTATCAGGCATTGACAGTTTCACATTCTCAAAGTCGGCAATTAAATTACTTCGCTTAAATAGCGCTTGCATTACATTGTCACTTACCGAGTCAAGATGAACACTTCCTTCACTTAAAAACCAGGCTTTTATATTTCCATCCATGTTTTCAATCAATGAATCAGGAGCAAAAGCCAGAAAATCAGCTAACACTACATCGGCATTAGCATCTATTTTATAAACTGGTTGCTCTAGGTTGGCAACACTTGCTTTGCCAATTAATCGACTATTATCTGTTTCAATCTCAAAACCTGATAAATCAATACCTATTGTATTCAAGCTATTTACACTGCCTTTGTAACTACCTTTTACTCCTGTATTTTTAATATTTAACTTATAGTCGGGTAGTTGAGCCTCAAAATCACCCAAGGCAAATTGTTGATTATGGTACTTTAAATGTCCATTGGCTTGTTGCAGATTTAATACCGAATCCATCACAACACTTACATCATCTATTTTTACCTTAAGCATAGTACGCCCCAATACATAATCGGCAAATTGGTCATTATATTGTTGCGGTAAAACACCACTCGTTTTAGCCTCAAGCCAAATATTACCACTCATATCATTAACCAGTGAATCGGGTAATTGGTATTTTACCTCTTCTAAGTCAACATGCAAATTACTCGACAGCGAATAATGAATATTGTCCAGATTTCTAATACTTGCCCTGGTGAACGCATGACTATTGCCCACTTTAAAAGCCAGTGTATCGACTATTAACGAGCTACTTGCATTAGTCATTAACTCGCCATTGGAAAACTTACCTGAGAACTGAATATCATTCACGGCCGGATAATCACTAATGCCTACTTCTCCATCTCTGAATTGCATCCAGGCATCAATTCTTGGCATAACGCTGTCGCTGTATAGTCCTTTAATATCGGCCTGTACACTCGCAACACCTGAAACATAACGTAGTTCGCATGCTCGTAGCAAGCTATCGGGTATATACTTTTGTAACTCTCGCAAATCAAATAATGACGATGAAACACGAAGATCCATGTATATAGCAGAGTCATTCTTAATTTCACCATTCGCTTTTAATTGTGCGCCATCGCTTTCGATGTATACATCATTAATGGTTATATCATCATCTAAGTATAGAATATCTATATCTAGCTTTGTTTCATCCATTAAATGTAAATTACTGCTTGGGTACTGACAGTTATTGGCTCTAAGTACGCCTTTAAGCTCAGCTTTTGTCGTTTCACTATCGATATACACACTTGTTAAAGCATTATCAATATGCAGGCAGGCATTAATATCATTTGTAACATCCTGGTAGGAACAAAACAGATTAATTAATTCCAGATGCTTAAGGTTTAAGTATAGTTGGCTACTCGTGGTGTCTTCTGATGGCACTTCATCTGCCACTAAAAAAACATCAAAATTAGAATGGCCAATGCTATCTATTCGGTAATTAGCTAAACCACCTTCAACGGAAATTTCGGTAATATTAAATTCACTATTAATAAGCGGATACATTTCTACCGACACAAACATACGTTTTACTTCAGCAAGTGTATCTGTTTGGGTATAAATCCCAACATTATTTAGCTCAACAATAGCGTCTGGAAAATCTTTGATGAGCGAAAAATCAATATTTCCAATTGTGATATCGGCATCAATTCCCTGGTTTATTTTCCTCAAGGTTAATTGAATCACTTTATTTTCGGCCAGTTCAGCTACTAATATAAGTGATAACACTATTGTGAGTAATGTTAAAGAAAAATAAGCAAGAACTCTTTTTACAATCTTCATATAAAGGTAGTCGATGTGATTTGCTATAAATTGAAATCGGATGAATGACAAATTTATGATTTATACATATTATGATCGAACGAATTGTTGAAAAGTTAATAATTTGTTAGAATTACCTATAAAAAGCAGTAATTAAGTTGACATATGGCCATTCAAGCCTTAAATTATATATTGTCTCACGGATGAGATTTCGAATTCAGTTATGGAGCCAAAAGCTGTAGCACCTCGCTATAATAAGGGTACGAGGATCCTGGTGAAAGTATTGCCATTGAGGGATAACGAGAGATGAGGCGGCTTTTAGCTCTTTTTTATGTCTTCTTTTTAGTATTTCACTTAATGATTACCGAAACTTTGAACTGCACAAGGCGTATAGATGGCTTGTATATCGTATATTCGTTAAGAAAAACTAATTTCATCCATGTATAAGAGTTCAATTGTTCTTGCAACATTATTTATCCTGTCTGTTGCGGCAAAGTCGCAATCAATTAGTCATTACGAAGACCCATACTACTCACCTTTTGAACGCTATGTATACAAACCAGGCACTGGCTTTCATACCTCTATCAGGCAGTATCGGATGGATCAGCTCAATAACATTGTTAATACCGATTCGGTATTATATGATGGTTTAAGAATACCAGCTGGCAAACTGAACTTTTGGAAACGCATCTTTCATGATGACTTATTTAAACTTGACAAAGGTGATGTTAACATTGTAGTCAACCCCATCTTTAACTTTGAAGGAGGACGTGAAAATAACGAAGGGCTTAACACCTGGACCAATACACGAGGTATTTTTATAAAAGGTAATATTGGAAAACACTTGCACTTTTATACTGACTTTGTTGAAAATCAAGCTGTCGTTCCCAATTACATCAACGCATTTGCACAAGAAACCAACATGATGCCTGGTCAGGGACAGCGAAAAGATTTTAGCACCAATGGCCATGATTATGCCCAGGCTACCGGATATATTGCTTTTAACTTCGCCAAATACTTTAATTTCCAGCTAGGTAATGGTAAGCATTTTATTGGTGATGGTCATCGTTCTCTACTTTTATCCGATGGCGCCTACAGTTATCCGTATGTAAAGCTAACGGCTGATTTCTGGAATATTAAATACATGGTGATGTGGAACAAGATGCTGCAATACGACGAAGTAGCAGATCAAACTGACTTCCGCTACCCGGGAAAATATGGCGTATTTCAATACCTCGACTGGAATATTAACAAGCGACTTAGTTTAGGATTTTACGCCAATGTGGTTTATGCCGAACAAGACACAATGGGGCATCGGGGCTTTGACATGCATTACCTTAACCCTGTTAACTTTTTCAGGCCTGTGGAGTATAACTTGGGCTCGCCTGATAATGTAACAATGGGACTTAATGCGCGCTACATTGCAGCCAAGTGGCTAACTTTATACGGGCAATTTGTATTAGGTGAGTTTAAGTTTGATGAAGTAAGCAGTGGTGAAAAGTGGTGGGCTAACAAACATGGTTTTCAGCTAGGAGCACGTACTTTTGATTTATTTGGCATTGATAAACTTGATTTACAACTTGAGTATAACCAGGTGCGGCCATATACCTACTCGCATTATACCACTATTTATGCTTACGGCCATATGAATCAACCCATGGCCCATATTCTTGGTGCTAACTTCAGAGAAGGATTAGCCATACTAAAATACCGAAAAAATCGCTGGCTATTTAAGGCCGAATTAATGGCTACAAGCTACGGAAAAGATTATGGCGATGGCGTAAGTTGGGGAAAAGATGTATTTATGCCCAATACACAGAGGCCTTACGATTACAACCATACCATTGGTCAAGGCTTAGAAACTGATGTTTACAATGCTGATGTTAATGCTTCATTTTTAATTAACCCCCGTAACATGTTTAACATTGTGGCTGGTGCAAGAATCAGAAAGCTTCAAAACGAACAGGAGACAATGGATACACAACACTTTTATTTTGGTGTAAGAACATCGCTGAAGAGTTTGTATTATAATTTTTAAGGACACAATAAAACAGACTAAAGATATAAGAAGCCAGACAAAAAAAGGATGTCATCTTTATTGGCATTTTGCTCAAAAAGATGACATCCGTAAACTTATTAAATTAAAAAATGGGGCACCTTAACAGATGCCCCATTTTTCTTAAAGTATATCTTACTATTCTTTATCTTTCATATTAAGTGCAATGCTTAAATCATCGAGCTGCTCATTGGCAACTGGCGATGGCGAATCAATCATTACATCACGTCCTGAATTGTTTTTAGGGAATGCAATAACGTCACGAATAGAATCCAAACCTGCAAATAATGATACCAAACGGTCGAAACCAAATGCCACACCACCATGAGGCGGCGCACCATATTTAAAAGCATTCATTAAGAAACCAAACTGATTCTCTGCTTCTTCCTCGGTAAAACCAAGTAACTTAAACATCTTTTGCTGTAACTCATCATTAAAGATACGAACCGAACCACCGCCGATTTCAACACCATTAATAACCAAGTCATAAGCATTGGCACGCACATCACCTGGTGCGCTCTCAAGCATACCCATGTCTTCTGCCTTTGGTGAAGTAAATGGGTGATGCATTGCATGAAAACGATTTGCATCTTCATCCCACTCCAACAATGGGAAGTCAACAACCCAAAGTGGTGAGAATTTATTTTTATCACGTAAGCCCATTTGCTCACCCATCTCAAGACGAAGCTCACATAAGGCCGTTAATGTTTTGTTTAAACCGCCAGCTAAAATCAATACCAAATCACCTTCTTTGGCATTGAACTTAGACCCAATGGCCTTTAACTGTTCAGCTGAGAAGAACTTATCAACAGATGATTTAACCGAGCCATCAGTATTGAATTTGATGTAAATTAATCCGCCAGCACCAATCTGTGGTTTTTTAACAAAATCAGTTAATTTATCCAATTGCTTACGCGTATACGTTGCACATCCTTCAGCACAAATACCACCTACGTACTCAGCCTCGTTGAACAGCTTAAACTCTGAATCTTTGACATCATCTGTAAGGTCAATAAATTTCATTTCGAAGCGAGTATCCGGCTTATCTGAGCCATAATATTTAATCGCATCGGCATATGACAAACGGGGGAATGTATAATCGATATCAACATTCTTAATAACCTTAAACAAGTGTTTCGTCATCCCTTCAAATGTGTTCAGGATGTCTTCCTGCTCCACAAACGACATTTCACAGTCAATTTGTGTAAACTCAGGCTGACGATCGGCACGAAGGTCTTCATCACGGAAGCACTTTACAATCTGGAAATAGCGGTCAAAACCACTAACCATCAACAATTGCTTAAATACCTGTGGCGATTGCGGTAAAGCGTAAAACTGCCCTTCGTTCATACGCGAAGGTACAATAAAGTCACGGGCTCCTTCAGGTGTCGATTTTATCAAAACAGGTGTTTCTGTTTCAATAAAGTTTTGTGAATTCAAATAATTACGAACCTCAAAACCAATTTTATGACGTAACACCAGGTTTTCACGTACAGGATTACGACGTAAATCGAGGTAACGATACTTCATTCGTAACTCATCACCACCATCTGTTTCATCTTCAATCGTAAAAGGAGGCAATTCTGAAGAATTAAGAACGTTCAACTCTTCCACTAAAATTTCAACATCACCGGTTGCTATTTTAGCATTTTTATTGCTTCGTTCAGCAACCTGCCCTTTAACCTGAATAACGAATTCACGACCAAGGTCTGCGGTTTTCTCGCAAAGCTCTTTGTGTGATTCTTCGTTAAATACTAATTGGGTAATCCCATATCTGTCTCTCAAATCGATGAAGGTCATTCCTCCAAGGTTTCTAACCTTTTGCACCCAACCACTAAGGGTTACCGATTGATTGATGTGCTCAATTCTTAATTCTCCGCACGTATGTGTCCTGTACATTGTAATTACATATTTATCGTTGCCAGTTGGCAAATGTATGCAACGATATTGACGTTTAAAATTATCTTTGCGAAAATAGTAAGAAAAAGGACACAAAAAAGCTGTTAAGTGTTTTAGCTTTTAGATTTTTAGTGACTGATAGCAAATACATGACTTTTGTCACTCTTCTAATCTGTAGTAATTTAAAATGAGTTGTAAATGAGTGAAATTAATTTTTCGGACCAGTATTTTATGAAACAGGCTTTTCTGGAGGCTCAAAAAGCTAAAGAAAAAAATGAAGTGCCGGTAGGAGCCGTTGTGGTTTGTAACAACCAGATAATTGCGAGAGCCCACAACCTGACAGAAACGCTCAATGATGTGACTGCCCATGCTGAGATGTTAGCCATCACATCGGCCGCAGAGTTTTTAGGTGGCAAATACCTGAGTGAATGCACGCTTTATGTCACTTTGGAACCTTGTGTGATGTGTGCCGGCGCGTTAAGTTGGGCGCAGGTTAAACGCATCGTCTTTGGTGCCAGTGATGAAAAACGCGGATATGCGAGATGCCAACCATCGCTTCTTCATCCAAAAACAATTATTGAATCGGAAATAATGAAAGATGAGTGCCAGGAAATTGTAAAAGATTTCTTTCGACATAAAAGGTAAATATTTATAGGTGATTTGAGCCAGAAATTTTATATCGAACTCGGGTTATTAGAAAATAGACATTCGACTATTTACAATAGCACACAACATCAGTCAGTTAAATCAAAACCACTTAAAGACTCAAACATTTGTCTTTATTAAACTTAACAAACTATTGACAATGTACGCGCTACAAAAAACGAATAAAGCCTGATAGATGATTTCATATCAGGCTTTATTCGTTCATATCACAAGTATTATTTTACAAATAATTTCTGTTCATATTGATTATCATTACCTTAACCACATAAATACCCGGTTGCAAGTTTAGATCATTGGTAAAACTATCTCCTTTAAACTCAGAGTTAGATACCATTCGACCATCAATCGTAAACAAATACACTTGCTTTTCGCCTAACCAATCGCAATTGACAACTAACTTCGCAGCATTTCCCCACTCTACTATGACTCAGTCTATATGTGGCACTTATACAATTAATACGATAGCAATATTTTTTGTCAATTTGACAAACTGTCGTTTTAAGTCGATGAATGAAATTAAAATCTTTAAAAAATTTTACACAATTTCAACTTGCTCAGCCTGTGACTAACGTGGCATTTTCTATGATAAACGGTACAATATTATTGACAAACACCAATACGACCCAAGAAACAACAACTCACAACGCCTGTGTATCAGTATTTTAAGTAAAACATTTTCGTTATAATTACGTTAATAACAATGGAACTAACTCTAAAAACACACAACAGTGAAAAAAATATTAATAGTTGATGATGCACCGGATAGCCGCTTAATTCTAAAAAGCATGCTTAAAAACTATGATGTTAATGTAGTGGAAGCTAAAGATGGAGTTGAAGGTTGGCGAAAGATAGTATCTGAGCAACCAGATCTTGTATTACTGGATTTACACATGCCACATAAAGATGGCTTTTCAATTTTAGAAGATTTAGAGGAAGAGTGGATGGGCATTCCGGTTGTGGTTGTTTCAGGAGATACAGAGGAAGAAACGGTTAGTGCCTGCGAATACTATGGTGCCAAAGCCTTTTTAAAAAAACCGGTGGTATTAGAAGAATTTAAGGAAGCTATTAAGGTATTACCTCTCTAAACTATAGATTTACGCCAGTGCTGAAAAGCCTGGCGTTTTTTTTATTGGCAGAGGGGCATTATAATTCCGTTACCTGCCTGATATCAGAAGGAGACTCCAGAAAAATAATTCAACTCACATTCCTTTTAAACGTAGTTAAAGACTTTTATGATTGAAAGAGAAATCGCCCCAACAGGCGTTCATTCACTTACCATAGTTTAAATGCATGGAACCATCGACTTTTGAAGGCTCATCCCCTTTCCAACTTCCACTCTTCAATACATATGCCCTTTATTGCAATTCCAGCCACCTGCTATTACTAAAACCTCGCTCTTTATAATCGCGAAAGACCAGCCAAATATCATATGGCTCCTTACTGTAACAATCCATCTTCCAAAGGTATGATTCGTCCCTTCTTTCTGCTTCCGTTTGTTTGTATTCTACATTGTTCTGCCCACGCACCTGTGCAATTACAAATAAAGTATCCAAAGGGTGCTCTTGCTCATCGTGTTTCCATTGAAATAACACCCCTTCATCTGTACGAACTATACTTGCCTCTGATGGCAGTGGCACTGAGCCCAGACTCACCATAGCTTTGGTGTAGTCGATGTATTGTTCAGGATATTCACTGCCAATGGCATTCAGCATATTATAGGACTTCGCCGCCATATGAGCCGATCGCCCAACAGCTTGGCTCTTAAAGGTTATTCGTAATACATCCTTAAAAGGGCCTAAGAAAACATTCACCAATTGCATTTTTTGTCGTTGCGCCAGTTGTTTCTTCGACTTCTTGTCATTATACTGACTAGGCAAAGAGCGCATATAGCTTTTACCGTACATCGGGTAAATTATTACATTCCCTAATCTCCCTGATGAACCATCATTTACATTGTATCGTGCCATATCATCACTAGTTAGATAAATAATATTTTAAGACTTCACAAGCCCTTACCTTTGTTTCTCTAAAGTCAGTATTAAGTTACATTCAATTCATACTTAAGTCAAGTTAAACTCAATTGCATTCGAACTTAATTCGTATTTAGTTCCTATTTAAACCGACTTTACTTTGAGTTTAATCACCTATTAACACGAATCTGAGATTAAGTAACTACAAAAAAAACAGCCCATTCAAATACACGAATGGGCTGTTTTCTATTTATCTTTATTTGCTTTTTTATCTCACAAATACCTTTTGTTGATACAAATACTCACCTCCTGATACCTTTACAATGTAAATACCTGGCTGAACACTCAACTGTGCATTGTATTTATCTCCTTCGAATGCTTCACGAAGAACAAGTGAACCTGAAACGGTAAATACCTCAATGGTTTTCTCACGAAGTTCCCAATCGCAGTCAACTTGTAGGGTAGATTTATCTTGAATATATATCTTAACAGCATTTTTACTGCCGCTTACATCGTCTATATCTGTTGGCACTTGTGTTTCCAATGATTTAAAATGCAGTACAAATCGTTCGTGATCTTCACCTTCTTCAGCTGTAAAGGTATAAACCGTAGAATTGCTCATTGTTGTTAATGAACCTGTTAATTTATCTTCTAACACCAACTCATAATTACCTGTCAAGTTGTCAATACCATTTATTTTTAACTCCTGAACACCTGCTTTCGTTTTTACACCTATTGTTTGTTGATAATCATCCAACGATTCAGGCAGAACATTTATGACGGCTTTTGTATCTTCCACTATAGAGTAGATATATGAATAACTTGTGCCACTATACATCATCTGTTTCGAATCCTGTGTATTCAAGGCTACATCTCCATTAGGGAGTATGGCTATCACAGCTTCGTCGGTCAAACCATGTTCATTGGATAGCTTCAATCGAAGAATGTTCTCTTCTGCCGTTTTAGGTGTAGATTTCAAACTGATACTCTCTCCAACTGGTTCGTGTACTAAATTTGATTTACGCATGTGAATCGATTCACCAACAACACCAGTAGTGCCTTCAATATAAAAAGCTTGTCCAGGAGCTATAATACCATCTTGAAGATAATCATAAGTACCAGAATCTCCATCATCTGGCGAATAAACCCCTGTTGTTGTATTGAATGTTAAAAAGGCCTTATCTGCATTCGTATTTGAATCTGATACGTAAACCGTCTTTTCTGTTCCTTCAAAATCAGTACTCGCAGCAGGTATTTGATAATAGGCTGGATAAGGATTGGCGATAATCTGCCAGCCTTCAATTACTGGTTTCGAGTATAAATCATTATTATTAGGAATTCCTGTTTGAGAAATGGTTGTAGCATTCAACACCTTTAATTGATAACCTCTGATTCGTTCAGATGAAGTAGCATCCTGATTGAATTCAAAATCAGCAGGCGTATTTGCTCTATTTATTAATGAGCCATCATCAGCATAATCGTATAAAGCATACTTATTGTCCGGATTAGTTACATCCGTTAAAATACCCCTGTAAACACTCATTTGCGGATTTGAAATAGGGTGTCCAATAAAGAACCAATGCAATGGCGTGTAGGACCACTCGAAAGAGATGTTACCTGATATATTTCCATGGACAATAAAGGAGCTTGGTTCAGAGTTTGAACTTTCCACTATCAAAGATGCATCAGAAGGAATAACAACATCACCATATATTGTAACATTACTTCCACTTGGAATTATCAACTTAGCCTTATTTTTCAGAGTTAGATTCCACATAACATATATACCTAAACTATGTGACTTAGCAATCTTCGAAACAGTTGTAGAATCGGGTATAACCACACTGTTTATAGTGTCCGGCATAGCATTTGAACTCCAGTTTGTATCTTCATCCCAAAATTCACTTGTGCCATCCCAAGTATAAATATTGTTTGGACTATCCATAATGTCATCCACCAAATCTTTAAAAACAGGATCATCGCCCCCATCGTTTATTAAATCTGTTAAATCCTTTTCAGTTCCATTTGGCAGAGCAGGAGGATTTGGATTAGCGTCAGGATCTAAAAGATAAACATCTCCGGTAATATCATTTAGATTACCACCTGGTGAAGACAATGTACCTCCAACAACTAAGTTGGCAGAACCTAACATATCTGTATTCTTAAGACTAACATTCCCTAATACCACGACATCTCCATCAAGTGAAGAACTATTCTGTGTTAATGATAAGTTTGTATGGATAATCAACACACCCCCAGATTCAACAGTTAATACTCCTGCATCATCGGCCAAACTACCAAATATCTCAACTTTACCACCATCTCTGATGATTAAATTACCTTTCGAAATATCAACAGTTCCCGTTACAACAAAAATACCATCTAACTTGACATCAATCGTCGAAGCGTTATTCCCCCCTATTATTAGACTATTATCTAACTTCACTGAATCTCCTTCTATCACAACTTCACTATTGTTGAGTGGATTTATCGATGGAGCTGCTTCCCCCCAAGGTGTGGAAGTTTCATAATCGCCATCATTTACACTTGACCATTGACCTTTAACTCCAAAAAACACTAGAGAAAATAGAATTATAAAAAATATCTTCATCATTTTAATCATTCATTTTAGTTACTCCGAGGTTAGTACTGACTCACCCTACCTCCAACATCACAATTTATTCTTACGAAAGAACATGACAAAAGTAATATAATAATGTATTAACTCATTAAAATATTTGACGACTCGTCTGTTTTTTAACACGAACATGAAACTTACACACATCTCGTTATATGCATTTTACATCAACAACACGTACATAACTACAAATACACATTATAACTATTATGGGGTGCAGTTCTCATATTACGCAGCATTTTTAGTGTAGTATACGTCAGAAAAATGTTTCCAAAAACCATCCCATCTG
>NZ_JAENRR010000070.1 GCF_016612505.1 Carboxylicivirga marina
CAGATGGGATGGTTTTTGGAAACATTTTTCTGACGTATACTACACTAAAAATGCTGCGTAATATGAGAACTGCACCCGAATGATTTAAGTTCCATTGTGTTAATGGTATTTCTTTCATCAGTAATAATACAGCCTAAGTTTAAGTGCATTTAGTTCTATATTTGGCTGTTTTTATGATCATATTCATCAAAAATAATTAATAAGAGCTTATTACTAAAATTAATGAATCAATGTAGCCACGTAATAATCTACTTCTTATCATTGCCTACTTCAGTTATAAATATGGTCGTTCCTAAAGGAGATCCCTCAAAAAACACTGTCCCGGCTATAGCAAGAGCTGTTCGAGTCATTTGCTTATTAATATTATAGTTTAGTATGCTTTAATTCAAAACCAAGCTCAATAACCAAGGCTTCAAAACGACATTTCGTAGATCAAGGACAAAACAACGCAAGCAAATCTAATAGTAAATAACATTCTACCAACATCCATACTTTATACGTTAAGTCCCTTATAGAGTCAGCAATCTAAATAACTCAATGTAACATTCCCAACAGTGATTGTGAGATTTATGACATAAGGAATCGTCAATGAGATATAGCTTACGCATCATAAATCAACAAATTAAAATCAGATGAGAACACACATACTCTTATTTATGATATTAATGATGGGCTGGCACATTTCGGCACAAAAAACATTATATATTTCATCGGCATCAGGGAATGACAACAACAATGGTCTTTCGAGTGAAACGCCTTTAAAAAGCATTAAA
Source organism: Carboxylicivirga marina (assembly GCF_016612505.1). Classification (GTDB taxonomy): domain Bacteria; phylum Bacteroidota; class Bacteroidia; order Bacteroidales; family Marinilabiliaceae; genus Carboxylicivirga; species Carboxylicivirga marina. Next base: position 774 of record NZ_JAENRR010000070.1, read on the forward strand.
ACAGCATTACTTCAGTTCAATGCCACCGAGGGTGGCACTTGTTATTTGATGGAAGGGGTATATCAAGAGGAGATTATTTTAAATGGCAAAAATGACATTACCATAATGCCCTACCAAGGAGCAAACGTAGTAATGGATGGTACAGAAATAATTACTGCCAGCTGGAATGCCGTATCGGGTATGCCCAATGTATTTCGAGCTGTAGTGGATAAAGACATGTGGCAACTATTTGTTAATAATAAGGAACAAATAATGGCGCGATGGCCCAATACTACATTTGATAATGATGAAATATATCATCACGAAAAATGGGCAGTATGTGATAATGGTTCTGCCTATGGAACCGTTGACAACATTAAATCAAATGGCCATGGTTACGATTTCCCAGCCAGCCTAAACAAGAATATCAGTGGAGGAATGGTTGTCTATAATTTTGGATCATTCAAAACCTGGGCTTCTGCAATAACAAGCGATATTTCAAATAATGGTTTTACATACAGCACAAGTGACAATGGCTCTACAAACGGACAATTAAGAAGCAAACACCGCTATTATTTCATCGAAGGTAAGCTGCATTTATTGGATGCTGAAAACGAATGGTTCTTTCAAGAAGAAAATGGCACCAGATATGTTTATGCCTGGAGTAAAACAGGCGACGGTAGCGATCTAAACCATGAGGATGCCATTATCCGAGGCAAAGTTCAAAGCTATGCCTTTGATATACGTAATGCATCAAATGTGGTGATTGAAGGTATTAAGTTTTTTGGCACAACTGTTCGTTTGCAAGCATGTGAATACACTAGCGTTAACAACTGTGTGTTTAGTTACCCAAATTACTCAAAGCGAATGCTTAAATCCCCTAAACCTCCTTTAGTCACTTCAATTGATCAGGACATTAATAGTGGTGCACTTGGGAATGCAGGCATCAGTTCGTATTGTACCTTTGAAGGAAACGTATTTGAATACACCGATGGAGAAGCGTTTGTGGCTGCCGGAAATAATCATGTTTTTCATAACAATTACATGCATCATATTGATTGGTCATGTGCTAATACACAAAGTCTTGGTTTAACAGTGTATGTGAAAGGAAATGATTTTGAATTCTCTAATAACATACTGCATACGACGGGTGCATCAGCCACTTTAAATCTAGGAAACCGTTCTAAAGTACTTTTTAACGATATGTCAAATACAGGTTATGCCCAAAGCGACGGCTCTGTTGTGCAACACACCACAGCTTCGGTAAAAGGCTCCGAAACCGCTTACAACTGGATACATGATACAGGCAAATATGGTTTTCGTTTTGATGCGCCGGCTTCCACTCCCTGTAAAGCCGGTGAATATGGTTTATCGCACCATAATGTCATCTGGAATATTGGCGACCCTAATGATAATACTGGTGGTATTGGCATGATGATTAAGGGTGATCATCAACAAACATATAACAATACTGTTTTCAATTGCTTAAAAACAGATATACTAATAATAGATGAAGGATGTAGTGATAGCGATAATTCAACAAATGGTAATTCTTTCACGCAAAATAACCTGACTGATTTTATTACTGGTCATCGAACAAATGTATACAACAATGCTGGTGATATACCGGGAGTTGTGACCAATAATGTAAGCCAATGGAAAGATGATGTACCAGGTGCAAGTACAACTAATGTTAACTATGACATAAGCAATTTCAAACTAAGCAAAGCTGTCTATCATTATTTTCCAGGCGCATCAAATGATGCTAATGCTGTAGAATATGATGCCAATAATGTAGTGATTAACAGGGCTAATTATGATTTCCGCCCCAAAACAGGCCAGGCTAATATTATTGATGCAGGGTATGAAATTCTGAGCAGTAAGCTGTTTAATCAAGGTGAGGCTGATAGCAACATTACCAATAGTAACCTTAACCCATCTGTAAACGCACCCGATATTGGCGCCTACGAAGTGGGTGGTACTGTTTGGGTGCCGGGTATCGATTTTGAACCGGACACATACCCATGGAAATGGCCCTTTGAGGAAGAGTCTAGCAACATTTTCACACCCGAACACTCTCTTGATGCCAAATTATTCCCGGTACCGGTTCACAATGGGCAATTACTAACTGTTCAGTCGGATCAACGCATTAAAAGCATATCTATTTATAACTTAAATGCTCAGAAAGTATTAGTAATCTATGATCGTAATACAATACCGACACAAGGCTTAAAGCCGGGTTCATATATCGTGCATATTCAATCAGATAATAATCAAATCACTAGTCAGAAATTACTGATTCTATAATACCCGTTTGAACATACTAAAAAAGGTAGCTATCGATTGATGGCTACCTTTTTTAATGTGTATATCATTACAAATCTAAATATCGGAAAAGTGTGTAATATATTTACCTCCTCTATAATTAATTACAATCAAATACATCTTGCTTATTACATTTGATGAAGCCAAAAATTCATCAAATGAGTGAGCTTTCACAATACATTTGCCACTTTCTAAATCAAATATATTCAAGTGCTCTATATTCTGAATTTCACTCTTTTTAATAAACTCTCTTACAGTCTGTCCTCCCGCCACCTTATTAGATTTTTCCATATCAAGCTCCTTGTTAGTACCTATTCAAATTGTATAGTCTAAAAATACGAGATTAGGATTATAGCTAATATAATGCTCCGCACATTCACTATTAAAAATATCACAACATCACATTTTTCAGTAGTATTAAATTTAGTAACACACTTTTTCTTTCTTCTTAATCACTTGTGCAATTCTTGCATAAACTAATACAGATAGCACCACTTCAGCCGAAGACAAATATTCAACATTTTCGACAGAAAGAAAATACCAACAAAATAACAAGCTTATAAGATTGATACACTGATGTTTTAATTAAGCAAAAGTCAACTACAATTTCTTGAGACTGATTCTATTTCCTTTGGAACCAACAAACAAACCAGACAATATATATTCGTATTTGTGAACTAACAACTTTCACATTTCTTGAAATAATGACTAATCAATATATAATGAAACAATTTAATTACATCTGCTTAATGGCACTATTATTAGTTAGTGCATCGGCAAGCTCCGCTTCAAAATCAAAAAGTGCAACAAAATCAAAGCCCAATATTTTATGGATAATGAGCGATGATCATACGGCCAACACCATAAGTAGTTATCAAATGCGTTTTGCGGAGGCGCTAAAAACCCCAAATATTGACAGGTTAGCCAATGAAGGTGCCCTACTCAATAACTGTTTTGTTACCAATTCCATATGCACACCAAGCCGTGCAACTATTATGACAGGACAGTATGGACATAAAAATGGAGTATATACCTTATGGGATGATTTACGTGTAGAAGATGAAACCATTGCTACTTTACTTCAAAAAAACGGTTATGAAACAGCCATGATAGGCAAATGGCATTTGCACACTCAACCTCAAGGTTTTGATTATTATAGTGTATTACCAGGACAAGGTTTATACCATAAACCTGTTTTTAAAGAATCTGGCACTAAGTGGACCAAAGGCAAGGAGGGTAAAGAGTATGAAGGATATGTAACTGATGTTATCACTGATAACTCATTAAAATGGCTAGATGAGCGTAAGGGAGAAGAGCCTTTCTTTTTAATGCTTCACCATAAAGCACCTCACGGTTTATGGGAGTACGCAGAGCGTCATGCACATTTATTCGAGAACGAAACAATACCTGAACCCAAAAGCTTATACGAAGATAAGTCACATCGCTCTGAAGGTTCAAAAGCCTTTGGTCGCGACATGCTTAACTTGTCGCAACGCATGTATGATGGTAAGCGTGGTAAAGACTATCCGACAGGAAAATTAAATATTGAAGGCATGAGCGACAAGGAACGAATAGCTGCCGCTTATCAAAAATACATGAAAGACTATTTACGTGTTGTTACTGCCATAGATGAGAATGTGGGTCGTGTGCTGGATTATTTAGATGAGAATGGTTTGGCAGAGAACACCATTGTTGTATACACATCGGATCAAGGCATGTTCTTAGGCGAACACAGTTATTACGACAAACGATGGATGTATGACGAATCGCTAAAAATGCCTTTTTTAATTCGTAAAGCAGATGAAATAAAAGCAGGCACTCAGTGTGATGACATGGTAACTAATCTTGACTTTGCTGAATTAATTTTAGACTATGCAGAAGTCAAGATTCCCGAATCAATGCAAGGACGTAGTTTCAGGACTAACTTAGTAGGTAAAACGGCCAGAGACTGGCCTACTTCAATGTATTACCACTACTGGATGCATTTTCAGCCATCTGCTGTACCGGCGCATTTTGGGGTACGTACACATGATTATAAACTGATCTTTTATTACGGTCGCGGACTAGGATTAAATGGCACCACTGAAGGATGGGAATCGCCACTGGGATGGGAGTTATACGACCTTAAGAATGACCCTTATGAGCTTAATAACCTCTATGGCCAAAAAAGCTACAAACAAATTACTGAAAGTTTGAAGGAGGAATTACAGAATCTTCAAAAGCAATATGAAGTAAACATCAACCATTTCCCTGAATTAGAAAAAGTAATTAACGAAAACTGGAACAATTAAACCAAGTGATATGATTAAAAAAGCATTAACAGGTCTGGCGCTTGTTGCATTCTTATTTTCGAATGTAGCTGCTAAAGACTATTATCTGTCCCCAAACGCAAAAGCGGGCAATGGAACCATCGAGCAACCTTTTGCTTCACTTAACGAAGTACAGATCGCCATTCGTTCCGACATAAGCACTGGTCTTAAAGAAGATATAAATGTATACTTAAGAGGTGGTTCATATCGCCTTAGTGAAACATTTGTTCTTGGACTGAATGATACGCATATGGATGGCTACACAGTCAGTTTTAAAGCCTACAAAGATGAAGAGCCTGTGATAACGTCGGGAGTGGCCATTAAAAACTGGACAAAGCTTAAGCAGTTGCCGACACACGCCGCTTCAAAGGCACAAGGCAACTTGTGGGTTGCTGATTTGCCAGAAGGACTAGGAGCATTTAAAGCTTTATTTGACGGCGACAAACGCCTGACCAGAGCCAAGAGCGAGCCATGGATTCCAGCTGAGCCCTCAAAATCAATCGAGCAAAGCGATAGCCGTAATGTACACCATAACAAAGACCGTTATGCCTTGCGTATGGTACCTGATGTAAACGGCATTATGCGCGAATGGGAGAATATTTCTGATGTTGAGTGTATCTTCAATCCTGTGCCGTGGAACCTGATGAGCATCCAACTTGAAAGTGTGGATACTGAAAACAAAATGGGCTGGCTGGCTTTTGAAGCCAATGCTCAAGTTGGAACGAAGAATCCGCATCATGCACCGGCATTTGTTTATTTAGAAAACGCCATTGACTTTCTTGATGAACCAGGAGAATGGTGTGTTAACACAGTAGAAAAGAAAATTTACTATTGGCCTGAAAACGGACAACCATCTACTACTATAGAAGCTCCAGCACTAATGGAGTTGGTTCGTGTTGAGGGAAAAATACGTTACGATTTGGCAAGTGATATTCCAGCTAAGAATTTTCATTTCGAAGGTCTTACATTCACCAAAGCAGATCGCACAGTATGGTACAAAAACCATAAAGGATGGGGCATACAGCATGATTGGGATACCTTTGATTATGGCAATGCTTTATTACGTTTTCGTGGTGCGGAAAACTGCTCAGTAAATGCCTGTCGTTTTACCAATAGTGGTGGTTCTGCTGTTCGTTTAGATTTACACGCACAGAATATATCCATATCAAATAATTACATCGATTATGTGGGACACATGGGTGTATTGCTAGCTGGTTATGGTCCGGGCACAAAGTATGTCAATAAAAACAACACCATTCATAACAACATCATTCACCATTGTGGTGAACTTGTATGGCACGGTCATGGTATCTTTCTATGGCAAAGTGGCGATAACAAAATAACCAACAACTGGATTCATGACGTACCACGTAAAGCCATTGGTGTAGCAGGTGTGCGTTGCCAGATACTGATGAAGCCTTGGTCTGATTTTGATGAGGCTTCTCGCACTATTCGCTGGAATGAGATTGAAGCAACTGCCGATTCTACTTTAGATGCACAGCAGCGTTATTTCCCCTATTTACATGCTCGCAACAACCTAATTAAGGATAACAAAGCAACACGAACGATGCTTAAACTATCCGATGGCTCAAGCATTAATATCTCTGGTGCAGGAGCAGGAAATATCGTTGATCACAACCTACTGTACGATTTGTTATACACTGGTTTTCGAACCGATGACTGGCAGGACGAAACCATTACACGTAATAATATAGTATGGAACTGCGGTGGTAATGCTTATATCTTTAAAGGTCACAATCAATTATACAACAACATAGCTGTTAATGTTAAAAAAGCGGTTCACATGCGTGCTTATCCGCAGCAGTCCTTTATTCCGGGAGCTGTTATCCGTAATAACATTTTCATGAGCAACGTGGAGGGATTTGAAATATACAAGCCTGCTGGTTGGCCTAAGAACATGAACTTACAGAAACCGGGTAAAAAGAAAATGCCTTACGAGTACATTGTTGAAAACAATGTATACTATGCTGAAGGTGCTAATGAGTTTTTAGCTACTCAAAAAGCTGAAGGCATTGAGCAAGGCACTGTAGTTGCCGATCCTTTATTCTACAATGTTGAAAAAGGAGATTTCCGTTTAAAGAAAAAATCTCCTGCCTTAAAAAGCGGTTTCAAACCATTTGATGTAAGTTTCGATTCTTTTGGTGTAGATAAGTCCTACCCTGATAAATTCAGAAAATTGGATAATGAAGTATTAAAAACTAAATCGTCTGCATTTCATCCAATTCACTAATGGATCTTTTTAGGATCACATAATAACATGCATCTTGCAAAGATGCTGCTATCCATAATACGCAAAGGCCCGCACTATATAGTGTGGGCCTTTTTCATTTGATGATGCAAAATCCGTACTAGAAAATGTTGAATATAGCAGATAGGCTTGCTTCAAAACAACATAGATTCGGTTCAAAATTACATTCGGATACTATGAAAGCACTCTACCTTCTTATCTTTCTATCAATAGCCACTAAAACGGTTTGTTCTCAAGAATTATTTGTTTCACCCACTGGCAATGACAATTATGCAGGTACTAAAAACGAACCGCTAAAGACCTTGTCCAAAGCATTAAGCTTAAGCTCTCAAGGCACTATTTATCTGTTAGAAGGAAACTATAAACAGTCAACAATTATATCCAACAAAAATTGAACAGAAGAAAATCCAATAATTATCTCTGCCTATCCCGACCATCAGGTCATTTTTGATGGTACTCAACCTGTAGAAACACCATGGGAACACCTGGGAAACAACATCTATAAGACGACACCGGGATTTACACCATGGCAACTATTTGAAGATGGCAATATGCTAAATGCAGCACGCTGGCCAAACGTAGATGGCTTTATCGAAGATGAACAGCCGGTTTCTGCGACCCCACTAGCCAATTCTATTTGGGACCAGGCAGGCACTTGGGGAAAATCAAGTGCATCCAGCACCAACGGAAAAATGATTGATGACGGCACGCATAATCTTGCAGCATTAAATATTGACTTGGATGACGCCATTGCCATTTTAAATACTGGCTCTTTCAAAACAACCTATGCACCAATCACATCACACTATGTTGGAGATAATTTCTTCACCTACGATGCTGCCATCAGCGATAAATTTGTGACCTGGCAAAAACCAGAAAAAGCTTACTACTATCTGGAAGGCAAACTGGAGCTGCTCGACCATCCAGGTGAATGGTACTACGACACTGGTGGTAGTTTATATGTTTATACAAAAGATGCACAGTCGCCAAACAACAAACTTATAGAGGGGAAAATGCAATCCTATGGCATTGAAATGAGTAACTGTAGTCACATTCATATTAAAGGCATTCAATTCAGGGGCACAACCATAAAAGGAACTGATTGCCAATACCTAAACATTGAAGACTGCCATTTTAAATACCCTTCCTACTCCAAACGCATGCTGCGTGAATTTGGTGAATACAACGACGTCACACTATTCTCAGGAAAAAACAAAACCGATAGCATTACCATTCGCAACAATGTGTTTGAATACAGCGAGGGTGAGGCATTAGTTATACATGGTAAAAACCACCTCATTGAAAATAACCTGGTGCGCCATATTGACTTTAGCTGCGCCAACCTATACAACATCGGCAGTACTATTTCCTTTATCTGCGATAACTCTGTTTTCAGAAATAACACACTTTATGTGGCTGGAGCTTCTGAAACGCTTCTGCCCGGAAGTCATAACCTTATAGAATATAACGAAGCCTGGAGTACGGCACACTTGCAAAATGATGGTGCTATTATTCAATTAATGGTTACTCCTGCCATAGGTACCATATCGCGTTACAACTGGTTACACGATAATGTAAGAAATGGTTTTCGTATGGATGGTTCACTCGATGTAGGTAATACAGGCCAAGCTGGTAGTTGGGACGCCTGGGGTAAGCAAACAAAAGGAAGGATATATGGTAATGTTATCTGGAATTGCCCAAACGGTTTGATGATAAAAGGTGATTATCACCAGGTGGTGAACAACACCGTTTTTAATAATTCCACTTCTGATATTGTCATGATTAACCCAAAGCCACATGGCGCCAATCAAAATTCAATATGCCGCAATAACTTGGGTGACTTAATCTCAGGTTTTCGAGGTGGACGTACACCTGACGAATACCCACTCCCACCGCTATCCGACCATAATAGGAATGGCTATAATGAAGATGAAAAGGCTGAAGATTTGCTGATGGATGTTGCCAATCGCGACTTTAGACCTAAACCTAATAGCCTCCTCATTGATGCCGGAAGTTCAGATATCAATACTGACATCATAATTGAACATCCTTTTGACGGTGACACCTATGATATTGGCGCTTACGAAGCTGAAGGCAATTATTGGATACCAGGTTATCAGTCTGGTAAATGTAGTAATCCTGTGCCGGCACATCAATCCAATAGCAATGCAAGCAAGGCAATGCTGGCCTGGAAACCGGCTTATCAATCAGAATCTTTCAATGTGTATTTTGGAACATCTGCCACAGCGGTTGAAAATGCCTCAACAGCATCTGATGAGTTCATCGGCAACTTTAAAACAGCAACAGTACATTCTGTAAATACCCTTGCAAATACAAGCTACTACTGGCGAGTCGATGCCATAACTCCATCGAGTACTATTAAAGGTGATGTGTGGGAGTTTACAGCCAATGTTTCAACTGATGTTAGCATTACGCGCAGAAATAAAGCAAGCCTTAAAGCTTTTCCTAATCCAACAGGCGGAAACATCGTAATATCGGGTATTATACAGCCATGCTCTTACTCCATATTTAACATTCAAGGTGAAATATGTGCAAAAGGCGAGTTCTCAAATATAAATGAGACCCTGACATTAGAATACCTCTCAGAAGGAATTTACTTTCTTATTGACGAATCAGGCTTATTCAATCCAATAAAGATAATCAAGAAATAGAACACTACTACATTAATTATCTTAGACTTAGAGCCAAGATGCCACATATAACTAATAAGAAGCAATCCCAAACAAATTATTGACACCCTAACAATATTTGATAAAACTCCTCTACAAGCAATATTTAAGATATTGTGCTTACAAAATTACCAACTATGAAAAAATTGAATTTATTACTTATTCTTTCCGCTTTCTTATGCATCCACGCATCTGCACAAGAATCAACAAGTGACAAGGATAAAGTTAAACAATATGAAGCCAATTGGGAATCATTGCGTCAACACCAGGTACCACAATGGGCTCAGGATGCCAAATTTGGTATTTATGCCCATTGGGGAGTATACACTCAAAATGGCGATTGGGAACACACAAAACGAAACTGGGGTAACTATTACATTACTGGATACAAAGGTTATTATTCAACCAGTGACTCCAATGAACAACGTCTGTTGTTTGAAAAGCACATCGGTAATGTAAAAGAAGGCATTGGTTATAAGGATATGGCCAAACAGTTTAAGGCTGAAAAGTTTGATCCTGTCTACTGGGCTGATATTATTGAAAAGTCAGGCGCTAAATATGCTGGCATGTGCGCGGTTCATCACGATGGCTATTTAATGTGGGACAGCGAACACACTGATTTATGTGCAGGTAAAACAGGGCCTGAAAGAGATTTAAATGGCGAACTGTTAGCTGAACTTAAGAACAGAGGAATTAAAACCATAGCTTCCTTTCACCATGGACGAACTGTTAAGCATTTTGAAAAAGTAGTTAAAACACTGAAAGCTGACGAACGTTTCGCCAATGCCGATTTATTAAACGAAGACTATTATAACTACTACTGGTACTTAGGTGGTCGGGAACGTTTTACTGATAAGAGATTGGCAATAACGAAAGAATTCATCGATAAATACTCACCTGATGTACTATGGTTTGATGGTGGCGGAGGTAAGTATGACACTGAGAATATACTCGCTCACTTTTTTAATGATGGCTTAAAGCACAACAAAGAAGTGTGTGTTCATAACAAAGGAAACTTCGGAAAGAACTTTGGCTTATACAGCTACGAAAATGGACACAAGCGTCCGTCCTATGTGGATTGGCCATGGGAAGATGATACGCCAAGTGGAACGGGTTGGTGTGACTGGCAATGGGATAAAAACATGGAATACAAAAAATCAGAAGATGTCATTCGTCGTCTGGTTGATTTAGTTTCACGAAATGGCGGCCTCTTACTGTCCATGAATCCACGCCCCGATGGATCTTTCGACAAAGGACAAGAAGACTTATTACTAGGTATTGGAAAGTGGCTGAAGCAAAATGGAGAAGCCATCTACGCTACTCGCCCCTGGACCATCATTGGTGAAGGCCACATGGAAGATTTGTTCTATTATCAGCTCAATCCAGGCAATGGCGCCAAGTCAAGAGCAATACAACCTAACACCGCATTATTTGACCACACAGATATTCGCTTCACTACTAATAACAATATCCTATATGCTACAACTTTAGGAGTTACCAAGGCTGATCATGTACTAATCAAATCCTTAAATTCTAGCACTAATATTTCAAGCATTAACAAAATTGAATCGGTTGAATTACTTGGACATGGCAAAGTGAAGTACAAGCGTGAAAAAACTGGTTTACGCATCGCACTGCCCAAAGAGTTACCTAATAATGTGGCCTTATCATTTAAAATAAAAATTAAAGGCCAATTAGAAAAACGTCAGGAACTAGGAACCAACGATGTGATTCCGGCGCAAACTTAAGAACCTAAGATTTTCAAAATACTAATCACAATTCAGATGATAAAAATTTTAAAAACAGGTGTTGCTCTATTAGCTCTTACAGCGCTTGCTGCCTGCAACACACCAAAAGAAAAAACAACAGAAAAGCCCTATGAGGCTACATGGGAATCATTGGCCAAAGCCAAACCAGCTACCTGGTGGGATCAAGGTAAATTCGGGATCTTTATTCACTGGGGACCATACAGTGTTGCAGGATACAAAGACCGTAACAAAGGTTATGCTGAGGCCATCACCAACCACATGTACAAGATGCCGGAACGTTATGAAGAATTCTTTATGGAGAAATTCGGGGCCAAGCCACCTGAGTTTGGGTACAAAGATTGGGTAAACTTATACAAAGCAGAAAACTACGATCCTACAGCTTGGGCAAAACTTTTTAAAGAAGCCGGTGCCACATACGTGATACCAACCGGAGAGCACCACGATGGCTTTGTTAACTGGGACTCTGACTTAACCGAATGGTGTGCTACCAAGAAAGGTCCAATGCGCGATTTAATTGGCGATTTGGAAAAAGCTGTTCGTGCTGAAGGCATGAAGTACGGTATCTCATACCACCGTGAGCGTCATCCAAGTCGATTTACTTTAGATTTCAAGGTCAACGATCAACCATTTGATCAAGTGGCAGAAGAGATCAAGCGCATGCCTGAGGCTGCTGACTTATACGGTCCATTCGACTATTCCGATGAGTTTATTGCCGATTATGTAGCACGTTGGAAAGAAGCAGAGCAGAAATACAATCCTGATTTTATGTGGATTGACGATGTACCTATTTTCTATAAGGCAGAAGGTGATCCGCAGGTTATCAAGTTTCAAAATGCCTTTAAGGGAATGATTGCTGATTATCTGAATGATGCCCATGCCAAAGGGAAAGAAGTGTATTTCAACAATAAAGGACGCCAAACAAACTGGCCCGATGGTGTTGGATGTCGCGAAAAAGACAATCTTCAAATGGACACTATCGGTCCTCGCTGGCAAAACCCGGCAACTCTAGGTATATCATACGCCTATATGCACAACGAGGAGGTTAATGATCTGTATAAAACACCATCTGAGTTGGTTCGTTTATTGGTGGATGTAGTGAGTAAAAACGGTAACCTACTTTTAAATATTGGTCCAAAAGCTGATGGAACAATTCCTGAAGGTATGCAAAAACGTCTATTAGCATTGGGAACGTGGTTAAAAAAACATGGTGAAGCCATCTATTCAACAAAGCCTTGGACTGTTTATGGTGAGTTTGCTGGTGATATTGTGGATGAACCGGAAGTACATTATAGTAATCATAGTATGCGTATCCATGAAATTGAATATCGCTACACCACAAAGCCAGGTGTGATATATGTTACAGCCTTCCAGCCTTCCAATGGTGATGCCTTGCTAACAGCATTTAAAGATTTTGATGGTTCAAAAATCAAATCCATCCAATTGATGGGTAATGGAGATATTGATTGGGACTTAAACGAGAAAGGCCTAAACCTTTTACACAACACCAATGAGGATTTTGAATACGCTTGTGTTTATAAAATATCACTAAAATAAATCAGAATCAGAGGGTGTCCTATACTTAAGGGCGCCCTTTATATTTCTTATCACAGAATCATGAGACAAACCATATCAAGCATCCTTATCTCTGTTACTTGTTTATTAAATGCTCAAATACCAAACACATCAATTAATGAGCTAAGCGTGATGACCTGGAATGTGTGGTATGGATTTTCTCAATTAGACGAATCGGCTGGCAACATACCTACAAGTCATTCATATAGTGCCACTCAATCCGAAGTGCAGCAAAAGGCTACTGACTTTTTAAGATCTTTATCACCTGATGTATTGGCCTTGCAAGAACTTAAAAATTTTGACGCAACTAAACTGTCCACTTTTGCCCAAAGCTATGGGCATAACTATTCTTACATTTTTGACCGGGATACTCAACAGCCAACGGGCATTACCTCCAAATACCCCATTGAGTTTTTGGAAGGCATTAATGGCGATTATAATGGCACCAATCTCGAAGGTACTTTCGCTGCCAAACTAAGCAATGAACCCATCGTATTCATAATAGTTCATTTAAAATCAAGCAATAAAAACCACCGTGAAAAAGAGACCAAATATGTGCTTGAACTTTATGAGAAATACATGAACCAAAACAATCATGTTATCATATTGGGTGATTTTAACTCAATGACAATTACAGACCGTACCTATGCAGAAGCCAATATTGACAAACGATTACAATATCGGATCTTCAAAAACAAATGTAACCACGAGTTAAATCGTGCTAATGAGCCGGATAACGGAATGGTTGCCTGCACCTCCTGGGATTATAGAATGATGGATCAATACTGGAACCATTCAGGTCATACCATTATTGATATTACAGATCAATATGCGACTAGAGACACTTATGAAACTAATAAACTTTGGGGAACCTTTCCCTCATCTTCAGTTGCCTTGTTTCATGATGATACCAATCTTGATCATAATGGCAATCCCACAACAAGCCATCAGCAATCAGAACATTTGGCGCGAATTGATTTTGTTCTGACAAATGAAGACTTGGCTGACTGCACAGTTGATTCTCGCATCATTCATCAATATGTAGGACCGAACAACTCAACAGTATTGATTGATGAGATGTCTGATCACTATCCTGTATTTGCTATTTTCAGGAATATTCCCGCAAATATTGATGAAGCAAAGGCTTCCATACAAGTATATCCCAACCCTGTTAACAATACGCTATATTGTGCAACCAAAGGCCAAGAGCATGCAAATTACCAGATCTACAATTTAACAGGAAGGTTGGTGAAACATGGTAACCTGGCCAATGGAAACAGCATTAACATTTCAAGCTTAGCTAAAGGCATCTATTTTCTGCAATTAAGTGAGCTTGCGACTACTAAATTCAATAAAAACTAACAATACAGATCCAATTTCTATGAAAACAATAAAATATTTTTGCATCCTTATTTTTCTCATTGGAATTTATCTACCCAATAAGGCTCAAAACAAACCTAATATCATCTACATTCTGGCCGATGATATGGGCTACGGCGATGTAAGAGCCTATAATAAAGATTGTAGATTCCCCACGCCCAATCTGGATCGCATGGCTGAGGAAGGCATGCGCTTTACTGATTTGCACACTAACTCCAGTGTGTGTACTCCTACCCGCTATGGGATTATGACAGGCCGATATTGCTGGCGTACAACAAAAAAGAATGGTGTAACCCAAGGACACAGTAAACACCTAATGTCGTTGGAACGAGAAACAGTAGCCTCATTGCTGAAGAAAGAGGGCTATAACACAGCCGTTGTGGGTAAATGGCACTTGGGTCAGGACTTTACTTTTGTGGGTGAAGCCCAATCAAGAGTTGAATCAACAGGTGAAAATGTCGATTACACACAAGCCATTAAAAACGGACCTCTTGACTTTGGTTTTGACTATTACTTTGGCATCTCAGCCTCGCTTAACATGCCTCCACATGCCTATATTGAAAACCGACAGGTCTTAGGTAACCTTACCTACCTGGCGGATAAAAAGGCCATTAAAGCAGCCGGCTTAGTTGGTGCCAAAGAAGGCTGGAAAGCTGATAATTTCACACAAGATGAAGTATTGGGTACATTCACAAGCAAGACCACTGAATGGATTAAAAAATCACACCAAGAATCGCCTGATAATCCATTCTTTGTTTACATGCCCTTAAACGCCCCGCACTCACCCATCGTGCCAAGCAAAAACTTCCAAGGCAAAAGTGGCATTGGTGAATATGGTGATTTCTGTATGGAAGTAGACTGGACTGTAGGAGAAATTTTAAAGACTTTGGATGACCTGAATATTGCAGACAATACCTTAATCATCTTCACTGCGGATAACGGTTGCTCACCGACAGCAAAATTCAAAGATTTACAAGCTCTTGGACACTATCCAAGTTACACCTTCCGGGGTTTAAAAGGAAGTGCCTGGGAAGCCGGCCACCGTGTTCCTTTTATTGTTCGCTGGCCTGAAAAAGTGAAAGGCCAAACTGTGAACGACTATAACATTTGCACAACTGACCTAATGGCTACCGTTGCTGATATTTTAGATATAGAATTGGCTGATAACACAGCAGAAGATAGTAAAAGCTTCCTTCCTGCACTAATGGGCAAAAAGCTAAATGACGTAGAAAGAGGAGGAATAGTTCACCATTCCGATGCCGGTATATTTGCGATACGTAAAGGAAAATGGAAATTGGTGTTGGCTACCAATGGCGGTACACGACGCAAGAACCCCAAAGACAAGCCAGTAATCAACCCTGCCGACATTGAGCTGTTCGACATGGAAAAAGATGCCGGCGAGACCACAAACGTTCAGCATCTTCATCCTGAAGTGGTAGATGAATTGAAAACACTTTTAGCCAAATACATTGATGAAGGCAGAAGCACAGAAGGAAATAAGCAAAAAAATGAACCGAGCAAAAGCTGGAAACAAATTGAGGTGCTTGATGGCTATGTAAAAAACTATTAACCATACATAGAGACAAAGGGAATTATATGCCATGTTAATATCTTTGAAAATACTCTGCGCCTTTGAGTCTCTGCGTTCATCTTATTAAGCTATATCATTACACCTATGAAAATTTTTAGAAATATAACCTTATTTATTTTTTCACTTTTTTGCACGACAGTCAACAGTCAGGATAAAACCAACATACTCTTCATCATGTCTGACGACCATAGTGCGGAAGCTGTTGGTGCGTATGGCAGTAGACTTGCCGTATTAAACCCTACACCAACCATCGACAAGTTGGCTGCAGAGGGCATGTTAATGCAAAATGTATTCTGCACCAACTCCATCTGTTCGCCCAGTAGAGCATCTATTTTAACTGGGCAGTATAGTGCGGTCAACGGTGTAACAACCTTAGGTGGTAAAGTACCAAAAGAAAACCAGCACCTACCAAATTACCTGAAGCAGGCAGGCTATCAGACCGCTGTAATCGGCAAATGGCATTTGAGCACACAACCCTTGGCTTTCGATTATTTTAAAGTACTAAAGAGCCAGGGTAAATATTTTAATCCGGAGTTTGAAGTAAAGGGCAGATATAAAAAAGACTTGGTTAAAGAAGAAGGTCATTCATCTGATGTCATTACCGATGAAGTGATTGACTGGCTGAAAAATAGGGATAAAACCAAACCTTTTTTTGTCAAGCATCACTTTAAAGCACCGCATGGCCCTTTTGACGCAGCACCGCGCTATAAAAGTTATTTAGCTGATGTAGAAATACCAGAGCCGTCCAGCTTATTTGAGGAAGGCAATCATGGTTCTATAGCAACCAAAGGTCATAACAGTGAGCTGAAGCCTTACATTGGTTCTTCAGTTAGTGACAGAGCTCGCCGAAGCTGTGTTGGCAACTACCTCAAGAAATCAGATTTAAAGGGAAAAGCTGCTACTAAGGAAGCATACCAAATCTATCTAAAGAAATACCTCCGCTGTATAAAAGGAGTTGACGACAATATTAAACGTGTTATTGATTACCTGAAAGAGGAAGGCATTTACAACAACACCATCATCATTTACACCAGCGACCAGGGTTTTTACTTAGGCGAGCATGATTATGTAGATAAGCGTTGGGGCTATGAAGAAGGAGCACGTATGCCCTTTATTATTCGCTACCCAAAAACAATAAAAGCCGGAAAGAAATCAGATGCCATCATTGAAAATGTTGATTTTGCCCCTACCCTTTTGGATTTTGCAGGTATTGAAACTCCGAATGTCATGCAGGGAAAAAGTTTTAAGTCTATTTTAGAATCTGGTAAAGAACCCAAAAAGTGGAAAAAAGCAGCTTACTATCATTACTGGTTGCACATGGCACACCATGAAGTACCAGCTCATATTGCCATACGAACAAAAAACCATAAGCTCATCCAATTTTACGGCGTAGCACCCAAAGGTAAGCCATACCCTCAAACACCCGCCGCCTGGGAATTATACGACCTGGTAAACGATCCGAAGGAAATGAATAATGTGTATGGACAGGAAGCTTATCTAAAAATCCAAAACCAGCTTAAAGTACAATTAAAAGACCTCAGAGCCGAATACAAAGAGGATGATCCCAAGTTTGAAATCAATAAGGTAATTGATGAGTATTGGGACTATACAAAAGCTGATTATCAAAAAGCCGTGCAGGTATCTAATGCCTTTGTCGAGAATAAAAATAATACGCCCGCAAAACCGAAAAAGAAGCCTAAAAACGATAAATAAAGGAATGGTTCATTTGCAATATTTTAAGGAACGGTTCTCTATTTACAAGATGTATAGAAAGAACCGTTCCTTAATATTTCCCTTGACTTGCATCTTTAAAGAGGCCTTTTTACCTTTACTCAATGCCATCAATTAAAACCACCACGCCCATATTACCCGGAAAATATTACCACCTATTTAACCGAGGAGCCAATAGAAAGACTATTTTCTACAACGATAAGAACTACCATTACTTTCTCTCGCTATTGAATGAACAACTGCTTGATAGAATAGAGGTATTAGCTTACTGTTTATTACCTAATCATTTTCATTTTATCATCCGAACCAATGACTCTGAGAAAGATATATCCTCATATAGAAAGGAAATGACCTCAAAATTTAAAAGCTGGTTGGTTACCTATGCTATGGCTATTAACAAACAAGAAGGTTTTGTAGGCAACTTATTCGATCCAAAGTTTAAGCGTTTAGAAATAGATGATGATGACTACTTAAAATACCTGATATTTTATACCCATTACAATCCTGAAAAGCATGAAATAATACCCGACTTCCGCAACTACACTTTCAGTTCGTACAAATCAATCCTGAGTAATGCCTCAACAAGAGTGTGCCGTTCGTCTGTTGTCGAAATTTTCAATGGTATTGACAGCTTTATTAATTACCACCAGTGCTATCATGAAGAGCGGAAGAGCTTGCTGTTGGAATAATGCTTAACAAGGAATGGTTCCTTATAAGCGCCTTGCTAAAGGGAACCGCTCCTTAGGCCTTAAAGAAGGAACGGTTCTTTCTCCCTTCTTGCAGTGAGAGAACCGTTCCGTAGTGCTTGCATTAAAAACTTTACAACAGATTTCTTAACAAGGAACGGTTCCTTATAAGCGCCATGAAAAAGGGAACCGTTCCTTAGGCGTTGATGAAGAATTCTTTCAAAATTTCGTAACATTTGTGTTACTCATAGAATATCACCCATACATAATTTAACGACACCCAACGATCATTGCTGAAACTCTCTTCTTTTAAGAGGGATTCCCCTTCTTTCACAAGCACACCAATACAAAGCCTTACCACTCTCATACAAAGACATAGCCTAATAAAAAACATAAGCCAAATACAATCAATTAACCATTGACACTTACTCAACATGTACCAAAACTGTTTTAGTTATCAATATCTCGATATTGTATTTCAATACTAACTCAAATTCCATATTTCGAGATGAAAAAATTACTGTCTTTCATATTAGTCAGCTTAATAATTTCTTCTTTAGGTTTTGCACAAAGAAACATAAAGAAGCCCAATGTCATTATCATCATGACAGACGATCAGGGAAATAATCTGGGGTGCCTCGGTAATCCCTGGTTAAAAACACCTAACATCGATAAGTTTGTCAATGAATCGGTACAACTGACCAACTTTCATCAAGCCATTATGTGTACACCATCTCGAACGGCAATGATGACCGGGAAATACTCTTTGCGCACCGGAGCATGGCGTACAAGCGTTGGTCGCAGTAATATGCGCACCGAAGAAGTAACCATAGCAGAAGTATTTAAAGAGAATGGTTATGCCACCGGACAGTTTGGAAAATGGCATTTGGGCGATACCTGGCCATTCAGAGCGCAAGACCAGGGTTTTGAAGAAACCGTAAACTTTAAATGTGGGGGCATCAGCCAGATCTCCGATTACTGGGGGAATGATTATTTTGATGATACCTACTACCATAATGGTGAGCTCAAACAATACAAAGGCTACTGCACCGATGTGTTCTTCAACGAAACCATCCGCTATGTAAACGAATGTAACGAGGAAGAAAAGCCTTTTATGATCTATCTAGCGCTTAATGTAGCGCATTTACCAGCCATTGTTGCGGAAGAATATTCTAAACCATGGATAGAAAAAGGGCACCCACAGAAACAAGCCATCTACTATGGCATGATTTCTAATCTCGATGAAAACATGGGCAGGCTCATGTCTTCGCTTGAAGAACAAGGCATCAAAGATAATACCATCATCGTGTTTACCACCGATGATGGTACTGCAGGCTATGCCGCGCAATTCAACGAAAATGAATGGCCTACTGAGCAAGGCTTTAACATGGGACAAAGGGGTGGTAAAGGCTCTCCATACGAAGGTGGGCATCGCTTATTTTCTTTCTTCCACTTCCCCAATGGCCAATTTAATACGAATGAGGTAGATGACTTAACTTCAGTCATGGACATCTTCCCTACTGTGATGGATATTTGTGATGTAAAAACCACACAGAAACTTGATCAGGATGGCTTATCATTCAAGCAGGCATTATACGGACAGCCCATAGTCGGAAACGATGGACGTCAACTATTTTTAGTGAAACTAAATCCCAATCAAGATGTGTTATTCAAACGTAACAAGTACTGCGTGATAGATGGAGATTGGCGTTGGGTTAGCCGAAGTGAACTATACAATGTAAAAGACGATCGTGCACAAAAGAACAATTTAGCTGATAAATATCCGGATAGAGTAAAAGCAATGGATGATGCTTTATTGGCATGGCTTGATAAAAACGCAGCAGATCGAGAAACGCCAGTTCGTTTTGTTCTGGGAGATGAGCAACATCCAATAATTTCATTAACAACTCAGGACTTATGGGAAAAATCAGTCTTCTCGCAAGGTCATGTGCAAAAACTGGAAAGTGGTAAAGGTCCCTGGAAAGTAAGCTTTATGAACGATGGTAGATACAAAGTGACTTTATCGCGTTATCCATTGTATACCGGATTAGCTTTTAATGCCAATACCAAAGGAAAAAACAGCAATGAATTTAAGGCTAATAAAGCCAAACTTACCATTGGTAAAAATACTTACGAAAAGGAAATTGAAGCCACAGATACGCATGTAACATTTAAAGTGAACGTAAAAGCCGGTGATACCGATCTTGAAACCTGGATTTACTCAGCCGAGAACATTACCATCCCTTCTTATTTTGTGGATGTTGAATATATAAAATAAACTATTTCAAATGAAAAGCTATTACTTACTGCTTGCTTATATACTCATTAGTGTTTCGTGCATTTCTCAAAACACCCAAAAGCTTAATCTGGAGTACCTTATACAGAACTTTAAAAAACTCTAAAAGCAAAGATATCATTGTGGTAGCTCATCGCGGCGACTGGCGAAATGCACCCGAAAACTCACTACAAGCTATACAGTACTGCATTGACATGGGTGTTGATATGGTTGAAATAGATGTACGCGAAACCAAAGATGGTCAACTGGTTTTGATGCACGATAATACAATTGACCGCACAACAAAAAAGAAAGGCAAGGTCAAGGATTATACATTGGAAGAACTCAAAACCTTTCATTTGGTGGATGGTCTGGGTATGAAAACACCTCACAAAATACCTTCTCTAGAAGAAGCACTCCTTTTGGCCAAAGGTAAAATCCTGATCAATATTGATAAGGGCTATCCGGTTTTTGAGAAATGCTACAAGGTAATGGAGCAAACAAACACCCTTAATAATGTTATTATGAAAGGAAAAAAAACAAGAGCTGATGTAGAAAAAGAATACGGGCAATACCTCGATAAAGTATATTTTATGCCACAGATAAAATTGCCAAACCCGAATGCCAAAGTAATTGTTGATGATTATCTCGAAAAGGATCCTCCAATAGCTTTTGCCTTTGGAGTACCGCAGGACACCATTCAATTCATACAATATTTTGATGATATCAGAGATAAAGGAAGTAGTGTGTGGGTTAATTCATTGTGGGAACGTCACAATGGTGGACATGATGATGAAAAAGCAGCACTTGATCCAACAGTATATGATTGGTATATCAAGAATAACATCAACATCATACAAACCGATCGTCCTCAGCTATTACTTGATTATTTAAGAACAAAAGGGCTTCATAAGTAATGAATAGCCAGGGAACGGTTCCTTATAAGCGTCTTGCTAAAGGGAACCGTTCCATAAAAAGGCCGTACCATGCCGGAAAGTAAAGCTGCATGGATTAAGCCTCCTCATCGTAAAGTCTGATGGATCTCATTTGTTTTACTTATTAAGAGCTAAACCTAAGGAATATTGACCATGGTAACCTGTATTGAATTCAGGCGGAGGATTATTTGGCTAATCATTGTGTTTTTTATAGTCCCAATTAGGTGGTTGATACTAAAAATGTTCAAAAAGAAAGTAAAATCACATTATTAGTCCATATTGTGTTATTATCAAAACGGATAGTTGCTTTAATTTGAACCAATAAGTAGTTTATTAATGAAACTTGAATGTATTTCTATCTGGTTCGTCATCTTATTCATCTACATATAGAATCACTTAAAAGCCAATTTTAAATGAATTTATCACTAGCCTCCGAAAGTCGGAATTTTAAATAGCCCTCAGAATCCTATATTTTTGTTTCGACAAAAAAACTTAAAT
>NZ_JAENRR010000071.1 GCF_016612505.1 Carboxylicivirga marina
GAAGACAACAAAATCTTCAGGCTAATAGAAATGCAGCTTTCAAGTGCTGCCTAATAGACATGGGAAATGTCAGTTACTCATATCATATCTATTTCAACTGTGGGCTTGTTAAATATGAATCTTTCGCAAGCTAAATCGTTAGATTTGTGCGTAAGGGCTTGCAAATGCCCCAAATGTGCGATGCCTTTAGTTGTACAGCTCTCTCTTTACATGAAACACAACTAATCAACACAGCACTCTGACTTATATCATAAAGCCCTTGGTATATATATCGTATAACGTTTTTTATTTAGTATCTATTTTTACGTCATGTTGTGATGCCATGCTTTCAATGCCCCATTTAAAAGTGCACAATCCTTAGCATATAACCAAGTAAATAAACCACAATATATTAAGTAGTCATTTACTCAAATGATAGTAATACGGCTTCCGTAGCTTTAAAATATTCTTCCGTAGGCTTGATTTTGGCTTCCGTAGACTTAATCTGGTGTTCCGTAGATTTAAATCACTCTTCCGTAGGTTTAAAATGGTGTTCCGTAGCTCTGTTTTGGTGTTCCGTAGCTTTAAAATGGTCTTCCGTAGGCCTGATTTAGTGTTCCGTAGGCTTAAATGGCTCTTCCGTAGCTTTGTTTTATTTTTATTTAAGGCTACGGAAGCCATTTCATGTATTTTGTTCGATTTTTCAACAATAATGGCCTTCTATTCTGAGAATGTACATCTTATTTTTATCAGCTAAAGCGAAATCTTTTGGGCAATATCTATTTCACAATGTCATTTATCCGTTCGTATCATAAATAACAATATTGGTCAAATATTTATAGCTATTTATCACATACCGTTAGTTCAAGTTTAATAATTACATAATTTCGGTACTGCGAATTTTTAATCCATAAATTTTATGAAAAAACTAACATTCCTATTTAGCTTCAGCCTGGCTGAACTAGTACAACGAGCCGACAAGGTATTGGCTTTTATCGTACGCGATATGGCACAGTTTGCCAAGTTTGGCTACGACACATCCTTTAGTGATAAAATAAAAGTCGCTGCCGATAACTTACGTGAATTGCTACCCGACGATTACTATGCTGCTCAGCAGAAATTAAAGACCCAATTGAAAAAAAAGAGTCGCCAGCTCCTGGATGACTTAATAAGTGACCTTAAACTACGTGCCAAATATGCACTGGGTGAAAAATCCTACGAATTTCAGACCTATGCCTTTTATAAGCTAAGTAAGATGAGCGATAAAGAACTGGTCACCTTTACGGTACACATTGTTAATACGGCAAAAGGTCATTTGGAGCAATTAGCCACACGCAATGTTGATCAAACCATGCTTGATGCCATCACTGCACAACGTGCCGACCTGGATGATAAAATTGATGATCAGCAGCTAAGCATCAGTGCGCGCCGCGAAATGCGTGTTAAGCGCACCCAGATAGCCAATGAACTGTATACCCTGGTAGGCGAAGCCTGTGATGTGGGCAAAAGCATTTGGGCTCGAAGCAATGAGGCCTTCTTCACCGATTATGTGATCTATGGTTCAAAGAAAGCCATACAGGAAGTGGAGGAATTAGAAGAAATGGAAACGTCTAATGTGTGACTCCAATCAAGAGTGAGGTTGATGCCTTTCCCTGCAATGTATATTGCAGGGATTTTTTATACCCGATTATCTGGTTTTATAATCAAACCCCCTCCCGCCGCAATCGCGACGAACTCCCCCTTAAAAAGGTGGAGAGCTGATTGACAGTTTCGCTTGAGCCGCGGGGCTTATACTTTCTCCTACAGTCGAGAAAGTATACAAAGAGTCCGCTGACGACAGCATTCACTTACCCACTAAAATTTCGTTACAGGGAAGATTTAATGATTCTCAAATCGTGCTCCAAATCTTCCTTTCTTCCACTCAATAAGTGGGTCCCAAGTTACATTGCTGATGTCAGAACCCTTGGAAATTATCGTCTTTTCATTCACTATTCAAAACAGTGTTTTGACAGCGCGGTGGCCTGCCGGAAAGTGAAAGCCAGTGGTGGAGTGAATTATCTCTTCTTTTAATAATTCAATGAAGAGACTTGCCTTTATGTTTGAAAAACATATTACTTCATTAGAATTATAAAGAAGAGATAAGAGCGCGAGGGCATTCTTTCCGGCTAGTCCCGACATCGATTTTGTAGGATTTTAGTTTTAAAATCCACAAAAATCATGAGCGGGATTGTTCCTTTTGGGCAATGCAAAAGGAAGTAAGAATTGGCGCTTCGCCCAAACCAGAGTTACTTTTTCCAGCAGGTGAAAAACTAACGAAAAACCCCGCTGACTAAAGCGCTCACTTACCCACTATTGACTTGCTACGGGAAAGATTTAAAGATTCCCTTTACGTGCTCCAATTATTCATTTGTGTTTATTATATAGGTATTCATGATTTTATAAAAATTCTTTCATTTCCTACGCTTCATCAAGTGGGTCCCAAGTTGCGTTGCTGATGTCAGATCCCTTGGAAATTATCGTCATTTCATGCACCACTCGAAACAAGGTTTCGAATCATTGAAAGGACGTGATAAGAGTGGATATTGCGAATTGGAACAAAGTGGAAATCGTGAATACATAAAAAACAAATGAACAAATGCGGCTTCGACAAAGGAGAAGGAAAGCCTGCAGCAATAAATCCAACTCTGATGCGCAGCAATCACCTCTTTCAATAAGGTTTTTGCAATCCTTTTTTAAAAAAGGATGAAAACCCGTCTGGTAAGACAATCGCTCAAACCGCGATGGCTCATCCCGAACTAATTTCTCATGGCTTCTGCTCTGCCATTATAACTCCATAGTGGTAATGTAAATATAAAATCACTTCCTTGTCCTTCTATACTCTCTACCCACAGCTTCCCATTTAGTTCATTAATAAAATCCTGACACAGCAATAGTCCCAAACCTGAACCTTTTTCATTGGCAGTACCCCTTGTACTTGACTCTGGATTTAACTGAAATAGCTTATTTAGTTGAGTTTTGCTGATGCCAATACCATTATCTGATACGCTCACTTCAACACACGCTTCCTTTTGCATTGCCGATATGTGTATCGCACCTTTTGGTTCTGTATATTTGATGGCATTAGAGATTAGATTTCTAAGAATTGTTTTCAGCAAGTTCTTATCTGCTTTCACTTCAATAGGCTCATTTGTAACAAACGTTAAGGAAATGTTCTTTCCCTCTGCTCTAATTTTTGTTAGGTTGACAACCTCCTTTATAACATCTGACAGCATTAACTTTTCTAAGTGGACACTTAAGGTTCGTGTTTGGAATTTTGCCCAACCAAGCAAATTGTCGAGTAGTATCAACGTATTACTTGCTGTGGTATTAATATACTTTAAGTACTCCTCATGCTCAGAAAAGGAAGTGTCATTTACCCTCGCTATTAAAATATCCGAGAATCCTAATATGTTGTTAAATGGATCACGCAAATCATGTCCGATGATGGAAAAAAGTTTGTCTTTGGTAGAATTTAACTCCTTCAATTCGGCCTTTCGCTCTATTAACGCCAGTTCAGCTTTCTTCCGTTCACTAATATTCCTGGCCAGGGCTGTTACACCAATTATTTGGTTATTGCTATCTTTTATCGGGTTAAAATAACTTTCGTAATAAGCAATATTATCATCTCCAAACTCTCTAACATTCGAATGCGATTCGCCGCCTAAGGCTTTATCAAAATTATTTTTCGCCACTAATATATCTTCTTCATTCGTCATGCACTCAAGCACATTCATTCCTACTTTTACATTCTGATCATAGGCATATTTCATCACATCCTCATGTGCAGAATTGAAATACAGATATTCATAGTTTTTATTTATCGAAAACAGAATCGTTCCCTTTTGACTTTCAAGACTGGCCTTCAACAGTAATTGTGATTCTTTAATAGCTTCTTCATCTCGTCTACGCTGCGTGACATCTCTCCCAAAGAATAAAGCGCCAATGATCTTCCCTTCTATTATGATGGGATTCATAAAAACTTCGAAGTGCAATAATTCATTTTCAGCGTTTAAACGCTCAGTAAATGAGAAGGACTCATTATTTAAAGCTCTGTCATATTTATTTTTCCATGATTCCCTGAGAGATTCCGGCAAAGCAGAAAGAAGATTTACACCAGGCAAAATGCTAATACCAAACTCGTTATGAAACGATGTGACAAAAACCTTATTGGCAAACATAATCTCATAGTTAGTATTGATTGCCCAAACGCTATCTGTCGTATTTTCGAAGATGGATGTTAAATTCAGTTTGCTTAATACTTCCAGATCTTGATTTGATATTTCTTTGGTGCTTTCTTTTTCCATTACCAAGTGATTTTTCCATAGAAGGTATATAATCTTGCTACTTAGGATTTATCCTGTTGCAAATACCAAGTTAAAAATGCACAATACTTAGCATATAAACAAGCATCATAAGTGACAATTTATTAAGCAGCAAGTAACGCAATCATTCTGCCATAAACCAATTATTGATTTCTTACAACGAATCTATTTGAGCCACCTACCAATAACTACAGTGCAACTTGGCTATCAGAACCTTTACGAATGTGATAAAAGCATATTAAATCAACATCAGACACCAGAACGAATACTATTTAACCAATTAGTGAGCGTGTCTTGTTCGAAACGAGATTTCGAAAGATGCGGGAGCATCCGGAAAATCCATTTTTTTTAGGAATAATTTCTTGTTGATACCCCCACAGTCCTGCAGACAGCTCCCCAAGGGAAGCATTGATTGACATCTTTTAAAAATCAATAACATATATTTTTCTTACACAGCAATGTCTAAAGAAAATTTGATTGATAAGGCGTTCGCTCTAGCCACGAGAGCTTATACTTTCTCCTACAGTCGAGAAAGCATACAAAGAGTCCGCTGACTACAGCACTCACTTACCCTTTATTGACTTGCTACGGGAAAGATTTAAAGATTCCCTTTACGTGCTCCAATTATTCATTTGTGTTTATTATATAGGTATTCATGATTTTATAAAAATTCTTTCATTTCCTACGCCTCATCAAGTGGGGCCCAAGTTGCGCTGCTGATGTCAGTATCCATGGATAATATCGTCAGACTCATTCGTCATTCAAAACAACGTTTTGACAGCGCGGTGGTTTGTCTGGCAGTGGAGCCAGTGGTGGGGTGAAAAACTAATTTCGTGATACTTCTTAAAAGGAGCTTGCTTTTGCCTTTGATAAAAGGCTTTACTTTTATTAGATGTATAGAAATTAGTTTGAGCGCGTGGGACATTTTGCCAGACTAGAGTTTTGTTCCTTTTGGGCAATGTAAAAGGAAGTAAGAATTGGCGCTTCGCCCAAACCAGAGTTACTTTTTCCAGCAGGTGAAAAACTAACGAAAAACCCCGCTGACTAAAGCGCTCACTTACCCACTATTGACTTGCTACGGGAAAGATTTAAAGATTCCCTTTACGTGCTCCAATTATTCATTTGTGTTTATTATATAGGTATTCATGATTTTATAAAAATTCTTTCATTTCCTACGCTTCATCAAGTGGGTCCCAAGTTGCGTTGCTGATGTCAGATCCCTTGGAAATTATCGTCATTTCATGCACCACTCGAAACAAGGTTTCGAATCATTGAAAGGACGTGATAAGAGTGGATATAGCGAATTGGAACAAAGTGGAAATCGTGAATACATAAAAAACAAATGAACAAATGCGGCTTCGACAAAGGAGAAGGAAAGCCTGCAGCAATAAATCCAACTCTGATGCGTATCAATCACCTCTTTCAATAAGGTTTTTGTTTCCCGTTTTTCTAAAAAATGGGAATGCCTTCCCGGCATTAGGGAGTTGAAGGTATTATTCATAAAACAGCAGTCATCTACAAACAGCTTTTAATTCTATGCTCACTTCGATTGAAAGGTACCCATCTACGTTGCTGATGTCAGGCCCGTAGGAAATTCAACGGGGTTCTTGGATGGTGCGATGGCCTGCGGAAAGTGGTAGCCAGTGGTGGAGTGAATCCTCTTCATGACTCAATACGATTATAATACCGGTGAAATACCACAGAAGCTATTAAGCCAATAATCGAAAAACACGCTAAAAACCAAAAGGCATGTTGATGTCCTTTAATACCAGGTGCATTCTCAAGCATATAGCCAGTAACAGGCCCAACAAACACATCTGGGGTATAACCAAGCAATGAAGCCAGGCCAACCGCTGTACCGGTGAGATAAAGTGGAATCTGACCTTTTTTCATAATGGCAAAGTATAATGAACGAGTGGCATAAACACCTGTGGCTACAATCAAGGTAGACACGATAAACAAGAGAGGAGCTGAACTAATAATGCTCCCAGTCGCAAACAGGATGGCACCAATGATAGCCAGCACGAAACCTAGTATGAGCATTATTGTGCTTTGCGTACGGTCGGCCAATAAGCCAATAATGACTCCAAGAACCGGACGCATATAAAGCAAAACGGTGCCCACCTGCGCTGATTGAACCGGATCGTATTGCATCACATCATTGGCATATAGGGAGAATAAATCGGTTATTTTATAACCCACATAGGCACAGAGGATAATAATCATTAGCAGCCATACCGATGGCAATCGTAATACTTGTTTAATCTGATCGTAACTAATTTTGTCAATGACAATTTCCTTGGCTGCATAGTTGTCAAGCCTCATAAACCGCCATACCAGTAGGCCTACAAAGGCTACCATACCTGCACATACAAGAATCACCTGACGGAAGGCCGCGCGATTAGTACTGAGGTCGAGCCCTTGATATTCATCGTTACTTATTACAAATGAGAAAACAAGAAGGCCAATGCTTCCAAATAATGCACCAACCAAACCACGACCGCCTTCTAAAAAACCAAAGGCTTTGCCTTGTGAATTGTTGCCTCCCCATAAGCGGGTCGCTTTTATCATGGGTGCCCAAAACAAAAAAATAGTCGTGAATCCCCAATAACCATACAATATCTGCAAAACCAGCAATTGCGGAAAGGTGGCAAATAAGATTCCTCCTATAGCTGTCAGCCATAGTGCAATGGCAATTAATTTGCGAGATGAGTACCTATCGGCTAAAGGTCCACCAAATAAATATGAAAGCATAGCCACAACACCATAAACTGAAAAACAAAGACCTAGCTGTAGGTTATCTACCTGAAATACCTCCAATACTGTTGGGCGAAATACACGTGCCAGTACAAAGGGAAGAATAAAAACCGCTTCGCCAGCCAGGATAAGCAGAAACAGGATGTACAAAGGGGCTTTCTGTGCTGAGGCATCAGATGCATAACTCATGGCCAATAAAGTTTGTTATCATTTTGATATCTATGACAATTGACTCTCAAAGTCCATTTTCATCCTTGCATAGTCGGCCAGTTCAATAAGTAAATTGTAGTAAGTCTCCACCAAACCTTCATCTGCTTTATGTTTGGCTTTACTCATAAACACCTCTTTGAAAATTTCGATGCGTTGCTTAATAAGCTCCATATTTTGTGCTGTTTTACACACTTTAATATCGGATATTATCAGATTTGAAGTATCTATTATTTCGTCAATGCTTAGGTTCATAATTGGTATTTGTTCGTTTGAAATCAATGTTGTCCTAATTATTTTATAACATTGGGCTATTCGCCCAAACCCAACTTACTTTTTGATCTTGATGTCAAAAACTAAGGAAAAAACATCAAGACTACACCTGATTCACTCATAAAACTACGCTTATTTGACTGAAATCGTTTAAACTCGCTTCGCTCAAACAAAAACGATTTTTAAGCGTCAAACAACCTTGTTTCATGGTTCACCAGCTGAGGCCAAAGAAGAACAAGAATTTTAAAAGCAATAGTTTTATTATTTCGGACGCTATTGGATTGAAATCATAAATATAAGCATAAATACGCATGTCATCGTCCGGTTAAATTATTTGCTTAATGATTTAAATGACCTTATCATGTCATGAAGTGATTGATGCTCACGGCCTGCTACTGTCTTATAATCAGAATGCCCATCAAACTTTCCACTGCGTATTCCTTCGTAGATACCGCCAATAACGGTTCCTAAGAACTCACCTAAGGCTGCCTGCCGTTGCTGGGTATAAGCTTCGACTGAAATTGGCTTGTATGGCAAGTTAATCGCATAAGTTTTACTGATGGCTTCGGCCAATTGATACTGAGTAAGAGACTCGCCAAGCAAGTTATAAGTTTTTCCTGTCAGGGTATCGTCTGTCAGTAATTTGAAGTAAGCAAAAGCCAGTTCCGTTCGTGAGGTGTATGCGCACTTTCCATCGGCTGCACTATTGATTATGCCACCCTCTTTTTCATAAGTATCGATGTATTCCAAATCAGGCTCAATGTAAATACCATTACGACCAATGGCCCATTGTAATCCTGAGTCTTTAATATCCAATTCGGTCTGTCGGTTACTGCCCACAACCGGACTAAAAGCATTACCTTCTTCGGCCCCGTAAATGCTGGTATAAACAATCTTTTTAAGACCATTCTCTTTGGCTGCTTCAATAATATTACGATGCTGCTGTATCCGTTTATCGGGATGATCCATACCTGAAACAATCAATACGGCATCCATTCCTTCGAGCGCTTTTACAAAGTCTGCATAACTATTGTAGTCACCCTTTCGAATCTCAACACCGAGTGATTGTGCCTTTTCAGGTGTGCGAGCTATGCCAAGCACATTGTCTGCTCCTGTTTTTTGCACCAGTTCTTTCACTATGGCAGAGCCCAGGCTTCCGCTCGCTGCTGTTACTGCTATCTTCATCACAAGCTCTTTTACGATTAGTATTCATATTTCAAGGTACGTAAAAATCGACCAATAATCTTCATTCGGCATCGGCAGTGATGCCGTTGTGCTTCTTTATAAAAACCGCCTAAAATAAGATTTTCAACCTATTTCTTAGTTAGGTTTTCTTCCAATAAAACGAATCACTGAACCTTCTCCCACATGACCAAAACCTTCGTTAAGATGTCGCATTTCTATTGATAGCTCTACAATTTCATAGTTTCCAAAAGCGTGTTTTATTTCCTCTTTAGAATACATCATTGAGGCATCAGGCGGTCCTCCTAAATCCGGATTGACCTTATTCAATTCGCGATGTTCCTTACTAAAAGCTTCCAGAATGATGTGTCCACCAGGTTTTAAATATCTATCCAATCGTGGATGCATTTCATCCTTAATCTCAGGCGGAAAGTGAACATAGGTCAAACAAATCACATCAAAGGATTCTGCTTCATAGCTTTCTTCCAAAATACCCTTTACCTGGTAGTCGATACTTACGCCTTTAGACGCAGCCAACTTGTCTGCCCGTTCCTTTCCTTTCGAGCTAAAGTCAAAGGCCGCCACCTCCCAACCCAGCTCAGCTGCATACACTGAATTGCGTCCTTCTCCTTCAGCCGGGAATAATACTTTACCAGGTTGAAAGTCCGGAAGTCGTTCCTTTATAAATACATTTGGTTCCTCGCCGTAGGCAAACTCAGCCTGACTATATCGCTCATCCCAAAATTCTTTCATGCTCTTATCATTTTAATTTGATGCAAAACTAACAGAAGGTGCCCATCCTTGTGGTATACAAAAAGAGGATTAGAATGGCCAATTTACCTCAAATTCTATAGAAACAGCCACTGGTACACCTGTATGTTCATGATTAACAATATTGAAATTGCTCGGTTCAATTTGATTAACATTAATAATGGAATCCTATCTTTATCGTCATCTACAAAACCCATATCATGCTTAAACACATTAATAAACTACTGGTTTTTCTACTTCTGGTAGCTTGTCAGGATTCTGAACAGGCACTAAAAGATGCTGAGTTGAAGATATCAACTGAAGCCATGAAAGAATACATTATTGAACTTGGCAGCGATGCCTATCAGGGACGTAAACCTTTTTCAGAAGGTGAAGAGCTTAGCATTAAATACCTTCAAAAATGCTACAAGGCTATTGGATTAGAACCGGCCAATGGTGACAGCTACTTACAAAAAGTTCCTTTAGTAATGGTGAAAGGTCAGGTTAAAACACCATTTGAGATCTCAACTGCACACACAAGCCTATCGTTAGATTCTTCCAATGAGTTTGTCGCTTTTTCGCGTCAGATGGCACCGGAATTGGAACTTAACGCTTCTGAAATGGTGTTTGTCGGCTATGGTATTATTGCACCTGAATACAACTGGAATGACTACGCTAATTTAGATGTAAAAGGCAAAACAGTCGTTGTTCTGGTTAATGACCCAGGCCTGGATTCTGGAAGAGATGACTTTTTTACCGGCAATGCCATGACTTATTATGGTCGGTGGACCTATAAATATGAAGAAGCAGCACGACAAGGTGCTGAAGCTGTTTTTATAATTCATGATGACAAAGGGGCTGGTTATCCATGGTCGGTAGTTGTTAATTCGGCTGCAGTGGCCAAGGTATATCCTGAGTCGGCCAACAAATACGCCGATCGCTGCAAGGTGGAAGGCTGGATTCATCAGTCAAAAGCACGTGAATTATTTTCAGCCATGGAGCTTAACCTTGATGCGCTTATCGTAAAAGCTAAGAAGAATACCGGCAAAGGCTTTGCGTTACCTGCAAAAGCCAATTTATCGCTGACTAATTCCTGGAAAAAAGATGTATCGCACAATGTCATGGGCATGATAAAAGGCACCGACCTGGCCGATGAATACTTGTTTTATTCGGCGCATTGGGACCATTTAGGTATTGGAAAGAAAATTGATGGTGACTCCATTTACAATGGCGCTGTTGACAACGGCACATCGCTGGCCTGGATGATGGAAATAGCCAAAGCTTTTAAAGCCATGCCACAGGCTCCTCGCCGCACTGTGGTATTCTTTGCACCTACTGCCGAAGAATCGGGATTAAACGGTTCGGGTTACTATGCCGATCATCCCATTTTCCCAATTCATAAAACAGTAGCTAATATCAATAATGATTTAATGCTGCCCTTTGGACGATGTAAAGATGTAATGGTAACCGGCTATGGCAAATCCGATTTAGATGATATACTTAAAACAGAAGCCGCGAAGCAAAACCGTTATATTTTACCTGATCCTAATGCCCATACAGGCATGTATTATCGTTCCGACCACTTTAGCTTTGCGCGAGTAGGTATTCCGGCATTATTTGCCCGCGGCAATAACGATCATCGCGAAAAAGGCACCGCCTACATGAGTGAGAAGGAACAATATTGGATTAACAACTGCTACCACAAACCCGATGATGAATATGAGGACTGGTGGGATTTAACAGGTGTTGAAGAAGATGCAAAGCTATTGTTTCGAGTGGGCTGGCATATTGCCAACACTGATGTTTATCCACAATGGAAAGACGGTTCGGAGTTTAAAGCCATCCGGGCTAAACAGTTTGAATAAAAATAAAAGCGGGAGCAACTTTGGTAACTCCCGCTTCTTTTTATCTATATGTTACCTGCTATACAAAGCAAGGGACATTACTTATTATGTCATAATACTTTTGGCGTTTCTCCCAAACCCGAGTTACTTTTTGCAGCAGGTCAAATTTATTTCTTAATGTATTTATAAATCTTCAACAATACTCAGGATTGTAGGCACCAGGCTTTCGCCTAATTTTATTGAACGCTCTGATGACCAACCTAACTCCGTATCAGGAATATTATCGTTTTGTTTAAATGGCATTTCTAGTGTTTGTGATAAACAGTGAAACTCCTCTCCCAGATTTTTTGAACCGATCTGCAGGTTCGCTTTTCCAGACTCATTCTGTGGATAACCATGATCGTTTTGCATATCGGGATTAAAAGCCATCCAATTAGTTATGAAACTATCGGTCAAGCGACTTAGCTTCTCATTAAACGATGGAATACCTTCGATACCCGACAAGAAACAATAAGGTAAGCCTTCATCGCCATGCACATCCAAAACAAAGTCAACACCTGTTTCTCTCATCTTTTCTTTGGTGTAATATACTTCCGGACTGTTTTCAATACTTGGCTCGGCCCATTCGCGGTTATAGTTAATGCCATTAGCATTCACACGCAAATTACCCAGGATACTACCATCAATATTCATGTTGGGTACCAGGTATAAATTAGCTTTTTTCAATAAGCTAAGCGAACTGGCGTCTTCTTCATCGAGCAAGCGATCGATTAAGCCCAACATAAACCACTCAGCCATTGTTTCACCGGGATGCTGACGCGCAATCACCCATAATTTCTTTTTGCTTTTATCGCCATCGCCAATCCTCAGAAAATCAATCGGACGTCCTTGTGTGGTGTGCCCAATGCATTCAAGCGTACATTTGGGAGATAGTTGCGCAGAATTAACCAAATCGAGGTGTTGTTCGTACGAAAATGGTGAAAAATAGGCAATATAAACCGAATCATGCTCGGCCGTCAATTCCAAGCTCAAGGTGCTCCCATCGTATGTAGTCGGAATTTGAAACCATGTTTCCCGATCGTACGATGCACGTGCCTGATAGTTATCCCAGCCATCGGTATAAGCAGCGTCACCAGCATTTAGCAAATTTAACTTCAGGCTCTGATCTTTTACATCCTGTAGTCTGAAATAAAACCACTGCAAAAAGTCTGAATTGGTATCTTTTCGAATCTTAAGCTGCACATCAGCTGGATTTTCGGCATTGACGACTTCAATGTTTCCGGCATCAAAAGTGGAGGAGATTTTAATACTCATGAGTTTTTAGTTTGTTGTTGAATTAGATAGATAATTCGTTACAACACATGTATTGTAATAATACATAGTTGTAGCGATTAAATATAAACATATCCAACCTACCGGACAAGAAAATAGAGTCGTGTTAAGAGATGGCACAATTTGTTTCGGCATAAATCTGCTCAATTTATGAGTGATTGAATAATGCTTCTCAAATTATAGACTCTAGAAATTAGGTAAGCCACACAACATCTCACCGCTCGCCAAATAATGATTCATTGTGGTATAAGGAGTCACATAACGACATATCAAATGACTATTGGCTATGCTTTAATGCCACTGATAAACTCCATTACAATATTGCCAAAATTGGTCATAAAGAGCTTAACAGCCATCGCAAGTAATATGATCCCAAAGAATTTTTTCAGAATATAGATACCGCCCTGACCGATAACGCGTTCAACAAAATTGGATGATTTTAAAACGAAAAACACCACAACAATATTTAGAAAAAGTGCAATAATGATATTGATAGTTTCGAATTCGGCACGTAATGAAAGCAGGGTGGTAAATGAACCTGCTCCGGCAATTAAAGGAAAGGCAATGGGTACAATGGATGCTCCCGAAGGTGAATCGTACCTGAAAACTTCAATTCCCAATATCATTTCAAAGGCCATTATCAATAATACAAAAGAACCTGCAATGGCAAAAGATGATATGTCAACACCAAAAAGCCCGAGTAAAGCTTCACCAACAAATAAAAAGATAATAAGAATGGTAAAAGCAACTGATGTGGCCTGAAATGCTTTAATAGGACCACTCTTCTTTTGCAAGTCAAGTATAATAGGTAGCGAACCCAATATATCAATAACCGCGAACAGGACAATAAAGGCCGAAATAATTTCCAGGTAATGAATTTCCATAGCATTAGGTTTTTGGCAAAGGTAAAATTATTTTAACGTGTGATATATGAGTTTTGTGATGAGCCCAAAACAATTTGCGCAAAGCTTATTGCGCGAAACGCATAAAAAACTCTTCGGTATCTTTAATATCCTCCAGATTTAAAATGTAGCATACTTTACTAATATCTGAGAAATCCAATCCGCCGGTTTCAACAGCTTTATTGTTATATCGCCCTTCCTTTCCGTTATATTGCAAACCCAAGTCTACAGCGAGCTGCCATATTTCAATCAAGTTGCGATCCTTTAATTTGTCTTTCCAATGGTTATATCCCGGTGTTCGGAAACCGGGTGTTCCATTGCCCTCAGCGTTCCCATCTTCAATTTTTAAGTAGTTGGTCTTTTCCTTTACGAAAAGTAAACTTTCAGGTGCAGTTACTTTCTCATTCCAATCACTGTGTTGCACAATCGTAATGCGATTACCAGTATCAACCTGGGGCATTTCCTTCTTTATTAAGTTGACATGGGCAGCCGAAAAATCTGATTGGCCTGCCTCAGCTATCCACACATTAGCGCCATTATTAAGAGTTGATTCAACAATAGCATATACTTCGTTCAGAGCCTTCTTAAAATCACTATCAGCATCGGACCATTGCTTGCCAAAGGCCAATTGAAACAAATCGTTAGGTGGAACATATAATCCTTCCTGAATGCCATAAGTACCAGCTACCGCGTGAAAATTGATTTCGGAATAAGTCTCCGACCTTAAAATTATCGCCATCGCAGCAACAGAATGTAAATCATCAACATCGGTTTTACAATCGAAATGGGCCAACAGTAAATCCTTTTCAATATTAAATCGCCGGTTGTTAGTTACTTTTGAGCCAGCCTCGCTTTCACTTTGCCCCAGGAGCAAAAACAATATAAATAGTATTAGAATACGTGTATTCATCTAAGGAGTTATTATAAGTTAATCTTCTTTATTAAAACTACCCAACTGATCGTATTTTGCCTGGCGGGTTTTCCAACGTTGGCGTGCATACTCCTGCATATCGGTGATAGTGTCGGTTTCATCCACTATTTCCATACCTAAAAGAGTTTCTATAATATCTTCCATGGTGACAATGCCATCCAATCCACCATATTCATCAACTACAAGCGCAATATGCTCCTTTTGCTCCAGCAACTTTTCCCACAATTCAAACAGTACAATGGTATAAGGAACAATGGTAATTTTCCGTTTAATATCTTTTAGTTTTAATCCATGCTGATCTTCGGCCAGTTTTTCAAATACCGACTGTCGAAACACATATCCACTAATATTCTCATCGTCACCTGAGAACACGGGAATTCGCGAAAAACGCAGGTAATCTTTGTTCTTCAGAAAATCATCCATCAACATATTTTCATCAGCAACAGCCACCACTACACGAGGTGTCATTATTTCTTTTACCGTAACGTTTTTAAGCTTTAAGAGGTTTTGAATGATACGATGCTCATTGTTTGAAAAAACACCTTCATCGGCCCCAATATTGGTTAAAGCTGCAATTTCTTCGCGACTCGTGGTTTGTTCTTTTTTGTTACTGGATATTAATCGTGTGATAACGGCTGACATCATGACCAAGGGGTAAGTCAAAAACACCATGCCGCGAATTGTAAGAGCTGAAAAACGCACCAAATGACGCCAATATTTAGCACCTATGGTTTTAGGAATTATCTCGGTGATAACCAGAATTAAAATGGTTAATACAGCTGATACTATCCCGAATGAAGCCTCGCCAAAAACTTTAATGGCTTGTGCTCCCACACCGGCCGCACCAATCGTATGTGCCACTGTATTTAATGAAAGAATGGCTGACAGGGGCTTATCGATATTGACTTTTAACTTGATGAAATTTTGAGCCCACGTTTTACCTTCTTCCTGTTTCACAATTAAAAAGGATTGGGGTGTAGATAATAATACGGCTTCCATAATAGAGCACAAAAATGATACGACTAAGGCAAGTGAGAGATAAAGTAGCAGTAAAACCATAGTTTAAAACAAATTATTTGACGATTCGATTTAGGATAGTATCTCCTTCAAAATTATTTTATTTTTCTTCATAACAGGCATCTGTCAGCATTAAATTGTTTTTTTTGAGAGATACAACAGCTAATGCACACTAGTTGTCGTGCAATATTGATGTACGACATCGTTATACCATTGACTTGCACTTTTAATCGGTTTTATTATTTTTACAGCCACCTATACCAATATCACACAAAGGCTTCTTAAGCGGAAGTCTTGCCAAAGTTTTGAATTGAAATGATTTCTACAACCAACGAAGTAAGACAGGTTACCTGTGCCATTATAATAGATAATGGAAAAATTCTTGCTGCACTACGCAGTCGTCAAATGAGTGAAAGCTGGAAATGGGAATTTCCGGGAGGTAAAATTGATGATGGTGAAACGGCCGAAGAATGCATCAAACGTGAAATTACCGAGGAGTTGGCCTTAAACATTAGCATTACTGAACGATTGACATCTGTCATTCATACTTATCCATCAAAAACCATCGAACTGATCCCATTTATTTGCACCATCAACGGAGGTACCCTTCACGTGGTAGAGCATGAAAAAGTTAGTTGGTTTGAACCAGAAAAATTAAAGTCTTTAAACTGGGCCGAGGCCGATTTACGGATCATCGACAAGGTAATTGAAAAGGTGCAGGTTAAAGTTTAATTACTCTTCCTCAATCTCCTTCACCCTACCAACACTACCATCTTCGAGGCGCACTTTAATGCCGTGCGGATGATACTTACTGCTGGTGAGAATATCTTTGACAACACCATAGGTTAATTCGCCACTTCGCTGGTTTTGTTTGAGTACAATAGCTACCTCAATGCCTGTTTGTATATTTTTTCTTTGACGTCCGTCCATTATACTTTATCATTTGGTTTATCTTTTATTAAGCCTTTAAGTAGTGGGTTATCGTACATGATTTTCTGTCCTTTTTCAAAATCATACAGTGTTAATTCACGTAAACGATAATAAGCTAGCCAGTATGTTTCTAATGATCGGATATAATCACGCTTGGCTTTTTCTCTCTCCGAAAGAGAAATATTCAAATCGGTAATACTTATCTCACCATTCTGAAATTTTTTCAAAGCAATTTGATAACCATTTCCTGCTACTTTATCAGCCTCTTCGGCAATTTCAAGCTGTGCTTTTAGAAGGCTGAATTGTTCCACTTGCACAATAACGGTTCGTTCGAAGTTCTCACGGTCACGTTGTACGTCAAATACGACCAAATCACGCTTACTTTCGGCCAGCTTTACATTAGATGTCGATTTCCCCCAATCAAGTAATGGTATCGACAAAGATAGTTTAACCATTTGTTGTTTCTCCGGTTCATCATATACACCTGGGATATCAGGAGCACTGTTGGATAAACCATAGCTTCCTCTTAAGGTGGCTGCTAAACCATTGCCTCGTTTAGCATGTGTCAAATCTCTATCTGCTTCAATGAGTCGTCGCTCATACTGAGTAGTTTCTTTCCTGTTTTCCAGCGCTTCATTTAAGGCTATCTCCGGATCAACTTTAAACAGAAACATATTGAGTGGCATCACTAGCTCTATATTCGTTTCCTGCTCAAGACCAATATATGATTTCAATTCAAAATCGGCGTTCTTCAAATCCATACTGGCTTGCGTCAGTGACTTTTGAGCTGTTAATACAGATAATCGAATACGCGAATAATCATTCTCTGAGATCGCTCCCAACTTACGTTTTGTTTCAGCAA
The DNA here is from genome assembly GCF_016612505.1 of Carboxylicivirga marina. Taxonomy (GTDB): domain Bacteria; phylum Bacteroidota; class Bacteroidia; order Bacteroidales; family Marinilabiliaceae; genus Carboxylicivirga; species Carboxylicivirga marina. The sequence continues at coordinate 17,328 of NZ_JAENRR010000071.1, forward strand.
TACGCAGGTTATCCTTACTGTTCGACAAGTTATTATCTGCCAGTTTATAATTGGTTTGAACTTTCAGATATTTAAAGAACTTATAGGTGGCATTTCGTGAGATTTCTTCAATCGTTTCAACAAAGTTTTTTTGTGCTTCGTCATATACCAAAGGCTCTGTTTTACGTGACCATTTCATCCAGTTATAAGCAAAAATGGGTTGGGTAAATCCGACTACAAAAGGATCGCCAGAGAAATTCACATCATCTTTAATTAAATCCTGTACGCGGTATAATGAGCTGGATGCATAAATTCTTGTTCCGGTCTGTGGGATAGATTGATTTAATGATAAGCGAGCATTTCCTTGCAATGATGATACATGACGAAACTCAACACTACCATCTGGTTGTGTTACTGCCCGTGTTCGTTGATTGTAATTTGGCAAATCGCCATCTAATATTAACTGAGGTCTGAACTGTGCCTGAAAATTCTTATAGCGCCAAAAATAATTTTCATATCTATTTTGGGCATATTTAACCGATGAAGACTGGTTGACAGCTAAATCAATAACATTACCTAAAGTCAAATTTAGTTTATTCAGATCGATAGATTGCGCCTTTACCGAACACGCCAATACGAAAACTAATAACACACTACCAACTACTCTCACAACTCTACCTTTTAAGTTTTTCAACACTTACTGAAGTCTCATCTTTCACGCTCGAAACAGTTGAAATAACCACTTCATCGCCTTCTTTTAACCCTTCTTTTATCTCAATGTAGTCATCCGTAACCAGTCCTAATTGAAGCTCCTGCTGCTCGGCACTATCCTCATTAATCACATAAACGCTTTGCACCTTTTTATCCGAAATCATATCCCCTTTCTTCAAACGCAATACATCATATCGTGCTCGTTTTACAATCTGCAAATCAACACGCTGGTTTGGTATTAACTTGGGGTGATTATTATCGATCAGGTGCACTGAAAAGGATATATTATCTCCTTCTACCTTTGGCGTTACAGTACCTATGCGACCTTCCAAACGCGTGTTATCAACAATTACATAAGCCCTACGGCCTGTTTTGATGATTTTCTTCTCTTTGGAACTTATAGAGGCTCTGATTTTAAAACGTGTTAAGTCTGAAAGCGTAACTAATAACTTATCTCCAGAAACCTTCTCGCCCTGTTTGGCATGGATTGCTAATACAATACCATCAGAAGGAGCTTTCACCTCCATTCGTTGAAGTAGTTCTCTTTGCTGTTCCAACTGCTTCTGTTGTATCTCAATTTGTAATAAAAGACCTTTTTCATCTGCTGCCAACTGTTGTAATCGGATAGAATTCTTCTCTTGTACTAATAGCAATTCCTTTTCGGCCAACACCAATTCTTGCTTCGTTTTATCAAACTTTGCTTGTGATATACCTCCTACTTCCAATAATTGCTCCTGATCAGCAATAACTGATTTGATCGATGATATTTTAAGTTTTTTCGTTTCAACACTGTGCGATAAGTCTGCTTTTGTACTACGTGCTGTTAAACGAGTTTTCTCTAAACTATTTTGTTTAACTGCTAATTGGTCATTTAATTGTTCTATTTTATCCTCAACAGCATCTGTATCTAATAAAAATATCACCTCACCTTCTTTGACCTTTTGCCCCGGTTCTTTTCGTATTTCTGTAATAATACTGGCTGTTGGACTCAGCAGTAGCACCTCATTAGCAGGTTCAACACGCCCTTCTGTAGTTTCCCAGGTTTCAATATTACCCTTGTCAACTACATAGGTTTCATAAGTTCCACTACCCGAATTAGATTGACAGGCTATTAAACCAATCATTAAAATGCCCAAAGAAATGTTACGACATCCCTGCCCAGAAATAAAACGATTCATAAAATATTTACTTAATTAATCCCTTTTTAAGGGCTTTATATCAGATTGACACAAAAATAGCAGTTAGTTTTGATAATTAACGGTATAATCATGTTCTAATTACAAGGTGATATTACAAAAAGAGTACATTTTACCTTTTTAAAAGCAATATCCCATCATAATTTGGTCAATGCTACCATGTACGAGGTATTTTTATATTAGTTCGTCAAACAATTGTAATAAATGTTAATGAAGCACCCGGATGCTTTCTGCCACTTCTTCCATTAACCATTTAGGAGTTGATGTTGCTCCACAAACGCCTACGGAAATATTAGGATTATCAAACCATTTATTCTTCACTTCTTGGGGCGTAGATACGAAATAACTGTTTGCATTGGCTTCTTTACATGCCTGAAATAAAACTTTGGCATTACTACTTTTATGACCTCCAACGAACACCACCACATCATATTGAATAGCAAATTGTTTAATGCGAGGAACACGACCAGTTACTTGCTTGCAAGTTGTATTATGCCATTTAAAACCAGCTTTAGTCTTGTCTTCAATGGCTGCTGCAATTTCCTTGAGTAATTCGGGCGATTTAGTCGTTTGGGCAAATAGCTCAATATCTCGATTAAAATCAAGTTGCTCAATATCCGAAAGCTGTTCAATAACAATTGCCTCATTATTAGTTTGTCCCTCCAAACCAATCACTTCGGCATGGCCCTTTTTACCAAATATTACAAGCTGACCATTAGATTCTTGCAATTTTTTATAAGCTTTTTTGATGCGCTGCTGTAGCTTTAAAACTACTGGACACGTGGCATCTTTGAGTTGCAATCCGGCATTTGAAACTTTCTGATAGGATTGTGGTGGTTCGCCATGTGCCCTGAATAAAACCGCCCCATCTTTAAGCCCATTTAACTTTTCACTATTAATGATTGACATACCAAGTGAACTCAGTCGTTTTGACTCGGCTTCATTATGAACGATATCGCCAACACAATAAACCTTTTCTCCACTCTTCAATAGCAATGATGCAGCTTCAATAGCCTTTTGTACACCAAAGCAAAATCCTGAGTATTTGTCAATCACAACCTTTATCATACTAAGCCAGGTTACGCTCTTTCAACACATTAATAATCCACTCTAGCTGTTCTTCTTTATTAATGTGACTATTGTCGAGTACCACGGCATCTTCAGCTTGCATCAAAGGACTTTCTTCACGGGTGCTGTCAATATGGTCACGTTGCTTAACATTCTCAAGAATGGCATTAAAATCTACTGCCTCTCCTTTTGTTGTCAATTCATCAAAGCGACGCTGCGCTCTAATCTCAGCTGATGCAGTCATAAATAATTTTAGGTCAGCATCAGGAAATACAACGGTACCAATATCACGACCATCCATGACAATACCACCTTCTTTGCCCATTTCCTGTTGTAATTCTACTAATCTCTTTCTGACAAAACCAATTGCACTAATGGCACTCACATTATTACTTACCTCAAGACCTCGTATTTGCTGCTCAACACTTTCGCCATTCAGAAATGTTTCATTCAATTTTTCTTCTGGCTGATATTTAAAAGAAATATTAATGTCGCTTAAATCCTGCAGCAAGGCTACTTCATCAATTTTGCCATCAACGATCATTTTATTTCTCATCGCAAAAAGTGTTACAGTCCTATACATTGCTCCGGTATCGATGTATACAAAACCTAATTCTTTTGCCAAATCTTTAGCTACTGTACTTTTCCCACACGATGAATGACCATCAATGGCTATTATTGCCTTTTTATCCTGCATTGTCTTTTATATTGAGCCTGCAAATTTAGGAATAATGATGCAATGCACAATTTTTAAGTCAATACTAATTAGTTTGTATCTTGGATGGTGTTTTGATAGAAAACGCAGGCATTTGCATTCCTTGTAGTTCTTGGTTACTAATAGTAAAGATTCGCTCTTTTACACCAAGGTTGTATTTAAGAATATCACGAGCTTCTGATAGATATTCCTTCATTCTGTTTCTGGCCTTTTCTTCAATCCAATCATCATCTTTGTGCCGTTGTGCAGGAAGTACGTAAAAATGCTTTTTTCCGGCCTTTACAGGCGTATAAACCCAAGTTAATTGATATTCGGCATTAGTTACTTTTGTTACTCCTTTTTCCTTTGTGATTTTAACAAACAATAACGCGGCTCCATCCCTGGGCTTAGGTCTTTGATTTGATATGAAATTACCCATACTGTAAGCTACCAACTGCGGATTCTTATTATCACTCGATACTTTCATCGGTTGTAATACGTGCGGGTGAGAACCTATAATTATATTCACTCCTTTAGACTGAAGAAATGCCGTTAACTTCTTTTGTTCGGGATTTGGCTTCGTTTGATATTCCCATCCCCAATGGGTACAAACTACAATCTCATCTACACCTCTACGCTTAGCCAAAGTAATATCATCTGCCATGTTAGTTGTATCGAGCTGATTGACAATATTTGGACTTTGAACTCTTATACCATTCGTTCCATAGGTATAATTAAGCACTGCAATTTTAAACCCTTTGGCTTCAAGAATAAGGGGATTATTCTTTACCTTATCTAAGGAGTCCTTAAAGACACCGGTTCGAGGAATTCCTTTTAAATCTAATACATCACAAGTCCTCTCCAATCCATACTTCTTTCTATCAACACAGTGGTTGTTTGCCATAACTAATGCATCAATACCTGCATGTTTAAGAGCATCAGCTATAGTATCAGGGGAAGAAAAAGTCGGATAGCCTTTGTAAGGTTCACCGGCTAATGTTACTTCTAAATTCGCAATTGCTAAATCAGCAGATTTAATATCATCCTTAATGTATCTGAAACAGCTATTATAGTCATATTTATTACTGCTCCCTATTCTGGCACTGTTAATCTGTGAGTCGTGGCCCATCACATCGCCCATAAACACCATCGTTAAAGTCTCTTTTTCCTGACTTTGAGCTTTTATTACGAATATTGTCAGTATTAATAAAATATAACGCATACAGTCCATTTAGGTGCTTAAAGATAAATGATTAAACACAAAAAATCCGATACTCATAATGAATATCGGATTTCTCTAAAAAAAGGCGGCGACCTACTCTCCCACTTCTACGCAG
>NZ_JAENRR010000072.1 GCF_016612505.1 Carboxylicivirga marina
TTATTTAAGTTTTTTTGTCGAAACAAAAATATAGGATTCTGAGGGCTATTTAAAATTCCGACTTTCGGAGGCTAGTGGTATTTATTATAAAATAGCTAATTTCATACTATTAAATACTTAAATTATTTTTTTATGAGAACCATTCCTTTCTCGCTCATGAATGTTCATGAGCGCTTTCTGCTATTGCAGTTAATTGACAAAATTTTGAAATCGAAACTTGTGGCCTTGCCCGAATTAGCGGGTATTTATGATGTCATTCATGCACTCCGTAACAATATGGAAGAGGCCCTTCACAAAAGTCGTGGCAGCCGTTATACAACTCGTATTGCAGAGTTGGATGTGCTTCAGGATGATGGTTTTATCTGCTTCAGAACATTCATTGAGGCATATACCCATACTATTATTAACACTGAGCTACGGGCAAAAGCCAATCAAATCGAAGCCATTATTCGTCGTCATGGCTGGTCGCTTTATCGCGTAGGTGTCAAAAAACAATTGGCTATTTCATTAAGTTTGATAAATGAACTGATGCAAGCTGATAACCAACAGTTGTTAGTTGAATTAAATGTGGTGGATGCTTTTAATGCCTGGAAAGGTGCAGTAGAGCAAGTTGAACTACTCTATATTGAGAAAACGGAGACCGAAGCGAATCAAAAAGACATGGCATCAGCCAGTGAGCTGGGTAAGCAGACTGTTGATTTGCTGGAGAAAATTTTACCCGGTTGGAACTACCAAAGTGAATACAGTTCTCAGCCAGAATACAAAGAATTGGTTGAGGCTGTTTATGATGGAGCAGCTAATTTGGAGACTCAGGCACGTACTCGATTAACCCGTAATCAGAAGGATACAGTAGAAGAGTGATAAAAAGACAGCCGCTGGTAAGCGGCTGTTGTTTTATAAAATTATGCTCATCTATTTTTTTGGTAATCTTCTAGAATCTTAACGAATGAACGAGCTACCTGAGTGTGATTATAGTCTTCTGATATTACCTTATATCCATTCTTAGCTATCTTATTTCTGAGTTCAGTATTGTTGATTAGTTTTAAGATATTATCAGCGATTTGTTGTGGTTTGTTTTCGCATAAGATAATATTTTCATTGTTCGTGAATATCTCCTTTATTGCCGGCGTGTCTTTTGATATAATACATTTTCTTAGAGCGGCATAATGATAAACCTTGTTGGGTATAACCGAATCGGCTTTTAGGGAATCACCAAAGATGCCCATGCAGATGTCGAACTTGTTAACGGCTTCGTTTAAGGCTTCGTACTTTATTTTTCCGGAGAATTTGACGTTTGTTAGATTGTGCTTTTCAGCGAATCGTTTCACCTTTTTAAAGTCATAGCCACTACCAATAAGGTGAAACTCAATGTTTTTATTATTTTTTAAAATTTCAGCTGCACGAATAATTTTTGGCATTCCTTGCAGAGGCACATAAGAAGCATAGCTTCCTACAATAGTTTTTGTTTTACTTTTTGTTGGTAATGGGAAGAATTGTGAAGTATTTACGCCAACAGGAACAACGCCTACCTTACTTTCTTTTATCCTAAATGTTTTACAGTAATAGTTTTTGTCTTCTTCAGTGTCTGCGATTAAGATATCACAATTTGAAAATGCCACTTTATCCAGGTAATATTTCGAGGGTATCTTCCAAAATTGCCGGTAATCAACGGCTTTTGTAAGTAATTTTGAGATTAGAGGATCGAATACAACAGGTTTAGTGCTGATGCTTTTTATAAATCGGACATCTCGATGCCTGAATGGAGGAATATATATGAAATCAATGTCTTCCTGTATCCTTAAAAAATCCTTTTTATCAATGCTACTACGTGACTTTAAAGGGTAAAACAAAACGTCAACTCCATCAAGTTGTTTTAAGCCTTCAATTAAAACCTGTACCCTGTTATACTTAAAGTCTGTTTTCCCGATAAAAAGAATTTTCATCTGTTTAGTTTTATTATTTCAAATCTAATTTGTGTGAATATCTAATAAAATAGACATCATTTCATTCATAAAGAGTAAAGATTGGCTAAGGCGAAAAGCCAAATATAGGCTTCAAAAGTAGTTGTTTTTACACTAAGTCCAAAAGCATTATTGGAAGTCTCTAAGGCTCTTTAAATTATCTGGTATTTGATGCTATTGAGAGATTGAAACAAAGTTAATTGCAGGAGTAAATACGTCTGTATTTTTTATAAACGTGTAAATATTAACTTTGCAGAGAAGCATGACAAACAGAATTTTAGAGAATGAGAATATTAATAGCTTATAACGGTTTAATACCAACGCCACTTTATGGCGGAACATCAAGAGTGATTTTGTATTTAGGTCAAGAGTTGGTTAAACTTGGTCACGAGGTAACGTATTTGGTGAAAAAAGGTTCGTCATGCGACTTTGCCAATGTTTGCTTCATTAACGAAGAGATTCCAATAAGCGAACAAATTCCAGATGAGGTTGATTTGGTTCATTTTAATATGTTGCCACCGGATATTGAGCAGCTTAGAAAACCTTATGTATTGACAATACATGGCAATGGTTACAGAAATCGTGATTTACCAATGAACTCTATTTTTGTTTCGAAGAGTCATGCCCAACGATTTAATGCAAGCAGTTATGTAGATAATGGTTTGGATTGGGATGATTATTCCAAGCCTAATTTCGGAACTAAACAAAACTATTTTCACTTCTTAGGTAAAGCAGCCTGGAAGGTCAAAAATGTAAAAGGAGCAATTGATACAATTAAAAAAACCAAAAGTGAACGTTTGAAAGTATTAGGTGGAAATCGCTTGAATTTTAAAATGGGTTTTCGTTTTACATTGAGTCCTCGAGTCTCATTTTATGGCATGGTGGGAGGAGAGAAGAAATTTAAATTATTAAATAATTCTAAAGGATTAATCTTTCCTGTTAGGTGGCATGAGCCATTTGGTTTGGCGATCACTGAAAGCCTCTATTATGGATGTCCTGTATTTGGTACTCCTTATGGTTCGTTGCCCGATTTGGTAACTGAGGAGGTAGGATTTTTATCTAATAAGCAGGAGGAACTGGTTAAAGCCATTGAGAATGCGGGGCAGTTTTCGGCACAAAGATGTCATGATTTAGCTGTTGAAAAGTACAATTCAAAAACCATGGCTTTAAGCTATTTAAAAAAGTATGAGCAGGTGTTAAATGGTGAAACATTGAATAATGTAGCTCCTTATCTGCCAAGTAATCCTGACAAAAGCTTATTGGATTGGGATTGATACTTGTTTTGTTAGTTTATGTCTGGCATTAATTACCTTGTAGTTTAAAATACTTATCCAATACCATTAAAGAAATTAAGCGTTCACGCTTTTTATTTCTGAACTGGTTGATGTACTCATGGGCATTTTCAATAATGGCTTTTGCTTTATCCGGATTTTCGATATAGTAGTTCATTTTATCTACCACATCTGAGTAATCGTCCTTCACTTGTATGTAGTGATAATCCGGAATTAAAGTATTTTCCATAAACCATGTTTCGTAGTTGGGCTTGGGCATTACTGCCACCGAGTTAGAAGCCATCACCCACTTTAAGCTGGTCGCTACATCGTAGCCTTCTATCACCATTACAAATTTGTATTGCAACATTTCGTACATGTTCATTTTGGGTTTTCGCCAGTGCAAGTATGGCTTTAGCTTACTAACATGTGCTACGTTGCATTGCGGGTGGCCAAACCACTTTTCTACAAACTTTATTCGCTGTGTGTGAACGGTTTTAAAAGCTCCTCGCCATACTAAAAGGTCTTTCTTTTTGTGGTATGCGGTGATGTCTTTAGGAAAGGTGAAGTGGCGAATTTTATTTAGGTTTAATAAAACTGAATTTTGATTAGAGTCGCTAATTGGACGACTTTTTACGATAGCGGGATGAGGTGGAACTTCTGTTATATCGCCAAATTCAAAATCGATGTAATTGTCATTGGGGAAATAGCGTGTTATTTCGTGGGTGTCGAAAAAGTAAGTACGTTGCTTTTTTCCGGGTTTAAGTTCACCCAGTTGTTTGGCCTGGTTACTTCTGTTAAAGCTTGAGTTTAATTTGATATAGTAATTAACCCTCTTGTTAATATATACTTTTTCGTCACTCGATTTTTTTAGATAACTGCCAATAATTGAGTGACGCCTAAGCTGGTATAAGAAGTTGGGGATAAGTAGTTTTAAGGCGCTTTTGAAATAATAATATTGCTTAAAATTGCGATATCGAAAAGTCATCCATTTCGAAAACCACTTTTTATTTTTTACACCCATTTAGTCTCTTGTTTTAAAGATGGTGTAAAAGTAAGTAAATCCAATTAAATGTTACAGCAAGCCTTTGTCAATTTCATTCCCGATTGTAATGATCGTTTCACTAAGGTTTTAGTAGCTCATCCATTATGTCGACAATTCGCTCTGATACATGACCATCAGCTAATCCCACAATTTGATCTGTAATTTTCTTCCTGGCCTCTGCTTTGTTGTTAGGGTTTTGTAATTCACTTTTTATGATTGGCTGAAGCGCTTTATAGTTCTGAATAATCTGAGCTACTTCTTTAAACTGACTCATTTGCCCATCCATTCGTTTTCTAATTTTGGATTTAAACAGACGGTATGTCCAACGATATCTAACATTTTGGTTAAGTATAACCGGTTTGTTTAATGCTGCAAATTCGAATATGGCAGATGATTCATCAGAAACCATAATGTCGGCAATGGTCATAAATGGTACCAGGTTAAAAAGTTCGGGGCCTGCCAGGAAGACGTTATCGTTTTTTGCCCATTTATTGAATTTTCGCACCTGATGGCGATAAGTCTTTTTCTCAAACGAAAAGAAGTGTGGCTTGATAATGATATTATAATCAGCAAAGTCTGTAGGGAAATTGCCTGGCATGTACTCTATCGAACTCGGATAAAAAGTGGGCGCATATAGAATGGTTTTTTTATCAGGGTTGAGACCAAATGACTGAAGCATATCAAGTTTATCTTGTTCCGAGATTGTGAATGCCTCATCTAGCTTAGCAAACCCAACATTGTATAGTTTGCAATCTGAGTCCGGAAACATTTGCTTTATAAGTTCAACCCTTTGTGCGCCTTCAACAAAACGAATGTCGTGCTTGTTTTGCTCGTCGGTATAGTAACCGGCTTTGGTGCCAATGCCATGAATGACAGATGCGGTGTATTTGTAATTAACAGTTATGCTTGGAAATCCATGGGCGCCATTAATTAAAAAATCGCAATTGAAAATGGGGTCTTCTTCATTGTAGAAATATGGATTAAAGCCATTTTTCTTACAATAATCAAATGCTATTTGATTCTTATCAGGAGAGTCTTTGGCCAATAAAAGGAATAGTATTTGCTTATCACGCTTAAGCAGTTCTTTGGCAATTGAAATGAATTGAGGAATGTAGTATAGGTGATGGATTAAAAATATTGTGTGAAAATCTGACTTTTTCATGTATCTATTTTGTCAATATCAAAGTACAAATATATAAGGTTAATTGATAGAAGTTTGAATGTTGAATGATTATTCTAATTTTGCAGAGTATAATTAAGGGAAACAATTGATGATTAAAGGGAAGAATAACAGGGATAAAGGTCTTACAGAATTTAGTGTTGATGGCCAGAATAGCACCATGCATATTGATTTAATCGGTGAGATGGTTGAGCAATATGTTAATGAGTATACAGAAAAAGGAAATTCAAAGGAAAGGTATATTCAAGTTAATTCGAACAAGAATAGTTTGAAATTTAAAGTTAAACAGAAAGCAAAATACAACCGTGTATACACTTCTGGCTGTTTTGATCTTTTTCATTATGGACATCTAAATATTCTAAAAGAATCAAAAGCACTTTGTAATCATTTAGTTGTTGGTGTTTCGACCGATGAGCTGATTGAAAAAGAGAAAGGAAAGCGACCTTCTATTCCTTTTGAAGAGCGTATAAGGATTGTAAAAGCAATTAAATATGTCGATGAGGTCATACCTCAGGTAGATAAAAACAAGCAGAAAATTGTTGACATGTTTGATATTGAAGCGATTACAGTTGGTGATGATTGGCGAGGAAAATTCCCGAAAGTTTCCTGTGCTGTCGAGTACTTTCCTTACACCCCTCACGTTAGCTCTACCATTTTAAAGGAAAAGCTAGGTTTGTAATAATTGCTATTCCAAACGTGATTCAATGGCTGAATCGTGTTCATAAGTGTCCCAGTCTTTTCTTACCACTTGCCAATCACCGTAACGATATGTCAGATATTCGCGATAGTTTTTAGGTGTTTTATATTGGTAGTTGTTAAAAGTAATTGTTGTTGATTCGTCATGAAAATGTGATGGAACCTGTTTTTGTGTCTTGTTAATAACCCATTTTACATGATTGCCTTCTGTCTTTTTAAAAAAGACATCAAGCACAACAGGGCCTTTAATAAACCAAAGAAATTTCGTTCGAATTTTCAAAAGGCGATAGTCACCAGTTTTGGCAAACGAATAATCATGAGTAAACAGCCTCATTCTTAATCTTAGGCCATCTTTTTTCAAAGCTTTAACAAAGTTCTCAATGTCTTTATCGCTAACATCTCTAACTGAAATGTCCAAATCGTTATCCCAGGGAAGAATTCTATTTTCTCTTACTATACCCAATAGCGTTCCACCTTCAAGCCAGTAGTCTAAGTTACATTTATCTGCTATACTGACAACTCGCTCAAGAAGTTTTTGAGCTTTTTTGTTTTTTCTACCTTCCAACGTTGCTGTTCCCGACATACTTTTTTTTTAAAACCTTTCCCTTACCAATATCGGTTGACCTTCCAATACTTCTGCTTGTTTTGTAAAGCACATCATTACTACGTCAGCAACGGCTTCAGGTTGCATAATAGAGCTAGGATCTTCATTGGGTGCTAAAATTTTCCTTAAAGGAGTTGCTGTTCGTCCGGGACAAATTACAAACACCTTAATGCCATAATCCTGCAACTCTTCGGCAATGGCACTTGAAAAGTTGATAACGCCACTTTTAGCAGCTGCATAGGCACTCCAGCCTGGTCTGGGAGTTAATCCTGCTGTTGATGCAATGTTAATGATTTTACCACCTTCATTTTTCATTAATAAGGTGGCATGCTTGGTACATAAAAATGTTCCGGTTAGGTTAACTTCAATTGTTTTGTTCCAGTTTTCAAGTGAAGTATTTAATAAACTTTCAGGCTCTACAAAACCGGCGCAATTAACCAAAGCATCAATTGAGTTAAAGCGTTCTTTGAGGTGTTTGAATAACTCTTTGACGGATGATTCATTACTAACATCCAGGTTTTTAACGATTGACTCGCCCTTTAATGACTGTTTTATTTTTTCATCCGTTTCGGCATTTCTACTGGTAAATACAACTGTGGCGCCATTTTCTTGTGCCTGTAGTGCTGTTTTATAGCCAATGCCACTGCTTGCTCCTGTTACTACAATTACTTTTCCTTGCATTGTTTATAGTTTAAGAAGCTTATTAACCAACTCTACATCAAGAGGTGTGGTAATTTTAATATTCGATTCGCGGCCTTCAATAAACCTTACTTTACCACCATAATGGAAAAATAAAGTGCCATCTTCAGTAGCGATGTAATTGTCATTTTTTGCTTTTTCGTGGTATTCTTTAATCAGGCTCGATGTGAATACTTGCGGCAATTGAATGTTGTGTAACTCATTTCGTACTAACTCACCTGTCATATAATCGCCACCTTTAGACACTGTAAATTTAATAGGAATGGTAGGTACTACCGCATCCTCAGATTTAGATGTGTCAACAACCTCTTGTATAAAGTCTTCAGAAATTAGCGGACGTGCTGCTTCATGTATCATTACTTTATCGCTAATCACTTGCTGAAGCCCGTTGTATACCGATTCTTGCCGTGTGCTACCACCTTCTACATACACCACATTTGGTATGTCATATTCTTCAACATAGCGTTGGTATTCTTCCATATATTCTGTCTGGCATGTTACCAGTAATCGAGTTACTTCCTTGCACTTGAGTAACTTCTCCATCGAATACACTAAAAAAGGCTTGCCGTTTATCTTATAAAACTGTTTAGGGAAATTAAGTTTCGCTCTTTTCCCAATGCCAGCTGCTAAAAGTATCACATCCATAGTATTATCACTTTATCGTCTAAACCAGATAAAATGCAAAGGTAAAAATATTTATCCATGCTGCAGGATATCTTTTATCAATTACAATTAAAAGACTATCTTCGAATCCTCTTATGTAAACTTGGAGTTAAGCAATTCTTTGGGTTTTCTTTGAGGAACAAACTATTACATAACAAAAACCAATGAATCTATTACTAATTAATTCTATAGGCAGGCAAAAGTGGGGCGGTGGAGAAAAGTGGATGGTCCTTGCTGCGTCAGAATTAATTAAGAAAGGCCATCAGGTGCACATTGGTTGTCGTAAAAATTCGATACTCGAACAAAGGGCTAAGGAAAGCAATGTACCGGTTGTTCGTATTGATATTTACACAGATTTTAGTGTTTTAGGATATTACCAATTGAAGAGGCTATGTAAACGGTACAATATTCAGCTTATTATTGGTTGTCAGAATAAAGATGTTCGCGTTTCAGGGTTTATGTCGCGTATGAATAATGGCCCTATTGTATTGAGCCGCCAAGGTGTTCAGCTATTAAATAACTCAAGTAAGTATAAGTGGAGTTTTCTACCCTATTGCGATGGTATTATCACGAATACTAACTCCATTAAAAATGAGTATGATAGCTATGGTTGGTGGGATGAGGACTTTGTAAAAGTTATTTACAACGGCATCAATGAGGAGGCTCAGGTTAAAGAGCAATATGATTTGAGCCAATATATTCCTGCTGGTATTGAAAATCCTTTGGTAATTGTTTCTACGGGTCGATTGGCCTATCAAAAAGGATTTGAGTATTTGATTGATGCAGCGAAGACTATTGTTGATAAGCATCCGAATGTATTCTTTTTTATAGCGGGGGAAGGTAAGCTTAAGAATATGCTATCAAAGAAGATTAATCAGCTCAGATTACAAGATCATGTTCATCTTCTGGGATTTCATAAAAGCGTTTCGTCATTATTAAATGCGGCCGATATATACGTGTTGCCCTCTTTATATGAAGGTATGCCAAATTCCTTAATGGAAGCACTGGCACATGGCTTGCCGGCTGTTAGTACTAATGTAAACGGTGTGGCGGAAATGATGGAGGATGGAACACATGGTTACATTGTTGAGCCCGGAAATACACAAGCACTAAATAAGGCGATTGAGCAGTTGATTGTCGACACCGAATTGCATATTAAAGGGGAAAGAGGAGCCGACCATGTCAAAGCGAAATTTTCGATTGATCAAATGGTTACTAATCTCGAGAATCATCTTCTACAAAAACTATCCAAAAAGGTTTTATAGGTCAATTACTACATTTCATTCATATTATTGAGACGATTCTGTTTCAACTGATTATTTTTGCAGCACCGTTTTTTCGAATATGTAAAATTGACGGCTATTGTTATGAATAAATCATTTGTAATTAAGTTTTTTCGTGCATTCTTGTTTTGGATGCTTTTTTTTGCCATTCACCGCTTGGTGTTTATGGTCGCGAATATTCAATACTCCAATAACACACCTTTTTTTCAATTGCTATGGACCTTTGTAATAGGCTTGCGCCTTGATGCATCTTTTACAGGTTATATTATGGTGATTATTGGGCTTAGTCAGTTGCCACTATTATTCCTTCAGCGGAGAGTCAATTTTTGTTGGTTTAGCATTGTTAATAAAGTGTTTGTCGTTCTATTATCCGCCTTTTTGTTAGGTGATGTTGGATTATATTCATTCTGGGGCAAACATATGGATGTTGAAGCAATAGGTTTTCTGCAGACACCAGATATTGTAATGGCTTCGCTACAGTGGTATCATCCCGTTGTATTTATTGTGGCTTTGGCAGTCATCTCTTATTTGCTCTTCAAACTTTTTAAACTGATAATTGGCAAAAGAAATAAAACCGTCGATGCTTTAACCTGGAAACAAACTTTTGTTACAGCAGGTGTTGTCGTATTAGTTAGTGCTGCTATGATCGCCCCTATTAGAGGAAGTGTTGGAGTGGCCCCTATTAATACGGGAGTCGCTTATTTTTCAACTCATCGTTATGCCAACCATTGTGCCATTAATCCATTATGGAACCTATCGTACGATATGAAAAAGATGGATGTAACAAAGAAGCGTTACAAATATATGGATGATGAAAAAGCCAATGCTATTTTCGATGAATTGACACAGCATTCAGGAAATTATCAATCGCTGCTAAAAACAGATAAACCAAATGTGGTTGTTATTCTGTTAGAAAGTTATGCTTCGCACATTATTGAAGATTTAGGGGGAGTTAATGTTACACCTAATATCAATCAGCTTATTTCTGAGAGTGTTTTGTTTAGTAATGTCAGGGCAGCAGCTAACCGTTCGGATAAGGGACTGGTGGCCACACTGGCCGGGTATCAGGTTTTACCATCTTATTCAATCATCCGTTTTCCTGAGAAAACCGGGTCACTGCCATTTTTGCCTAAAAAGCTGAAAGAAAAAGGCTATAACGACCTGATGTATATGTATGGAGGTGATATCAAGTTTAAAAACATGAACTCATTTGTGAAACAGGCCGGTTTTGAGAAGGTTGTTTCGATTGATGAGTTTGAATCAGATAAGCAAGGCGAAAAGTGGGGAGTGCATGATGAGTATACTTTCAGGCGATTGGTTAAAGAGATGGAGATTTCAAAGGAACCATATTTCAAGTTCTTATTTACATTAAGTAGCCATGAGCCTTTTGATGTTCCTATGGAAAGAATGTTTGAGAACGATTATTATAATTCGGTAGCGTATACCGATAAGTGCATTGGAGAGTTCTTCACTTCCGTAAAAGAGCAAAACCTTTGGGATAATTCCTTGTTTATTCTCATAGCCGATCATGCTGTTGGAGGTCCAAAACGTATACCGCTTGATGATACCAATTATGCCAATATTCCAATGATATGGACTGGTGGTGCCTTAAGTGTGAAAGATACAGTGATTACAGATTTCGGCTCTCAAACAGATTTAGCACGCACGCTTTTGAGCCAATTAAATATTGATGCAAAAGAATTTAAGTTTAGTAAGAATATATTAGATCAAGGAGTAGAAAAATTTGCCTTTAACATTATAGCGCCAAGCGGGGTGTCTTTTAAAGATAGTAGCAGCTATCAGTATTATAATTCAAAAGTTAATCGTTTTATAAAAGCAGAAGGCTTAGAATCGCAAACGGATAGTTTAAAAGCAAAGGCTTATTTACAGGTTATCTACAATGATCATCAAAGCAGATAAAAATGGGATCAACAGAAAATATGAAGAGAGAAGATTTTGAGGTAATGGCGCCCGTAGGCTCATACGAGTCTTTGCGTGCAGCGATTCAGGGAGGAGCAAATTCTGTATATTTTGGCATTGAGCAGTTGAATATGCGTTCGCGCTCATCCAATAATTTTTCGAACGATGATTTACGTGAACTGGTTAAGATAGCCAAAGAGCATAATATAAAAACGTACCTGACCGTTAATGTGGTTATTTTCAACGAAGAGTTGGATACCATGCGTGAGATAATTGATGTGGCTAAGGAAGTAGGCGTTACAGCCATTATAGCTTCTGACCAGGCTGCCATTAACTATGCGCATAACAAAGGAGTGGAGGTTCATATTTCTACACAAGTAAATATATCCAATGTTGAAACTTTAAAGTTTTACAGCCATTTTGCCGATGTGGTGGTGTTGGCGCGTGAGCTCAATATGAACCAGGTAAAAGGCATTCATGAGGCCATTATTAATGAAGATATCCGCGGCCCAAAAGGAGCATTGATGGAGATTGAAATGTTTGCTCATGGTGCTCTTTGCATGGCTACTTCGGGCAAGTGTTATATTAGCCTTCATCAGCTTAATTCATCAGCCAATCGTGGCGGATGCCTGCAGCCATGTCGTCGTGGCTATACGGTAACTGAAAAAGAGTCGGGCCGACAGATGGAGTTGGAGAATGATTACATTATGTCACCAAAGGATTTAAAAACCATTCATTTTTTAAACAAAATGATGGATGCCGGTGTGCGCGTATTTAAAATTGAAGGTCGTGCGCGTTCAGCGGAGTATGTTAGAACCGTTTGTGAGTGCTACAATGAGGCTATTGAAGCAGTGATTGATGGCTCTTATGACGAAGAAAAGATCAAGGACTGGGATACTCGTTTGGCAGAAGTTTTTAACCGTGGTTTTTGGGATGGTTATTATCTGGGTCAAAAATTAGGCGAGTGGAGCCATAACTATGGTTCGCGTGCCACCAAAAAGAAAATATACATTGGTAAAGGCATGAACTACTTTCCAAAGTTAAATGTGGCCGAGTTTTTAATGGAAACTCATTCACTCAAAACAGGAGATGAGGTACTTATAACCGGCCCTACAACCGGTGTTATCCAAATGACTGTTCCGGAAATTCGAGTTGATTTAAAGCCGGTTGATGAAACTGTAAAAGGCGAGCGATTTAGTTTTGTTATCGAAGAAAAGATACGCCGTTCAGATAAGCTCTATAAAATTGTAGATGCCAAGGACAGCGACTTGCAAAAATAAGAAGAAAGTTTTAGGCCCTTGATTGGGTAATATAGAAATAACACATGGAAGCACAGGGTAATTTATTGAAGATGAAGGCTGAAATAGCCGAGGATAAAGTTGAATATCAATTACGATTAAGTGATGATTTGGTTGATATGAACCAGTTAGTGGGTAAGGAAATAACACTGGCATTTCAAAAT
Source organism: Carboxylicivirga marina (assembly GCF_016612505.1). Lineage (GTDB taxonomy): Bacteria > Bacteroidota > Bacteroidia > Bacteroidales > Marinilabiliaceae > Carboxylicivirga > Carboxylicivirga marina. The sequence continues at coordinate 12,785 of NZ_JAENRR010000072.1, forward strand.
CAGATTAACTGTGTGGCCTGTGGAAAACTTACATCAAAGTCATTTGCAGAAGGCTTTTGTTACAATTGTTTTCAAACTGCTCCAGAGGCCGAAGATTGTGTTTTAAGACCCGAAACTTGTCGTGCTCATTTGGGCGAAGCTCGCGACATGGCATTCGCCGAATCACACTGTTTGATTCCGCATTATGTGTATTTAGCGGTATCTTCCGGAATTAAAGTGGGCATCACACGGAGTACACAAATTCCAACACGTTGGATTGACCAGGGAGCCTGGAAAGCGGTGATAATAGCCGAAGTGCCTAACCGTCACATTGCCGGGGTAATGGAAGTTTTTCTTAAGGATTATTTTGCCGATAAAACGAATTGGCGAACCATGCTGAAGAATGAGTTGGCAGAAACTATCGACCTGGATGCTGAGCGGCAAAAAGCCATTGAGCTTTTACCAGAGGAGTTAAAACAATATGCCAAGAACGATGAAAAGGTGTGGCAATTAAACTACCCTGCTGAAGCTTATCCGCTCAAGCCAAAATCATTGACATTTGATAAGGAGGCTCAAATAGGTGGGGTGTTAAAAGGCATTAAAGGGCAATACCTGCTATTGGATAACGACCGGGTGTTGAATATTCGCAAACACAATGGTTATCTGGTTAAGCTTACTACTGATTAGAACTATTGTAAAACCATTTCGTCAATAAAAAACCAGGAAGGATTACCATTGCCACTGTGCGATGGAGGTAATAGTCCGCCATTGTAGACCGAGACTTTTACAAATCGACCTCGAGCATTTAGTGGTAGGTAAAAAAGCAGGTTTTTGTTTGTTGATTCATCAAACGATGCTTGAATATGCTTGATGGCGATACTTTTATAGTTGATGCCATCCAACGATGTAAGAACTTCTATTTTAGAAGGGCTCACAATCCATTGCGATGGACGTGAAAGGGCTGATATAAACAATTCGTTAAGTTGGGTGCTCTTTTTTAAATCAAACAGAAAATCATTATCAGTACCATAAAAGCCATACCACGACCCATCTTTTAAGTCATTGCTATTGCCTTGCTTGTTGTCAAAAAGCGCTTTGTAACCCGGAGAATAATACTGTTCGTCGGCCTCAGGAATTACTTCTTTTAACCGGGCATTGGTTTTTGTCTTTTTGATAAGCTGTAACGATGCCGTGGATGAAGGGTACATCCCTTTTGAATAGGCTTTGGCAAGAACGGTGCTGCTTTCTTTTATGGTAATTGTTTTCCGGTATTTAATGGCATTACTGTCAGGTTGTTCGCCGTTAATGGTGTAATAAATATCGGCACGTTGGCCTTGCGGCGTAATTTCTACAAAAGTGGAGTCGTAGAAGCATAATTGCTCATACTGAATCAAAGGTATATTTGTGCTTTGCATTAGTTTTTTGAGTGCTCCTGAGCCGCGTCTGCGATTAAGTCGAAAGGTGAGTTCTGACATGACCGGATAATGATCGGATATAAAAACATCATCCTTAGTAATTTGATGCGTTGAGAAGCGATGAACATCAAAAAAGCCGTTAACAAATATGTGGTCAATAACCACTTCGGGCATTTCTTTATTAAAGCCATTGAATGTTTGGAAGCTAAGATTAGATTGCTCTAATGGCAGGTGCCTGCTATCCCACAATTGAAGATGGGTTTTCCAGTTATCAACCATCGTAGAATACATTCTTTCAGATGGTTGAGCGTTAAAGTCACCAGTGAGTACAACCGGAGCTTCGCCAGCTATAGTCTTAATTTTATTAAGAATTAGAATAGTGCTTTCATTACGTGCAAATGCACTAACATGGCTAAAATGTGTGTTAAACACATAAAAAATATAGCCATTCTCCTTGTCTTTAAGCTGAAGCCAGGTAACGATACGCGGAAGCACAGCTCCCCAGCTTTTACTACCAATAACTTCTGGCGTTTCGGATAACCAAAAGTGCGATGAGGCTAATAGTTCAAACTTATCATGACGATAAAAAACAGGCACGAACTCTCCGCTTTCCTTGCCATCATCGCGCCCGGCACCTACGTATGCATAATCACCCAAATGATCATTCAACTGCTCAAGCTGACTTTTAAGAACTTCCTGAAATCCTATGATATCAGGTTTTTGTTCATCCAAAAATGAAAAGACCATTGCTTTGCGATTGCTCCAGGCATTGACGCCATCCTGAGGATTGTCGTAGCGAATGTTAAAGCTCATGACTTTGATATTGCGGTCGCCATTGCTACAATAGTACAATACACCCCCAAGAGTTAATGTGCATAGTAAAAGCAGTCCTCTTATTTTCATGTGTTTAGGTCTTTTTTCATTTGCCACTACTTGTTCCGGTTATATCGGAATGGAACTTACATAAAATTTTAATCGTTACTCTTTATGTAACTTTTGATATTAAAATTACATGCTCGTTTTAAATCTTGGCTTATTATTTAGGGCTTGAGCCCAGTTTAAACTTTACGTTTCCGTTTTCGATTAAGTCTTTATGACTGATAAAGTAACGATTATACGGACGATCGTTAATTTTAATTTCTTTGATGTAAATATCATCTGCCGATCGTCGTTGAGCCTCTATTACTATTTGCTCTTTATTGTATATGTCCTTATTCAAATGTATTGTTATTTTATCAAACACCGGACTCGACAAGGTGTAATTCATATCGCCCGGGCAAACCGGATATATGCCCATCATACTATAAATTAACCAGGCTGATAATGTGCCGGTGTCATCATTGCCAGGTAATCCATCAGGTGAATTTTTGTAATAACGTCGGATACAATCATGCACTTGCTTTTGAGTGCGCCACTCTGAACCACTGGCATAATTAAACAAAAATGGATAAGCCATATCGGGCTCGTTGCTCATGTCAAACAAGCTATCTTTAAAGCATTTATTCAGCTGCTGTACAAATTTATTTTTACCACCCATTTGGCGCATTAAACCTTTTACATCGTGCGGTACAGCAAAAGAGTATTGCCACGAGGTTCCTTCGTGAAAACCATGTACAGGCTGAAAGTTCTCGCCCTGAACCGGGTCAAAGCCTTCCATGTATTTACCATCTTCAGTTACCGGTCGAAGCAAGTTATAATCCTTGTCAAAATACTTACGATAGCCCAATGAGCGCTGATAAGCTTTTTTCTGTGTGGCTTTATCTCCCATAGCACCTGCCATTAGTGACAGATTGTAGTCGGCAACATAAAGCTCAAGCGCTTGCGATACAGAATTATCGTAATCTTTTACAAATGGTATGTAATGCTCCTTTAAGTAAAACTCGTTATCATGGCGAATAAAATTATCTTCAATGGTATTGGCATGTTTTAACATGGCTTCATAGGCTGTTTCAACATCAAAGTCGGTTAATCCTCTTCTATATGTGTCAGCAATAACAACCAAAGCAGGATCTCCTTCCATCACATGCGATTCACGTCCGTATATTTCCCATTTTGGTAGCCAGCCACTTTCCTTGTACATATCAACCATACTACGTACCATGTTGAGTTGTTTATCAGGATATAATAATGACATCAATGGGTGAACAGTGCGATAGGTATCCCACAATGAAAACACCGTATAGCGCTCTTCGTTATCAACATTCAAAATGGCATTGCTTTCCATGGCCGGGTATTGACCGTTAACATCCTGAAGTATGTTTGGATGTAACAATAAATGGTAAAGTGCGGTGTAAAACATGACCTTATCATCTTTAGTGCCACCTTCTACTTCTACCACCTTCAATTCCGTGTTCCAATAGTCAAATGCATTTTGTTTAATCTGCTCAAACGACAAGTTTGTTTGCTCGGCATCTAAATTCTCACGGGCATTGTCAATACTCACATAGCTAACCCCTACCTGCACTTCTACCTGCTCGCCTTCGTGAGCGTCAAATGAGAAGTAGGTGCCAATCTTTTCGCCTGATAGTTCCTTGTTGTATTTAGTGTATAATTTATAAGTATCGCTGGTTGAGCTCCAGTTATGACGCGCACCGGGCAGCTTATTCTGAAATTTCCAGTAGCCACTTTCCATGTTATCGCGCTTAATGCGGACAACAAAATACACCGGCATTACCGCATGTGAGTTATAGCAAAATGTTCCCAATAACTTATAGCCTTCAATTTCATTTTCAGACACGCGCTTAATGTGTGCACCACTTTCATTGGTTAGCCCATGGCCTAAATCTAATAGTATATTGGCCTTGCCTTCAGGGAAAGTAAAACGGCTCAATCCCGAACGTGTTGTTGCTGTCACTTCAGCTTTGATGTTATAGCGATCGAGCTTTGTAGAATAGCAACCGGGAATGGCTTTCTCATTCGAAATGGTGGTGCCATATTCATTAACATCCACATTAAGTTCGCCTGTGGTCGGCATCACAATAATACTTCCTAAATCGGGACAGCCAACGCCGCTAAGGTTAACATGCGTAAAACCTGTCATCCATTTATTATTGTAAACATACGGATTGCTGCACCAGCTATTAGTATTAGAATACTCATTACCCTTGTGAGGTGTCACATTGAAAGGCACCACAGAGACCATGCCATGAGGTACAACAGCACCGGGATAGGTAGCTCCATAATTGGTGGTTCCGATAAAAGGATTTACTAATGTGGCCGGTTCTTGAGAAAATACTGATGTGCTCAAGAACATTATTAACGAAAGGAATGCAATATTCTTCATGATCATAGCTTTGGATGCGAAAATAAAGGTATAATCTTATTTCCCCAAAAGCACCCTTTTTTAGACCGGTGTGTCTATTGAATTGATTACTAATTGAATATTGTAGATGAGTGAAAGGGTGCAGGAATGTGTTTACCCTTAGATTGTACATTTGTACGACAAAATCAAGGAGTTATAGCGTTATGAGATAAATGTTGAAAAGTTATGAGTTTTGGCTTCAAAATAATTAATTTCCCGGTTTAGCCAGTAGTACAATCAATCGCATTTTATTCAATTATCTTTATATTGCTGCAAAAAGGCACACATGCGAGGGTATCAATACATATTACTATATAGCATTATGAGTTGGCTGTTTATTTCCTGCACAGGAACAAAGCGGCTTACAAAAGAAGCATACCTGCATGGTTTTAAGGATAAGAGTGCTTTTACCAATATTGAAAGTTTTGGTTCACAGGATAGTACAAAACTACGTATTTACCTGATAAGGCATGCGAAGCCCGATGTGAAGAAAAAAAAAATATGCACTTCGGCTATGGCCCAAGCATATGTCGACGCATATTCAAAAGTGCCTATTATTCCTTTTGACACCTCCCTCGTTCAATTTAGTCTGGACGATGAACAGGTGATTTATTGTTCCAACCTCAGACGCGCTGAAGAAACAGCCAATGCTATTTTTGGTAAGGTTTATACAATAAAAAGTGATGCGCAGTTTCGCGAATTTGAAACCCGGATAATTGCTTTGTCCAATGCTTATACTTTACCCTTGATTGTGTGGCAAACATTAAGTCGGGCAGCCTGGGTGCTGGGTCTCAATCAAAAAGGTATTGAGAGTTATAAACAAGCAAAAATAAGGTCTCAGCAGGCAGCTTTACGCCTAGCTTTGTTAGCCCAAGAAGAGCAGACAGTGGTATTAGTTGCGCATGGAATGCTCAATCGATCCATTGCCAAAAAACTAAAACAACAAGGTTGGTGTATTCTTCAAAAGCAGGGGCATATTAATATTGGCGCTACGGTGTTGGTGAAAGAGAAAGATGAAAGCTTATAAGGCTTTTGACATTAACCAATTTTAGCCTTATCATGCGATTTTCTTTTACCATTGCTGTAAAAGAAACAAAACATCTAGCCGGAAAAATTGCCTTCCCGCTCTTTTCTCTTCTCAATAATTCTAATGAAGTAAGATGTTTTTCAAACATTAAGGCAAGCCCCTTCATTGAATTATTAGAAGAAGAGACAATTCACCCCACCACCGGCCTCCACTTTCCGGCATGCCAACGCGCCATCCAAGAACCCGTTGAATTTACAAGGAGCTTGACATCAGTAACGTAGATGGACACCTTTCAATCGAAGTGAGCGTAGAATTAAAAGCTGTTTGAAACCGATGGATATCGGTGAGTTCTTTTAATTCAGTGAACGAGATTAGAAAGGTCATCGAGTGCTGCAGTCAGCGGGGTTTTTCGTTAGTTTTTCACCTGCAGGAAAAAGTAACTCGGGTATGGGCGAAGCGCCATTTTTTTTATTCCTTTTGCATTGTCAAAAGGAACATTCCCACTCATAATTTTTGTGAATTTTATAGCTAAAATCCTACAAAGTCTATGTCGTGACTTGCTGGTAAAATGTCTCTCGCGCTGTCGAAACTCACTTTATTAGTTGCTTGAATAGGAATCCAGCATTTGCATAAAACCGTTTTCCTGAGATAGAATGATGGCTTCAGGAGCACTTAATTTAATGTAATAAGGACCTGATTTGGAAGGCACAATAGCAGCTAAAGTACCATAACCTGGAGCTTCAGTAAAGTCAGACGCCATTGGGCGTGCTTTTTGTTTGAATGTGCCCAAAATCTTCACAGCGCTTACTTCAGGTTTTTGGCTGCTAAGCTCGGTAAATTCTGTAAGCTGGGTAAATTGCCCTTTCCATCGATCAATGTTTTGTTGAATCATGTCCTGTTCGCCAAAAAAGAACACCGTCATTTGAATTGAAGGGTCGGACTTTAAGTTCATTTGAGCAACGCGCATACTACTTGTAGGTGTTACTTTCTCCCATCCTTCAGGTACGTTTAACTGTATATTATCGAGTTGAATGATTGCTGTTTGGGAATTTGCCGGCGGTGTAGTGCTTTTTGATTTCTGGGTTGGTTTACTGCCGCAACTATACATAAATGTGCTTAGAATAATCGTGTAAATTAAGTTTTTCATTTGTTTAAGTTTTTTTGAAATAAGCATTTTGCGCGCAAATTGTTCATCATTGCATGAATAAAACTACAAGTGATACTTATTTTTCATTGTTGTTAGTTTTTGACGATGGTCAGTAGAGGGGCTTCTACAAGCTCTGAATTTGCCATTGAAATTGATAAAGATGAAAAAAGCCTTGTAGCAGGCGCTAGCGGATGCCTTGGGCAGTGCCTGGTTATAAAACTAATTGAGCAGATGGTTTTGTGTAAATATTTTGTTTCGAAAGGAATCTCAAAAGGAAAATTCAACTCGGTTGATGATTTTTTTTATTGGTGAAGTCACCAAGCCAGCGAGTATTAAAGGAGTTGCAAATGGTGTCAACTATGTCTTTTCAATCATTGGCATTACCCGGCCAAAAGATGGTATGACCTATATGGATGTTGACAATAAGGCAAATTTGAATTTGCTGAATGATGCCTTGCCAAAAACATACGGACCGACTGAGTTTTTTTAAGCGCCATGGCCATTGATAATGTTGCAAAGCCTTATGGTAGGCATCACCTTGGAGATTTTTTGAATCAGAGGTGACAAATAAATAGCCCCATTTATTATAAAACAGGGCTAATAATACATGTAGAAAAGCGGTTTAAGAATTTGCCTTCTCAAACGAAGCATCAAGCAGTTTTTTCTTGAGGTCTTTCCCCGGTGTAAAAATCAGCTTCAGGTTCTTGATACTCGCTGCATTAAAATCTTCTTCTGACTCAACACCATCACTACTGAATGAGATACGCAAAGTGCCTAAATCGCCAAGATTAACCGAATTGCCATCTAACAAATATTTAGGAATCTGATCAACCAGATTATCCAGGGTGCTATTCACATCACCACGGGTTAGCGATGATTTTTCTACTATGTCAATAGCAATCGCTTTGAGTCCTTTTTTACCTGACAATACAGGTGATGCATAGAGTTTTTTAGGAGCTTCAGGGTTTCTGGGATTTGCTCTCTCAATTAGTTTGTATTTAAGCATAACTACTTAAAATGTTTGGTTAGTATTTTACAATATTCAATAATAATATTGCTTGTCATTATCAAAAATATATACAATTTAAGCAGGCTCAAAACAAATGCAACATGATTAATATCACGATTTAAAACACTTGCTGACAAGTAAAAGCATAGAAATATACTTTCGTCTTGATGGAAGTAAATTTTCACCTTGATCAAAATAAAATTACTTCTTGATGAAAAAAATATTTTCGCATTGATGATTTTATTATCAATTAGAATGAATAATTTACTTACCACTTAATCGTTATTACAAATAATGATTTTTTTTAGTCTAAACCTCTATATGCATATTTCTATGAAGCCAGGTCTTATAAAAATTCTCTTAGTCTTATCAGTCATTTTTACTACAAATGCTGTTAAAGCGCAGTTTACCACCTCAATAGTTAACGATGAAGTAACCATTACCGGCTATAATGGCACACCACCAAGCGATTTAGTAATACCAGAAACCATTGATGGGAAAAAGGTGGTTGGAATTGGGAGCAGTGCATTCTCCAACTCATCGCTAGTAAGCTTAACTCTCCCAGAAGGCCTTCGTTTGATAGGTAATAGCGCATTTAATCGAAACGAATTATTTAGCCTTACCTTGCCTGAAAGTATTAGTGACGTTGGACATTACGCATTTTACGACAATGAAATAAAAGAGCTTTTATTGAATGATGGGCTTAGGTCAATTGGTTATTATGCATTTAGCAGAAATCGGATAACCTCAGTTGAGCTACCATCTACACTGAGTTTAATAGGAGAAGGTTCTTTTGCTTCAAATGAATTAATCCATGTGGCAATCCCTAATGGTGTTACTGAATTGGGTAAGAGGACTTTTTATGATAACATGCTGATCAGTGTAATTTTGCCTGGTTCTCTTATTAGTATTGGTGATGAAGTATTTGCCGAAAACCAAATAACAAGTATAAGTCTTCCAATTAATTTAACTTCAATTGGAGAATTAGCATTTCATGATAATCGATTAGTTCGAGTAATTATCCCCAATAATGTTCAAATACTAGGAAATTCAGCATTCTCTTCTAATGAATTGATGAGTATAGAGTTATCTGATAAGTTGACTTCAATTGGAGCTTCACTGTTTGCTAATAATAAATTAATAAATGTCACTATGCCTGATTATATAAAGTCTATAGGGAATGCTCTTTTCGTTCCAAAACTGGACCACTATTGCAGCGGTTATAATTACTTTTAGTTCCTTGCTGCCTATTGAAA
>NZ_JAENRR010000073.1 GCF_016612505.1 Carboxylicivirga marina
TGATTGACACTGCCTCAAATTGATTGATCAATCTAATGAGTTGTTTTTTTTATATCGGTAATGCGGAGACCTTTACTCTTGATGTGGCCAATGTGCACATTCCTAAAGTAATGACCGGAAAAAGTCTATTGCCCTTGCTTAAAAACAAGAGCCTTGATGAGCCTAACAGATATTGTATAATTACAGGCAGAGAAAGGCATGTTGAATCAGCCAGAGACGGCAACTTACCTTATCCACAAAGAGCGATCCGAACGAAAGAGTTTTTGTACATCATCAACTTTAAACCTGACAGATGGCCTATGGGTAATCCGGAAAAACCAAATGTTAGCATTAAGGAAGTAGAGTAAAAAACACGTACCTGTTTTGCCGACTACGATGCAAGCCCTACAAAAGCCTGGATAGTTAAAAATAAAAATACAGCTGATAATTATAAGTATTATGCGTTTGCATTTGCTAAACGCCCCGAAGAAGAGCTTTATCAAATTACCGGCGATCCCTATCAGATTAACAAGCTGGCGAACAATCCGGATTACCTAACGACCAAAAATCGACTAAGAAAACAACTATTAGAAGAACTGGAAAAAACCAAAGACCCAAGAGTAACAGGTGATGGACTAACTTTTGACCAACCACCTTATGCGGGGAAGTAATTAAATATATTTTAAAGGAAGTTTAAATGAACGGTTCTTTCTTACATCTTGCAAAGAGAGAACCGTTCCTTAGTTTTTAGATTTCTTAGTTACAATTTAACATGTAGTAGATTACACCTTTTTAAGCTCTCTGCTACCATTCCCAATAATAATTTGAGACATCAAACACCATCTAAACAAAAGAATTGAACTGATTTCACCCTATATTTGACGGTATCTAACCTACAATAAACTCGTCACAGAGATATTTTTGAAGAAAAGTATTTTACGTTAATACGTGAGAAGTTTTAAACTTTAAAATATCAAAATGAAGAGACTATCTATTCAAATCATAGCATTGATTGCTTCGGTATTATTTCAACAAACTTTAAAAGCCCAGGACTACCAAATAAGTTTTACAGGTTCAGGAGTAAGCACATCGGTAGAAAGTGTTTTAGTGGAAAACATTACTCAAGGCACAAGTTTAACACTTACTGGTCAGGATATTTTGAATTTAAAAGGGCTTGCTACGGCTATTTCAACAAATGAATTCTCAAATGGTGAACTAAAAGTATATCCAAATCCGGTTAAGGACAATGGAAACATCGAATTTATAGCCAAAGCAAATGGTATTTGTACCATTGATATATACAGTATAAGTGGCAAAAAAGTAATCTCTGGTCAATATAATTTAAACAAAGGCACGCACCTTTTCCAATTTGGAGGCCTAAGTACAGGCATATATACACTAAGCATTAAAGCAGATGGTTATTTCTATACTGCAAAGCTTATTAGCAAAGGTACCGATAATGGAGGTACTCAACTAACTTATAGTGGGTATCAGGAAGAAAGAACCTCTTTAAAGAGTGGACTGAATACAAACATGATTCAAATGGAGTACAATGATGGCGACCGATTGATAATTACGGCTTCATCGGGTATATATAGCACCTTAAAATCAATTGTACCCACAGCTTCAACAACTGAAGATTTTGAGTTTCATGCATGTACCGATTTCAATGGCAACAATTATAAAGTAGTTCAAATTGGTGATAAATGGTGGATGGCCGAAAACCTGAGAGCAAGCAAATTTAATGACGGAACTGCCATTAATAAATCTGCCGATGGCATTGCTTGGTTCAGCAATAGTTGGTTTATGAGCTTTTTTACTTACTACGATGGTAATCAGTCTGCAGCTATCGCAGCCAATCATGGGGCTTTATATAACGGATTTGTAGCAACCGGAGAAAACCATAGTCAGGGGACCGGCGGTAATGTATGCCCGACAGGCTGGCATGTTTCAAGCGATGGGGACTGGAAGCTACTGGAAGACCACATTGGAATGGCTTCAGATGAACTTAATCTTCTTGATGCTGCCCGAGGTACACAAAGCTACCAATTGAAGTCAGAAGACGGATGGGTAGATCACCCCGACAATAATATAACAGGATTTTATGCCCTCCCTGCCGGAGAATTTAATGCAACAGAATATTTTAAGTTCCTGGGAAAAGGAAATAATGCCTACTTCTGGACATCAACCAAAGGAGGTAACATATATGATGGGAAAAATATTTATAGAAGTATAAATAAAAAAACCGGAGCCATCTATCGAGGGAAAAATAAAGACTACCATGGCTTTTCAATTCGCTGTGTAAAAGATTAAGGGCTTTATTAATTATCAAACCAAACTTTAGTATAGAATTTATTGATAATACATTGGAGTACAACTTCAAATTAAAGCCTAACACACACATATACATGACAATACAAAATTGCAATGCAGAATCCCTTGTTGTTTTATGTCAATTCTGTTGTTATTTCTTATTCAATAAGTTGCTCTTTTCATTCAAATTCAAACGTACTTTTCTCCGTCTTCAAATTATCTTTAAATACATTTTCAACTCGAAAAATATAATACTTAAAACGGTATTTTAATAAAAATGCCGATACATCATTATTTACTTAACAATTAATTATTATGAAAACAATTACACTTATCATGGCGTTATGTGTAACGTCTTTATCTTTTGGACAAATAATAGTCGATGGAGGTTTTGAAACGATCGGTGCCAGTGGTGAATCAATAGTAGTACAAGGTACAGGCGCAGCTAGAGAAACTGGTATTTGGGCTAGCCCTAGCGCGGGAAATAATCTCAACACTATTGTATCATCAAATGCAGATGTGGGTACTTATGCTCTTCAATTAGACAGTAGGGACAATGCTTGTAAGGTTCACCAAAATGTGATATTGACCCCAAATACTACTTACACGTGTTCATTCAGAGTAAGAAAAGTAAACGCTGATGTAGGTGATGATACTAAAGTTTTAGTATTTAAGGTTGTATCGAATGCTGGTAACGTGGTCCAAACTGCAACTGAAGGAACTTTTGGGTATGCAGAAAATCAGGCATGGAAAGTAAAGAGAAGCACTTTGTCTACTAGTGCATACGAATCGGTGTCATTTGTGTTTACTACGGGTGAGCTTACTGATTTCTATTTAGCAATAGCTCTTCAACCAGATGCAGCCGGTTCTCCAGTATTATTAGACGAAATAAGTATCACAGAAGGTGTATACACTGGTTTATCTAATGAAGAATTTACGGCTAAAAATAGCTTTAACTATGCACCAAACCCTACAAACGGTATTATAAACTTATCTGCTTCTGAAAGAATAGAGAAAGTAGAGTTCTTTAGCCTTTTAGGTCAAAAAGAGTTCGCTGCACCTGTTAATGCGTTAAGCAAGAGAGTAAATATTTCTAGCTTACAAAGCGGTATTTACCTAATGCAAGTAACTGTAGATAATGCTGTAGGTACCTATAAGATAATTAAGAATTAAAAATCAAGATGTTTTTATAAATTTTAAAGCGCTTACCGATAGGTTAAGCGCTTTTTTTAGAAGCCTAGTAAGTCAATTCAATCAGATGCGACAGAACCAACTGTGGTGATGATAAACAAAAGGTGAGGTTCTCCCCTGTTACCCATTAATTGCACTATACACCCCCTTATATAGTCTTATATAAGCATAGCTTTGAAAAAAACAAAACTCAATTTTAAACTTGTAACAATGAAATTATTAAAGCCCCTTTTAAGTGTTGTCATTTTACTTTTTAGTCTGAATATCAGTGCGCAGGAACGTCCTAATGTTATATTAATAATGGCAGATGATATGGGCTGGGGAGATGCGCATTATAACGGTCACAGTGTCATACAAACGCCTAGTTTAGATGATATGGCAAATGAAGGTATTCGGTTTGATCGTTTTTATTCAGCTTCACCAGTGTGTTCACCAACTAGAGCGAGCTTTTTAACGGGAAGACATCCTCATAGAACAGGCGTCTTTACAGCAAACGAAGGGATTTTAAGACCTGAAGAGATCACAATTTCTGAGGTATTACAAGGTATTGGTTATTCAACCGGACATTTTGGAAAATGGCACTTAGGCACTATGACGCATACTGAATATGATGCTAACAGAGGTGAACCGGGAAATACCAAAGAATATAACCCTCCGGTATTACACGGATATGATAAGGTTTTTGCAACAGAATCAAAAGTACCAACATATGATCCCATGATAAAACCCGGGACAACAAGTACCCCGTTTGGTACGTCATTTTGGGACGAAAATAATAATAAAGTAACCGATAATTTAAGTGGAGATGCTAGTAAGGTGGTAATGGATAGAGTATTACCTTTTATTGATGATGCTAAAAGTAACGATAAGCCATTTTTAGCGGTGGTTTGGTTTCATGCACCCCATAAACCAGTTGTTGCAGGACCGGAATATCTAGCTATGTACAATGGACAGACTACAGCAAAGAAACACTATTACGGCTGTATTACGGCTATGGATGAGCAAATAGGGCGCTTACGAGATCATTTGCAAACATTAGGTATTGCTGATAATACCATAATTACATTTTGCAGTGACAATGGACCAGAGGATGGTACGCCGGGAATAACGAAAGGTTATAAGGAAAGAAAAAGATCTTTATATGAAGGGGGAGTTCGTGTGCCAAGTGTAATGGTGTGGCCAGAAAAAATAACACAACAAATAATTACTGATGAGCCATTTGGTACCTCAGATTATTTTCCAACAATTCTTGATATTTTAGATATTGACCTACCAAGTGATAGATCTTATGATGGTGAAAGTTTCTTGCCTTTAATCAGTGACTCTAAATTTAAAAGAGATAATGGAATTGGTTTTGCATTTCAACATATCAATTGGTCTGATTCAAAAAACCTTGAAGATCAGCTTAGTTACCAATTAGCAGATTATAAATTATATGCTAAAGACGAGGTCTTTGAACTTTATAATATAGTGAACGATCCTTTTGAAACTAATGATTTAGCAGGAAATTCAAGTTACTCGGATATACTAAATGATATGATAGAAGCTTATAAAGTTTGGTTGCAATCTGTTAAAGATAGTTTTGAAGGCGAAGAATATGGAACTACATCTTATGACAGAATGGGGCAGGTATTTGTTTCTCCTTTAACTGATACTACACCTACAAACGTTTTTAATGATGCTTTTTCCAATATAGCAGTATATCCAAACCCAACCAAGGATATGCTTTTCATAACTAATTATAAAGAGGAAAGGCTAAGTGCGGTACTAATAAATTTGGATGGAAAACGAGTTTATAAAAGCTCTGAAATAGAAGGATTTGTAGATATAAGTAGTTTGCCAAGTGGTGTTTATATTTTGCAAATAATTAATAAAAATGGCTCGGAAAAGAGGTTTAAGATAGTAAAAAAGTAAGTTAAATTTGACTTAGATAGATCATTAATGTTGAGTTGTTATAATGTTCTATATTATGTATTCAGAAGTAAATTACTCTTTTATTAAAAAAAATAGTAAAAAAATCCCACGTAATAACTGCTTGGGATTTTTACTTTATTAAAATGTGTTTAATAACGGTAATGCTCTGACTCTCTAAGCCAGCTAAGAGATTAACTGCTGCTTTTGATGACAAATATAGGGAGAGAATATTAAAATGTTAAAAGCGAAATCCCTGACAATAGGGCTGGTTAAAGATAATTATTATCAAGAAAGATTGCTTGATATATTTATTGCATTAGTCCCATTAGATATGATAAGGCTATTGATACTCACAAAAAAGTCCGGTATTACCGAACTTTAAAGTATATAATTATTGATGCAATTCTTATTCACGATCAAAGTCAACCAACTTTCCATTTGGAATGATCTTAAACGCATAAGCGTGATCACAAGGTTTAGATTCAGGGTAATGTAATACTAAGCCAGCGTCAGTACGTTCCCATTTAATAGCCTCATCTACACCAAACATGGTTATTTCTTTAATTCCCTTAGTGGCAAACTTTTCACCCTTCGCCAAATCTTTCAGTGTGATGGTGCCACCTTCATTCCAGCCAGTAACAATCGCATATACGGCTGAGTTATCTTTCTTACGAGTGTAGCGTATTTCTTTGTCCTGAATGCGTCTGAAATCCCACCAAACCAATTCTTTCTCTGGTTTAATCTGTACAATTTTGGCTTCTCCTTCGCCGTGGGTTCGCCACTTGCGTGTTGCAAATATTGCTTCCCCATTCAAATCCATCCAAGTACCAATACCTTTCATTATTTTCTGCTCTGTTTCAGATATTGAACCATCTCCTTTAGGTGTTAAGGATAGTAAGTAAACACCGCCACGACTTGTGACATCAATAATGGTGCGAATATGAAAATCTTCATGGTCGCGGTATTTTTTATCTTTAACATACGACCATGGATAACTGATGGCACGATCAATCATCCAATATCCTTTTGGATCCGGTTCCATATCACGTCCGCCTTCATAGCAACGAATACCAACACCTGATGGAAAATTCCACACGCCTGAACCAGGCAACTTGTTACAGATCATTTTGTCTTCACCTTTGTTATAGTGACGGTCAAATAGGTTAATAACGCGCTCTTGAGGCAACATGCCTTTAATCATCGCACCTGATAAACCATCGAACCATAGTACATCTGGGTCATATTGGTCAACTACCTCATTCACTTTATCAAACCATTCGTTACCAAAACTATCCATTGCTTCGGTGTAATCATTGCGATAGAAGTCGGCAAATTCAG
The DNA here is from genome assembly GCF_016612505.1 of Carboxylicivirga marina. GTDB lineage: Bacteria > Bacteroidota > Bacteroidia > Bacteroidales > Marinilabiliaceae > Carboxylicivirga > Carboxylicivirga marina. Next base: position 6,736 of record NZ_JAENRR010000073.1, read on the forward strand.
GATCGAATAGATCCCAGTTTGATTTTTGGTAATCCGTATAGTCCTTATAGTTTTTGCGATCAATGGCATATCCATAGGTACGAGCATGGTGGAAAGTGGCAATTAATTTCATGTCCTGTTTTCGTACGGCTTTGGCTATTTCACCATAGATATCTTTTTTAGGTCCCATGTTTTTGGCATTCCAGCGTGTAGCCTTACTATCCCATAAACAAAAACCATCGTGGTGAACCACACAAATTCCACCAAACTTAGCACCCGACTGCTTCATTAATCCAGCCCACTCGTCGGCATTGAACTTTTCAGCTTTAAACATAGGTACTAAATCTGCATAACCCACATCGGCAATTTTACCATATTTATTACGGTGATATTCTTTTACGCCCTTTTTGTCATCTTTATCGTGTACCATATATAGTTCATTCACATAATCGGGTCCGCCATGTGCTGGTACTGAATAGACACCCCAATGAGTATAAACACCATATTTGGCATCTATCATCCATTCAGGAATTTCTTTCGTTCGCAAATCTTCCCATTTAGGAGAATATTCTACATCCCAGTCTTTACCACCTGTAGGAAAAGGAAGGTTGTTTAAATCTAGCTCTTGCGCAAAATTAGGTAATACCAGTGCTAGTAATAATACTATGAATAATGCTTTAATTGTTTTCATGTGTTTAATTTTATTTTTTTTATTGCCACTACTTGTCCCGATTTATCGGGATGGAACTCGCCAAAATCAATCATACTCGTGTGTGTGAAGCATTCTCATGGCTCGTTTCATCTGTTTATATTTTTTCTTTCAATGGTCACACGGAACGCTCAAGTAAGTTTTAAGAATACACCTGAGTACAATTTTAAATTAAAATTTACATGTTCGCTCCATCTAATTATAATTTCATTGTCATTAAGTTTCTGATTCAAAATGACAAAAAACACTCGTTAAAAACGTTTCTATCTATACAATGCAAGTTTCATTAAATTTTTGCGCACCTCCTTATGTGGCTTAGACTTATTGTTTATAGACTTCTGTATTTTTTAAATGTCTTTGAATATGAGCGCATACGCTTAGTTTCAATGACATGTGATTGTTTAAAATGGTGTCAATTATTGAAATTGAAATATGGATTGTGCACCATTAATAATTGTGCTCATGTAATGTTGAAATTAGTTATTGTTTATGCTAAGAAGCCCAGAAATTGGGTGTCGCTACTTGCTATAATCTCTATTAATATTGATTTAGAACTGGCTAATGGTTCATAGATATCAATAATTAGATGGATGGATATTAGGAGCCCATTATGCAGTATATGATCAATACACTAAAACATACTTGTTTGATGGGATGCAGAAGAGCAGTTGTCATATGGAAAAGAAAGGTGACAATAGATTCATCATTATTCCTTTGGGGGTATACCTCATGTATGGATACAGGGAATTCGCTTTTAAGCATTTTAACCACCTCCCCACTTCGTGGTACTCCTCCTTGGCAAGGATGAGAGGGATGAAAAACCGTCCCCTCCTGAATTTTAGGAGGGGTGCCGACAGGCGGGGTGGTGTAATTAGTTTTAAAAGCAATTTCCCTGTGTATGGATAGGCCGATTTACTAAAAAGGCCAGCTAAATAGTATAGCTGACCTTACATTTATCGTTTTGATCCCTTATAAAATGCTAATACGTTCAATCCATCTTGTACCATCTTTATTCTCCCCAATTACCTGATATATTCCGGTGCTAAGATCGCTCACATTAATCTGGCCAGTAGGCGCATTTTTGACCATTGCCACGACTCCCGTTACTGAATATAAATAAATGGTTTTGATGGTTTGTGGTGAGTTGATAAACATGATTTCTCTAACTGGGTTTGGGAAGACATAGTTGTTTCCGGTTTCCAAATTGTCAAAAATACTATTATCCACATCACCAACATTAATGATTACAGTATATTGGTTTGATTCATATCCATCTGCTTCAATAGAAACCGAAACATAGAGTTGACCTTCGAAATTATGATGGGGTGTCACCACTTCTTCGGAATAGGAATAGTTATCACCAGGATGAATGGTAATTCTCCAATCTAATGGTGCATCCTCACACATTGGCCAAGGATAATTGTTCCCATCGTAAGGCACTTCAATGTTCAAATCATTATAAGTAATAACATGCATGGTGTTTTTTTCGATGTTCATCGCCTTGTGGCCTGTTATATTTGGCTTACCTACTTTGTCTTTAATGGCTGCAAATCCAACTTTGAAGTTATCCAGCCAAAAATCACCATCCCTAGCGTACATCCAATCTCCATCGGCATTTAATGTGAAATGCAAGGTTTCAAGGTATATCCATTCTTTACTGGCACCATATTTACTATCCCAATTATCTAACATTGGTGTAAGATTGATAAGGGCGTTTTTATATTCTGTGCTAGCTGGGGTTAAGGTTACTTTTGATGCACCCCTCGCAGATTTAGCGTTACCAGCTCCAACGACCTGAGTACTCCAGGTAAAATCGCTACTTCGCTTAGGCGTTAAGTATTCAAAACTCACGAAAGGGTAATCACGTATCTTGATCTCCGCTTTGGCGGTCATACCATTGCTATTCCACACATTAGTACCATTGGCAACAGCATCTTGCATAATTATTAACTGATCTGATAAGAGGTGTATTTCACCCAAGAATTCGTCACCAGTTTTCCACGGTACTGAATTATAATCCTCAGAACCGTTAGGCGTTGGAAAAGTATAGGACTTAGAAGTAGGCATTCCGCATTCGATGTATGCTTGACCATTAGGACGAAAAGACCATGTATGTCCTGTTTGCCAACCATTATCTGTTAAACAATCCACCCTCCAGTAATAGGTTTGTGAAGGATCTAAATCACCAGGCTCATAGATGTTATTACTTTGTGTTGCGACTAATTCTAGATTACTCTCACTTGTTCCTAAATAAACCTTGTTATTGGTCGATTTATAAGCTGGAAGCCACATAAGATCGGCATCAACCTGTGCTGTTTCAGTACCATTGGGAGGGATAGGAGTAGAAGCTAATGGCTGCATGCGTCCGGCAATCCAATAATTATCCGCACCAGCCTCGTAAGCTCCTATGTCAGGTGCATCGCCTATTTTAAACTCAGAGGTGAAGTCAGGTATTTGGGCATTAGTAGTGGCGAATGTCTCTGCAGGAATATCAATTCCCTGATCGATTACTAAATCACTTTTAGGGCGAAAATCTAAATTGTAAGGATCTCTGAGCACTTTAAAAATGTTGTTTTCAGTTGGATTAGCCAGCCAATTGTGATCCACAATACCAGGAACAGGATCGGTAAACTGATCCCCACTTCTTTCGCCCGACCAGTCTTCCATCAGGTTGTTGCGCGATATCGTATGTGTATTCCCATTATCGTGCTGAGTACTGGCCAAAATTTTGGCACCAGTAGCGCTATTGTTAAACGCTACGTTATTATACACTCTGTGGTCGTCTCCTTTTACCATGTATCCCAAAGGGTTGTTCCAAACCACATTACGTACGAAACTTCCTTGAACCATCACACCTTTAATCCAGGGATCTGTATCTTCTGGTCCATCGAATCGCAAGCCGGCCTTTACCGAGTTATGAATCCAGTTTTGAGTTGAGATAGATCCAATCTGCCCACCATTAGCTACTTGAAAAGCTACACCGTCATCCTGAATATATCCCCATTGCGATAATCGATTTAGGGCATTGTAGGGGAAGTTAGCTGACTTAGTAGCTGCGGAACCGCCTCCTTTTTCAAAAGTATTACGGATAAATGCCGTGTAATATCCACCACGGTAATCTACTCCAATACTACCACCACGTGTGCCTGATATATCAATGTGATGGAAGTAATTGTTGTAAATGGTATCGCGTATACCTCTTGTCATATGAAAGGCCATTCCGTCGGTATACGCAACCTCGTTATTAATAAATAAATTACCAGTGTTAGGGTTCAATTCCGGGTTGTCTTTATTAGGCTTTGTTTCAATTACCATTTTTGTATGGGCAATTTCATCAATATCATCTAATATACGTTTTGAATATGAGGCGTAATTGAAATTACAGTCCTCAACCTTCGAAAATTTAATCTCGGTAAAGGCAACAGTAGTGGCAAAGAAATTAAGCCCTTTAATATAAACATATTCAGAGTTGTTAACTTCAAAGGCATAGCTTTGTGTTTTACCGGCCACTTCTAGGTGCATGGGATGAGTTCCATCATGCGGAATCACATAAATCTTCTTCTCGTCCTTATTATAATACCATTCGCCGGGAGCATCTAGTAGGTCTAGTCCATTCTCAAAAAAGAAATAAGCATGTCCACGGTTTTTATGAACGACACCAACTTCTTTGTCATTTAATCCATCCAACACTTTTTGAAGCAATTGATATTTGAAAGCATTTGTACCCGGCGTATGATCATAAATTAAGCCGGCGTATGACTCCATTGAGTTAACATTTAAAACAGCTACTTTGCCATTAAAGTCTATACCTGTTGAGGCCATGTTCTGATGTCCGTCCTCAGTCAGCCAACCTATTTTAGTTCCATCAGCTTGTTTCTCAAAACCTGATTCTTCCTTAACGGCTTTACACCACGATTCATGACGATCCCACCAGTTAGAGTTATCGAAATCTTCAAATGGGTGGTCGGCATTGGGCCAACGTGCATTGATCATCATTCTACCATCTACAAAAAGCTGCCACATATCTTTAGGTGCATCGGATACATAGATGCCGGAGCCAGGAGTTGTTTCTGACCAGTTATAGCTAAAGCGTTCCACACCTTCAAAAAGGACTGTGCCTTTCTCAGCAGCTGTTATAACTAAAGGATTGGTCTTTGTTCGTGTAATATTGTTGATAAGTACATTTTCATAGTAGGTGCCGGGTAGCAGGAAAATAGTGTCTGCATGAGTGCTTATCGCTTTTGTAACGGTAGCATAGGGCGCTGAGTGACTGCCATTGTTGTTATTTGAACCTGATGTGGAAACAAAAACATTTTGTGCCGATACAAATACCGGGGTCAAAAGTATGATAAGTAAAGTGTGAATTTTGATTATATGCATCATCGATAAAATATTTCATGGATTTTATGATTGTAAAAATGAAAAAAAACAAACAATAAACGGTGTAACTGAATGGTTGGGTGTGTCATCTAGTTAATTGGGAGTATTTTGTGTTCTTTGTAACAAATGTTGCAGTATGTGTAATATTTGTTAGTCCTTGATAAATAGTTACGAATCATCGGGGTTTGAAAGTGATATTTAATTGTGCTTCATGTTCTATGAGCTTGATTTATTTATCGATATTAATATCTTTAGGAGTAAATTCTGATTTGAGCAATGATTAGAAAGGTCATTATTTTCTTAATTCTAAGCATTTTCACATATGTTAATGCTCAGCAACTTGTTTTTAACAAGCTTGACTCTCAGGAAGGAGTAGCCATGGTGCGTAGCATATTGAGAGATCATGAGGGCTTTTTATGGATCGGAAATGATGGTCCGGGTTTGATGCGCTATGATGGGTATCATACTGACAAGTATCTTCATGATGCTAAAGCCTTATCAAGCATAAGTAGTGACCGGGTGATGACGATCTTTGAAGATTCACGATTAAATTTATGGGTAGGAACGCGAGATGGATTAAACCTCTACAAAAGAGAAACAGAAGATTTTAAAGTTTACAAACACATTGCTGATGATACTTTATCTATTGCAGGTGATTACATTATGGCAATTTATGAAGACCGTAAGGGGCGCTTATGGATAGGGACTAATAAAGGCTTGTGTTTGTATGATTACATTTCAGATAGTTTTAAACGATTAACAGTATCGAATGCTAATCCAGCCTCTAATCGAATTAATTCATTGGTACAGGATAGTGATGGTGTTCTGTGGCTAGCTACACCAACTGATGGTATATACTCATATAATGAAGTTGATAAAGAATTTGTCCATTACCCGGATGGTAAAATTCAGCAGAATGCACTATTGTACAAAAAAATATTTGTTGATAGTAATGGTGCAATATGGGTAGCTACACGTGGTAATGGGCTCTTGCAATTTGATAAAAACAAAGGAGAATTCAAGAGGTATTCAAGTGTTGATGGCTCTTCGATAAGTGGCGACATCGTCATGGATATTTGTGAGTTAGATGATAAGAAGTTATTGGTAGGTGTTGATCAGGGAGGTATTAATGAATTAAACTTAGAGACCGGCTCAATCGAATACCTCAATAGTTTAGGAAACAATAAGCTTAGTTCTAAAGGTATATACAGTTTCTACTTCGATGAAGAAAAGATTCTTTGGGTCGGAACGTCGCGTGGTGGAATTCTTTTTAGTAACCCTTACTTGAATCGTTTTATTACCTATCAAGAACCTAAATTCCTAACAGATATACCAATTACAAAAATTAATGCGCTTGTACATGATATTGTGGGTTGTTTTTGTGAAATGTCAGATGGAACTATTTGGGTTGGAACAGATGGAGGTGGTATCAGCATTTTTAATCCTGAGACATCTACTTTCAGAAATATCATAGCAAATCAAAACGATGATTCAGGCTTATTGTCCAATACCATTAGAAGTATCCAGCAAGATAAGGATGGAAATGTTTGGATTGTCACCTGGGGCAATGGTATATGTATGTTTGATTCAAAGCGTCAGGAATTTATATATCCTTCGGGTAATGATGAACGAATAAAAGCACTTAGCTCACCATACTGCTGGGCTCTGTATATTGATTCAAAAAATAGATTTTGGGTAAGCTATACCGATGGCGAAATCAGAATGTTGGAACCCAATGGTAATGTACATCATTTTTACACTGACCCCTCAAAGGAACGAAATAACTCGCCTCTGGCATATGAGACTGCAGAAGGTCAAATCTATTTTAGCAACAAGAATGGTGTTTATTTTTTTGATGAAACGGCGTCTGCATTAACGCTTCATCTCAAGCTAACTTATGCTAATTCCATGGTTGTTGATGATAATGGAATTTTTTGGGTAGGGACCATAAAGAATGGTGTAAGGGCTTTTAATACAATGGGGCAGGAAATTCATAACTTATCAACACAGAATGGTTTATCTGATAATTATATTTGCGGATTACAGAAAGGAATAGAAGGTGAGTTGTGGATTTCAACCAATAGTGGTTTAAATAAATATGATGTCAATAAGGATCAAGTAAGCATTTTTAAGGAAGTAGATGGTTTACAAGGTAATCAATTCTTCTTTCAGGCATATACGACGAGTTCAAATGGCGATTTATACTTTGGTGGCACAAGGGGCTTTTCTTATTTTAATCCATCTAAGATTATTACTAATACAATTGTACCTGAGGTTGTCTTTCGAGATATAACTATTGATGGCGAGAAGCTTGATTATCGAAATTCAAAAATATTAGATAAGAAAGTGTTGCGTTTTTCTGAAGAGATTAAATTAAGTTGGCGACATACCCTTTTAACCCTTTCGTTTAATGCCATTAATGTAACCTACCCTCAAAAGGTCAGATATCAATATCGTTTGATAGGTTTAAATGAAAAGTGGGTAGAGACAGATGCATTTAATGCTACTTCGACCTATACTAATCTTAAGCCAGGTGAATATTTCTTTGAAGTGAAGGCTGCTAATAGTGATAGTATTTGGAGTGAAAAGGTCCAGCGTCTTAAGATAATAATACCGCCACCATTCTTTCAACGGTTTTGGTTTATTTCTTTGATGGTTATGCTGGGTGTAGTTTTGCTGGCTTTGTTCATTAAAAATAGAGAAGTAAAGCTACAACAGGATAAACTGTCACTGCAGTATGCCGTTAAGGATAGAACCAAGGTCATAGAGGAGCAAAAAGAAGAATTATTATCACAGAACGAGGAGTTAGAGAAGCATCGTAACCAACTGGAGAACATGGTTGAAGACAGGACTTGTGAGTTAAAAGCAGCCAAAGAAAAGGCTGAACAAGCCGATCAGCTAAAGTCATCTTTTTTAGCTAATATGTCGCACGAGATTAGAACTCCAATGAATGCCATTATTGGTTTTTCTACACTTTTGAATGACACCCAATTAACAGAACAAGAAACGGAAGAATATATCAATGTTATCAATACCAATGCAGATGCATTATTGTATTTGATTGAAGATATTCTTGATATCTCCAAAATTGAAGCCAATCAATTAAATGTACACATTAGTCCATTCAGCTTGAATGAATTGCTTAATTCGTGTTATTCATCATTTTCCATGCGTAATAGAAATTATAATGTACAATATTACCTTGATAATCAGGTTAAAGATGAGCAGTTAATTGTCGATTCTGATGAATTTAGAATCAGACAGATTATCAATAATTTATTAAGTAATGCTGCTAAGTTTACCGAAGAAGGTTCAATCATATTAAAAGCACGGCTTAATGAATTGTATCTTATTATTTCGGTTATTGATACAGGTAAAGGTTTTGGGCAGGAAGAAGCAAAGTTGATATTTAATCAATTTGTGAAGCTGCAGCAACATGAAAAATTATTAAAACGGGGTGTTGGGCTTGGTTTAACCATCAGTAAACGCTTGGCCCAATTGTTAGGGTGTGATTTAAGTGTTGATTCTGTTGAAGGTGAAGGTTCTGAATTTAGTTTAACCATTCCTATTAAAACTGTTCATAAAGTTCAACCATAAATATAGCAACTGTCGTACTGAAGAGTGGTTTATAAATCAGGAGAGCACAAAGTGAATACTTTATTAAAAATCTAATTGTCGGTATTGTTATCAGTTAAATACTTAATTTGGATGCCCATAAAATAGAATCCTACATTTATATTCAAGAGGATTATCATGACGTTTTGTTTTATCTGCCGAAGCAAAGTATGGGGCGACAAATAAAGCAATCCAAAATTGAAATTGACAGCGCTTTGATTTATTCAAATAGCGTGAACAGCGGAAAAAAGACCTGCAACAAACACTATGGACAGAAGCTCATGTTTGGGATATCATCACCTGGATGATACATGAAGATTATTTTAAAAATAAGGAACCAAAAGTTAAGAATCAGGGGCAGTTGGCTAAGTGGAAAGTAAAAGTAAATTAATAAATATGAAACGAGCCATGAGAATAGCTTCTCACACAGGAGCATGATTAATTTTGGCGAGTTCCATCCCGATAAATCGGGACAAGTAGTGGCAATAAAAACAAAATTTAAACACATGAAACGACCATGTAAATTTAGCATCCAAATTTTCACACAGGAGGATGATAAAATTTATTTGGGAGTTCCATATGGCCTTTGAAAATAAATTATAATCATATGAAAAAACTATTAGTTCTCTTGATTGGTGTTATTACCAATTTATTGATGGTACAAGCACAAGAAATTTTACCTACTCCATTAAGCATAGAAAGGCAAGCTGGAGAATTTATCTTTAAAAGCAAACATACTTTTTCTTGTGTCAATGGAGGCGATTCAACGGCCCGTTTCTTAGTCAAAAAATTAAGGCCTTATAGCAAGTTTAATAGAGTTAGTTCAGAGAAAGGTGATATCATCTTTAATATTAATACCGAGCCGGGTAGGTATGGAAATGAGGGATACGAACTAATTGCTAATGCGAAAAACATCTTGATTAATGCGGATACCGAGCTTGGTTTATTCTATGGTGTTAATAGTTTACTGCAACTGCTGCCCCATGAAGTACAGGCAGGAAAACCCTTCGATTTAAAAGGAGTCACACTGCAGGGAATTAAAATTAATGACAAACCGAAATACGCCTGGCGGAGTTTTATGCTCGATTCGGGAAGACAATATCAAAGCCCTGAGTTTATTAAGCGTTACCTTGATTATATGGCGATGTTAAAAATGAACGTATTTCATTGGCATTTAACAGAAGGACAGGGATGGCGTATCGAAATTAAGAAATACCCTAAACTTACTGCTATTGGTTCCCAGGTAGCTACAGGAAAAGAGCAGCAAGGCTATTATTCTCACCAAGAAATCAAGGATATTGTTGCTTATGCAGCTGAATTACATATCCAGGTAGTTCCAGAGATTGACGTTCCCGGGCACTCGGAGGCAGCCCTGATGGCATACCCCGAATTGACTTGCTTTAATAAAGCGCCTGAATCTGTGATGAGTTTCTCTTCAAACCTTTTCTGTGCAGGCAAAGAGGATACCTATTCTTTTCTTATAGATGTTTTAGACGAAGTATGCGAGCTATTTCCATCTGAGTATATCCACCTTGGTGGAGATGAGGCTCCTAAGAAAAATTGGGATAGATGTCCCGATTGCCAAAAGAAAATAGCGGATGAGAATCTACATGACAGCCATGATTTACAACTCTATTTTTCATCGCGCTTAGCACGCTACCTGAAAACAAAAAACAAGAAGGTGATATTTTGGGGAGACGTTGTTTATCACGATGGATTTGAATTACCCGATAATGTGGTTGTTCAGTGGTGGAACTGGCGCAGGCATAAAAATAAAGGGCTAGAAAATGCAATTAAGAGAGATCATCAGGTCATTTGTAATACAAACTATTATACTTATCTCAATTTCCCGCTTACACCCTGGTCAAAGTACCGTGCAGACAGAACGTTTGATATGAAAACGATTTATGAGCAAAACCCAAGTGATTTAAACAATCCGCATGATTTGGTACTGGGAATGGGATGTTGTTTATGGACGGATTGGTTTGTTCAAGAGCACATGGTCGACAGACGGGTATTTCCACGTATCTATGCTTTATCCGAACAAATGTGGAACAGTGGTGAAAGGTTACCATTTGATAGCTTTTACGAAAAAGTAAAAACCAAATATCCGCTGTTAAAAATGCTTGACATTGATTACGGACCTGCTATTAAGGAAGAGGTTCCTGAAGGTTATAACTGGGAATGAGGATGGCCTAAAGAAATAACCGATAAGTTCTAAAATGGCATGTTTCATGGAGCAAAAAAATAGTTATAACAATAGGATGTTGTATTTCATCTCAAGTTACATAGGGATAGTGTGTTAGCGAGTGTGTGCAAACGGGGTATTTATTAGTAAAATACAAAAGTTTAACGAAGTGTTAGTTGTTTACATTTACTTTGGCATAGTATGATTTTAAGAAATATATTATTAATAACTGGTCTGGTGCTGACTATGACTTCATGTCACTCTTCAGTAGGAAAGCAGAAACCAAATATTATTCTACTTTTAGCCGATGATTTAGGTTATGGCGACCTGAGCTGCTATGGTAGCCAGCGAATCAATACTCCTAATATCGACCAGATGGCCAAGGAAGGACTTAAGTTCAATCAGTTCTATTCTGGTTCAGCTGTATGTACACCAACTAGGGTAAGTGTTCTTACCGGTCGTTATCCGCTTCGTTACAATGTCACCAAACATTTTAATGATGAGGAAATGCATTTGCAGCCGAATGTACCAACCATTCCCAAGGCCCTTAAAACGGCTGGATATGTGTCAAAGCACATTGGTAAATGGCATCTGGGGGGATTAAATGAAGTACATATAAAGAACAGAGCGAATAGTATGCCAGGGCCTATTGAACATGGTTTTGATCATTACCTGGCCATGCTAGAAGATCCACTGTATCGGAAACCAGCCATGCTTGAAAGACGCTTGTATAAAGATGGTGCCAAACACTTAATTCGTGATGAGCAAATCATTGATCCAATCGAAAAGCATTGGACTGATGTAAAAACAGATGAAGCATTGGAATTTATTGAGCAAAGTAATAAAGGGAGTGAACCGTTCTTCCTAAACCTATGGTTCGATACCCCACATGCCCCTTATGAAGCAGCACCAGATGTTTCGTTAACACCCTATCAGGAAAAAGCTAAGGGCGATGACCTGCTATATCGTTCGATGGTTACGCACCTGGACCATAGTGTAGGAAGAGTGCTTGATAAGTTGAAAGAGTTGGGAATTGATGACAACACAGTGGTGATTCTCACAAGCGATAACGGCCCGGCTTATATGGGTTCTCCTGGTAAATTTAAAGGCCGTAAGGTTGATTTTCATGAAGGAGGCATCCGTGTGCCTGCCATTGCATGGGGGCCGGGGCAAATTAAAGGAGGTGTAGTAACAGATGAGTTAGCTCACACCAATGATTTGTTACCTACGTTTTGTGATTATTCCGGACAAGCAATTAATAAAGATTGGAAGCTGGATGGGATGAGTATCAGGTCTTTGTTGGATGAAGGAGCTGAATTGGAAGATAGGGGTTTGGTATTTTGGCAAATTGCTCTGTACAAACACAATGGTAACTATCATAGAACAACTGATAAACGTCCGGATCCTGTGGCTACGGAAGTGGTGCGTAAAGGCAAATGGAAGCTGTTAGCCAAAGATGGGGAGCCTGTAGAATTATTTAATTTAGAAGAAGATCCGTATGAACGATGGAACCTGATGAAAACATACCCTGAATTGACTGCGGAATTAAGCATTGCCCTTAAAAAATGGCTGGCAGAACCACGTATGGATATAACTTATTAGTAGGGTATTATCAGCAAGTCGAAAAAAGGAAAAGAAACTCTATTTCCTTTTTATGTGGAAATAGAAAGAAAAAACTAAATAAACGTCAAAAAGGATATGATTGGAAAGATTAAACAAATTACAATTCTTCTGGTGGTATGCCTCACTATGGATTTCTGTCAATCTACAAGCCGCACAAAAAGGGCTGATGTCGTTTTACCACTTATTCCTCAGCCCCAAAATGTACTTGTATATGAAGGTTCTTTTGTATTAGATGCCTCAACAGAAGTAATTACATCTAATCGTGAACAGAATAATGTGGCCTCCTGATTTAGCAAAGAACTGAATAGACGCTAAGGTTGGCCGTGTCCTATTGTAACAGCATCAAAAGAAAAAAAGATTGTACTATTACACGACGAATTAATATCCTAATATTGCGCAAAAATTACTTGAATATAGCCGGACACATCATTCGAAATTTTATAGTGACTAATGGTGAGTATAAGAATTTGTATTGTCTATTCAATAATACCGGACTAGAAATGACCTTAATACAGACGCGGGAAATTTGAAATGCATAGTTAAGATTGCTTTATTTAGTTCGGTAGTAAGGGTGTTGAGTCATTGTGTTTGAGGTAAATTCAGAAACAGGGTTCGTTCTTTTAGCCTCTATATGCCAGTAATTGTAAATTTTAATAAGTACTATTTAATTGATATTATTATGAAGATAAAAAGCTACTTCGTATGGCTCTTGCCATTAGTTATCTTGTTGGTAAGTTGTACAAAACAAGCCCAAAGACCTAACATCATTTTTATCATGAGCGATGACCATGCTTATCAGGCCATAAGCGCCTATGGTCAAGGACTAAATAGTACGCCTCATATCGATCGAATAGCTGAGGAAGGTGTTTTGTTTAATCATGGCTACGTTACCAACAGTATCTGTGCTCCAAGTCGGGCCGTGATGCTGACCGGCAAGCATAGTTTTGTGAATGGTAAGATTGATAACCATTCAAAATTTGATTGGAACCAGGATAATTTTGCCAAGCAATTACAAACCGTTGGCTACCAAACGGCATTAATCGGTAAAATTCATATTCCGGGCCAACCACAGGGTTTTGATTACTACAATGTATTACCCGGGCAGGGACAATATTATAATCCTGATTTTATTGAGAATGGAATCAAAAAGCAATACCAGGGCTATTGCACCAATATAAGCACTGAGTTAGCGCTCGATTGGTTATCTGATAAACGCGATGCTGATAAACCGTTCTTATTGTTGTATCACCAAAAAGCGCCGCATCGCACATGGATGCCTGAGAAGAAATATCTGGGACTATTTGAAGATTCCACCTTTGCGCCTCCTGCCAACTTTTTTGATAATTATGGGTGCAGTTCTCATATTACGCAGCATTTTTAGTGTAGTATACGTCAGAAAAATGTTTCCAAAAACCATCCCA
>NZ_JAENRR010000074.1 GCF_016612505.1 Carboxylicivirga marina
CTTTTTATTGAAAATATGGATACAAAACTTCAAAGTTTTATCATAACAAACTATACGTCATTGCGGAGGCCTATACGATAAACCTGAAAAGAAAGCATATGCCCAGTGGAGTCCCATGGAAGAGGAAACAAAGTATTTTGATCCATCGGACAAGCCGTTTATGGTTAATTTCAGAGTGGAGAATATTGAAGCTCTAGTAGAAGAGTTAAAGCAAGAAGGCGTTTCGGTATGTGATGAGATAGAGACCTATGAGTATGGGAAATTTGTACACATTCTCGATCCTGAAAACAATAAAATTGAGTTATGGGAACCTGTTGATTCAATCTTTACAAAGATGTATGACGGAGAAACGACAAAGTAACTGTTTTAATAACGTAGCAGTGCTTTACATAGGTTCGCTGCTGATAGGGCCTCGTGTTAATTCAATTATAGTAATTTCAGGCGGCATCCCAACGCGTGCAGGCATTCCTAAATAACCCAAACCTCTATTGACATACAGGTACTTATTGCCTTCATTGTATAGTCCTGCCCAACGACGAAATTTGTACTTGGCCGGGCTCCATTGGAAATTTCTGAACTCTATGCCAAACTGCATGCCATGCGTGTGTCCCGATAAGGTTAAATCGTAATTGTAATCAGTCTTAACTTCTGCATCCCAATGGTCAGGGTCGTGTGATAAAAGTAATTTAAAAGGAATGTCGTCAGTGCCTTTCGAAGCTTCTTTTAAATCGCCATATTGAGGAAATGGAGGATGTCCCCAGTTCTCAACTCCGGTAACTGCAATTTTATCACCGTTTATTTCTAAAGTCTGATTTTGATTGTTTAATAATTTAAAACCTAATCGGCCGTGGGCGGCTTTTATCTTATTTAAGTTATCATCTTTATCTTGAGGTGTTGGCCATTTTGAGTAATCGCCATAATCGTGGTTGCCCAATATCGAGAACTTACCAATACTTGCCTTTAATTTCGAAAACACCTTTTCCCATCCAATGGTTTCCTCATAGAAATTATTGACCAGGTCACCTGTAAAACAAATTAAGTCGGGATGCTCATCGTTTATGAGTCGTACCGCTTCTTCCATTTCTTTGTAATTGGAATTTAGGCTACCCAGGTGTAAATCAGATATTTGTACAATCTTAATTCCATCAAAGGCTTCTGGTAAGTTCGGAAACGATAATTTACTATAGCGCTTGCTAAATGCAAAACGCCCTTTTATCACACCAAATAGAAGAGATATAAAGGGTGCCGAAGCCACTACTATACCTACCTGACTTAAAAACTTCTTTCTTGAGATGCTCGGGTAACGGCCCTCATTCATCTTTTTAATTTTACCATTACTCTCAAACTTACGTTTAACTTTAATGGCTTTATGCGTGAGTTTGTAGGCCAGGTAATAAAAGAATTTTGGTAGGTAAATGGCCAGATAACTAACCAATAGCCATTGAAATACGACATAAGTAAAGGCCTGATTGGTTGTTTTTATTATCGCAAAAATGGTTGAAAAGGATAATATAAAGAAGGTTGGAATGCTGTAAAACCAAAATGTTCCGAACGGAAAGGAAAAGTGATTGTAACGCTTATCGTCATCAGAATGAATTAAGCGATGCAATAAAAAGTCAATTATTATCGTAAAAATCACAAACCCCACAAATGCTCCCAAACTATATTTCATTCGTAATTCTTTCGTTACTACTAAGCTTGTCTCCTGGTCCCGGTTTTTTATTACGCAAGATTAATGCAAAGGTTCGGTAAGTCAGCTCTTTGTATACAACTTTTAAGATTTTTTACGATAACGTAGCGTGTGTATGATACGTGTTCTCTTAGTTCCTTTTATTTGTTGCCCACAATTATACCCGATAATCCCATCGAAAATAGTACTTCGTGATAATGTTCTTTAGATTCGGGCAGATAAGCATATCGATAACCCAAGCTGATGGGAAAAACAAATCGGAACGGATGTAGTTCGCCCCTTATTTCCGTACCTAAAGAACTAAAATTGTATTTGTTCGTTATCCAATCCTTGGTCTCAGTATATTGCAGTCTTTGGGTTGCTTGCGAAAAATCGTAAAATAAATTTGTAGTGATACGTTTTAAATACACAAGGCCGGGAATGTTAAAATCTGGGCTAAGCAAAGGCATCATGTAGTCGCCTTTAAATGAGTATAAATCATCATTTACAATGCCATTAACACCACGTGGAAAGCGCACATAATCACTAAATATGAGGTGATGATTGTAAGTTTCTCCACTTTTGTGTATCTCACCTTTTTCTTTGAAATGCCAGTCGTTATCAATGCGAATGGCGTGGTGACGTCCAATGCCCGGGAAGTAAAGTCTTGAGTGAATGCCCAATATGCTTCCGTAGTCCCAACCACCAAACGGTGTGTTTCGATAGCTAAGCTCGAGTACTTGTCCCCATCGGCTAGCAACATCGCGTTGTGTTGAACGTAATAAATTATAGGCGAAAAAGCTGTAGTTCGTTGATTTGATATCAATGCCTTCATAGGTTATGGTTTCGCTATAATCGATGACGTATTCCTCATTTTCTTTAATAGGTATTCCATTTTCATCCAGTTTAAAATAATTACGCTCATAATTAAAATCCTCAGATTTTTGATAGCTTATTCCTGCTGAAGGTTGTATGCTTCTAATATATTTACCTCTGCTATAGTTTAAAGGTAATTTCATTTTAAAATCTACAAGATAATGATTGGGTTTAGCATCGATTACATTTTCGTACCAATTTGTTTCATTGGTGTAGCTGCCTTCTATTGTTTCATTACCAGCCTTTAATTCCAAATCAAATACCGGCCACCATGCCTGGTAAGATAATTTAAGGTTAAACTTTTCGCGCGAATATTGTTGGTCAGCATTGTATCCGGCAGTAATAAAGGTTGTGCCCAGCAGGTTTTGTGACATAATGCTGGCTCCTGGGGTTATCGTAGCTTCATTAACATTGACAAATGCAGGTGCCCAGCTATGAAAGTTAAATAAGTTCCATTTTGAGTATTTTTTTGCCTGATACCCTTTGGTTGATACATCCTTTAAATTTGGCAAACCTTTTTCATCTTCTTGTAGTTTGTTAATGTAAGGTTCAATCGGTAAGGGTTTTATCTTCCAGGGCATTGTTTGAATGTTCCTTATTTCTTTTGAAACAAGCATGTAGCCATCAGATGTATAGTTTTGGTAAATTAATTGATTGTCAGATAGGGTTGTGTAAGCTGCACCAAACTGCGATTCGGTGACCTTCTCCAGGTTATTTCCATTGATGTTAACGCGATAAATATTCTCAATACCACTATAAGAGCCTGCAAAATAGATATGTTCATCGATGAATTTAGGAAAGCGGATTTCTATACAATCGGGCTTTGTAATCTCACTCCACTCGTCGGTTTTAGGCGAAAGGGTAACGATTTGTTTACCAGCTTTCGTTAATAACACCATGGTTACTGCTTCACCATTCAAATCCCATGATGGTGATAAAGGGTAGGCGTTGTCAGGTATGGCAATCTCTTTAATAAGCGTACCATCATTAACATTTAAAAGATGAATACTATGCTGGTTGCTGAGTGAGGTGTGCGTTACCGCTATCGTTTTACCATCAGAAGAAATCGCCGGTGCTTTATATCGACTGTTATAGCTTAATTTCTTTTGTTTGCCCGTAGTGAGGTCAAATAGTCTGATTACAGAGAATATCTGATTCTCCCAGCGCGGATGTTGCTCCAGCTCTGTCCAAACGATCTTGTTGTCAGCATAAGAAAAGGGTTCGCGAGCTCTGCTGCCGGTGATTAGAATTTTCTCCTCTTCTTTAGTTTTGGTATTTATCTTTACAAAGTGATTGAGCTCACCTACGCCATTTACTTCTGCAATGATATGTGTATCATCTATAGCTGTTGGATATCGGTAGTTTTTATACCGTGTATCTCGTTGTGTAATGTTACTCTGTTTTGTCAATGAAAGGGAGTCGTTGGTGTCTAACCAACGCTGATGCCAATCCTTAAAAACTTCGTTGTATAATGGCACTTTATTTTTACCGGTTACTTGTTTAATACCCCTGTTAAATGGCGTGATTGACCAGGGTTTACGTGCTGCTTCATCAAGGGCACGTTCCCAAACATTGGATCCGAATGAATGGCGTGCGCCAGCTGTTAACAGATACCCCATGTTGTAATGATTCGGCACATAATCTTTGTAGGAGCCAAAGTAGGCTTTGTCGTAATGGTAGATTTGTTTCTCAATAACTTGCGCACGTATTTCTTGTTCAATCGATGGACGTCGGCCACGACCGCTTTCGCTTAATGTGGTTTCAGTCAGAACAGCATCACCCTCTAAAAACCACAGTGGTGCATACAATCCTAAAACAGCACCAATAGCTTGCTGACCAAATGGAATTGTTAAAATCTTAGTGAAACCTTTATTGAGCTTGTCAATTTGAACCACATGTCTGAATTCATGTATTGCCAGTTGTTCGAGCCAATCCTGAGCAAACATATCCTGATGCGGGGTAGGGTATATCTCCATACGCTTGGGGGCCCATGAAACAAAACCATTCGAATAGGCCGAATGAGCGTGCATAATAACCTTAATGGGTTTGGGTGTGTGTGCCAGTGTGTGTCCGCCATATTCGTATAATGAATCCAGCATGGCAATAAAGCGTTTCGCCTCAGCTTCTATTTCTTCAGGGTAAACGACTTTAAAAACGTCGGAGTTAACTTGTTGCCATTTAATATTAGCTGGGTCGGCACCTGAACTATAATACTGGGCTTGTAATGTGAATATAAAAGAACTTAATATTATTGAAAGATATATTTGCTTCATCATTTGAACTTTGGCTTATAAAAGTAAAAAGATTTATTGGAAACGATTTAAAACGCAGGGTATTGAAGTAAATAAAGAATTATTTATCTATTTAGAATGAAGATAAATTGATGATTATCTGAATTCTACACTTTACTTCATTAGCTTGATATTGTAATTTGTAGTGTACCTAAACTAAAAGGAGGATTACGATGTCACAAGTCAGTTTTACGTTTACCGTTTTATTAGATGAGAATGAATTTATTCGCGTAGGCGATCATTTGTACACCACACGTTGTTCGTTACAGCGTGAAGAACCAAAGATACATATGATTGAAAAGTGTTGCCTGGAAGTACTAAGGGAATTTGAAGGGCAATTGACACAGCCTATGGTAGAAGAGTGGTTATTGCTTTCAAAAGCTTTAGATCAGTCATGTAGTTTTGAAAGTAAGTGGGACGATAAGAAAATATTACAAGAATTGATTGCCGGGGCTGAGCACTCGGTATCATGGTATGCTAACAACTGTAGAGTTAGCTAAGATTAACTTCTCATGGATGGTAGCAGCTGCATTAACCAGGTTAATGCAGCTGTTTTTTTATGAGCAATTGATAATGGTGTATAAACAATAAACCAATATTATCCTAATTATTATTACCAATTGGGCTTTCAGCCCAAACCCGACTTAAAACTGAAACGATTAAGAATATTCAATTCTTTATCGTTACGATGTTCTTGATGACAAAACCTAAGGAAAAAGCATCAAGACTGCACCTGCTTCACTCATAAAACTATAGTTCTTTGACTGAAATCGTTTAAACTCGCTTCGCTCACACAGAAAACGATTTTTAAGTGTCAAACAACCTTG
The DNA here is from genome assembly GCF_016612505.1 of Carboxylicivirga marina. Taxonomy (GTDB): domain Bacteria; phylum Bacteroidota; class Bacteroidia; order Bacteroidales; family Marinilabiliaceae; genus Carboxylicivirga; species Carboxylicivirga marina. The sequence continues at coordinate 5,664 of NZ_JAENRR010000074.1, forward strand.
TTTAATGGCTCACCAGATGAGGCCCTTTCGTAACAAGTCGTTTCGAGGAATGGAATAAAACGTTTAGGACGCTATTAACAATAAAGCAAATAATAAAGAATACGATTGAGGGAAAAATGTTATTTTCGTAAGCCGAATTTTTGGCGATGAAAATAAAATTTAAATGAGATGATTGATTTTACACAAACGACCATTCAAAATATAGTAGTTCACCAGATTGGATGTAGGGCAGAAGCCGAAGAATTAAGGTTCTCGAAGGGAGAGTTACAATTACACGATGATGAAATGGTGATTGATGTGTTAAAGCAATATTTTTTTAAACCATTTAAAACTGAAGCGTATTTTAATTTTCATCATAAAGATGGCATTGATAAAAACCTAATGTTTGGTTTGGTTGATGGTATATTTAGTAGTCCTGCCCAATTTTACGATAACTCAATTGCCATTGCCAATCATTTATACGAACAGTCGAATCATCCTAAAATTAAAGGCGGAGAGTTCTACATGGTGCTGTTTAATAACTGTGTGGTTGATGGTGAGATTGTTGATGCCTTAGGTATATTCAAATCAGAAAATAAGGATACCTTCTTGAAAGTGATGCTGAAGGATAACAATTTTGAATTAGGTGCTCAGGAAGGGATTAATATTAAAAAGCTTGATAAAGGCTGTTTGGTATTTAATACCGAAAAAGATATGGGCTATAAAATTTGTTCAGTAGATAATATTAATAAAGGTAATGAAGCACATTTTTGGAAAGATGATTTTCTTGGTTTAAAACCACGGGAAGACAACTACTACTTTACCAATAACTATTTGCAGATGTGTAAAGGGTTTGTGGGCGAGGTGTTTAATGAGGAAAATGATGTGGAGCGTCCTGACCAGGTAGACATGCTGAATCGTTCAATGGAGTACTTTAATAAGCATGCCGCTTTTGACGAAAAAGAATTTGAGAAAGAAGTGATTCGCCAACCAGAAGTTGTAGATGCTTTTCAGGATTACAAAAGCTTTTTTGAATCAGAAAAGAGTATGCCACTTCAAGATGGATTTGACATTTCAAAGGATGCTGTTAAATCAGAGAAAAAGCATTTTAAATCCGTGCTGAAGCTTGATAAAAATTTCCATGTTTATGTGCATGGCAAACGCCAGTACATGGAAAAGGGATTTGATAATGAACGAGGGTTGAAATTCTATAAGCTCTTTTTTGAGTATGAGGAATAATACCAATATTACATTGAAGTGAGCCTTGTTTTTTCGTTCTTTTTCACCTATGCTTCGTTGAAAAATATCGCCGTAGCTAAGGCTATGCCTCAATTTTTCGCCTTGCCTAAGCAAAAGATATTCGAAAAAATTAAAGCTCATTCCAAAATAAAATTGGTATAAAACGATACTGGATGTATGATTGATGAGTTATGATGGTGAACCTGGAGTCGGATATTCTATAATAATCTTCAACTCTAACATCATTAAACCAAAATCATCAATCTTATCGGTAGCTGTAAAAATCATCCAAAGGTGTTTTGGCTAGCTCAACTAAAAACTGACTGATCACCTGGCATAAATCATTGAAAAAGCGTTCGCCTTTTTCGGCAGAGGATTTGGATGGGTTTCCCACGCCAGTATCATTGCTTATTTTAGTCCATTCACGCTCTGCCCAGGCCCAATTTTGATTGAGTCCATTCACTTTAAACAATTTACACTGACCATTACCAGCTTCTGATAAGGGGCGAACTAGTTCTGGGTATAAGTACATCATCAAGCTGGTTTCTACTTCATCGGCATGGTCGCCTGGTTGAGTAAAGTATTTGGTGGCATCCAATGCCTGAAACCAATTACAGCATACTATTTTCTTATTTGGAAATTGTAAGCCTAACTCGCGAATTATTGTTTTAAAGTCATTGCCGCCATGTCCGTTGAAAATCAGTAGTTTGTTACATTGCATAAATACAGATGTAGCCACATCCTTAATAATGGCATGTTGGGTGCTTGGCAACATATTAATAACAAATGGTATATCGGTTTGCCCGGTGTTAACACCATACGAAATCTCAGGCAGGACTAGAACATTAACACCTTTGTTATTGGCTAATTGAGCAGCCTGATTAATGATAACACCATTTTGAAAGTTATCAGTGCCATATGGTAAATGGTAATTGTGAGCCTCGGTGGCTCCCCATGGTAATATAGCTAAATCAAATTGCTGTTTTTTTACATCCTGAAGGTTGAGTTTCGAAAGTTGCATGCTGAATGTTTTTAAATTAAGAGCTGCCGTTTTGCAGCAGCTCTTAAGGTATCTACTTCTTATTCTTTACGTATTTGTCAAGCCATTGGTCTTGTTCCCAAAGCATATGTAATACTGACTCGCGTGCCCGGTATCCGTGACTCTCCGACGGTAATAGTACCAGACGAACAGTTGCGCCAAGTCCTTTTAAAGCGTTAAAGTAACGTTCGCTTTGCATGGTGTATGTGCCTGAATTATTGTCTTCTACGCCATGAATAAGTAATAACGGGTGTTTCATTTTGTGTGAATTCATAAACGGCGACATGGTATTGTAAATACCAGGTGCTTCCCAGTAGTTACGTTCTTCACTCTGAAAACCAAACGGTGTTAATGTACGGTTATAAGCACCACTACGTGCAATTCCTGCAGCAAATAAATCAGAATGAGTAAGTAGGTTAGCTGTCATAAAAGCTCCATATGAATGACCGCCTACAGCTACACGCGCAGGATCGATATATCCTTTGTTATCAAGGAAGTCGATCGCGGCTTTGGCGTTGGCCACCAGTTGTGGGACAAAAGTATCGTTAGGTTCTTCATCTCCTTCGCCCACAATTGGGAAGGCAGCATCATCAAGCACGGCGTAGCCTTTCATAACCCAATAAACAGGTGACCCATACCATGGATAAATAAACTCGTTAGCTGAACTTGTGACCTGACCTGCGCTTTGTTTATCTTTATATTCAGTTGGATATGCCCACATGATAAGTGGCAGGCGCTCTTTGCTATTTAGGTCATATCCGGCTGGCAGATACAAAGAGCCAGAGAGTGGTAAGCCATCTTCGCGAGTGTACTTAACTAACTCTTTATAAACACCCGATAAGCTTTTAAATGGATTTTCAAACTGAGTAACCGGACGAGGTGCTTTACGCGACTTAATATTTCTCAGGTAATAATTCGGATAGTCAGTTGGCGATTGAATCCTTGTTATGACTTTTCCCTTTCTGATGTCAATAATTTTAGAAAAGGTTTCAAGCTTATTCTTATTATCAGCTTGATATAAGCGCACCGTTTTTTTCGTTGAAAGATTCATCTTATCGATAAATGGCTTTTGCCCTTCTTTTGAATATCCATCACCCTTGAGATAAACATTACCTTTATCAATTACCAAAACGTTTCGCTTGTATTCATTACGCTCTGTGATAAAATCACCTGGGTCACTATAGCGATCCTGGTAGTTACGATCGTTCAAAACTTCTGGTTCCTGCGATGCGTCAGAAGGATTAAATAAGTAGGTCTTTGTATTTCGAGTATTCCACCAATAGTCGTAGGCCATAGCTGTATTGTCATTACCCCATGTAATGCCAGAAAAGCGATTAATGGATTTAAATATAGATTTGGCTTCGCCATCAAATGGAGCTGGCCATTCAAATACTTCATCGCGGTAGTCTGCTTTTACTTCCGGATCTCCTTTGTCAAGAACTTCGGCCCAATATAAAGTCGAAGGTTTATCGGAACGCCAGCTAATGTTACGTTTGCCAAGTCGCTCTGACATAAAACCTTTAGGTAATTCTTCAATGAGTGGTACATTTTCTATGGTTTTCAGTTTCTTACCACTCTTGTCCATTAAAGCATATTCAGTTGGGAAACGCCTGTATGGTACCAGGTACGAGAAAGGCTGGCTCACAATTGAAACAATTGCGTAATTGCCATCAGGAGAAAAGTTAATGTTTCGGTAAATGGCTTTAGGTGCCCAGTCATTAACAGTACCATCAACTGAAATGATTTTTAGCTCTGACTCAGCCAGTTTGATAAAGTTTTCTTCATCGACTTTATCCTTTAACAAATCCTGATAAGTACGGTTTTGTGCTTTTTGACCTTCGTTTACCGATACAATCGGGCCGCTAGGAATAGCATCTGTTTTATCTACTAATGCGGCTCGATTTTTAGGTATCATCTTTACAAGCAGCTCCTTGTTATTTTTCATCCACTTTATTGGACTGCCAAGGTTACCATTTAATGTGGGTTCACTTAATTTATTGGCTAAGCCTGACTCTATATCGATGAACCAAAGCTCAGTACCTTTGCTAACAGTATTTGTAAAGGCCATTCGACTTTGATCGGGCGACCACGAAAAATTCGATAATCGTGCTTCTTGAGGCATCCCTTTTATCTCAACAATATCGCCTTTCGCTTTAAGGAGTTTAACATTGTTGTAAAACCTCGTGCGCGATGAAATATTTGTGATTGGGTTGGTCCGAATACCAGCCAATTTTATCTCTTTTTCAGATAATTCGTCAATGCTTTTGTATTGATTACGGTATAAAAGTAAAATGATTGAACCGTCATCATTAATAACAGTACCAGGAGGCATTGGTACATCGGCTAACTTCATTATTTCTTCAGAAGGTTCTTGATAGGTGAGATCAACTTGTGCTGTTGAGGTAATGAATGAAGCAACCAGTAAGGTTGCCAGCAATGTGATATGTTTCATACATTTAGGTTTAAAAAGTATCAGTAATGATACGCAGATTAATTAAGTTGTTAATAAGCTTTTAAGGTAATAGTAAATACTATACTATGCAACATAATGCATGAAAAGTAAGGCAGTAGTATGCTTTTTATTGCTAACTCAATTTTAAAAGTATACTTTCGCTGGCAAAGTAAATGTATGAACCCGGAATTATTAGAATTATTAACGAGTATGCGCATGCCTTTTGGAAAGTATAAAGGACGAATTCTTTGTGACTTGCCTGAACCATATTTGGTTTGGTATCATAACAAAGGTTTCCCGGAAGGAAAATTGGGAATGCTGTTACATACATTGTATGAGATAAAATTGAATGGTTTGGAGTATTTATTAAAACCATTGCGCAAATAAAAGCCCCGATTACAAGGTAATCAGGGCTTCTTTCCGATTAGTAAAAGTTACCGTCCGAACTTGTAGCTTATTCCGAAGCCAAAGAGTTGTTTAAATTGGGCACGAGCCCCTTCTGTTTCTCCAGCTTCATTTATATATTTTATATCATCGTCGTATATGAGGTTAAATGATGCTATTGCACTTAGGAAATCATTGACTTTCATGTTGAAGGCCAATTCCCAGTCGACGTCTACATTTTTAGCATTCTGAATCCCGTTAAGGTTAGAGAATAAATCTAAACGCGTATTAATGTCAACATTCTTTATGAGATTGCTTTTTTTGGCCAATACTTTGATGGATGCACCATACTCCTCACGTGTGTTTTCGCCTGGTTCAACGCCAAATGCGCCATCTCCAGAAAGTTTATCATCCAAAACAAATGTTGTTTTATTTGTTAATGGCGACATATAAAGCGAGAAGTTATCGTTGGGTTTGTAGTCGATACCTATTGAAAAATTAAGGTAAGCCGGCGACATAAACTCAGATAGTTTAAGTGTGTTTTCAGGTGGATCGTTATAACCAACGTCAAATTGTGTCTTAAAATCCAACAAAGCCGTATAAAACCAGTGTTTTTGTTCACCAATTCCGTATCCCAGCTTAGATGTGAAGTACAACTTATCTTCTGTTTTTATCATGTTGTCGCTACCTTGTTTGGTAAGGCCATAACCTAAATCAAACAGGTTTTCCCAGTTAACACGTTCTTTACTGTAATTAAAATGCATATTGAGTAAAAAAGTACCAGCCATTGAGTTTTTACCTCCGGCAGCCCAGTTGGTTAATGAAACCTGACTAAAGGTAAACGACGGGGTACCGCCAATTGTCCAGTGCTTAATGGTATCACTTTCTGCTGTTTGTCCTGTTGCTGTTATTGCTTTAAACAGTAAACAAACAATTAAAACTTTCTTCATAAATTAATTAATAAAATTAGATGCTCTGTTGATCAACAGAATAATATTAGGTTAATATTTACTTTTCGTTGTACATGTGTACATCGCGCTGTGGGTATGGGATGGTGATACCTTGTTTGTCAAACTCTTTCTTCACAAACTCCATCATGTAAAAGTACACAGTCCAGTAATCTGAAGTTTTGGACCACAAGCGTGTTACTAAATTTACCGAACTGTCACCATGTTCAAGCACAGCCACAAAAATTTCGGAATCTTTCATAATTAGCTCATTCTTTTCGGCAACAGCTTTAATGATATCACGAGCTTTATCAATATCATCATCGTAACCAATACCAAATACAAAATCAACTCGCCTGGTTGGTTCTTTTGTATAGTTGGTTAAGGCTCCTGTTGAGAGGCCTCCATTAGGTATTATAACCACCTTGTTGTCCAAAGTAGTTAAAATGGTATTGAATATTTGAATTTCTTTAACAATCCCGTCGTGCCCTTGTGCTTCGATGTAATCACCAACTTTAAACGGTTTAAGAATTAATAGGATAACGCCACCGGCAAAATTCTGCAAAGTACCTGAGAGTGCCATGCCAACTGCCAAACCTGCCGCACCCAAAATCGCGATAAACGAAGTCATTTCGACGCCCAGGTAGGTTATAACGCTAATGAAAAGTAAAACTTTGAGTGTAACTGATGTCAGACTAACAATAAAGGGTACAAGTGTTTCGTCTATTTTTCGGGCAGTTAAAATACTTTTAAAGCCTTTAACAATCTTATTGACTATCCATAATCCAATAACAGCTATGAGAATGGCTGCAAGAACTTTAAAGCCATTCGTGATTATCCATTCATAAATAGGTTGTAAATCAAACTCTTCAAACCCAAGTTCTTTCATAGTTTAATGAGTTAAGTTTAAAAATAAAAAGTTGCTGGTTAAACATATTAGCATTGCTAATGTTCAGGTAAAGTTATGAATAGTTATATGATAAAAAATAGTTTTTAAATTTTGAATGCTTATTTTCGCGCCACAAAACATGATGCCATGAATAATAATGATAGCTCAACGCAAAACACCATAGTAGTTCCTGAAGGTATTAAAGGACTTATTTTTGATATGGATGGTACATTGGTAAACAGTACACCGGTACATTATGTAGCCTGGTCAGAAGCCTGTGCTCCCTACGGTGTTCAGTTTGATTATGACTTTTTTATCATGCTTACTGGGCGTCCGGTATTAGAGCTAAGTAAGGACTTGATTAAAAGGTATAAACTTGATATTTCGGCAAAGGAGCTGGTTCGGATAAAAGAGGATTTGGTTGAGAAGAACTTGCATAATGTTAAATTGATTAACCCGGTCATTGATGTGATGGATAGATATCAAGGTAAATTGCCGATGGCTGTTGGCACCGGAGCCAGCAGAGAGCGCACGGACTTCTTATTAAAAACTTCTGGTATTATTGACCGATTTGATGCCATTGTAACATCAGACGATGTTAACAACTATAAACCTCACCCCGAAACGTTTTTAAAAGGTGCTGAGGCAATCGGTGTAAAACCTGGTGAATGCCTCGTATTTGAAGATGGTCATTTGGGTATTGATGCTGCTAAAACTGCAGGTATGCATGTGATTGATGTAAAACCATATTACGAATAGATGTTATGCCTTCGATGGATTTAATATTGGTTTTTGACTATGTCGGTACCATGGTGTTTGCCATTAGTGGAACTCTGACTGCGGCTCAAAAGCGTCTTGATTGGTTTGGCGCTATTTTTATTGGTTTTGTAACTGCCATTGGTGGTGGAACCGTCAGGGATATGATGTTGGGGAATCTGCCGGTATCATGGATTCAATCCAACAATTATTTCTTTATCATATTAGCAGGTATATTAATCACTATTATATTTAAAAAAGCCGTTATAAAACTACGAAACACGCTCTTTCTGTTTGATACCATTGGTATAGGCGTGTTCACTGTAATCGGTTTAGAAAAAGCACTTGCCTTTGGTATTTCGGCACCTATTGCTGTTATTATGGGGCTTTCGTCGGCTGTGGTGGGCGGCATTATACGTGATACCTTAACCAATGAGGTACCACTGATATTTCACAAAGAAATATATGCCACAGCTTGTATTACAGGAGCTGTTATATACTTATTACTACACTACTTAAATGTGCCTGATGTTGTATGTAAGGGTGTTACAGTGGCCACTATAATTGGTATTCGCCTATGGGCTGTTAAGTATAATATAACCATGCCGCATATCTCGATGGGAGAGAAGGAGTAACTTTTTGCTGATAAGTATAGAATAGAGGAATTCAGGTTTCGATAGCGCCTTGGGTATTCAGCGTTTTCGGTTGTGTAATGCGTTATTACTCTTCAAAACCCAGATGTTCAGCAATGTTTTTAAATTCGCGTGCTTTATCCATATCGCCAAGTTTTTCACACGCTTCACCCAGGTAGAAATAAGCTTCAGCCTTATCTTTTTTAATACGAGTAGCCTGTAACAGGTCGTTGTAGGCTTTTTCGTACATCTTTAATTCAAGACGTGTGCGTCCGCGATTATACATCACTTTGTATGATTTCTTTTTAAGCTTGAAAGCAGCAGTATAATCTTTATCGGCACTTTTCAAATCACCAGTTTCTACATGTAAGCCAGCTCTACGAACCAAAGCATCAAAAAACTGAGGTTTTAGTTTAAGAGCTTTGTTGAGGTTGGCAATGGCTGATGGTTTATCATTGAATTTAACCATGCATTCATTGGCCATCAGGAAATATTCTCGGGCAAATTCTTCTACACTTTTCTGCTGCCGTTTTATGGCTGAATTAAGCTCCTTTACTTCCTTCTCAAGATGATTGATGCGTGATAACTTCATGGCAATTAAGCGTTGCACCGATTCAACCGAAAGAGCCTCTCGTTTTTCGTTGGCAATGGCAAATGATTTAACAGCATCAAAGAAGTTATTACTGTCAAACTCAAGCATGGCATTTCTGAAAAGATCCTGTGCTTCAGCTTTATTAAGCTCTTTTTCGATAAGAACTTTATTGTTGGCCGCCTTTGAAAAACTGACGACCTCGTTATTAACAATGACGTCTCTTGGTGATATTTTGGTTTTTAGCACAATGCCTTCCAGTGAAATGCAACGCGATAAAGCAACATACAATTGACCACCGGCAAAGGCACCACCCGAAAAATCGAGCATCACTTTATCAAATGTTAATCCCTGACTCTTATGAACGGTAATGGCCCAGGCCAGCTTCAAAGGGTATTGTGAGAATGAACCGAGTTCTTCCTCAATAATACGGTTGTTTTTTTCATCGTATTTGTAACGAATGTTTCGCCAAACTTCCTTTTCTATCAAATGAATTTCTTCATTCTGCAAGCGTACATAAATACCATGTTCATCAATTTCTTCAACTCGCCCGAGGCTCCCGTTGTACCAACGTTTTTCCATGTCGTTTTTAACGAACATGACCTGCGCATTTTCTTTTAATACCAAGTCTTTAAGTGTTGGTAAACCTGACTCTGGAAATTCTCCCGAAATACGCCCGGTAAATTCATGTTCTTCACCCTCGAGTTGTTCGAGTTTACTGTCATTGATATAATCTACCGTATCGCGACGAGTGGCCAGGGTGATAAAAAACTCATCAATTGGGCTTTGGAACGATGGGTTGAAACGTTGATTAATGGCAGCAATGTCGTTATTGCCAGCTTGCTTAAGGCGAATGCGATCCAGCAGATTGACAAAGGTTGAGTCATTTTGTCGATACACTTTCTTAAGCTCTATCTGCACCAGAGGTATTTGACTAAAAACTCTGGCTGAGAAGAAGTAAGGCGAGCGATAAAAGCGTTTGAGTATTTGCCAATCATCTCGTTTAACTACCGGTTCTAACTGGAAAACATCACCAACCATTAATAGCTGCTTGCCACCAAATGGTTGATTCATATTTTTGGTGTAAACACGCAGTACACGATCGATAAAATCTAATACATCGCCCCTTACCATCGATACTTCATCGATGATTAACAAGTCAAGTTCTTTGATGATTTGAGTGTGCGCTTTCCGGTATTTCAGAAAATCAAAGATTCGTCTCTTATGTGTTGATAAGTCTGGATCGTCAGGCAATATGGGGCGAAAAGGCACCTTAAAAAATGAGTGAATTGTTACGCCACCTGCATTAATGGCTGCTATGCCGGTTGGGGCAACCACCACAAATTTTTTGTGGGTATGCTGGCATATGTATCTTAAAAATGTTGATTTACCAGTACCGGCCCTTCCTGTCAGAAAGACTGATGAACTAGTATGCTGAATCAATTTTAAAGCATCTTGAAATTCAGCATTATCTGTGTCGAAATTATCTGGTAATACACTCATTTACTCAACTTCTGCTATGCTTTCTTCACCCGATAGTTCTTCAGAACCGTAGCGTTTAATGACGTTATAAGCTTTATAAATTCCTAGCTCTCCAGCCTGACTCAGGTCGGCAGTACCTTTGGCTTCCTGTTTCAGGTATATTAATGTTAAGCCTCTATTGAAGAAGGCTTCGGCAAACTCAGGGTTTAGCTCGGTAGCACGTGTAAAATCTTCGACACCTTGCAGAAAGTTCTTTTTCAAGCACTGAACAATGGCGCGGTTGTAATAGGCAAACTCAAATTCAGGAGATATCTCAATGACTCTGTTCAGGTCGTTGATAATGAGTTCATAATCCAGGATGTGTGACGCATCTTTATTAAGTGCTTGCTCTGCTGCTTTGCTTTTTGCTTTGATTGGTCCCTGAAGCATGACATTATTAGGCGCTTGCGATTCTTCTTCCAGTGACTTTATCACTTCAACCATTTTGTGCCTGGTATAGGCACGATTAAATAGTGCCACCACATTATCGGGATCCGATTTTAATATTTCATTGTAATCAGCCATGGCATTGCTATAATTCATTACCATGCTGTATAAAACCCCTCTTGTAATTAATATCTCACGATCGGTTTCTTCATCCTGCAATTCTTCAGTAATAGCAGTGATGTCATTTATCATTCTAATATACTTTATGCCTTCAGCCTCAACTTCTCTGTTGGTAATGATTAAGGGCTTTTTATAAAGCTCTTTTCTGTTAAAGCTAACCACCTCTTTTTCATAGTATGATGGACGACTTAATAGTGTGTCGCCAGAATAATAGGTTAAGCCAAACACAGGCTCAAGGTCAATAAAGATGTTTCGGTTTTGTACTTTACCACGGATGTTGTCAAAGCGTTCCTCTTCTTTTTCTTCTTCGCCAAAGTCATCTAAAACAGCTAGTTTGTCGTAGTTTCTAATGTCTTTGTCAGACTTTTTACGCGTTGCCTTTTGCTTTTTCTGCTTCTTAGTATCGTCCTTCTCATCTTTATCAGTACTTGCTGACTGGCTGGCTAAGTCATTCTGATTACGTTTGTCAGCATCTAGTTTAGCGGCTGTCATGTAATCGATTTTTGCACCATTCATATCACCCATATTTTGCTTGGCAATACTTCGGTTGTAGTATGCCGGACCAAAGTTTGGGTAATTGCTTACAATGATGTTAAAATCATTAAGTGCTTGCTTGTTCTGCCCAAGATCAAGATAGAGCAGGGCTCGGTTATATAAAGTGAGTAAGTCATTAGGCTCTAGCGCTAATACGCGTGAGAAGTCTTCAATGGCTCTGTTTTTATCGCCAATCTGCGCACGAAGTATTCCTCTGTTGTTATACGCCAGACTGTTTTTAGGATCTAATTCTATGACTTTGTCAAAATCGCTCATGGTACCTCTTAAATCATCGAGCTGATATCGAATGACTCCCCTGGTCATGTAATAACCTGCAAAATCACTTTTTAATTCAATAACCTTGTCATAATCCTCAAGGGCTTCCTCAAAGCGTTTCATCTGGTAATATAAAATACCTCTTGAGGCAAAACCATCTGATAAGTAGGGATTTAATTTAACCACCTTGCTAAAATCTGCCAATGCACCAATTGAGTCACCGGCATGAGTTTTGGCTGCTCCGCGGCTTAAATATGCACTTAGCATCGATGGTTTGGCTTTTATAATGCGATCAAAATCGAGTATGGCTTCGTCATATTTCTCTAGTACAGAATGACTATTACCTCTATTGATCAGTAGGTTAATGTTTTCCGGTTCAATTTCTAAGCCTTCGGAGTAATCCTTAATAGCATTTTCATGGTTATCCTTTTTACTCATGATAATGCCTCTGACATTATAGGCATCAACCAAAAAAGGATTTTTATTTAAACAGGTGTTAAAGTCAATCTCAGCTCCATTGTAATCTTCTAGATAATACTTGGCTAAGCCCCTGTAAAAGTATGGATCAGATAAATATGGCTTGACTTTGATAACCTTGTTAAAGTATTGAATGGCTAATACATAATCTTCGAAGTACAATGCGTTTTTACCAATTGTGAGCATGCGATCGGTGTTTATTTGCGCACTAACATCGGGTGTAATAAAGCATCTGAGCAATAATATAATGAGGGTAATTTTTTTCAACATATGGTTAATCTGAATAGAACAATGCGAACAAATATACAATAGTTAGTGAGTATGCGACCAAATATGTGTAACAATGTCCATGTAAAATAAGCTTAAAATGCCTGCAGATAAGCAAAAATCGCGCCATCCTTATTTAATAAAATTAAACTCTTTTATCGATTTATTACCGGCGTTATCTTCTACCATTACCTTCAGATTGTGCTTCCCTTTTGAAAGAAATGGCATGTGTTTAAAGGTGCCTGTTAGTCGGTAGTTTTTGGCATCATATTCAAAAAGCGCCCATTGGTCATCAATCAGACATTCATAACTTTTAATGCCACTAAATGTATCGTTAATTATTAGTTGTATGGTTTGTCGTCCGCCATAATGATTGTTTTCGGGTGCTTTGCGTAGTTTGATACTAGGTGCTATGGTATCAACGGCAAGGGTAAAACGTCCAAATCCGCGTGTGCTGACAGACAGGCGGTCGTCTTTCAATTTACCACCAACCGAATAGGTTTTGCTATTACTTGAGATACCAGCAACCAGCAATTTATCGTCATATTTCAGTAAACTATCCGGAATTGGCAGGCTGATTGTCATGGAGCGATGTAGCGGTATGTGTTTATCGCCAATGATATAAACAGGAGCTATCATGCCTTCACGTTCCTCTTTATGGATGAGCATGTTAATGTCAGTATAGAATGTTTTAGCTGATATTTCTAACTGTAATCCCAATGTGTCAATGGCAAACGTTTCATTGTATTTAACAGATATCAGAGAGTTGTCTTTGGCTTTTGCTTGCGTTGGAGGCGCTTCTCCATTTATAGTAAAGGCCAGTACCGAACGGTTCTTACTGAAATCTTCAATCACATATTTAAATATCTTCTTATCGCCTGGTTTTATATCGGCACAGTAGGCATTTTTCGTTTTGTATAAACTCAATCGGTTATTAGGATCAACAAAACTTTTCTGAATGACTTTGCCACTTTTGACTTTTTCGGCATAATCAATGTGAGAGTTGATATAACGTGTTTCTGCAAAACTGAATTTGTCGATTTTAAAAGCATAAACCAATGAATCGTTGACATACAAGTCGATGGTTGAGATACCGCACTTACGCCAGCTATCGGATAAATAGTCGAGTACCTGAACACCAACACCAATTTTACCATGTGCTTTAAAAATGGTTGAGCCTTTGGGGTGAAATGCCCGGTCGTAAAATACAGTTGAACTATAATGGTCTTTTCGTTTTCCGCCAATGGTGGCATCATCTGACAAGCAGTATAGTTTCATGCCCTGAACTTGAGGGCGTACATCATCCATAATGTCATCACGAAAAAAAAGAGGGTTCATCGGTTTTTGACTGGCTTTGTCGCGCACTTCATAGTGTAAGTGAGGACCTCCTGAGCTTCCTGAATTTCCGCTATAGCCAATCACTTCACCTCTTTCAATATCAATCTCTCCCGATTTGAAAAACAGTTCTATGGCAAACGATTTTTGTTCGTATTGCTTGGCTCGAATTAATGAGTCAATGCGTTCAGAATATCGTTCGAGGTGGGCATAAACTGTGGTATAGCCACCATCATGGTCAATGTAAATGGCTTTTCCATAACCATATGGCGATACCTTAATTCGTGATACATAGCCCTTGTCAGATGCATAAATACGATAACCGGTTTTACGATTGGTGGTTAAATCTAATCCCGAGTGAAAGTGATTAGAGCGTAGTTCGCCAAAACTGCCACTAACCGATGGCTTAATCTTCATTGGTTTAACGAATCGCTCAGTATCTGTTTTTTGTGCAACTATAATCTGTTGCACAGCAAGCACCCAAACAAGTAATAAAGCAAATTGCTTCATGTATCCCTCTCCTTAAAATATTAAATAAAATCCATCCAAAAATAACTTTCTGATATCACAAAAACAATCACATTGGAGAATGTTAAACGTTAATTGACGCAACCTGGTTCTTAAAAAACACTCTAATTAGTTAACTGACATTTCCCATGTCTATTAGGCAGCACTTGAAAGCTGCATTTCTATTAGCCTGAAGATTTTGTTGTCTTC
>NZ_JAENRR010000075.1 GCF_016612505.1 Carboxylicivirga marina
TGGTCTGGTAGTTCAGCTGGTTAGAATGCCGGCCTGTCACGCCGGAGGTCGCGGGTTCGAGTCCCGTCCAGACCGCTTGTTTAGTTTCACAGATATATTGAAGTTTAAAACTGGTCTGGTAGTTCAGCTGGTTAGAATGCCGGCCTGTCACGCCGGAGGTCGCGGGTTCGAGTCCCGTCCAGACCGCTCGTTTTTACTTCAACTTTAGGTCTGGTAGTTCAGCTGGTTAGAATGCCGGCCTGTCACGCCGGAGGTCGCGGGTTCGAGTCCCGTCCAGACCGCAGAAGCTCATCTTAACAGATGGGCTTTTGTTGTTTAATAGCCCCTTTGTTCTCTATATCTTTTAAATTGGAGTAGACTCTATTTAAAGTATGTGATTTAATTATATATCGAACTGGGGTTGTAAAGCTTTGCTTGTTTTCTTACAATTCCTGAATAATGTTATTGACAGCCTTCCAAAAACGAATGTGAAAATCCATGCTTTCATCATCAAGATATTCGGATAAGTATTTGGCTTCAGCATCCGGTTCCATTTTGTATTTCCGGGTTTGAAGATAAAATTGCGATCGCTCAGGATGAAATTGTACTCCAAATACATTTGGATAATGGGCGTGAAACATGCCTTCAATTACTTTCTCATCACTTGAAGTGGCACCTATCACAAAACCCTTACCTAGTTTTTCAACGGACTGATGATGGTAGCTATTGACGAGAGGTGTGCTTTCTGGTTTTACCTTCGTTAATGCCGGAAAGAAATAGTCTTTGAAGATGATGTGATGAAATGTTGAGCCGGATAAACCTTTATTGGCATATTCTGGCATCTTAGTGTAGAAATTTCGATGTATTTCTTCTGTTTGCAGGTGTTTTAATCCTTTGGTTTCGTCACTCTCAAATACTTCCAGAGGGATATCCTGAATCAGCGTTCCGCCTGTGGCTATATTCATGGTTTGCATGCCCAGGCAAATGCCCATAACAAAGTAATCTGGATTGCTCTCAAGCAGAGGCGTGTATTCATTGTTTTGGTAGCCGCCCAGTAAATGATAGATAAGTGAAGTTTCGAAATAATGACGATAGGGATCCGTTACTTTTGTACGTGGGTGAGCCTCTTCGTTATATATTTCGGCCGGAATATCGGGGCCTCCAAAGAAAATAATACCTTCACTCTCATTGAAGAGTTGATCGAATGATGTACTGCTGGCATTGACGCAAAACAAGCTATCAGATAGTAACGTATCAGACAATTCGTACAGTTGCATGTTTAAATGCTTTAGAGAAT
Source organism: Carboxylicivirga marina (assembly GCF_016612505.1). Classification (GTDB taxonomy): domain Bacteria; phylum Bacteroidota; class Bacteroidia; order Bacteroidales; family Marinilabiliaceae; genus Carboxylicivirga; species Carboxylicivirga marina. Next base: position 1,277 of record NZ_JAENRR010000075.1, read on the forward strand.
CTAGCATTAATGCCGACTTTGAATAATCGTATTGCTCATCTTTGTGATAAATCCCAATCAGCTGTAATGAAGAAATATCAATTAATTCATTTTGGTGCAGTGCTTCAATCACCTCAATGTTGCTTGTTGTTGGATGGGCAAGTAAAAGGCGTTTGTTTAAATGATCGGGTAGGGGCTCAAGAAGTTGCCCTTGTATATGAATGCAGCAAAGAAATAATAGTATAGTGGTGATTCTCATAGTAGGTGTATTTAGGGTAAAAATACAAAAAAAGCGTTTCTGAAAAACTAATTGGTAATTACTAATTAATAATCGCTAAATCTGATAGAAGGCAGATTAAAAATGGAACTGATTGATAAATGACAAAACAAATGAGCTAGCTGTCGGTTATTTACATTAAGAAATTAAAACAATACTCTTATCGCTAATTAAAATCAATATACCTTATGAGTGTATTAGTAAATAAAGATTCAAAAGTAATCATACAGGGATTTACAGGTAGTGAAGGTACTTTTCATGCTTCTCAAATGATTGAATATGGTACACATGTAGTAGGTGGTGTAACGCCAGGAAAAGGCGGTACAGAACATCTTAATTTACCTGTTTTTAATACGGTTTCTGAAGCTGTAGAAAAAGTAAAGGCCGATGTGTCGGTTATTTTTGTGCCACCGGCTTTTGCTGCCGATGCCATTATGGAAGCCGCCGATGCAGGTATTGGTGTTGTTATTGCCATTACCGAAGGTATTCCTACCAATGATATGGTACATGCTAAGAATTATATCGATGGAAAAGATACTATTTTGGTTGGACCCAATTGTCCGGGTGTTATCACCGCTGAAGAATCAAAAGTTGGTATTATGCCAGGTTTCATTTTTAAGAAAGGACGTGTGGGCGTGGTTTCAAAATCAGGAACATTAACCTATGAAGCAGCGGACCAGATTGTAAAGGCAGGATTAGGGATTTCAACTGCTATAGGTATTGGTGGTGACCCAATTATTGGTACAACTACCAAAGAAGCAGTTGAGCTGTTTATGAATGATGATGAGACTGATGCCGTAATTATGATTGGTGAAATTGGTGGCACCATGGAAGCGGAAGCTGCCAGATGGGTTAAAGAAAATGGCACGAAGCCTGTGGTTGGTTTCATTGCTGGTCAAACAGCGCCCAAGGGACGCCGTATGGGGCATGCAGGAGCTATTGTAGGCGGAAAAGATGATACAGCTGCTGCTAAAATGGCCATTATGCGTGAATGTGGTATTCATGTTGTGGAGTCGCCAGCTGATTTAGGCGCTACCATGCTTAAGGCTTTGGAGAAATAAACAGATATTTGCTTTTAGATATTAATAAACCCTGATGCTGTTAATTAGTATCAGGGTTTTATAGTTTATTATTTCAGCTTCAATGTTGTCCTTATTGTTTTATCAATAGGACTGTCCGCCCAAACCCGACTTCATTATTTGGCTTAATTCAAAAAAACGAAAGCAGAAAAGATCAAGGCTACACCCGCTTCGCTCATAAGCCTATTAGGACGCTAATGTGTCAGTTTAATTCTTAGCTAACTTAAAATAGGCAACTTGTCTGTGTAGCTCGTTAGCAAAAGCGTTTAATTCATCAGCACTTTGTGCAAGAGTATCAGCCAGTGAAGCATTTTGTTGTGTGCCATTGTTTAATTGTTGTAAGGCGCTCGATATTTGTTGGATGCCCATGTTTTGTTCCATGCTGGCTGATGTTATCTCATCTACCAATGAAGAGGTCTGTTCAATTTCAGGAACTAATTCTTCCATATCATTTCCAGCCCTTTCGGATATCATTAAAGCACGGCGCGATAGTTTTTCAATGTCTGCTGCCGCATTCTGACTTCTTTCGGCCAACTTTTTAACCTCTGATGCTACCACCGAGAATCCTCGTCCTGATTCGCCTGCACGAGCTGCTTCAACGGCCGCATTCAGAGACAGAATATTGGTTTGTGCGGCAATATCCTGAATGATAGAGATGCGTTCAGCTACAGAGCCCATTGCTTCGCGCATGCGCTGCGTTGATGAATTGCTGCTTTTAACGCTTTCTAAGGCCGAGTGCGATAGTTTCGAGGTCTTGCGGGCATTCTCTGTGTTTTGCTCTATGTTAGCCGTCATTTCTTCAATGGCTGACGATACTTCTTCGGAGGAAGTGGCCATGTCTGTTGCGGCGTTGGATAGTGTACTTGAATCTTGTTCTAATCTGTTTGATGCTACTTGTATTTGATGTGAGTTTTCGCGTATCATCTTTACAACCACTGCCAGTTTTTCTTGCATATCCAGTAGTGAATTATTTAAAACGTCTAACTCATTCTTTTCTTTTTTGTAGGCCATCTCACCCGTTAAATCGCCCGATGAAATGTTAGAAGTTATTTGTGTTGAATTAATGATCGGCTTGGTTATTTTACCCATCACCATATATACCATTATTGCAATAATGGCGATTGCCAATATACCAATCACAATCATAATGCTTACAATCCAGTTGGCTTTAGCCGAAAGCACACTTTTAGGTGTTTGAATCAGTACAAACCATGGCGATTGGCTATGGCCGGCATAGATAGGTGCAATTGTATACGTATAGTTGATTCCTGATATTTTTGAGTGAAGAATAGAGTAATCGTTTTTACTGGCAGTTTGCAATTCTATTTCGCCAATTGCTGCTGTTTTTTCATTGATCGCTTTGCCAAGTAATAATTCATCTTCGTGGCCAATAATAATCCCTTCTTTCGACAGCAGAAAAGCTTCAGACTGTTCAAAGGGTTTGATGTGTGCCACATAATCAGTAAAAGCTTCAAGTGACATATCAATTCCAACAACACCAATAAAGCGCTTATTGTCAGTCATTGGAATGAGCATGGTTGTTTCCAATACCTTTTCTTGCGCTTCATTGCCATATTGATACCAATAAGGTTCGGTTATAAACTCTTGCTTGCTTCTGCCAACTTTGTGATAAGGCGATGCCTGAACGCCGTCTACATCACGAATGAGCTCTTTGTGCGAAAGTTTGCCATCTTCGCGTGACAGGGTTGAGGTGAGTCGGCCTGGTTTACTGCCCCAGTTTTTATCAATAAACTCATATTGAAAACAGTTCCAAACAGCCAGGTATGAGGCCTCTTGCTCAGCCGCTTTTTCCATTGAACGATTAAATAAGGGAGCCATTTGTTCCCAATTGCTCGAATAGCTCGATTCAAATGAACGAGCAAGACCACGGGCCACGCCCATGTGGGAAGATAATTGCTTGTTAATTTCCTGGGCTGCCTTTTGAGTTTCCTCAATAAGTACGTTTCGATTAGACTCCACAAATGAGCGCTTAATAAAAATAAGGGAGATGGTTAAGAATAGACAGAAAACGGCACCGACAGTTATAATTGTATAAGCAGCCAGCTTTTTCTTGAGATTAAGCTTCATGTTTGATCAGGTATTAAATAGCATTGATTTTGATTCCATTGCAAAATTATAATTTCGTACATATTATGGGATTCTTCTTTGACGAATGTGCGAATTTAACTGACAGATATGTTGTAAAAATGACTGTGTAACAAAAATAGAAATACCGTTTAAGTATTAGTGAACTTAGGATGGTTCTAAAATAGAGAAAATAATAAATAAATAGTTTGAAATTTTATTTATCGCAACTATGTTTGTTGGTACTACAAATCGGGATTAAGTAAATGTATAATGTGAGAAGCAAGCAGTACGCTTAGTGCTATTATATTAATAAATGAGATTAATGAACCAATGAGGCCTATCGCTAATACAATGTTGTAAGGCTAGTAGGTGCATTATCTTTTTAAAAGCTTAACCTAAAGAATGAAGTTTATTATGCAAATGGAGCGCTACGAGCGCATCCTACACCTTATTAAACGAAAAGCCACCGGTACACCTCAGGAGTTGGCCAAGCGCTTAAATATTTCAGAAAGTTCTTTGTACGATTACCTTAGGGTGTTGAAAGCAAAAGGGGCTGATATTGAATACAGCAATAGTCGGCAAAGTTATGTTCTCAATAATGATTTTGTCATCACCTTTGGTAATAAAACTAAGGACTGAATAATGCGACTGGGATTTTAACCTGCTACAGTAATTTTCCTTATTGCGTTGGCAATTATTTTTTTTACTCCAATAATTTCGGAGTGCGTTTAACTAAACTCGCGCTGTTAATCAAATTTTTAATCAATAAAACCTTAAAAAATGCAAGAAAACAGAATTGATTTAAGCATCAACGCCGAGGAAGAAACGCAAGTTAATGATGCGCTTCAGGTGTTGGAAAATGTATTAATGCCCAAGTTGATTGTTTTGGAGAAAAGCGAAAAGAACGAATTGCTTCGGATGGGTGATAAGTCGGTGGCTTTTGTTGATAAGAGCCTGGAAATAGCCAAGCAAGACACCGCTTTGTTGGATGCCTTTGTGGATATACCGGCTTTGGAAAAAGATGTTGATGCCATATCGCGCCTTCGGGCTTTAAGCTTTAAGGTGGAGTGTATTGCTTCGGCTATTGACGACTCTAAAGCTTTAGCTGGTCACGAAGCTTATAATACGTCACTAATGGTCTATAGCCTGATGAAGAATGCTGCTAAAATGGGGCATCCGGGAGCCAAAGAAAAGGTTACCGAGCTAAAACAGCGTTTCCCACGTACCCGCACTAAAAAAGCTTCTGAATAACAATTGTTATTTTCAAAGGTCAATAGTTAATCCCGATGCTATTGGCCTTTCTTTTTTCTGGTTTCGATTCATTCTTCTAACTTTTTTACTCAATCATCTATGAAATTCAGAGATGATTCTGGCTTTTTAGTAGAAGCTTCTCCGAAAATCACATAATCATCAATGAAAAAGTAAGAGGGTTCTGGGTAATTGATACAATGTTCTGGGTCAAAGCCAGAAAATTCTCACTCAAAGCCAGAACGTTTTATCAAAAAGTCAGAAGCTTCTCCGAATATCGTACTTTAACGAGTCAAAAAACTACGCGCTTGTGTGTTTTAGCCAGAATATTCTGGTCTTAAGCATGAATCACCACATCCTCCTCCTTAGCATTTTTATATTGATGGCTGTTTTTGAGGTATTCCCTCAGGCTATCGAGGTTGGCATCCTGAATGCTTTCAATGTCAAAGTATTTATTTTTTAGTTGAGCCAGGTCTTGCATGCCTGCATCGGTAAACAGCTGCATCAGCTTAGGGTATTTTTCTTCATCGAGGTTGACAAAGGTGCTCAACCGGTCAATTTTCCAGTAGCTAATGTCGTTTTTACCCAAACCTGTCAGCCCTTTTAGTTTATCGCCTTCGGGTGTGCAGTTGTGCGTGATAAATAAGAAGGTTTTGATAATGAGCATGTCATCTATTGGTTCAACAACAAAGTAGCCAATTTTTATGTCGTAAATCTTTACTGGTGCGAGCAGGGTGTTTTTATGCTTGATGATTTCAAAGTTATCGCAGGTGTTTTTCCATAGAAAGAAATTAATGCTTTGTTCATCAGTGATGTCAAGGCGTTCGCTCATGCGCTTTATGGCATGTGTTTGGATGTATAGGTTTAATTTTGGAGCGACTGACGAGATGTTTAAATCAGGATTTCGATAATTGACAGAAATCCATTCAAATTGATTATTGCCGTACATTTTTCCCATTTGATAGATGGTTCGTATTTGACCTTTTATTTTATACTTTTTTTTACGAATAGGTACTGCGCAAATTTTGGGTGTTAGTTCCAGACTTTGGTTATATTGGTTGGTGTAGTTTTCCTCGACATGAGCACTGTAATAGGCTTTTGTGGGATTTGAATAGCGTATGATTGTGCAGAATATATCTGTGGCATAGCACATGTAAAAATCATTAAGCATTTCGCATTGTTCTTCATAAAGCCTTTTGTTTGCTTTTTGGTCATCGGGGTATTGATTGACTAAATAGATTACTTTAGCATTCATGAAGGCATAGACATAAATAAAATCAATGGTTTTAAAGGAGATCCCTTCTGCCGTTCTGATTTTGTTGTTTAGTTCTCTAATAAGTATTTTAAAGCGGTTTAACTTGGTTGGCGAAATTGTTTTATCTGGGTTGACAACCTGATGTAGTTTGGGTCTGGTATGATATAAGAGTTGTTTTTCCTCTGAGGTAAAGTCATCAACATCAAGCTGCATACTGTCTGCAGCCTGAAAGACCTTTCTGAAATACTCTTTTTTACTACACTGTTGAAGGGGCGCTTTTTTTCTGCGTTTATTTTGAGCCATAGTTTTTAAGGTTGATTAAAGTTATACCAATCGTTTCTAATAAGTCATCAAGCATGAATCACCACATCTTCTTCTTTAGCCTCTTTGTAATTGTGACTGGTTTCGAGGTATTCTTTAAGCTTGTCGAGGTTGGCTGTTTGAATACTTTCAATATCAAAATCTTTATCTTTTAGTAGGGCCAGGTCTTGCATACCGGCATCGGTAAATAGTTGCATTAATTTGGGGTGTTTCTCTTCATCCAGGTTAACAAAAGTGCTTAAGCGGTCAATTTTCCAATAGCTGATGTCGCTTTTGCCCAGTCCGGTTATCTCTTTCAGTTTATCGCCTTCGGGCGTGCAACTGTGGGTGATAAATAAGAAGGTTTTGATGATGAGCATGTCATCAATTGGCTCAACAACAAAATAACCGATTCGTATCTGGTGCACATTAACAGGGAGTAGTGTATAATGCTTGTGGTTGATAAAGTTGGTTGTAGAGGCCGTATTTTCCCAAATAGTATAGTTTACGCTTTCTTTATCTAATAAATCCAATCGTTCTTTTAATCGGCTGATGGCATGCGCTTGCATATAAAGAGAGTAGGTTTGATGACTAGTTCTTATTGTTTCGGGTAAATCTTTGTTTAAGAACTGAATCCATTCAAAGCTCTCTGTAGCTGTTGCTTTGCCAAGCCGATATGCGGGACGGTAATGCCCATTAAAATTTATGTGTTTTTTTTGTGCAGGTGTTGCCGATACTTTGCTTACTAATTCAAACCTTAAATCATCTTTAATAAAACTAGCAGTTCTGAAAGTAATACCGTAGAATTTATAGGTTGGATTACTCATTCTTGTTATTATAGCAAATATATCGACAAGGTAGTGTTGTAAGAAAATTTTATACAGTTCTTCACCCGATTGAGTCAAGGCTGCACACTCAATATGACCTTTACCAAGTTCTTTTTCACATCTGCGTTCAATACCTCTGTTGTAACTATAAAAAAGTAGAATTTGATACGTCGAAATGTTCCTGCCGGTAATTTTAATCTTTGGCTTACGGTGCATTTCTTTGATGTAAGCGAAAATAATATCCAGTTCTTTTACACTAATTAACTTGTCTGCAGCATCCGGTCGTCTTAGTTGCAATCGGGTGTCGTATATTCTTCTTTTTTCAGCTGTATCAAATGGGGGTTGCGTGTTTTTTTGAAAAGTATTCATAAAGTTCATCATATCGCTAATGAACTTCTTATAGCCACCATTGGGAGGTGTGCTCTTTTTCTTTCTTGATTTAGATTTAGCCATCTGTATTAGGTTTGGTTGATAGCTTGAAATTATAAATAATGACTAAGTTAAGCAAGTGCATTCTGTACTCATTAATGCGCTTCGCTGTGCTTCACGTTTAATGGGTAAACATGCATTTCAACAAAAAAAATAGCGAAAAGCTAAGAATTGTTCTATTTTTGTCCGGTTAAGTTTAAAATAGATAGTTGATGTGGAGACTTAGCTATTGATTTTAACACATTAGTTTATTGTAATGATGAGCAGGTCATTGAAAAGTGTTCATCAAAACTTATAAATAAGAAAAACATGAAGTTACTAGAAGGAAAAACAGCCATTGTAACTGGTGCTGCACGAGGCATTGGTAAAGCTATTGCAATGCGATTTGCACAAGAAGGTTGTAATGTAGCATTTACTGACTTAGTAATTAACGAAGCAGCAGAAGAAACGCAGAAAGAACTTGAAGCTTTAGGAGTAAAAGCTAAAGGTTATGCTTCTGATGCCAGTAATTTTGAGGATACTCAAAAAGTAGTTGCTGAAATCGCTAAAGATTTTGACTCAATTGATATTTTAATTAATAATGCAGGTATCACTAAAGATACTTTGTTAATGCGTATGACTGAAGATCAGTGGGACGCAGTTATTAACGTGAACTTAAAGTCGGTATTTAACTTCACTAAAGCTGTTCAGCCAACCATGTTGCGTCAGCGTTCAGGTTCAATTGTTAACATGAGCTCTGTTGTTGGAGTAAGTGGTAATGCAGGTCAGGCTAACTATTCTGCTTCTAAGGCGGGTATGATTGGTTTCACCAAGTCTATCGCTAAAGAATTAGGTTCTCGTGGTATCCGTAGTAATGCCATCGCTCCTGGTTTTATTATTACCGAGATGACTGGTAAGCTGCCAGAAGATGTTAAGAAGGACTGGGAACAAAAAATTCCATTGAAGCGCGGTGGTACGCCAGACGATGTTGCTAACATCTGTGTATTCTTAGGTTCAGACCTTTCTGCTTATGTTAGCGGACAAACAATTCATGTTTGTGGTGGTATGAATATGTAAGATATAAGAAATATTAGTGAGAAAGGGTGGTTTTTTAACCACCCTTTTTTATTTTTATGAATCTATACCTTGGTATTATTTTTGTAAAGAAAAGTTAAATTTTATTGGATGAAAAACTTCACTTATCTGGCTTCAACAAAAATCTTATTTGGAAAAAACAGAGTTGAGGAAATTGGAAACGAAATAGCAGCATTTGGTCAAACAGTTTTACTGGCATATGGAGGCGGTTCTATCAAGAAAAATGGTTTATATGCCAAAGTTCTTCAGGTTTTAGAGCGTAGTTCAATCAATGTTGTGGAACTGTCGGGCATACAGCCTAACCCGCGCATAGAGAGTGTAAGAGAAGGTATTCGTTTATGCCGGGAAAATAAAGTGGATTTTATATTAGGTGTTGGCGGAGGTAGTGTTATTGATTGTATCAAAGCTATTTCAATGGGCGTTCACTACGAAGGAGATGCCTGGGATTTTTTTATCCGAAAAGCCAAAATAGGAAAAGTCTTACCTATTGGAGCGATCTTAACATTGGCAGCTACCGGCAGCGAAATGAATGGTAATACGGTTATTTCAAATGAAGAGACTTTAGAAAAAAGAGCAAGTGGTCATGATAGCCTTCGTCCCATATTTTCAGTACTCGATCCGACATACACATTTACGGTTAATACGTGGCAAACAGCTGCTGGTGTTGTTGATGTGATGAGCCATATTTTTGAGCAATATTTTACCTTAGATGCAGGAACATTCGTTCAGGATGCGATGGCCGAAGGAATTTTGAAAACATGCATAAAATATGGTCCGACACTACTTGATGATCCTGAAAATTACGAAGCTCGAGCAAATATAATGTGGGCATCCAGTCTGGCGCTAAATGGCTTAACGGTGACAGGTAAGATGTATGGTGATTGGGCTACCCATGGTATTGAACATGAGGTGAGTGCCATATATGATTTAACACATGGAGCAGGCTTGTCAATTCTTTTTCCGGTATGGATGAAATACGTACTTAGTGATCGGACGGTTCCAAAATTAGCGCAGTATGCTCGCAATGTGTGGGGAGTAGGTCATATGGATGATCATGAAGCAGCACTAGAGGGTATTGACAAAACAAGGGCGTTTTTCACAAGCCTGAAAATGCCGACTACCTTAAATGAAGTAAATATAGACGATAAATATATTGGACAAATGGCCGAAGGCGCCTGTAAGTTTGGTCCTATTGGGGTGTTTCAAAAACTAGGGAAAGTTGATGTGGAGGCGATTTTATCACAATCATTGTAAAATATTGATATGCTCAGAAACTTAATCTTTCTACTAATAACACTTGTGCTGGTAGTATCCTGCAAAACTTATGAGGTAATGCATTATGATGTGCTTCGCCCGGCGGTGTATTCAGTACCCCCACAATTAAAATCAATTGTCATTGTCGACAATGCCTATCCCTTTAATCCTGATAATGCACATATAGCCAAAGTTATGGGGCAATTGCAGCGATTGGATACCGTTAGGGTGGATACATTTTCTAAAGTAATTATCAATCAGCTAAAAGCCGAATTAGACTTTCGACGTTTTTTTGATACGGTTTACATTGATACAATAAAACACAATACTGCTATTAGTGGAAAGCCTTTACGTTCATTAACGCAAGCACAAATTATTGATATATGTAATAAATATAATGTCGATGCTCTATTGTCATTAGATGCTGCTAAATATGGAACCTTAATAAATGTGCAGGATATGGATGTGGAATATTATTCAACCATGGATGTAGGTGGTGTTGCCTATTGGCAGTTGTTTGATGGTTATTCAACTGAAGCGCTTTATGCCGATGCGCAACGAGATACCTTATATTGGGATGCTGTAGGTGCTGATATTAATGTTTCAGTGGCAACGTTTCCTTCACTAAAAGATGCAACCATTGAACTGGGAAGTTATATGGGAGCGACTTATGCCGATGAATTGGTGCCGCATTGGGAGCCGGTAGAAAGAAGAGTATACATTGCAGGTAATACGCACTTTATTAGTGCGGCCGAATGGTTGAGTAAAGATAATCGAAGTGAAGCTGAAAAATTATGGAATTTTATCTATCAACATGGCAACTCACGCGAGAAAGGACGTGCAGCTAATAATATTGCTGTATCAATGGAGGCAAGGGGTGAATATAAACTGGCAATGGAGTGGGCTTTTAAAAGTTATCAGGCATTTGAATTAAAAGGTGTTAAAGGCAACCATGATGAGCGGCTATCATCAAAAGAATTGTACACCGATTTGGTTCGTCGATATCGTGATCAAAAAAAGCTGGATGTGCAATTCGGAATACCCGTTTTGTAATGCTTCTTTACGCTTTTTATCAAATTTAAAGGATGATGAAAATACTATGTACCTTACTTTTAATAACCACCTATTTTTCGGTCGGTATTTCGCAGGAACCTGCAAGACATTATTCCAATGATGGATACAGTCTTGATATAACTGATGATGGAGCTCTTTCAGTAATGGCAATTGACATGTCATCAGGGAAAATAGTGGTGGCTCACAATCCCGATCAGCGAATGACACCGGCGTCCTTAACTAAGCTTATAACAACCGGGGCCGTACTTTCTGAATTAGATGCCGATTATCGTTATCAAACATCATTTTATCTCGACAAAAAGAATGGACAAAATAAGCTAGTTGTTGTTGGTAGTGGCGACCCAACATTTGGTTCCGATCGTTTCGATAATACTCAGCCCGATTCTATTTTTCAGCAACTCTATCAGCGTCTTAAAAGTAAAGGAATTTTAAAATTGAATGCGCTGATTGTTGATAACTCTTGTTATTTGGGTATCAGGCAACCTTCGAAACGTTTATGGGAAGATATAGGGAATTATTACGGAGCTGTTCCCAATGGCTTGACTTATCGTGAGAATACTTTCTACATGAAAATGAAATCGCCCAATGGAGTTGGGGAGCCTGTTGAAATAGTTAATGTTGAACCAGATCCTGGGGTCGACTTTTCTTGTTTGGTAAAGTCAGCAGCAAACAATAAAGATAGCGCCTATATCTATGGTCATGCCGATATGTCCAATTGGTATGTGAGCGGCACCATTCCTCAGGGAAGAGATGCTTTTTCTATTCAAGGGGCTTTGCCTCATCCTGAGCTGACTTTTGCCGACGAATTGGCGAATTTCCTGAACAAGAAAGGAATTGAAGTATTAAATATTGGCAAAAGTAATCACGCTGATATATCATTTGGTGAACCAATATACCTTCATTTCTCACCGCCTTTGACGGAAATTGTTTCGGTTATTAATAAAACGAGCCACAATTTATATGCCGACCACCTATTATTTCGTTTAGCTGAGCATAAGTATGGCGAAGCAAGTTGGGATAAGGGAGTCAGCAGTGTTACAGAATTTTGGCATGGACGTATTAATGATTTTTCGGGTGCCTTTTATGATGGTAGCGGACTTTCGCCATTTAATGCCATCTGTGCATCGGATATGGTTGAGGTTCTTCAGGTGATGCATTCGGGTAATAATAGTGAGGTGTTTAAGCAGTCGTTATCCATCGCCGGAATCGATGGTACATTAAAAAGTATTTTAAGAGATGATGAGTTTAAGGGGTATTTTATCGGCAAAAGTGGTTCATTTAATGGGGTATTAGGCTATTGCGGTTATATTGATACCAAGAGAGGAAAAACCCTTGCTTTTTGTATAATTGCCAATCGATTTACCGAATCTTATAAAGAGCTGAGGGGAAATATGGAAATGCTCATGAAAGAGATAATTAGCCAGAATTAATCTTTTGGTATTTTTGCGACAAATTATTTTTAATGGTAGAATTAGCAATTGTTATACTATATCTTGGGCTACCGGCTTTGGTTCTTTTCTTATGTCATAAAATTCAGTTTTTAAATCGGATAGGTTCTATCGTTTTATCCTATGCTTTCGGACTATTATTGGGTATAGCCGGATTGCTAGATGAGCGTTTCCATATAATTCAAGAGATACTGATGTCGGTGACAGTGCCATTGGCCATTCCTTTATTATTGTTTTCATCAAATGTGCGAGATTGGAAAAAGCTCGCCGCACAGCCACTTAATTCATTATTGTTTTCACTCATAGCTGTTTTTGTTTCAGTGGTAATTGGTTTTCTGCTTTTTAATGGGCCGGCTATTGAAGGCTTTCATAAAGTGGGAGGTATGTTGGTTGGTATTTATAGTGGGGGCACCCCAAACCTGGCTTCCTTAAAAATGATTCTCGATGTGAATGAAGAAGTGTATCTGGCTGTTCATTCATATGATATGGCTATTGGTGCCGTTTATTTATTTTTCCTGATGGGATTAGGGCGGCGTGTTTTTCAATTTATTTTACCAAAGCATATGCCTGTCGGAGTGGCTGATGTTGAAGAATCTCATAACGATAATTGGTTGTCAATCATTAAGTCGAAGCATAAGCGTTATGCTCTGCTGAAGGTGCTCTTTGTGGTGATAGCTATGGTGGCATTTGCTGGAGGAGTTATGTATATACTTCCCCAGAGCTTGCAGATGGTTGTGTTTATTTTTCTAATAACAGCATTGGGGATATGGGGATCTTCAATCAAATGGATAAATCAAACGAAGGGTACTTTTGATATGGGTATGTATCTGATTTTAATATTTAGTGTTGTTGTGTCGTCTAAAGTTCAGATAGGTGATTTATCAGCTATAAATCCTTCTATTTTTGGATATATCACTTTTGTAGTTTTTGCCAGTTTGTTGCTTCATGTATTGTTATCCCGGTTACGAAATATTGATGCCGATACTGTTATTGTAACCTCTGCAGCGTTAATTTGCAGTCCGCCTTTTGTGCCTGTTGTTGCAGGTGCATTGCGTAATCGTTCAATTATTGTTCCTGGGTTAACCATCGGACTAATAGGATATGCGCTTGGCAACTATCTTGGCTATTTAATGGCTTTGCTATTAAGTTATTTGTAGTTTAAAACAAGTAGTTAAGCGAAATGTATATGCCTGAATTACCATCTTGCTCACTGGCTGCGATACCATAATCTGCTGATAATACAAAGTTTTCATTCAGAGCAGCCTTCAGACCTAAACCATAACTGAAGTGGGGTTTGTCATTTGTGTCGTTAAAATAAAGGTGGTATTCTTCATCAGGAACCATCGATTTGTCAATTTTGTAATCCTGAGTAATCACCCCCATGTCAACAAAGTAATTGGTTCCCAAATAGAAATCTTGCTTGAATAGTTTGGTTCGCCACATTTTCCATCGAAGCTCAACGTTCGTTAGCAGGCTGCCATTTCCCACAAGTCGATTTCGATTTATACCGCGTAATGTTTTTGATCCTCCTAATCCCTGCGAGGTTGCAGAGGTCAAAACACTTGTTGCCATATGGGGTAATAAATAAAATGGAATAGTTCCGCCCAGTTTGTGTTGATAGCCAATTCGATAGGCTGCAATAAGGTTTTTGTTAATCGAAAAGTATTGACGATGAAAGAGGTTGAGTCGGGTGTAATTGCCTGATTGACTCGACATAAACGATGGCATGTGAGCTATAAATAGCTCTGTCCACATTCCTTCGCTTGGGTTGGCTTCTCTATCTCTGGTGTCATACGATAATCCAATTTTAAGATAGGCATGACGGCCTCCTTCTGCTTCTTTTTCGTCTAGAATGTTCCAATCAAGGTATTTGTCATAAATGCCATCTATTTCTGGAAGTTTATCATCGTCATCTTTGTTTTTGTTTAAACGTTCGAGATCAACCGAACCAATGTTAAAATCGAAGTATACCAGTCCAGCCATCCACTGCCATTGTGGAGAATCGTGTATAATCTTTCCTTTGAAATTGGTCATTATGCGAAACATCTCACGATGATGGCGATAAAACACTCGAGAAAGGTAATCGGGCGAATCACTATCTTCCCAGTTTTTATTATAAACAGCATCATTTCCATTGAAGCCATAGAAGTCCATCGCCAAATCTCTGAAATATGTCACATCAGCCGTTGTCCTAATGCCTTTAAACAGTGCAGGAGAGTCGTAATATAATCGCATTAAGGTTGAGCCTGCCGTGTATTCAGAATATTCGACATATAAGGAATGGTTATAATCGGGGTAATTAGAACCGTCGCCATACCAATACAGATTGGTAAGCCCTCCATATTGAAATCCCAAGTCAGAATCAAATGAAATGGCAGGAAGTAAGCCAAATGTAAAGCCCTCTTTTACGTAACTTGAATCCTTCTGAGCAAACAATGAAAAGAATACCAGGGTATTTAGTATAAATGTAACAACTATCTTCTTATGCATTACGGTCTATTTTGGATTTCAAATGTAACTATAATGTATATAATAACTAAGCATTCAAATTGTTTACGAGCTTAGTTGTTGGTATGCGACTAAGTTTTACTTCTTTTTGTGCAATACGTTCAAAGCTTTTGTCAATAATTACTGAGGTTGCATTACTGTTTTCAAAGCTATTGAGGCCTTGTTTTTAATCATAGTATGCGCAGGTAATTTCTTATCTTGATGGCGTAAACGTTTTTCTCAAAAAAAAATATGATCCAACTCTGTCTATTGTCTTTGTTGTTTTTTCTTCGATATGAATGTGCAGTCTGAAGTTATGACTGTGGTCAGTTCAATGCTCAATCGTCAATTATGTTTTTAGTAACAGTAGAAGAATACATTTTCATTAAGCATGAAATAAGTAAAAAAGCATTTAAGGATTGGAGAGATTTGAAATTTAACAATCTCCTGATTGACTATTCAAGGTCGAAAGCCTAATATTGCAACAATAAAATTAATTAAATACATAAGATGGATTTAAAAATTGCGCTTGTTCAATATGATATTATTTGGGAAGATACTCAGGCTAACCTCTCGTATTTAAGCAATGTATTAAAATCAATAAGTAAGGATACTGATATTGTGGTTTTACCTGAGATGTTTCATAGTGGGTTTAGTATGTCGCCTAAAGGTAATGCTCAGGTTGATGGAGGAGAGGTTCTGAGCTGGATGAAGTCCATGTCGGATTTAAACAATGTATGCATAATCGGAAGTGTAATTGTTGAAACCAATAAGGGGTATGTCAATCGTTTATATGTGGTAAATGGAGGTAAAGTGTCAAGCTACGATAAGCGTCACTTATTTACAATGGGTGACGAACATAAGCACTATTTAAAAGGAGACGAAAGAATTGTAGTAGAAATTAAAGGTTGGAAATTGTGTCCGCTCATATGTTACGATTTAAGATTTCCGGTATGGAGTAGGAATATTGGTGAAGCATATGATGTATTGCTGTATGTTGCAAACTGGCCGGCAAGCAGAGGTGATGTTTGGGATGTTTTATTGAAAGCAAGGGCTATAGAAAACCAATCGTATGTAATTGGTGTTAATAGGATAGGTTGTGATAAAACAATAACATATGATGGGCGAAGTCAGGTAGTTGATGCCAAAGGCAGTGAATTAATTAATATGGGAGCTAATGAAGGTGTTGCTTATGTTGAGTTGAAAAAAGATGTATTAATGAAGTTCAGGGAATGCTTCCCGGTATTGAGGGATGGTGACGAGTTTCATATAAACAACTAGTTTGGATACAAAAAAAAGTAAGTGTTTGAAGGTGTTGTTGTTTGGTTAAAATTGCCTTAACTTTAAATTACTATTTTAAATAACACAAAACTATATTATATATGAAAAAGTTTAATGTTAAAGTACCTGAAGAAAAGATTGGATTTGTGAGCGAGTTGTTAGATAGTCTGGGTTTTGAGTGGGGACTTGAAGGGCATGTAGATGCGGGTGAGCAAGTGATAGTAGAGCCGCCTAAAACATACGAAGTGGATGAGGAAGCACGTAAAAAAGCTGCAAAAGTACGAGAAGAAAGTCTAAAGGACGTGATAAACAGAATTGAAGCTATGCGTAAGAAGTAATTGAATAGTTAGAACAGTATATGCTTTTGGTATAATAATTGTTAGCAAACACATGTTGTTTTATACTTTGAGATACAAGTGTCTCAAAAACTTGAGCTTAACAGATTGTTGTAATCACTTACCTAAAACTTTACAAATATGAAGGCTTCACATTTACTTCCATCTTTGATTATTTTATTGTCATGCATGAGTAATACATTGGTAGCACAAGATGTTATTACTGATATTAATGTATATACTGCGGTTGATAAAATGCCACGCTTAAAAGGTGCAGGTAAAGATATTAGTCAGCATATTCGAAAGCAGGTTGATTATAATGATTCCTTTAAATTAAGAGGTGTTGAAGGTGATGTTTGGGTAAGTTTTGTTGTAACATTTTACGGTGAGGTTATGCAGGTTGTGGTTGAAAAAGGTATCGATTCAGAATTAGATGCCTTAGTAGTTGAAGCGCTTAAGGAATCAAGTAAGTGGAAACCTGGCGAATTAGATAAGAAAAAAGTTAATACGAAAATGCGCCTGCCAATTCGTTTTATACTTTCTAATAGTGAGCGTCATATGGCTCGTCAGCTCAAAGTGCTTGATGAGCAAGATAAACGACCCTTGTTTATCCTGGATGATAAATTAATTGAAGGTCTTGTGCAGGTTCACGATTACAATGTTGAATCGATTCGCATAATTAAAGGCGAAAAAGCAATAAAGCTTTATGGCGATAGGGCTGAAAATGGAGTTGTCGTTATTACTTCTAAGAATGGAACAAATCCACACCGTTTTTAATTGCCTTAATCGTACTAACCACTGTTTACGAATCCCTCCCCTTAAATTCAACTTCGACAGGCGAAGCCGGAGGTGAAAAGGTGAATTCAATTTTGCTGTTCTTACTTTTCAACCAGCTTGCAAACTCATTAAATTCGCCATTAGGAACAACACTGGCGAACTTTAACTCCATAACTCTACCGCCAAGACCTAATTGGTATTTGATTCTATTCCTACTGAAAACAGGATGACGAAATTGATGCTGTAGTTCTACTAAATTATGGTAGGCTATGGTGGTTTGATTTCGATTGATGAGGTGGTTTACAGTGATTCCATTGTCAGTTAATTCGACTGACACTAGTTTTGATAATAGACGTATTAACCGCAATTTGATTATAGTGCCCAATAATAAAACCATGGTAATGATTTTATTATTGGGAAAGGGGTAACGTTAGCTATTAAAAGCATAGCGTTGTAATATATATAGATAACACGTTAATTGTGTTTAATCACCAGTCAGCTAGGTGGTTGTTGCTACCATAGATGTACTCTCTTATTATTTTACCATCTTTATTAAAATCATGAGATAACATAAAAACGTACTCATATTTTTCTTTATTTTTCATGATAGTCATTTTCCACCAAGAAAATACGGCATAACTATCATTATTGGCATAGTGGAAACAATCTGGATAACCTACTTGCTCAACTTTATATTTTTTTTCAGGAATAAAGAACTTTGCTTTTAACGATTCCTTATTTTGCTCAAGACTTAGTGATTCTCCGTATTTCATAGATGAAAATACAAAGGTCGCATTAGGACTATAGTAACCAGACCATTCATCAATGTCTTTATCAATAAAAGCGTTCATAGCTTTTCTAACAGTTACAATATAAGGATGATTGATATATAGTGTTCCATTCTCCTTTGTCATTTTACTATTTCGAATTTCTTCAAATACATCATTATTATAGTAGAAAACAATGGTTGCTATTTTACCATCTTCATTAAAACTATATAACTGATGGATATGTAGATTTAAATTGATGCCGGTATTTATGTGCCTACCAGTTATCTTCATCCAATCCTGTACCCAAAGTCCTCCTTCTTTATACTCTATAGCATCAGGGAATGCGGGTTTATGATTGACACGTTTAAGGTTTTCGAATTCTCTGTGCCACCATTCATAGTTTTGCTCTATATTATTCTTAGTCCAAGTAGCATCCTTGCCATTCCAAAAAACATAAACACTGTCGGCAAAATAACTCAGGTAAACTTCTTTAGCACCCGAATCAAATGCTTTCCAAAGATTCACTGTTTTTTCAATTGCTTCATGTTCAGAAAAAACAACTCCATTTTTCTTTTGTGAGTAACCGTTCATTCCAAGAAAAAGAAACGCTAACAAAAAACTTAATGTTGTCCGCATAATTACAAATTTAAGTTAATAAATAAGGGTGCAGATCTTTCATTACGCGAATTTGATCAAAAATTGCTCCCGCCTGTTAGTATGTAAACAACTAAATATTAACAGTTATGCAGGAGCAAAAGTCAA
>NZ_JAENRR010000076.1 GCF_016612505.1 Carboxylicivirga marina
ATACAGAATAACAATGAGTTATCATTGCTATTTGTTAGTAAATAATCATTATTCTTAACTAAACGACATTGCATTATGTATCTTATCTATTTCTGGCAATTATCTATAGCGCATGCCAGCCCTCAAGTACCACTATCATTAATAAAGGTCAATCAGACTATAATATTGTACTTGATATAGATGCCTCGTCAAAGGAGAAAGAAGTCGCTCAAATTTTACAGCAATATATTTATGAAGTCAGTGCTGTTAAGATGCCTATTATTGTTGGAGTAGAGGAAGGTGCTAAAAACATGGTCAGGCTCTCAGTCGATAGTAGTAAATCCAAGCCTTTTGTTGCTTACCAAATGGATGGTGCTAACCTGCATATTGAAGGAAGCGATGAGCAATACTTAAAGTATGCCGTTTACGAGTTTTTAGAAAGGGAGCTATCGTGTCGTTTTTGGACACCTGAAGCCGAAGCAGTTCCAGAGCTAAAAAAAGTACAGATCAAAAATGAGAAGAATTATCGATATTCTCCACCGGTTCATGTGCGAACAGTCCATTCGAAGCTGTTTTATGAGCATCATGAATTTGCTGATAAGCAACGCGTAACGTATGAAGCATTTCCAATGTATGCGCCATATGCAAGGGTGCATACTTTTCATCGATTTGTTCCATCAGAAAAGTATTTTAAAGAGCACCCTGAATACTATGCACTTGTAGATGGCAAAAGGAGAACTACACAGCTTTGTTTGAGTAATGCTGAGGTGTTAGGCTTGGTTAAAGAAGAGGTAGCTAATGCCTTTAAACAGAATCCAAATGCATCAGTAGTATCAGTAAGTCAGGATGATAATACTCAATATTGCCAATGCAAACATTGTGCGACTATTGATGAGGAAGAAGGAAGTCCTTCTGGTTCAATGATTCGATTTGTTAATGCTGTTGCCAGGGATTTTCCTGATAAAACCATCTCAACTCTGGCTTATCAATATACTCGTGAGGCTTGTAAAACAAAACCTTTGGATAATGTTTTAATTACGCTTTGTTCCATTGAATGCGATAGAAGTGCGCCGATAAAAGATGTGAGTCCTGATTTTGCATCTGATTTGCAAGGCTGGAAGCAACTCACCAAAAATATTCGCATCTGGGATTATACGACGCAGTTCACCAACTTTTTAGCGCCATTCCCAAATATCTATTCACTGGAACCGAATATCCGATTTTTTGCGGATAATAATGCCAGATGGATTTTTGAGCAACACAGTCATAATCCAAGTGAACTCTTTGAGCTTAGGTCGTACGTTATGGCTCGCTTGCTTTGGGATCCAAATCGAAATACGGATGTTCTAATTCGCGAATTTTGCGGAGGTTATTATGGAAGCGCAGGAGCCAAGGTTGCAGAGTATATTGGTCAGATTCATAATGAGCTTGCCCAGAAATCTGATTTTTTCTTGTTTTTATATGGTGGTCCTTCACAGGCATTTGACTCTTTTTTACGCCCTGAAGCTCTTGATAATTACAATGCCATATTTGATCAGGCTGAGATTGAGGTAATTGATAACAAGGCGTTCTTGAAACGTGTAAAACGTGCAAGGCTCGGGGTGCGTTATGCCACGCTTGAAGCTTGTAGAGCCAACTTATCAAATAAGTATTCGTTGGGGAATACTGATTTTGTCAGCAAGGAGCTCGAAGCATTTAAACAAAGCTGTAAGGATGGAGGTATCACCATGATGAATGAAACACGATTTACGGTGAATGACTATTTAAGGTTATACAGCGGTAATCAGAAGCGAGCAGGTTCCATTAATCTGGCATCAAATAAGCCTGTTAAGCTATTAGCTAAACCTCGTAAATATGCGAATGAAGATCCGCAGACCCTTACAGATAATGCCTTTGGGGGTGGAAGTTTTTATGCCAGCTGGTTGGGGTTTGAAGGAAATGACATGGTAGCAATTATTGATCTTGGGCAAGACGAGAACATTGAAAAGTTATCAACCGGTTTTCTTCAGGTGATGAATCATGTGGTGTTTTTTCCACAGGAGGTTAATTATTATTTGTCATTAGATGGTGTGCATTATATGAAGCATGGTAAGGCTGTTAACAATAAACCTTTGAAAAAAGACAGTAAGATTAATGATACGCAAATTTTTGAAGTGTCTTTTCCTAAGACGAAAGCGCGATATGTAAAAATAGAAGCCATTAATATTAAAACAGCACCTGAGTGGCATCATGCGGTTGGCCTTCCATCGTGGATATTTGCCGATGAGGTACAAGTAAATTAATGGGGAATCAGGTGAGACAGTAATTTTTTATTATTATTGCAGCCATTTTTGAATTTGCAATGGAAGAAATAGGGAAAATATTTGCTGTTTATCTCGCAGGCGCCACAGGTATCTGGAAAGGTATTCCTGTTGGAATCGCATTTGGATTAAAGCCCTTCACTACGGCTTCAGTTGTATCTTTAGGCGCTATGTCATCGGCTTTGTTGGTTTACTTTTCGGGTGAACCATTTCGAAAATGGTTGATGAATAAATATGGCAGTAAAACCTTTGAAGCTAAAAAAGCCAAGTTTTCATCGTGGATGGAAAAATATGGTGTGCCTGGGTTGGGGCTAATGGTAACAGGTTTGTTAGGGCCGTTTATTGCTCTGATTATAGGCATGGCCATATTAGATAATACGCGTAAATTCTTGTTTTATCTACTTGTGGGGATTGTACTTTGGTCATTTGGCATTACTTATCTGTCGGAGCCAGTGGTGCTATTGGTGAAAGAAGTCCTTAAAAAATAATTAAAGAATACCTTTACCTCCAAGGTACTAAAATTTAAATGAATTCACTTTAGATAAGAGTTTTGTGTATTAATTGCTTCGTTTGCTTTGTGCGTTTGAAGTTTGAATGAAAACGGATTGTTTTCCATTAATCCTTAATTCGAAATTCAATTCTTCGATTAATACTATGAGCAGCCTCCTTGTTGGAATTACCGCGGATGCTTCTGATAAATCGTTGTGATAACTCA
Source organism: Carboxylicivirga marina (assembly GCF_016612505.1). Taxonomy (GTDB): domain Bacteria; phylum Bacteroidota; class Bacteroidia; order Bacteroidales; family Marinilabiliaceae; genus Carboxylicivirga; species Carboxylicivirga marina. Next base: position 2,995 of record NZ_JAENRR010000076.1, read on the forward strand.
TCACCTTCATCGAGGAATTTGTGTTTACGAGCTTGTCGCTTCGATACCACCATTGGTTCTGTGTCACCAACTCCTTTGGCTGATAAGCGTTCCGTAGTTATTCCTTTTCCCATCAGGTAATCCATTACGGCCTGCGCTCTTTTTTGCGACAATACCACAGCCTGTGAGCCTGAACCTTCACCAGATGCGTGGGCCACAATCTCCAAAATAATCTCTTTGTTCATGCCTAAGATGGCTGCTAGTCGATTAAGTTCCTGCTTTGAATCGGTATTGAGTTCAAAATCATCTTTGTTGAAATGTATATTTTTAAGAATAATGGCGTCTTCCATTGGCATCATACCAACTTCAAACTCAAAATCTTTATTATCACCTAAGCCAACAGTTGATAATTTGTGTTTGTAATTAAAGTAACCTTTAGAGGCCACCATAAACACGTATTCGGTTTGAGGTGCCAGTTTAGCACCAAAAGTACCATCATTTCTAATGTTGAGTTTTACATTGGTGCCATCGGTTCCAATAAGTCTGAGATAGGCATCGGTAATTGGTTCTTCATCTTTTCGGCTGTAAACCTGACCTTTCATGCTAAATTCCAGCTTTGGTAAACTAAACTCATAAAGGTTATCAACAGCCTTGGAGCTACCACGTGATGAACTGAAAATGCCAGCTTCTTCTAGGCCTTTAAAGGCGATGCCAAAATCATCACCATCACTATTTATCGGACGGCCAAGGTTGTGAACTTCCCAGTCTTGCTTCTCTTCATTATATACAGCCCGGTAAATATCTAAACCGCCGTATCCAACGTGCGCGTTGGAACTAAAATATAAGGAGCCATCCATACGTGTTGATGGAAACATTTCATCACCGGCTGTATTAATCACGTTACCCATGTTAACAGGTTCGCTCCAGCCGCCTTCACCACCTTTTTTTGCCATCCATATGTCTTTACCTCCTCGTCCGCCAGGCATGTCGCTCACAAAATACAATGTTTCGCCATCGTGTGATATGGCTGGATGTGCTACTAACAGGCTGTCTGCAATTTCAATTTGCGCTGGTTCGCCCCACTTACCTCCCGAGCGGCTAACCATAAACATTTCGGCACTCCTGGGTTGTTCGTTGTCGTAGCGACATCGTGTGAAATACATCTCTTTACCGTCGGCCGACATGGTTGCACTCCCTTCGTCAAACTCACTGTTAATGGTTTCATCCAATAATTCGGGATCGGTCCATTCGCCTTTGGCATCTATCTTTGCCATGTAAATATTAGAACCTCCCTGTCCGGTAATACGGCTCTTTTTACGCTTTTTCTTTTCGGTCCGCATCGACGAGAAATAAACCTGGTCATAGTCTGAACTGGCATAACCCGGTGAGAAATCGCTATAGCGTGTATTACTGAGTTTCTTGATCTTGGCTACTGTGTATCTGCTTGTAATAGAATCGTTCAGTGCCAACTTACACGATGCAATACCGTTATGTGCTCTTTTATCAAGAGGCTCTTTCGTTAAATATTCTTCGTAGGCTTCTATGGCTTCTTCATACTTTTGTGAAGCCAGCAGGCAGTCACCTAAAAAAAGGCCCGCATCTGCCATTTCGTAGTTGTAACGAACGGCTCTGGCATATTGAATGGTGGCTTTCTTGGGCTTGTTCGTTTTTCTGTAGCACTCCCCTAAATAATAAGATATTTCACCTTTGGTATATTTATTCTTTTCTTTCTTATATGCTTTCTTGAACTGTACTGCTGCACGGTCGTATTCGCCAATTAAGTATGCTTTATTGGCATTGCCAAGCTTGCTTCCTCCCGAACATCCGCTCAGAATAATGAGGAAGAAGGTGATGAGGAATGGTATATGTTGTTTTATAAACGTTCTAATTGTGGGCATTAGGTCCGAGTTTTTATGTTGAACCAAAAATAAATAATTATTAGACACATAAAAAACGCTTTATCAATGGTTTTATTGTTATTTGCTTACATCGCTGGTTTAAAGCTTAATCAATATTACCTTATTTTTAATGGATGAAATTGGCTGGATAACAAAGAAATAATATTTTTAAGCTGTGTTAACGACCTAAACCAAAGCACATGAAAATATTAAATATTACACTTCTGAGTGTTATTCTCATTGTATTACTGAGCTGCAGCCATACGCCTAAAACAACGGTTGAAATTGTTGAAGAAGTTGAGATTGAGGATATCACAGGGAGCCAGTTCGAATTCGAACGCGATTGGGACCAGATTAAAGAGGACGGCATTTTAAAAGTGTTGACAACCTACAGTGGTACCAGTTACTTCTTATACAAGGGGCGTCCAATGGGATTTGAATATGAACTACTAGAGAAGTTTGCCGAGCACCAGGAACTAAAGATTGATCTTCGCATAGTAGGGAGCATCGATAGTTTATTCTACTATTTAAATCGGGGAGATGTTGATTTAGTAGCCCATGGATTAACCGAGACGCGTAAACGAAAAGAATTCGTGAAATATACGAAGCCTCTATTTACCAGTAAACAAGTGCTTGTTCAAAAAATGCCAGACAAGTGGTATGAGCTTCATTGGAAAAAGGTTGAAGATGCCTTGGTTCACGATGCGATTGAATTGATGGGCGATACTGTTGCTGTACGTGTGCATTCATCGTATCACCAACGACTTAATAATCTGGCAGATGAAATAGGTGGTGAGATATTTATTGATACTTTATCAGGAGAATTAACAACCGAAGAGATTATTGAAATGGTGGCTGCCGGAGAAGTTAAACAAACGGTGGCTGATATGAATATTGCAAACCTGATGGCATCTTATTATCCAATTCTTAATGTAGATGTACCATTGAGTACTACTCAAAACATGGGCTGGGTATTACGAAAAACATCGCCGGAATTGTGCCGGGTAATTGATGAGTGGCTGATTAATTATAAAAAACAAAGCGAGTATTACGTTATTTATAACAAGTACTACAAAAATAAAAAAGACTATCGCCGTCGTGTTAACAGCGACTTTTATAGTGTGAAGCAGAATCAAATAAGTCAATATGATGATTTGATTAAAGAGGAAGCTATAAAGATTAATTGGGATTGGCGACTGTTGGCTTCTCAGGTTTATCAGGAGTCAAAGTTTAACCCATCGGCTGTGTCGTGGGCAGGAGCTGTGGGGTTAATGCAGATGATGCCGGCGACTGCCAAGGAGCTTGGTGTGCAGTGGCGTAGTAATCCAAAGCAAAGCATGGATGGCGGTGTTCGTTACCTTAAACAATTGCTTGGCAGGCTTAATGATATAGTTGATCCTGTACAGAAAATTAAATTTGCTTTGGCCTCTTACAATTGTGGCTTCGGTCATGTGTCCGATGCACGTCGATTGGCAAAAAAATATAATCTTAATCCAGATGTATGGGATGATAATGTGGAAAAGATGATTTTAGCTTTACGCTATCCGAAGAATTTTAACGATCCGGTGGTAAAGTATGGATACTTGCGAGGTACAGAGCCTCATACCTATGTGCGCCAAATATTTGAGCGTTATAAGCATTATCAGAAATTTATAAAAGAGTAGATATTTAAAAAGGTGGGAGTTAGCCTCCCACCATTGCTCTAACATTGTACGATTTAAAAATATCGATGATTTCATTGAGTCTTTCAGGGCTTGGTTCATTCATTTCACCTCTGTCATAGTCCTCACCCAGTTTTTCATATTTCTTCTCAGCAATATTGTGGAAAGGTAAGAGGTTAACCAGTGGTTGCTTTCCATCAAGTGCGGCAATGAATTTGGCTGACTCATGAATATTCCAATCATCATCATTAACACCTTTAATGAGTGGAATCCGAATGTTCATATCCACACCGGTTGCAGCCAATGATTTGAGATTGGCTAAAATTTTTTCATTGGGCATGCCCGTCCACTTACTGTGTTTTTCCGAATCCATCATTTTTAAATCGTAAAGAAAATGATCTGTTCGTTTGGCCACTTCCATCAGTACCTCGGGTTTGGCATAGCCTGTTGTATCTACACAGCGATGTATTTCCTCTTCGCCACAAGCATCCAGCAAAGGAATCAGAAACTCATGGTGAAGCAGTGGTTCGCCACCTGAGAAAGTAACGCCACCTTCCGACTTATCCATCAGCATCGTTTCCTTCTTAATCTGTTTCACCACCTCCTGAACGCTCATTTCTTTTCCTGTCATCTCAATGGCTTTTGTTGGACATACATCAGCGCATATACCACACATGGTACAAGCTTCAATATCGGTAACTATGCCTTCTGGAGTCAGGCTCAATGCGTTTTCAGGACAGTGCTTTATACATTCTTCGCAAGCGATGCACTTGCTGTGGTTGTACATTTTCTGTTGATGTTTTAGCTGACTCTCAGGATTATGGCACCACTTACAACGTAAGGGGCATCCTTTTAAAAAAATAGTGATGCGTATGCCCGGACCATCGTTGATGGCATAGCGTTTTATATCGAATATTAAGCTTGGAGATTGCATTTGTTTTGAGTTTGTCGAATTTAAGAATCAATCAGATCATTTTATGACAGAGGGAATTCATTTAGTTTTTACCTCCCCGCCTTCGGCACCCCTCCTGAAGTAGGAGGGGAATAGTTTACGCTATATGTAAGTAATTGTATGCAAGATTCTTTATCATGCTATTTAATTCTCCTCCTTAAAAAAGGAGGAGTACCTCACCTTAAGCGAGGGGAGGAGGATAATTTTTAAAATGATTCATTCTCAGTACGATCAATTACTTCCTGTTGTAGGTCAGCATTCATGTCATTAAAATAATCGCTGTAGCCTGCCATACGTACCAGCAAGTCTTTATAATCATCTGGTGACTCCTGCGCTGCTCTGAGCGTAGCTGTATCAACAATGTTAAACTGAACATGATGGCCACCCATCGTGAAATAGCTACGAATTAGTTTACCCATTTTGTTAATGTCTTCATCACGCTTTAACAAGCTCGGCAAAAAACGCATGTTCAGAAGCGTTCCTCCTGAGCGTGTATGATCAAGCTTCGTAAGTGAACGAATAACTGCTGAAGGGCCATTCACATCGCACCCGTGTGATGGTGATGTACCGTCGGAAATCGATTTGTGGGCTAATCGTCCATTGGGTGTGGCACCCATCACTTTTCCAAAGTAAACGTGACAAGTTGTCGAAAGCATGTTCAAATGATACTTTCCACCTTTTACATTCGGTTTGCCATCAATGGTTTTAACCAGGTCGTCGTATACTTTTAGAGCAATATCATCAGCATACGCATCGTCATTGCCAAAGAATGGTGTGCGATTTACAATGGTTTGTCGCATGATTTCATCACCTTCAAAGTTGTTAGCCACAGCTTTTAGGATGCGCTCCATATCAAAGGTCTTCTTCTCAAATACGTGATGTTTTAATGTAGATAAACTATCGGTAACAGTGCCAAGACCTGTGCACTGAATGTAGTTTGTATTGTAACGTGGTCCACTGTTGTAATAATCGCGTCCTTTGCTGATGCAGTCTTCAATAACAACTGATAAAAAGGGTGCGGGTGCATACTTGGCAAACATGGTGTCGATGTAGTTACTCACCAACATTTTCTGCTCAATAATATATTCCAACTGCGTTTTAAAAGCAGCATACAATTCGTCATAGCTTTTAAATGTAAGTGGGTCCCCTGATTCACAGCCAGCCACTTTGCCAGTCACCGGGTCGACGCCATTATTTAAAGTTACCTCAAGTACTTTGGGTACATTCAGATAACCGGTGAGTACGTATGCTTCTTTCCCGAAAGCACCAACTTCAATACAGCCACTACAGCCGCCTTCGCGAGCATCTTTTAATGACTTACCCTGTGCCAGCATCTCAGTAATATATGTCTCGGGACTAAAAACAGAAGGATAACCGTGCCCCTGGCGAATGACCTTACACGCTGCATTCAGAAATTTATCGGGTGTAACATGACTGATATGAACCGAAGAGCCAGGTTGTAGTAAATGCAGCTCTTCAACAACTTCGAGCATGATGTATGAAACCTGGCTAACGCCATCAGAGCCATCCGCTTTGACTCCTCCAATGTTGATGTTGGTAAAATCGTTATATGTGCCGCTTTCCTTAGCAGTAATACCCACTTTAGGAGGAGCAGTCTGATTATTAACTTTTATCCACATACAACTGATGAGCTCTTTGGCTTCGTCGCGAGTAAGTGTGCCTGCTTCAATTTCTTTTTCGTAGAAGGGAGCTAGGTGCTGGTCGAAGTGCCCGGGGTTCATAGCGTCCCAACCGTTTAGTTCGGTTATGGTGCCCAGGTGAACAAACCAATACATCTGTATGGCTTCATGAAGATTTCGGGGGGCATTGGCGGGCACCCATCGACAAACCTCTGCTATTTTTAGTAACTCAGCCTTGCGTTGAGTATCTTTTTCAGTTTTAGCTTTTTCCTCAGCTAAAGCAGCATGGCGTTCGGCAAAAACAATCACGGCATCACAGGATAGGTCCATTGCTTTTAGCTCCTCTGCTTTATTGTTGGCTTCCGGATCATTGAGGTAATCCAGTGAGTCGAGGTGTGCTTTAATATCCTTTTTGAAATCAAGCATCCCTTTTTGGTATATTTTACCATCGAGACAAGTATGGCCGGGAGCACGTTGTTCCATAAATTCGGTAAACAAACCTGCCTCGTAGGCACGTTTCCACTCAATGGGCACGTGATTAAAAATACGTTCGCGCTGCGTGCGTCCTTGCCAGTATGGAATGACTTCCTTTTCGTAGATGTCAATGTCTTCCTGTTCGGTTGTGTAGCGTTGCTGGTCGCGGGTGTTTAGCACATGAAAATCTTCAACACTGTGGCATGTTAATTCCGGAAACGTAGGAACGGCTTTGGGTTTAGGGCCACGCTCGCCAACGATGAGTTCATCATCACCCAAGTAAAGGGTTTTCTTTTGACAATGATCTAAAAAAGTAAGAGCGCGCATCACAGGAATGGAGTGTTTGCCATTATGCTCTTTATAGAATGCTGTTTGATGTAGGGCACGTTCGATAGAGATACTCGGTTGGGCATCAAAGCTGAGCTTTCGCAGGCGCTGTATACGCGGATTCATACCAGGACCAATGCGATCGCCTAATGGTTGGTAGAAATTCCCTTCAGCCGAGGCTGCTCTTTCTGCTTTTTTATCAGAGTTTTCCTTGCCTAGTAATTCTTTAATGGTTGGTAATCCGGCACCATTTGGGTCAGGACGTCCAATGGTTTTATTTGAAGTTGTCATTGTTACTGATTTTAATTATGTTGCCAATAAGCTGTACCTGAAATGAAGCGCAGCAAAATACAACATCGATAATAATAAAGGAAATATAACAGGGAGTGAGCAGTTTGTATAGTAAAACTGCTGATTAGTGGCGTTTGTAGAACATTAAACATTCAAACAAACAACGGTATCCTTTTATGTGGTGTGGATAATTCACTAAATAATTCGTAATTAATTGAGTTTCAAAATTGCATAAAAATATGGATAATGCAAAGTGAAATGGTAAATAAGGGCTTAAACTAAGGCTCAATCATTAACGAATAAAAGAGAAGAGCCTCTAAAAAAACAATTTGTACCACAGGTAATCGAATGAGCTATTGGTTTGATTAATCATTTAAAATAAAACGATTCTCTGGTATGATAACTTCTACACGTGGCGCTTTGTCGTTTTTTGGTGCCGGGCGGTTTTGTTGTTTGGCGCGTTGATTACGTTTTTTAATCACCTCTTTACGATACGATTTATAATGCTTGCAAAAGTCTTCGTAATCGATGGGGTCGTAATGAGCAAAGGGATTGTATATGGCCTTTGTTTTATCAAGTATTTCTATCGATTGTGCATCAAAAATTAATACATCGTCAATGGTTTGTATCCGAAGCATCACGCCTGGTAATCCGTGTAATTTCCATGGAGCTGCAGTAAATGGGAGCTCTGTTGTGTAGAAAGCCTGATATTCACGCCCACGGAATTCGGCAAAGGCCGTTTTACATGGATAGCCAAGCAGGGTGTCAACCTTTGTGTTTAATTGCCATTTAAAAAGGTCTAACTTCTCTTTCACAACATGGTAGTCGCGACCCAAACGTTCCTCATAAATCATGAAGCCACTCTCGTAATCTTTAAAAAGCTTTGTTGAATCAGTGGTTTGTTTGTATCGAATATTCTTGCCTGCTCCACTTTTTGTTAAACGAATAGTATAACTGAATACCTGATCGTTTTTAGCTTGCAATTCCATTTGGTAAGTGTTTGGTTTTGCGTGGTTAATGTAGTTGTAAACGACCTTTAGTTGTTGGGTTTGACTACTTGCTAAACACGAAAAAGACACTAAAAAAAGCGTAAACAATAGCTTCATAATTGATATTTGAAATAATTCGGATGTCACTGATATTGATGCATACGTGTGGGAGAAAAAATGTTACAGAAAATTATTAACAAGCACTATTCATCGCTATGTGCTAATAATATGCAAGCCAGATTACTCGGGAATTGGCAGAAAAAGTATCTGGTAGTAATTACAATATTAAGTATTGGTTAAGAATAGAATTAGTACTACGGCTTATAATACTAAAGTGCCGTTTTGCATTGAGTAGGCGTTCCTTTCTCGTTTTTACAGCTGTTTGTTAAATGTTAAGCCTTATGTTTGATTTCAATAAAACAAAAAAATAGAAATGATGAAATTAAGATTTTTTATTAAGCGCTCTTTTGGTTGGTTTAGTATTTGCAAGCTGTGAAAAAGACGAAACAGGTATTGACGCTAGTAAAGAAGATTTATTAGGAAAGTGGACATTAGTTTCTACGACAGAAACAATCATGGGTGAGACAGAAACCACTACCGATTTAGATGAAACGATTGAGTTCATGGAAGATGATGCTTATTCCATGACTTTTGAAGGGGAGTTAGATGAAGAAGGCATTTATGAGGTGAGTGGTAATAAATTAACTCTTATCAGTGAATATGATGAAGGAGAATTAACAATTTTCAATTTATCTGCTGATAGCTTTACAATGGGTGGTTCATTTAGCGAAGAGTTTATGGGACAAGAGATGAGTATTAGCTTTAAAGCAGAATATGCCAGAATCAACGAGTAAGACATAAACCACTTCAGCTTACAGAACGTCATTTGCATTTGGTGTTAATGGAGTTGAGGTTTTGAATATATGGAAGGCGGGTGCAGCAATGCATCCGCCTTTTTCGTGGTTTGAAGAATCGGGTTAATTATCCTGTAATTAAAATTGAGAGTAAAATAAACACTAGACGTTGCTTCGTTTGTGTTGTATATTATGCCATTCTGTAATAACAAAAACTGATGGTATGAAAATGATTGTGAGTGTAACCTTGCCTGTTGAGCCATTTAATAGCTTGCAGCGCGAAGGAAAAGTGGGAGAGTTGATGGGGAGAATCATGGAAGATATCAAACCCGAGAGTGTGTATTTTACTGAAAATGCCGGCTGTCGGGCTGCCCTGATGGTGGTGGAAGTTGCTGATGCTTCAATGGTGCCAAAAATTGCAGAACCATGGTATTTGAACTTTGAAGCCGACTGCGAGTTTAGATTGGCAATGAGCATGGATGACCTGATAAAAGCCGATTTAAACCAATTAGCAAAGAAATGGAGCTGAGTTTCATTATTGAGTTTATTTGATTAATGAATAGGTTAGGAAATTCAAGCGGTGCAAAATTGGTTTTTGTGCCGCTTGAAATACGATAACTCCATTGATCATCTCAATGTTGCTAAAGTTATAAGTTAATGCAGATGTTAGTTGAATTAGAGCACCAAGAGTCAGGAAAACAAGCAATGTTTTTAAGGCCTTAATTCAAACATGATTTCGATAACTTCTGTTGACGGTGCTTCAATAAGTTGATAAGCATCACCAATGGTGGCTGCCAATTCAGACTCCTTAAATTTCTTTAAGGATTCTATCGAGTCCCAAATATATACTCCACCATATTCACCCTGTGTGTTAGTTTTGATGTAGTATTTCTGTATTAAACCGGGTGTAGCTTCAAATTGTGGTTCTCGCTCTTTGGCTATTTTAAGAAATGCTTCCTCTGAAAGTTTGGTTTTTCCTCTCACTATTAACATAACAGTTCCAGCTGGGAAATTTTGTGTTTTTTCTATTATTTCCTTTTGGTGTGTTTCTGTCGAATTGGACTTATTATTGCCTGTGCAAGCAAATAACAGAAGGCTGGCAGCCGAACATAGAAAGGCAAGTTTTATCGGTCTCATAGCATAACTTTTTCATCGGTTCATTATGCAAACTTCGTTAATCTATATTATAAATGCCATCACGGGTTTATACTCTTAAAATTGTTGTACATCTTCTTCTTTCATGAACTGCTGTATTTCAAACTTATGCCCTTCCTTATCGTCAAAGAAGAAAGACTTAAGCGGAATTGATTCAAAATGTTTTATTTCCGTCATATTGTAAACCTCTAATTGATGCACACGTTGATATTCCCCTTCTACATTAGTAGTTGTTAGTGAGAATAAGGTGTTGCCTGCAACACTGCTGCTGTCTTTATTTTGCACAATACCTAAGTAAGCTTTTTCATTCACCTGATAGACTCTCGCAAAGCCCTGATCCATTACTAAATCTAATTGCAGCGTATTCTCTAAAAAGTCAATGCCGTAGTTAAAATCATTATAATACAAGAATGTAATGGCTGAGGTGTATTTCATTTCAGTGTTTTTTTCTTGGTTTTGGATGCAGGATGTTAGAATGGTGATTATTCCGACTAATAACAATTGTATTTTTACTTTCATTTTGACTTAAGGTTTTGTTCATTCTGATGTTGTTCAATTGATTTCAAATAACATCAATCAAAAAAATACTTTAATGATATCTATTGCATTTGCAATTAGTATTAACGGAAGAAATACGATCCAGCCAATCCACTTACCTGCTTTTTGTGGGAGTTTAATAAATTGATCGATGGTAAGTGCTATAAGGTACCTGGTATCAGAAACAGGAGTAGGTATTATTAACAAACAAAAGTATGATAACAACATTAATGATATGATTCTTGCAAAATGGAATTGTTCAGGAAATAAGCTCCCTATGCTTTTAAAGCCTCCCACTTTCATTGATTCATCATGAGCTGAGAATATAATCTTTAGCTGTCTGGCGTAGGCTGCAATATATCTGTTTCCAGCATTTAACGATTGAATGATGGATTTCTTTTCGGCAGTGGTTGGTAATGACTGTTTAAGGTAAATACCTATCGTACCATTGGGGCTAACTGTTATATTTCTATAAAGGATATTATCAGATGTACTGCGCTTGATGCCAATGGTGACAGAACTATTTGCGAAAGATTTTAAACACTTGCTAAAGTCATTAAAATATAAAATAGTGTCACTATTGATAGATACCATTTGATCGCCCTTGATTAAACCAGCATCATCGGCATAACCACCTGCTTTTACTTCATCAATCTCAAAAGGGTAAACGATCGTTATGGGTGAGAATATACGTGCATTGTTAGTGAAAACATCTGTTATAGCATCTTCATTTGTAACGCTTAACTTCATCACTGTATCATTTCTTAGTACAGTGAAATCTCTGGCGTTATCTATTAAAAGTGATTTTTTAATATCTGTGAAACGCTCGTATGCCTGCCCATTGATTTCAAGAATCTTGTCGCCATTCCGAAAGCCTAACTCATGACCAATTGAATCAACAAAAATACCATTTGCATTAACGTCATCCGACGAGATATAAGTGTGTTGCGTATTATAATGCACAAACGCATTTAAGGCAAGTGCAGCCAAATAAATTAAGAATGCCCCTCCGGATATACCAAACAATCTCTTAAGGTAACTATGCTCTCTTCGCATCCATATGGGGCGGACTTTTTTTAAGCCTTCATCGTGTACCTCAAAAATCTTGAAGAGCCCAGGAAATGGAATAACTATTCCGATGGAAATAGTGACACCCCAAAGCTTGATGTGAAATAATTTTGGAGAGTAGCCAATTTGATAATGATGATGGTAGATGCCGGCCAATCTGCAGGAGACGGCTTTGCCTATTAATAATATAGAGCCAATAATTAGATAACCATACCAGTAATAGATGAGTCCCATTTTTATGTGTCTGCTTTTGTTTGTATAGAATAGTGCTTGTAAAGCTACAATTCATCGCCTATGTTGAATGAGTTAGTTAGTCACGCTTTATCAGTATGTCAGCTAGGTAAAAAGTCTCACCACAAAGGCAGCTTGCAAATCCTTAGTTTGTTAAAGATGCAAGCCTGCCTAATTCTCATTATAGTAGCTTTACTAGTCTAAATTATCCCAGGCCGAAACGTCATCTTTTTTGATTTGCAATACAGCAAACAAAATACCAATTCCAATTAATCCTAGTAGCGATTGAGTAATGCCTAGTCCGACCATGAGGTTAACAGCTAATGCTCCAAGGCTGGTTAGTAGGAAACCCCAAAAACCTAGTCTTTTCCATTTGAGTAACAAGAAAGAGAATACCACATTGGCAACACCAAGGACTGCCAATAGTGTTAACATTGAATCGGAAATGCCATTTGGAAAGCTTTGAGATATCATGTCGCCACCAAAAAGGTATAACACTGCGCTTAGTGAATTGGTAATAATCATAAGGATTAACCAGGCGGTAACACATCCATGTCGTTGCCTGGCTGCTTGTTGATTTTCGTTTGTTGATTCCATTTTGTCCATCTTTTATTGTTCCCTACTCTTCTGGCTTTTCGGTTACGCCCCGTTTTTACTGGTTGCTGGTCTCCAGATATCATTCAATTAACGATTAAAACTGATTGGTGCACTCGTCACTTTAATGGCTTTTATTGGCGGGCTTTTTTTCCAAATAGAGCTTTTAATTTCTACTGTAATACAAAAATTATAGGAACCGTATAAGTAACCTTTACCGGTTTTCCATTATGTGAGCCTGGAGTCCAATCGGGCATTGACCTGACCACTCTTAATGCTTCATTATCTATATAAAAATCAATGCCTTTTGCAATTTTAACTTCTCCAATTTTCCCATGTCTGTCAATAACAAAGCTCACATATACTCTACCCTGAATCCCTTTCTTTTGAGCTTCAACAGGATATCTTACTGTTTGAGCAATGAATCTACGTACTCCCTCATCTCCTCCAGGAAATTCAGGCATCGTATCAACTATAAAAAATACTGGCTCATCTGATGGGCTCGATTCCATATTATCAAAATATACGGTAGTTTCAAACGCTTTCTTGATTTCAAAATCACATTGATACATTGATAATATCCGATAAACTTCCAGTTGTAAATCTTCATCATATGAATCAGGAATATTAACGCCTTTTAGCTTACCATCTAGGTCTATTATTAATTTTACACCAAACGCTACATAACGATGTGCACTTCTTGTTCTTGCTGGTAAATGAAAATTTTGTCTTAAGAATTCAATAATTGATTTCTGAATTTTGTGCTCTGTTTTTATTGATGGTTTTTTAATTTTTCTTTTATCATTATTGCTACCTAAGATGTTGCTGTACTTATCAATAGATTGATAGGTCACTGTATCAATTTCACCATCAAAACCGTGATATAGCCACCTACCTGTTAATTTATCATTGTTATAACTCCCTGTGGAATAAATTGTCCCAGACTCATAATAATGCCTTGCCAAACCATCCAAAATAAAAGGATCCAATGATTTAAACTCACAATAGTTAATTTCAGCTCCGTTCAAATTAAGGTAACTCATCGAGTAATGATCTTTGTGAGTTATTATCTCCCTGATTAGGGTTGCCGAATCCGGGTTAGTTGAAATTAATTGATCATTAAGGTAGTACCTTAATGTATCTTGTGAAAAGCTATTGAAAGTACTGGTTAGGAATAAAATTAAAACTAGTAAATACTTCATGAGATTTGGTGTAATCTTATTAGATGTTCTAACGGTCCCGCTGCATGGCGTCGTGAGGGATTTTAACCTTACAATCATTCCAAAATGACCTGAGCCAAAGCGTTGTATTTGTTTTAACTTTTCATTTAAAGCCAAATCAGCGATTTCCCGCTGGTAGCCTATGCTACAAACCAACCAAATTACACTATGCCCCTTTATAGCGGTTTGTTGGCAAAAGTTTTTTGGTTCATTTATCATATTCCAATCATGAATTTAACACCAATAATAATTCCTCCAGGAGCCATAAGTTCAATGAAATCTTTTGATTTGTCAGTAAGCCAGTAATCTGATTTATTTTCGTATAACTCATCTGATAGTTTAACTGAATACCCTCCGCTAAATACGAACTTAGATTTTTTACCAACTTTTAAATTGTAGGAGTAAATTAAATTAATAGTATGGGTTGGAAAAAGATCCATTAATACTTCTTTCTCTGCATACTTTGATCCACCATAACCTCCATAGCCTCCAAATACCTCAAGCGTAGGAGTGAAGTTTGTAATACCGGAAGCATAAGAATAACCCAATTTAAATGATGATTTATAACCACTGTCATTTAGGTAATATGATAGTCCGGCAGTTAGTCTATATCCCCAGGTACTTATACCTGCACCACAAAAGTACCAGAAGTATTCTCCTTTTTTTTCAACATCAATGCCTACTCCATATTCATTAATACCAAGCCCTAGTCCAATAAATGTATTATTTGTCTTAGGGGTAAGAGTACTTAATGTCTGTGATGATATAGTATTTGTAAAAATAAATAACAATAGTACTAATAAACATGATGTTTTAGTATCAAATAACAGTCCCTTGTTTTTCATCAATGTTAATTCTTCATTTAAATTTATTGCATGCAAATTTTTGCGAACGACCTTAATAAGCGGTCGTTTTAATGCCGTTTATTTTTTGTTATGGGCTTTATTTATTCAATAGGTTTTCTTTCAAAAACAATGCGACAGCTTCAGTCATTCTATCTTGATTCTCTTTTTTTTTGAATCCATGACCTTCATCTTTTGCAAGCATATACCATACTATGCCATTGTTTTCTCTTATTTTTTTAACCATTTGTTCCGATTCCGAGGCTGGAACTCGAGGATCATTTGCTCCTTGAATAACAAATAATGGTTTAGTAATTTTATCGACATGAGCTGTGGGTGAAATGGACGTTAGGAATTTCCTCATTTTTGGATCACGCTCATCACCATATTCAGCTCTTCTCAAATCCCTACGGTACTCTTCTGTGTTTTCCAGGAATGTCACAAAATTACTTATCCCCACTATGTCAATTCCACATTTTAGCTTATCGTTAAAATTAAACATAGAAGATAAAACCATGTACCCCCCGTAAGATCCTCCTATTACGGCTATTCTGCTAGCATCATATTCCGGTTGTTTCTCAATCCATTCAATCAACTTGCCTATATCTTTAACTGAATGTTCTCTATTATAACCATTATCCAATTTTACATAAGTTTTACCGTAACCAGAAGAACCGCGTACATTTGGTACAACAATGGCAATACCTAACTCATTGACCAAGTGAGCATAGCCTGAAGAAAAACGGGGTTTATATTGGCCCTCCGGGCCACCATGAATTGAGATTAACACAGGTAGATTATCTTTAATTCCTGTCGGTTTAAATACAAAGGCTGGAATTTTCCTGATGTGTCCATCAACCTCATCAAAGGTTTCAAATTCGATGAGTTCTGGCTTAGGAAAATTCTCCATATTTAATCCACCAACTTCACTATAAGTCCACCGTACTGTTTCTTTAGTTTTAAGATCATATACATATATATCTCCAGGTGTATTCGTAGAATTTATGACCATGCCTATTTTATCTTGAGACGGATGAAATTTCAAACCGCTGATTTGACTGATAGGAAGGTTGGTTGCTTTTTCATATTTATTAGAAAGCAAGTCTATAAGATAGAGTTGGCTAAATCCATTTTCATTCACTGTAAAAGCTCCTTTTGTTCTAGCTTTATTCGTGACAAATTCGTCTACGTCCCAATTAATGTCTTTGGTGATATAGTTATATTTCCCACTTTTTATATCATACTCCGCAAGCTTATCAAATTCTTCCCCCTCATTAGTGATCACATACAGTTTGCCTCCCCCTTGATTCCAAGCAAGAGATCGGAAAACGGCCTCTTTATTATTGTCATTAATTTGTTTGAGTTCATTTTTGGAAAAATCAAAGATGTAAGAATTTGACTTGTTTATGGACAAGTACTGAATAACAGTAAGTTGATTATCATCAGGCGACCAATCTGTGACCACCCAATAACCATTACCCTTATCAACTACAATTGATGCATCCTTTGGAGATGACATGTTCGACACATAAATATCGTTGTCTTTCTTATTTCTTCTTGTTGAGGTGAAAGAAAATTTCTTCCCATCGTTTGACCAAGCTATTGCAAAATTTCTTGATACACCATCACTAAGCATTTCAGATTGACTGTTGTTTATGTTATACCAATATATCTGCGAAAATTCATTTCCTCCAGCATCTTTGGTGTATAGGAATCCATTATGATCTTTGCTTGGGCTAAAGAGACCATCTGTTACCGGTTCATCAAAAAAAGTAATTTGATTTCTCGCGCCCTCAGGTTGGGCAACCTTATGTAGCTGTGCTGTATTTCCAAAACGTGTAGTAATCAGGATACCTTTATCATCGGGAAGCCAATCAGCAAAAGATGCCGACCTAGTATTTTGATATTGCTGTATTCTAGATTTAATTTCTTCTGGAATTTCCGGGATATCCTCCATAATCATATTACCAACTTCCCTTCGATTTTGAGCATCAACGTATTGAATATTGTAAAAGAAAGACTAATAAAAAGCGTTTTGAATAGTAGGTTAAAGTTTTTCATAATTAAGGGTGCAGATCTTTCATTACGCAAATTTGATCAAAAATTGCTCCCGCCTGTTAGTATGTAAACAACTAAA
>NZ_JAENRR010000077.1 GCF_016612505.1 Carboxylicivirga marina
AATGAATTAACAAAGCGAATCATGCTTCTTTTTGCTTGACATTCAGCGTTTTAACTTACGTGGGAAACATCAGTTATATAACTACACTGTGCTTTCTAGCACCTTTATTAATCAACATTTCCGGACAGGAAACAGTAACTAATGATAGCATCTCTCAACAACAGTCTGATGATAATATTGGGGGTGCATCTGTTGGCCGACAACTGGAAATAGACAAAGAATCCTACTCGTTTGAGTACCGCTTTTCCATCACTCCTATGAATAAATGGTATTCAATGAAAGACAAGGCATTGACTGATAAAGGTCTTCAATTTGGTATTGATTATACATTCTTATACATGCGCTCATCAAAAGTGATAAGCGATGCAAATAATAAAAATACAGCCAGTGGTATTTTAAACCTTCAGTTAGGCTGGAACATCATTAACCGAAAAAGTGGTAAAAACAAAGGGACTCTATTATTTAAACTGAGTGATCGTCATGCTTATGGCTCTCTTACCTCCCCAATGTTTCATGGCTTGAATGAATCTGGCTATTATGGGCTGAGTGGAACGGGTTACCACAATTACACCATGCGAATTCTCGAATTTAATTACCAGCAGTTTTTTGCCAATCAGCGACTTGGTTTTGTCGTCGGTAAAATTGATTTGGCTAACTATTTTAATTTCCATGGCATTAGCATCCCTTCGATGCACTTCGTTGGTTATGGCTCTATGGTGACAGGTACGGGCAACTGGGGTAATGCAGGTTTGGGAGGTGTTGTAATGGGACGCCCCACAAAACAAAGCTATATCATGCTTGGAGCCATTGATGTATACGGCGATCTTTTTCAAGATGGCGATTTTTTTGACCTAGGCCGTAATTGGGAAAATGGTGATTTTATGTACATGGCAGAGCTTGGGTACATACCAAATTTCAGTGAACGTTATTTTAAGCGCATCTCACTCATGGCTTGGAAATCGCCCAACTACACTTCATATGGTGGTAATGAAGTAGCTGCCGGAGAAGGCATTGCCTTTTCTTCACATTGGTTTTTTGCTCAGCGCTTTGCTCCCTACTTTAAATTTGGTTTTTCAAACGGAGCTGGTGAAAACACCTTTTATAAGCATGACCTACAGCTTGGTCATGGATTGCGTTTCAGGCATTACGATATGTTAGGAACATCTTTTAGTTGGGCCAAACCAAACATCCCTGACACAAAGGACCAAATGACTTTCGAGGTCTTTTATCGCTATAATGTGTCAGCTCACATTGAGATAACAGGTGATTATCAATACATTATTAACCCCACCCTCAATCCTAATGACAATGGATTAAGCTACATAGGCTTGCGAGGAAGAATTAAATTGTAATCATTAAAAAGAATATAGAAAAACGCTAAAAGCGATTGTAAAAAAAACCGAATACTAACTTAAACTTAGAAATATGAAATGCATTGGTTTTATACTTGTGGCTTTAACTATAGCTACCACTCTTTCGGCACAAGAACGACCTGATTATTATGATGCCATGACTTGGCGCTTTATTGGCCCCATGATGGGAACACGAGGCTCGGTGGTTATTGGCCATCCTACCGAACCCAATACCTTTTTCCATGGAGCCGGTAATGGTCTGTGGAAAACGGAAGATGCCGGCACTTACTGGGAGCCGGTAGGTGATGAAGACTTTAATTATGGTAGCATTGGTGCCATGGAATTTTCAGAATCGAACCCAAAAATCGTCTACGTTGGTTTAGGCGAACCACAAATGCGTAACAACGTAAGCTGGGGTGATGGGGTTTACAAATCAACCGACGGCGGTGATAACTGGACACATGTTGGCCTAAAAGAAGTGAAGCACATTTCGCAGGTGCGCGTTCATCCAAATAATCCGGACATAGTTTATGTAGGTGCATTTGGTGACGCCTTTGGCCCGAACACTGAACGAGGTGTTTTCCGCACTAAAGACGGTGGTCTTACATGGGATAAGGTGCTTTACAAGAGTGATAAAGCCGGTGTGATTGACCTGGTCATGAACCCATCAAACCCCGATGAGCTGTTTGCCGTTATGTGGGAATTCGAGCGTAAGGCCTGGGGTCCCAAAACGGGTGGTCCTGAGTCGGGTATGTGGAAATCAACCGACGGTGGTGATAACTGGACTGAAATAACCTACAATAATGGCTTGCCTAAAAAGGGCCGTGGCCGAACAGGTATGACCATGTCGGCTGCTGATGCTAAAAAAGTATATGCCTTAATCGATTCAGAGAGCCAACCTGGCTTATATGTATCCAATGACCTTGGTGAGAACTGGGAGTTTGTTTCTGACTTCTTCCAGATTATTGGTCGTCCGTTCTACTATAGCCATATTTATGCCAGTCCGCACGATGCCAATGAGCTATGGTGCCCTAACAACCGTATGTTTATGAGCAAAGATGGTGGTCTTACGTGGATACTCGATCCGGGTATTAAAGATGACTTCCACGATATCTGGATTTGCTCTAAAGATCCAAATCGCATGATTGGAACGAATGATGGAGGTTGCCAGGTGAGCACGACCGGTGGAAAAACATGGAGTAGTCAGTATACCCAAAAAAACGCTCAGTTCTACCGTGTAAATGTGGATAACGACTTCCCATACAACGTTTATGGTAGCGGTCAGGATATTTTGGCCTATAAGGTGCCTAGTGCCTCTCGCTGGGGTGGTATTTCCGGAAGTGAAACCACCATTATTGGTAACGGTGAAATCAGCAGCGTCATTCCTAATCCGGATGATTTAAACATTGTTTATAACATTTCGGGTGGCGCACCAATGGGGAGTGGTGCACCTTTTACGGTTAATAACATTGCAACTGGTCAAAATGAAGTTCGATCGGTTTGGCCCATACCATTGTTTGGACTGAATGGCTCTGATTTAAAATACCGATTCAATTGGGACCTGGCTTACTTCTTATCACCTCACGATAGTAAAACCCTTTACCTCGGTGGTAACGTGGTATTTAAATCAACAGATGAAGGATTGAACTGGGAAGTCATCAGTCCCGATTTAACAAATGACTTGAAAAATCGTCAGAAAATCACCGGTACACCCTGGTTATCGGAATACTTCGGACAAGAGATTTACAGTACCATCAAACGCATGGATGAATCGCCTGTTAAACAAGGTGTTATATGGACTGGCTCAGATGATGGTAAAATACATGTGACCAAAAATGGTGGTAAAGACTGGGAAGACATCAGTATCAAGGACAAATATTTACCAAAATACTCACAGGTTTATGAAATTGAGCCCTCACAACATGATGCAGCTACAGCATATGTGGTATTCTCCAATTTCAATACCTACAACGATTACAAACCGTACATCTATAAAACAACAGATTACGGAAAAACCTGGACAAACCTGTCGGCTCAGTTCCCACAGGGGGAAATTAGTCGGACATTAAGAGAAGATAAAATACGTAAAGGTTTATTATTTGTTGGTACCGAAACTGGCGTTTACTATTCATTAAACGATGGACAGTCGTGGGATAAGCTAAAAGCTAATTTACCGGCCGTGCCAGTGGTTGACATGAAAATTAAAGATGTTGATTTAGTGATCGCTACCAACGGACGTGGTTTCTGGATTATGGACGATATCACACCTCTGCGTGAGAAATCAGCTGAGGTTGATGCCAAGCCAGTTCACCTCTACCCTATTCCTGAGCACACGCGCTTTGGTTACAACTGGTGGCTAGATTATGTTCCTGGTGGTGACCCGGGCATGAAAAAGAACTACTTTGTTCAGAACATGCGTCAGGGCTTGACGTATTATGAATTAAGCTTTAAACAAGTGAATGGTGAACGCAAGCGTCAATTTATCGATGCTGGTGATCCTAAACCATTGGGACCTACCTTCTATTTTAAACTGGAAAAAGAGCCGAAGGACATTGCCATTGAAATACTAAGCAAGGATGGGAAGGTGTTACGCAACTACAGCAAAGAACAAATGATGTTGAATACCGGTGAAGGTGGTGATTTTAACACTGGCATGAACAAGTTTGTATGGGATATGCGCATCAATATGTTGCCACGCGTTCCAAAGCGTCCACCAACAGCCGTTATACCAATTGTTCCTCCGGGCGAATATCAGGTTCGATTAAGGGTTGATGGCACGGTTGAAACACAGCCATTCGTGATTAAAATGAGTCCAAAAGAGAACTATACGCAGGCGCAAGCTGATGCGAAGTTTAAGTTCTGGATGGAAATGTATAATCAGGCAGCTGCATCAACAAAAAAAGTGATAGCTGCACTGGATACACGCGATAAGGTCTTGAAGCAACTGGAAGCATTCAAGAATTCAGGAGCTAAAGCTGGTAAAATCAAACGTGCTCAAAAGCAAGCTGATGAAATTACACGTATCGTTAATAATTACGAGGCTACCTTTGTATCGACTGGTCGTACATTGGCTGAGGTGATTAACCTGCCTGCCACCATCTTATTTAAGATGTCGTTTATGAGTGGTATTCTTGACCATTCAGAAGGCCCTGTATCAGGTAGCATGCAAGCCGAATACAAAGGCCTGGTTGAGGAAGCAAATGCCGCTGACAAAACTTATCAGGCTGACATTGAACCTGAGATGAAAAAGTTCTACAAATTCATAAAATAGTAAAGTATGAAGAAACAAGCATTAATAACTTGTATCGCACTTCTATTTTTTGGCCTTTGTCTTCAGGCCAGTGAAGAAAGTAAAACATGGGCTGCCTCAAACAAAGCAAAGAAGTTTGTAGAAGAAACCATTGTAATTGGCTTTTTTGCCAGCCCTTATGGTGCCGGATGGACTGAAGATAAACATTTGCATGATTATCTGAATCGCTCAAGAGCAGCTGGTATTACGGGCCATAGCATGACCCTGGCAGCAGCCAGCCATACCTGGGAAAACTTTATTGTCGAACATCAAAGATGGCGGGAAACCATGGCGCAAGATCCTGACAAATATATTTTTGTGCGCAGCATCCGCGATATTGAAGCCGCCCATATCAGGGGCAACACAACCGCTGTGGTATGGAATTCACAAACCTCTACCATCATTAATGGCGACTTAAAGAAAGTGGCTACGCTCAAAGAAATGGGCATTGGCAGTATGCTCCTATCGTACAATGATTTATTTCGTGCAGGGTCAGGTAGTTTGGCCGAATTCAACGGCAATACAACAGGTGTAACCTCCTGGGGACTAGCCATCGTTAATGAAATGGTCAAACATGGTATCATTGTCGATTTGAGCCACATGGGTCCTATCACCACCAATGGTATTATGGATCACATGGACAAAAACTACCCTGGTGTCCCCTATGTTTTCACGCACTCCCTGCCCATAGGATTGTACAAGAACGAACCTGCAGCCACACCTAAGGGATGCTATCGTAACATTAGTGATGAAGAAGCCATTCGTGCTGCCAAATCGGGCGGCTATGTTTCACCAACCTTTACCGAGTGGATGATGGATGGCATTTGGCCCGATGATATCACACCCCAACAATGTGCCGATATGATTGACTACTATGTGAAGTTAGTTGGTGTTGACCATGTGGGAATTGCTTCTGACGATATGTTTACCACCCAGCCAACCATGGGTTTTGTCGCCAAGAACTCAGCTATGTATGCCGATGACGGTTACATGGTAAATGCTTTTAACAAAGGTGCAACGGGTTGTGGTGAATTAGCGAAGATATTACCTGCCATAACAGATGAACTTTGGAAAAGAGGCTACTCCGATGAAGATATCAAAAAGATTTATGGAGGAAACAAAATGCGGGTTTATCGCCAAGTTTGGGAAGGCATTGCGCCTGAGAATGACCCAGTGAGTAAAAAAGAAAGAGAGCGCTTTGTGAATAAATATCGCAATAAGTTTATCGAAAAATAAGAGTTTATAATTGGATTTATCGAGCCTGAATATAAGTTTTATATTCAGGCTTTTACTATCTGATTTATAGACTACCACTCCTTATTTATCTTATACTTCCTTGTTGATTAAAGATAGTAAGGGTTAAGGCTACAATTAGCCGATGATTTAACAATTAAGGTTTAATACCAAAAAACATTAAACTACGCTTAAATTCAATTCGTTTTTAAAGAGGTTAATCTTAAGCATAATAGATTGTAGCCGCTTTTAAAATTACATTAGTTTACTAAGAAACTACCGTAAGACCGGGAAGCCTATTTGATCATTTATACCAATTACAAACCAAAACGATTGATAAAAAAATCAAACTGTCCTTTTGTATCGGCATTAACCATTGTAATTAGCAAAATAATTTGTCAATCATTTTGGAATACAAGTGGTGTTAATTGGAACAACAATGAGTATGATACATCCCTATTCGCTAACGGAAATTGGGTATTGCTTAAATATCTTACCCACAATTTCATTAATTCTACCATCAGAGCCTTTCACATTCCCCTCGCGTTCGCCTTCAACTGTTCCAATCCAAAGTATATCCTTTGTTTTAGCGTCAATGAACTCGATTCGTAATTTACTAATTTCCGTTTGATACTCATCTGTTGAGCTATAACTACTACCCATGCCCATACCATAACCACCATAACGATCACGATATCCCATATAAGGACCTCCATTATAGGTGGTATGTGTCTCATAACTTTTTTGAATATCAATACCTACTGCCCATAAAATCAACATATCGGGCTCTTCAGATCCTACTAAGCCTCGTAATTTGGCTTGTTTATCGATGGCGACTTCCACACGTTGTTTATTCATTTGATTGACAATGAATTTTTGATTAGCCAAATCGTCTTCATTTACAAAATGCACTACTTTATAGCTGTTGTATTGTACAAAGTTGACACCACTCCTATGATCGCTGGTGTACTTAATTGAGCTACAAGAAAAAGCCACAATTTCAATAACATTTAGTATTAGTCATTTTTACATTAGTTTAAAGTTTTAAAAAATATTTCTCTTTAATCTATATGTAATATAGCAACAAAACATCCCTGACAATATTTAGCTTAGGGAACAAATTTGAAATAAAAAAAGGAAGGCATATGCCTTCCTTTTAGTTGAATACCACACCTCATAATAAGTTGTGATATCGTAGAACACCCTATAATTAATTGTAACTAAGCTCTTGCTTTTGGGAGATTGGTCCTTTTTTATTACCTGATACAAAACGACTATTACTTAAGTTGTGCTCCAGCTTAAATTGTCTAGTAATATTCTCCAATTCACCAGCCTGAAGATCTAATTCTTCAGCACTACTAGCCATTTCTTCTGCTGATGATGCATTTTGTTGTGTCACATTACTTAATTGTTGCACGGCATTATTGACCTGGTTTGCACCTATTTCCTGTTCTTTACTGGCCGTAGCTATTTCCTCAACCAAACGGGTTGTCTCTGTTATATTCGGCACAATTGCAGTAAGCTTATCATTAGACTCAACAGTTGTTTGTAACCCACGCTCCGCTAATGTTACAATTTCATTAGCTGCCATCTGGCTTCTCTCAGCTAATTTTCTG
The DNA here is from genome assembly GCF_016612505.1 of Carboxylicivirga marina. Taxonomy (GTDB): domain Bacteria; phylum Bacteroidota; class Bacteroidia; order Bacteroidales; family Marinilabiliaceae; genus Carboxylicivirga; species Carboxylicivirga marina. The sequence goes on from NZ_JAENRR010000077.1 coordinate 7,491, forward strand.
ACTTCAGCTGCAACAACTGCAAAACCACGTCCTTCATCTCCCGCACGTGCTGCTTCTACTGCTGCATTGATAGCTAATAAATCCGTTTTTTCAGCAATCTCTACCACAATATTAATCTTTGCATTGATATCCTTAACCGCATCCATGCTATTTTGAGAAGCCTGAGTAACAGATTCAATAGCCTGAGATGAAGCAACAGAAATATCCTTCGTTTTTAATGCATTCTCAGTGTTTTGTTGAATATTGGCAACCATTTCTTCCATGGATGTTGATACTTCCTCAGATGAAGCGGCCTGTGTATTTACACCATTCGATATCTCCTGAGCCCCACCATTTAATTGGCTACTGGCAGAAGATACATTCTGCGAACTAACAATAATGGCGGTCACAACTTCCTTCTGTCGTTCAAACATTTTGCGTAAATACCCATAAAGACCATTATTACTATTATGTGGAAACTCATAAGTCAAATCACCTTCTGTCAGACTTCTAGCAACCTCAACAGCCTCTGCAGGCTCACATCCTAATTGTCCGGTAATAGTTCGTGTTATCATGATGGCCAGAATAATACCAAAGATAATGGCCAAAGCAATTAATGAATAGATTAAACGAAAAGAAAAGGCTCGCACATCAGTGGCATTGGAATCAAACTCAATCGCTTTATTAGCAGCAAAATTGGCTAATTCTTTGATGGAAGCATTGAGAGCTTCGACATGTCGTGCACCTTTACCTTTTGTTATTTCAGCAGCTTCTAAACGTTGACCTTCACGCATCAGCTCTATCACTTCATTTCGGATGGGTTTCCAATCTCGAAACATGTCCTTGGCATTCATCCACATTTCATCCTTCCCTAGAAAGCGCTCCTCAATAATATCAAAACGTTTATACACATCTTGCTCAAAGTCATCTACTAATCGAGAGGCTTTTCTGATACCACTTTCATCGTGTGCCAAAGCCACATCTTTCATAGAGCGGTGCATCTTAACGATATCGCGCTCAATACTCAACACTGCATTACTTACGGCATATGGATGTTTATAAAGCTTACTGGTTAGGTCAGAAAGCACATCCATACGATTGATGGCGAATATACTGACGATTAAAAAAGTGACAATAACTATTGCAAAACCCACTGCCAGGGTTGTTCCTACTTTTAATTTATTAAACATTTTGTCTGTAAATTTTATTGTTATTGATTTAGTTCTTGAATTTGTATATTAACATCAGTGAAGCAAAACTTGAAAAATCTTTTGCATCAACTTTGTTGACTAATTTCTTGTATGAATCCTGAGCTAAGAAGAAACTATAGTTGAATTTTAAACCAAAACCTTGTTTAAAAGAGATATCGTACATCAAATCCAACTCACTACCCAGATCCTTATCTAAAACTTTCGGCTCAACACCAATATCAACTGGATCCAGTACATTATTTGGCAAACTAAACTGATGCCAACTAATCTGATACTTACCTTTTAAAGCAGAGCCAGATAAACGCAGATAAAAATCTAATAAACCGCCTTGTTGATTAATAGGGAATAACTCCATATAACCATAAAACTTATGAAAAGCTCCATTTAACTTATGGAAGGTTTTATTTTTCGTATTGTTCAAATCTGTTTCATCGGTACCTGATAAATAATCAAGCGTTATTCCAAAGGCATGCTTGTTGTGATATTTCCACTTTACACCACTTGAAAACATAAAGGCGTTAATACTTGTACCATCAGTTTCAGTGCCCACCTGATGATAAAAAGTTCCCTGCAGGCTTACACTATTTTCTGCAACTTTGTAGTCCAAATTGGTACCATAGGTGAAACGACCATATAAATCAGTCGATTCTTCTTTTTCATTTAATTCTAAAATACCTATCGCAGACGCATTAATTGCTCCCAGTTGTCGCTTATACCATAGAAATGACAATGACTTAAAGAAATCCAAATCATATGGCGTTGCCCACCAACTATTCCACTTTTCATTATTATAACCAGCTCCTATGTGGAATTGCTGCACATCATTTTGATGCTTCAAAAGCAACATATCATAAGTGGCCCCGAAATTATGCCAGTTTCGCCGCGACAGCAAACGCTCATCGTCATAAACCAACTCTTGTCGGCCAGCTTTTATTTGTAACTGTTCGTTTAATTGAAATTGCGCCCACGCTTCATATACACTGAACGAGTTATTATCAACCAATATTTTTTCTTCACCCCATGCTCTCACATCCTGAGCTGATAGATTAAATTCTGCTAACTGGGTTTTATGATTAAAATTAATGCGAGCTCGCTGATGAATCAATGTTTCTGGTGATTGATCCTCATTAAGCAACTTCATATACCCATTGCGATACTCAAGTCTGGGTCTGAATTCACCTGAAATATTGAGTTGTGCAAATCCACTAAAAGTTATTGTCAGAAACAGCACAAAACTTAGAAGTGCCTTTTTATTCATTCTAATTTTCATCGCTTTGTAATTACTCTGTGATTTCGTTTAATTCTTTCTGCTCTGCATCAGCCATTTCATCCTTGAGAGCAATAACATCCTCTGTTTCAATCACCTCCTCAATGTTCATCATCATAATAAACTTACTATCATGCAATAATACGCCATCAATGTATTCTGTATTATACCCTTTGCCAATTTCAGGTACTGGTTGTACATCTTTCTCATTAACTTCGATTACATCATCGACCTTATCCACCATCAATCCCACCATAAAAGATTCATTCTCTTTTTCAAGGTTTAGAACAATTATTACATAACGCTCTTTATCCTGATAATTATCAAGTGAAAACTTCAAACGTGCATTGACAATGGGTAATACATTGCCTCTAAAATTCACAACTCCTTCTACAAAATCTTGCGTATTTGGTACAGAAGTAATTCCATACTCCTCGCCTATTTCAATAATTTCAAGGACGGAGCCTACGTTCACAGTAAAACTTTCTTCTTGCAAACAAAATGTCAGGTATGACTTTGATTCATTCTTATCCATCTGGATTATAATTAATTTATTATTCGACTACTATACAATAATTGATTACATTACTTTTAATGAGTACTGCTCCTACCTAAATGCCTTTTCATTTATTAAGTTTCTCGAAAAGCCATAGATATCAACAACCCTTAAGTACTGTTTTAAACAAAAAAATATCAATCAAAGCATCGGCTAAATGACGTTTCAAATAGCCAATGCATTTTGGACTGGGAGTTTTGTTTTATATACTTTCAAAATCACTCAAATCAGTATCACTGAAAGTAATTTCTTTTCCTAATTCAAGTTGAATACCATTTGATGTAGCAGGCATTTTATTTGTCACTTTTCTTTCTAATCTTGGATTCGTCATTTTCTGACGAGATATTTGATTCTTCGTATGCGATGTAAAACCCTCATCATCTAATCTAAAATACTTGGTTATTTGGGCCAGTTCTTCTGCTTGTGTTGCCATATTTTCAGAACTACCTGCCAGCTCTTCAGCAGCTGATGCATTCTGTTGCGTAATGGCACCCAGTTGCTGAATGGCTGTATTCACTTGCGTAGCTCCTGCATTTTGTTCATTGCTGGCATTGGCAATTTCTTGTACCAATTGTGCCGTTTGAACAATATCTGGTGTGATTGCTTTCACCAATTCCGATGAGTCTTGGGTGGTTTTCACACTGCGCTCTGCTAAAGTCATTATCTCTGACGCAGCCAGTTGACTTCTCTCAGCCAGTTTTCGCACTTCTGCTGCAACAACCGAAAACCCCTTACCTTGCTCTCCAGCTCTGGCCGCTTCAATGGCCGCATTAATAGCTAGTAAGTCGGTTTTTTCTGCTATTTCAACAACTATGTTGATTTTCTGCCCAATTTCATTAACCGCACTTAGGCTTTCATGAGAGGCCTTAGCCACCTTTTCCATCAATCGATTAGATTGAGATGCTATACCTCTGGTCTTCAATGCATTATCGGTGTTTTGCTGGATGTTAGCGGCCATCTCTTCCATGGAAGAAGACACTTCTTCTGTTGATGCCGCTTGCTCATTAGCCCCACTGGATATTTGTTGAGAAGCCGCGTTCAGGTTTTGACTTGTACTTGTAATATTATCTGCTCCTATCACAATATTGGCAACTACTTCTTTTAGTTTATGGGCCATATTCACAAGTGCATTACCCAAAATACCTAATTCATCCTTCTTATCAATTATCAGGCGCTCATTCAAATTGCCATCAGCAATTTTTTGTGCATAGTTCACACATTGATTCAGTGGTATAGTCACCGCCCTGATAATAAAGGTCGCAATAATGAGTCCTAAGGCTATCGCTAATACAATTGCTATGATCAGCATGGAATACGAATTGACACTTTTATTATCCACAAATTCATACACGCCCTCACGCAATTGGCGTGCGGCCGTTAATAACTTAGCCGATGACTCACGCTGTTGAACTTGGATATCTTGCTGTTGAGCCACTATATCTTTGTAACTCAAAAACTTCTGCTTGTAATCACCTATCGCTGATTGGGCTTGCTTAATCGCATCTTTGGTCACATCTGAAGCCATTAACTCATGAGCGTCATTTAATAATTTTACGATGGACGTAATTTCATCCATTAAAATTCTTTCATATTCTTCGTTTGGGTTGGCCACATATTTATTTGCGGTGATGCGTACACGATTCATAGCGTTCCGTGCATTTTGCACCATATAAACACGTTCAACAGCTGAATAATCCTCTTTATTTTCTCTGGAAAAAGCAGTTGCTGCATTAACAACCTTAATAATCTCACCGGCAGCCTTTAGGGCTGCAGCTGCTCGTTGGGCGTGCACCTCTTGCTTCTCTCGCTCCAAAAGATAAAAAGCTTCATTTGAAGCATTGTAACTATTGTTAGCTTTAGTAATTTCCTCAGCGATTTGTTTATTACTTTGTGATAACAACAAGTCTCTTACTTCTCCAGACTGCTTCTTAATATTCGAATATTCTGTTTCGACAGAGCGATAATATTCATCATCTCCATATATAATATAACGCAACGAACCCGCCTGTGAGTCACCACCATCAACTATTATTCTATTTACAATTTTTGATATCTCTAATTGATAAACAATTTGAGATATGCCTCGATAAGCAATAAACCCAACAGCGCCTGTTAATAAAAGCACAATAAAAAAGCCACTATAAAGCTTTGTTCCTAACTTAAGATTTTTGAAATTCATTATCCTTTAATTTATTTTGAACTAACACCAATCTTAAACGCTCATCAACAGCACAAGTTGAGAAATACCCCCTGAAATAGAGGTCGCATTTCTCTAATAATAATCAACCTTTAAGTACTGTTTTTTGAAAAGAGAGAGAAACCTTGAAACATTGCAAAAAATCTCAACAAGATTATCCTTGTTCTATCTTTTTATATCTGATCAGTTAAAAACTACACATACAAACAACTGACAACCTGTTCCATTCTAACATCAGTTGTTCTTTGCCGATATTTAGATTAAAGCATCTTACTCATATCAACCACCTCATTAGCAGGTATAAGTTTTTCTAAACAACCCTAAAAAACACACTAACACCAATATTAAAATTACAATATTCAGGTATTTAAACGTTCTAATAGTACTTTTGCGAACAGGGTAGTATTACAAAAAAGCATATGTCCTTCTGGTTTTTATTCAGCGTGTCTTATATGCAATATTTTTATTAATCGGGAAAAAGATTGTGGATAGAAGAATCAACTTATTAAGGGAAGAAATTACTCTGCAGCATGGCAACCTGCTTGCCATTGCAGAAAACCTCAAGGTGTCGTTAGAAATGTACTTTGATTTAGATGAATTAAAAGCTTTAGCGAACAGGCTCCTCACTTTAGCGGAGCTTCACTTTACCACTGAAGAAGCTCTCATGCACATGGTAAAGTATAGGGATATTGCATTTCATGCAAAAGAACATTTAAACATATTACATGGCTTAAGGGAAAATATAACGTGTTTGTGTCACGATTTAGAATCATGCAATGATTTAGTTAATAGTGTAAATGACTGGCTAATAGACCACATGAATCGAGTGGATAAGGAGTTTGAAAACTATTATGTGTTTTTTATCAATCAGGGCTTTCTTGATGCGTAAACTAATAGGATGACTGAGAATTCAATTTACAATTCAGCCCTTAATAGTTTGAACATACTTCAGGATGCAAGAACTATCTATCTGAATATCTATGATCATTCAAGTGGAAACACATACCTGGCACACTCAACGGATTATAGAAGCACAAACGAACCATTCAAATTCAACAAACAGGAGGAGGGTGTTTGTAATATTACAACTGCAAAAACAACAGATAAAGCATTCATTTGGTATTTAGAAAATATTATAGACGAAATTCGTACAATTTGTCTTATTTTGAAATTTGACTATCCTAAACCCGCGTGTACACAATTATTCGAACAAGTTCGTTTAACGAATAATTTATTAAGCGTATCATTGAAGCATGCAGGCTTACAAAACGATTATCAAAAGCTGAACCATCGATTTGGAGAATATAAAAAACAACATTTTCAACAAAACGAAAAACCAGATAAGACAAAAATACTGCTACATGAAGCTACCAATGAAATTAAAAACCTTAATCAATTACATGCATCAAGTTTTTATAACGATAAAGCTGTTAAATTATTAATTGATCCTGAGCAAGGGGACATTATTGACGCCAACAATAGCGCAGTTAACTATTATGGTTATAGTAAGGAGCAATTGCTTCAAATGAATATTAATGACATCAACAGCCTCAAGCGATCGCAAATACAAACAGAGATGGAACGAGCTCGAAAGAGCCAGCGTAATTTCTTCCGTTTTATTCATCGTAAAAACAATGGTCAGTTATGTCATGTTAAAGTCTTTTCTACTCCTGTTAAAATCTCAGGAAGGACACTTTTACTATCAACAATTATAGATGTTCTGCACCTTTATCATCTTCAAGATAAATTATCCAAGAGTTCCATTGAACATTTCAACCTGTTTAATAACGTGCCTGTTGGTATTTTAGTCATCACCGTTCATAAAAAGCCAGATAATAATCGACTTTTAATTCGTGATATAAAAGCCAACAAGGCTTTTAAAGAATTAATGGGATATAATGCAAAATCGTGCAAAAAAGAATTAATAGAAGAACTAAAAACATTTGATAAAAAAATATTTTGGCTACGAAAAATTGTGAACATCACTTCAAATGATAAACTCGATTCATTTAAATATTTCATCAATCAAACAGGCAGACTGGTATTAGTGGACAACATTGTACAGTTCAACAATAACAACAACAAAATAATAATCAGCTACAGTGACATTACTAATACAGCTCTTAAGGATAGGCAATTACAAATTGCATCAAATCAATTCAAATACCTGGCTAATACAAACAAGCAGGGAATTGTTCTATTACGAAACGGCTTGTTAGCTGATTGTAATACTGCCTTTGAAAAAATGACCGAAACCAAGATAATCAATACTAAAAACAGGGTATTCGCCTATGAATTTATAGATAAAAATTATCACGTAAAATTTAACGAATATCTAAACACGAACAACACTGAAGCAATTGAACTACGTTTTAAGGATTATACAAATCCGGTATCCATTAAATCGATGTATTACGAAGGTCATTTCTCATCTGACCGCGTTTTCATCATCAACGACTTAAAGAAACTTAACGAATACCAAAAGGAAATACGACTAGCCCAAATAGAGGGTGAAGAAATAGAAAAGGAACGCATTGCCAGGGAACTTCATGATGGGCTTGGTCCCATGCTTACTGCCGGTAGTATCTACACCTCAGTTATTAAAAACAAGTTATCTGATGACGACGATAAGGCACTTCTGACGCAGTTAGACTGTTTGATTTCAGATGTTGGTAAAACGGTTCGAGACTTATCCCACAATTTAAGTCCTGCCGTATTAAAGGATTATGGACTTGAAGTTGCCATTGATTCCTACATAAAGAGTATAAGAACAACTGAATTTGAAATTCATTTTCATTGTGAAATTCGGTCAGGACTAAGTGACTACAAAGAACTTGCTTTATACAGGTGCATTACCGAAATGTTTAACAACACCATCAAACATGCCAATGCTACCAGGATCGAACTGCTTGTTTCTCAACCAAAATCGGAAATCATTATATGTTATGCCGATAATGGCATAGGGTTTAATCTGGATGAATCACGAAATGGAAAAATGGGCATCGGCATTAGTAACATGCAAAACAGAATTGAAACCATCGGTGGACAAATTCGAATCATGTCGGTCCCTGGTAATGGTACCACAGTAATTATTAGACTCAAAGCTAAAAAAAATGGAAGCAAACAATATTAAAATAGCATTAGTAGAAGATCAACCCATTATCAAAGATGGTATTCGCCTTTTAATCAATCAGGTTCCGAACATGAAGGTGGTAGCAGAGTTTACTGATGGACAAGACTTCGTGGATAATCATCAACTTGCTGACTACGATATTGTGGTAACTGACGTTGATATGCCGCGCTTAAATGGCGTACAAATGGTGAAACAAATTCTTTCATTTGCTCCCCAAACAAAATTCATTGTATTAACCATGCATCAGGAAGCCGCATATTCCATGGAACTAATAGCCATAGGTGTGAAAGGTTATGTATTTAAACAATCTACATCATCAAACCTGGTGGATGCCATCGTATCAATTCACGCTGGTCAAACTTATTTTAGTCAAGAGTTACTTCTCAATCTTGTAGATATAAAAACAAAAAAAAGAAAAGCTGCTGAATTAGCTGAGAACGACAAAAAACTATTGCAATTAATGAGCTATGGCTATTCTAACAAAAAATTAGCAGATGAACTTTTTGTCAGCGTCAAATCAATTGAAGGTTATAAGCGTCAATTATACAAATCAACCGGATGTAAAAATTCGATGGAATTAGTTGTATGGGCCATTAAACATGAGGTTGTTAAAGTCTAAGATGAAGGAGGCTGAAGTTAGCCTCCTCCTTTGTCTATCTATAACCATCAAAAAGTATGCAGCACAAATTTCATTGTAACCCTAAATACGCAATTCTTTTTTTGACCACGAATTACACCAATTTTACGAATTAAATTTCTGTCGAAATTTGAACATACTATGATTCAGGCAATATATGAACAAAGCTTCCCTTACCCACTTTACTAAGGCTGATGTGAGTGAAGCCCATAAATCCTGAAATTATACGAAATATTACATTTTAGCCATTCACTCATAAAAACAACATAATAAGTGAAGCCACTACACCACCAGTCACACCAATAATGGTTTCCATCACGGTCCAGGTTTGTAGGGTTTGTTTTTCGGTCAGTACCAGGTATTTATTGGCCAGCCAGAAACCGGAATCATTGACGTGTGACAAAACGATAGAACCGGCACCAATGGCTATTGTTATGGCAGCTAGCTGAATGTCTGAATAATTTACACCTTCGAGCATGGGGGCGATTAATCCACAACTGGTGAGCATCGCAACGGTAGCCGATCCTTGAATAATCCGTACGGCTGCAGATAAAATAAAAGCCAGCACCACAATCGGCATTCCGGAGTCAGAAAGCATATCACCCAGTGCCTGACCAACACCTGAATCAATCAATATTTGTTTAAAAACACCACCAGCTCCCGTTACTAAAATGATGATACCAGCTGGCACTAAAGCCTCTGAACAAATTTGCATCACCTTGTTTCGAGATAATCCCTGGGGAATGGCTAAAAAATAAAACGAAACCAGGCAAGCAATGGTAATGGCAATAAATGGATGGCCAAAAAACTGAAGCCATTGGTGCGATGATGAGCTCTCGGGTACAAATCGTGAAAAAACCGTTTTTAAGCCAATTAGTAGCAGTGGTAAACTAATCATTAAAAGTGCCATGCCAAATGAGGGCCCCTTCTTTTGCACTGACTCCTCTTTTTCTGTACGATGGTATTCAGGTAGTTCAACATGGACTTTTTTAGCAATGAATGAACCAAAGAGCGGTCCGGCTAAAATCATGGCAGGAATAGCAGCCAGTACACCAAAGAAGATAACATAGCCAAAGTCAGCTCCCAGCAGAGAAGCCACCAATACAGGGCCCGGCGCAGGCAATAGAAAGGCTTGACAGCTGGCAATACCAGCAAACAAAGCGATACCTATTTTAATCATAGAACCACCACCACGGCGCACTACGGCATGTACCAATCCAATTAATAATACAACTGCAACATCAAAAAACAGAGGCATCGAACAAATCAATCCGGTGATGGCCATTGCCCAGTTAGCTCTTTTTATGCCAAAGCGCGCCAGCAGGGTTTCTGCAATCCGATCCAGTGCGCCGGTTTCCTCCATTACTTTACCAAACATAGCACCCAAAGCAACCACAACGGCAATAAACCCAAGTGTTCCTCCCATACCTTTTTCAATGGTTTGCGCAATACTGGCAGGACTCATGCCCGATAGTAAACCGGCAATTATTGATACTACAATTAAGGCTACAATGGCATGCATGCGCACCTTCATAACCAGGATCAGCAATAATAAAATTGAACCTAATGCTGTTATAACTAATGAAATATCTGACATAATTATCGATTATAACTCCAGTGAGTAACAAATAGTTGTAATAATTTCAAGCACAGGAGGGTGAATATCCACTGTAAGAACATCATTTTCTGAACCATCAGGCTCTTTCAGCGTATCAAACTGACTTTGTAACATATCGGCCTTCATAAAATGTCCCTGACGTTGAAGCAGGCGTTGATAAATTAAATCGTAGCTTCCTTTCAGATAGATAAAGCGTGTATTGTATTTTTTATCGCGAAGCAAGTCACGGTAACTTTGTTTTAAAGCCGAACAAACAACAACGACCTTTTCGCCCTTACCTACATATTCAAAAGCCCTTTGTTTTATGGCCTGAAGCCAAGGCATACGATCAGTGTCATTAAGCGGCTGCCCCTTAGCCATCTTTTGCTTATTATCCTCAGGATGCAAATCGTCTCCATCAATAAATGCGGCATTAAAAACACTGGCCAACTCAACGGCAACGGTTGATTTACCACTACCTGAAACGCCCATTACAATAACAATATCAATTGGCATAGTGATGCTTTTAGGTATAGTAAAAATATAAAATTAAACCAGGTTCGACCTAAAGACATGCAAAATTGACCTTAAGACACATTAAAAACGCAGTTGTTGAAAATTTCCACCTGATTGCGGTGAATGAAGATTTGCGCAAAGCGGTTATTGTGAACGATGTGAAGAATGCTAACTTTAGCAAGGTTTTTTATGAAAAAAAGTGCAACTGTAATCAGTTAATCATGGCTAAAACTCTTCTATTAATTGTTTTTTTATCGACTGCTATGCTATCAAATGCTCAAACACAAGCGATATGGCCAGAGGGCCAGATGCCTAATTTCTCAGGTACAATAGGAACTGAGCAACTACCGGAACGAGACATTGTTTTTATTGAAAATGTACAGGTACCAGGCATTGAATCCTTTATCCCCACCAAGCAAGCAGCTAATGGCGCCGCAGTTTTAATTTGTCCGGGTGGTGGTTATGCCGGTGTAGCATACGACTGGGAAGGCAGTGATGTGGCTAAATGGTTGAATAGCCTTGGTGTGGCCGCTTTTGTATTGAAGTACCGCATGCCTCAGGCCGAATCTGTGGAAGTATCGCACCTGGCGCCTTTGCAGGATGCACAACGTGGCATACGTTGGATACGCCGCCACGCCAAGCAATTCAATATCGATGAAAACAAGGTGGGTGTCATGGGCTTTTCAGCAGGTGGCCACTTGGCCTCAACACTCGGAACTCGTTACAACACATCAAGCTATGCAACGATTGATGAGATGGATGAAATAAGTGCCAGGCCTGATTTTATGATGCTGTTATATCCAGTAATCAGCATGAAGAAGGGTGTTACACACAATGGTTCGCGCAATAACTTACTTGGCAAAAAACCATCGAAAGAACTGATTGAAGAGTATTCCAACGAGCTAAATGTTAAGGCCGATACACCCCCTACTTTCCTACTCCATTCGGGCGATGACGGTGCTGTACCTGTTGAAAACAGTATTCGTTTTTACCAGGCCTTGATTAAAAATAAGGTAAAGGCCACCATGCACATCTACCCTACCGGTGGTCATGGTTATTCTCTTGGTTATTGCCGAGATGATGCACCAAATTGGGCTCCTTTGGCAGAAGAGTGGATAATGAAGGTGATTAAATAAGTTAAACCAAGGCTTCGCCCAAACCTGACTTTCTATAGGTGGGTTCTAAAAATTAGTTTTTTCAATTTTTGACTTGATAAAATCGCAGAACCCTTTAACGAAATTTTCAA
>NZ_JAENRR010000078.1 GCF_016612505.1 Carboxylicivirga marina
GTCCAAATAAAAAAAGCCTGATAGTTAACTACCAGGCTTTCTTATCTTTGTAAATTCTCTCTGTACCGAGAGGCGGGGTGGTGTATTTAATTTTAAATTAGATTGCCTTAGTAATATTAGTAACAAAAACATTTGCAATCAGAGGAATCTTTATCTTTGCAAAAAATGCCCAAACGAAATAGAATTTTACATCAATGAGAATCAACAATAGCTATTTAGTCTTTACCCTTGCGTTATTAATGTTTCCAATTGGTCTTTCTGCTCAGGAGGAATCTCTAAAATATGATGTAACATTACATGTGCTAGGTTCATCAAATGAAATACGACCAATGTGGATGGTGAACAATGAGTGGGGACGTTTTAATCAGTTTGGTTCATCGGAAGCACTTGCTGAGCTTGGGGCCTCTTTTCGTGTTGTCGAGAAGAAACACCTGACACTCAATGCAGGATTAAGGGCTTTGGCTAATTTTGAGCTTTCCGAAAGTGTTTTACAGGAAGCTTATTTGAGTGGTAATTTTGGTTTCGTTGATTTTTCACTTGGCAAAGAGCAGTATTCGCCACTCATCATTGATGATGTGTTAACATCCGGAATGTATTTGATGAATTCCAATGCGCGACCAATTCCGCGCGTAACCATTGGGATATTTGACTATTTGCCGCTTGGGTTCACAAAAAACTGGGTGGAAATAAAAGGAGGTATCTTACAAGGGTGGCTCAATGATGAACGGATCGAAAAAAATAACAGTGCGAACAATGTACTTTTGCACGAGAAGTTTGCCTACATGCGATTGGGGAATACGAAGGTAAAGCCTTACGCTGGTCTGGTACATTCTGCACTTTTCGGTGGAACACGTCCTGATGGAACTAAAATTCCGATAGATTTTTGGCCAACTTTTTTCGGATCTGCATCTAGTGAGCTGGGTGAAACTAATGCTACTGGCGCACATATGGGCATGTGGGATTTCGGCTTTAACTGGCAATCAGGTTTTGGGGATGTGCATTTATACTGGCAAAAACCATTTGCCGATGCTTCCGGATTGAAGCTATATAATTGGGAGAATAAGGACTATACCATTGGTGTTTTGGTGAAGCCTAAAGATATTAGTTGGTTAAGCGGTATTTCAATAGAGGTGTTTAAGTCAGATGTGCAGTCGGGTTACGGTATTCCCGATCCACTGTATCCGGAATCTTATACCGATGAATCTGGTAATACATTCGGACAAGGTAGTATTATCTGGATGCATGAGATTGATGATTTTGATCATTTCATGCATACACTTTTCCCAGAAACAGCAGAAACAACCGGGTGGGAAGAAGAGGAAGTGGTGCGATATCTGGAAGTTGAACTCAATGAAGGCCACAAATATGGAGGCAGAGATGACTATATGAACAATGGCTCTTACTACAATGGCTGGACCTACAGTGGTGTGAATATGGGAACACCATTATTTCATACTGCTGAAAAAGTGAGAAAGTATGCGAATACATGGGATGAAGTTGATCAGGTATTTTTTTATAATAACCGGGTCAATGGTTTTCATCTTGGAGCAGAAGGATGTGTTAGTCCAAAAGTAAAGTATCGTATAAAATCAACCTACACTTTAAACAAAGGATCCTATGCAGAGGAATTCAGAGGGCGTTCGAGCTGGACCCGTACAGAAAACTATTTTTTCTCCAAAACAAAACATCAGCTTTATTCAATGTTAGAAGTCAGATGGGCGACACCATGGTTTGATGGTTTGTTTTTAAGTGGTAGAGCAGCTTTTGATACTGGACAATTATATGATTCATTTGGAGGCCAGTTGAGTATTGTTTATGCACCTTCATTAAAGAAATAATTCGGGCTTTTATTTTTTGTATAGCTATTTATTTACTTTTGTATCTGAAATAAAACACACGGAATGCTAAAAGAAAAGGAAAGAGTCGTTTATAATTTTCTGGCTGTGCTGGATGCTATAATTGCTTGGGTTTCTTTGGATATTGCTTTTTATATCTACTTTGGACAATACACATTTTTAAGTAATAAGGATTCTATCATTCTGCATTTGGTAGTGCTGGGCTTGTGGTTTTACCTCTCTAAGATCTTTAGAGCCAATGAGATATATCGCTCAAGGCCGTACTCCATACTGCTGTTAAATGTGATTAGCGCCACATTCCTGGGGGTGGGTGCACTCGCTTTGGCTGTTTTTGTATTTAATCTGCATTATATAGGTGTTATTCCACTGATGTATTTCGGTGGTGTTGTGGCTAGTTTATTATTCGGGCTCAAGGTTATATTCTTCTCGTATGTAAAAGGTGCCAGGCGCAAAGGCTTTAATTACAGGAATATACTTATTGTTGGCGATAACTCGTCTGTCACATTTATCAATCAGGTCCTGAAATATAATGAATGGGGCTATCGAATTGTAGGTGTCATCGGAAATGACGAACTGAAAGATAGAGTAGGTGATAAAGTTGTCATGTTGCCTGAAGATTCTAATGTTGATAAAATTATTGAGGAAAAAACAATCGATGAGGTGGTGTACTGCCAGGAAAAAGCACGCATGGAAGATATAATGACGCTTCTAACAAGTTGTAATGAGTTAGGGGTCGTTTTTCGGATGTCTTCACCGTTTTTCAATATGCTAACCAATAAAACGCATTTACATTATTTTGATACTACACCTGTCTTAACCATTTCAAATACGCCGATTGATTACCTGATGTTAAAGGTTAAAAGTGTCATTGATTTTTTGGTGTCATTTACAGCAATAACGATATTTTCACCTTTGTTTATCGGTATTGCACTCGGTATTAAAATGACATCTAAAGGGCCTATCTTCTTTAAACAAAAGCGTGTGGGTATTCGGGGAAGGAAATTCTGGGTCTATAAATTTCGAACCATGGTAACCAATGCAGAGGAGCTAAAGGCAAGTCTGATGGAACAGAATGAGATGGATGGTCCGGCTTTTAAAATGGCTCGCGATCCACGTATCACCGGTATTGGTAACTTTTTAAGAAAAACAAGCCTCGATGAATTGCCGCAGTTCTTTAATGTGTTGATGGGTGATATGTCCATTGTAGGGCCTAGGCCACCAGTACCAGCAGAAGTGCGGGAATATGAGCGTTGGCAGTTAAGGCGTCTGTCTATGAAACCAGGGATAACTTGTATTTGGCAGATTTCACCTAATCGTAATGATGTGTCATTTGAAGATTGGATGCGCATGGATCTGGAGTACATTGATAACTGGTCATTACGACTTGACTTTGTGGTTATTTTGAAGACAATTCGTACGATGTTGCGAGCTGATGGTAGATAAATAAGGAAAGCATGAGCAGATATCTTTATACACTCTTAATAGTTCTAATTCTTGCAAGTTGCTCAACTCGCCCCAGAGTTCCGGGGAGTCTTCCTGATGAAGAAAAGATGGCACAGGTATTGGCTGATATATATCAAGTCGAAAGTATATTGGGCCAAACCCGTTTATCATATAATTCAGGCAAGGAGGATAAAGTATCCGGGTATTATCGCTATGTTTTGGAAGAACATCAAATGACGAAAGTTGAGTTCGATACGGCCATGTCCTGGTATTCGGCAAATCCAACAGTTTTGACCGATGTTTATGAGGAAGTCATTGAGATTTTAAGTCGACGAGAGGCAGAAATAAAGAATAAGATTAATAAGGAGAAAGACGAACGAAAAGCCTTGGCTAAAATTCCAAGTAAAACCAGTTTATGGAATGACAGCACTAGCTTTGAATTGCCATTTGATGCCAAAGATTCATTGGATAATCGTGTGCCATTCGATGTCGAAGTTGATTCCTTAAGTAATGGAATAGTCAGGCTATCGGCTAGTTATAGTTTTAAAGAAGGTGGTTTCCTAGACAGTGCTCAAATGCAGATGATGGTGAGTTATGCTGATAGTACGGTAGATACCATTCAATATCAGATTCATAAATCTTTCAAGAAAGTAAGTGGCAACCTGACGCATAGAGTTGACAAAAGTAAGACTTTAACGCATTTGGAAGGTTACTTATTTGAACACGATACCAGCAAGCATTCGGTTGTTAAAATTGAAGATGTCAAATTGACCTTTATTCCAACCATAGGTGCTGCGGATATGAGTTTGCGCTAATGAGAAAAGTAAGTGCTCATTATTACTTACGGCCTGATGGCTCTTTCGGAAAACGACCGATAATTGAGATGAATGATGATGGTTGCATCTCTGGGGTAAGAGAATTAGGCAATGACTTTCAGGAAGAACCTTCGCTGGAATATTATCCGGGGATTCTCATTCCGGCTTTTGTCGCCTCAGTTCAAACTGGTGAGAACTTATCTTTTGCTAAAGCCAATGGGGTGCTAAGAATCAAAGAAGGTGATAGTACATTGGATAAACAATCATTTTTACAAGCCTGGAATTTTATTAAATCAACTCTGCTTCAGCAAGGAAATTCTGAAACTTTATCGTGTCTATTATCAAATCATACTTTCGAGGCTGCTCGTCAAATTAATATGAACGAATGGGGCGTGATACAAGAAGGAGCGAATCCCGGATTATTGGTTTTGCAGCATATTGATTTAAGAAGCTTCTCAGTGATGGAAAAATCAACCTTTAAAATTATTCAGAGATAATGAATGTACTGACCAATATTGCCATAAGAGCAGCGCTTGATGCAGGTAAAGAAATGCTTAAAATTTTCAACTCTGATGATTTTGGTGTTCGATTAAAGAGTGATGATTCGCCATTGACTGAGGCCGATTTAAAAAGTCATCACATTATAGCAGATGCTTTAAAGTCGACCGATATTCCTGTATTAAGTGAGGAAGGTGCTGAGCTAAGTCACAATGAGCGTAAGGACTGGACTAAATTATGGATTGTTGATCCCTTGGATGGAACCAAAGAATTTGTGAAGCGCAGTGGCGAGTTTACTGTAAATATCGCCTTGGTTGAGCATCAAAAGCCGATAATGGGAGTGGTCCTGGCGCCATATTTAGGTTGGCTGTATTGGGGTGATGAGAACGGTGCTTTTAAGGCTGAGCTTTCAAAAACATGGGTAGATGAAACTTCTGAATTAATTATGAGCAAGATGCAGGCTAAAACTTTGCCTTGCGAAAAGAAGGAGGTTTGCACCGTAGTGGCCAGTGTGAGTCATTTTTCCAAAGAAACAGAACAATATATCAATACTCTCAAAGTAAAAGAAGGGACTGTTGAATTAGTGTCAAGAGGTAGCTCACTAAAAATGTGCCTGGTGGCCGAAGGCTCAGCGCATTTGTATCCGCGATTGGGACCAACCATGGAATGGGATACGGCAGCCGGGCAGGCTGTAGTTGAGGCGGCCGGTGGGCAATTATTTGATTGGAAAATAAAACGACCAATGCTTTATAATCGCCCTGAATTATTAAATGGCTGGTTTTTAGCTGCCAGAAAAGGGGTGCAAATAGAAGATTACTTTTTATAATAGTTGGTAAGATTCAGGGGATTTAGGCCTCATCTTTTTAATTGAAGCAATTCTTCGTTAAAGAACTTTAAATTGCAATTCAAATACTGATTTTTGTCACAATACCTCTTTTAATTTCTTATATTTGCGGCTCATTGTTGAATTATAAAAATCACTACACAAATGGCTGCAATTGACAGTTTTAATTTCGCAGGAAAGAAGGCGATTATCCGAGTGGATTTTAATGTGCCTTTAAATGATAAATTCGAGATTACAGACGATACGCGTATTCGTGCTGCTGTACCAACTATCAAAAAGGTATTGGCCGATGGCGGAGCTGTAATTTTAATGTCTCACTTAGGTCGTCCAAAGGGTGAAGCTAAAGCTGAGTTCTCATTGAAACACATCGTAGCTCATCTTTCTGCTACTTTAGGCCTTGATGTTAAATTTGCACCAGATTGTATTGGTGATGAAGTAAAAGCCATGGCTGCCGATCTTAAAGGCGGTGAAGTAATGTTGCTTGAGAATCTTCGTTTCCACAATGAAGAAACCAAAGGTGATGAAGGTTTTGCTAAGCAATTAGCTGAATTAGCTGATGTATATGTAAACGATGCTTTTGGTACTGCTCACCGTGCTCATGCCTCTACAACCATCATAGCTCAGTTTATGGATGAGAAAATGGCTGGTTACCTATTGGATAAAGAAATCAAGTTCTTAGGTGATACCGTTCAGAATGCCGAGAAGCCATTTGTTGCTATCGTTGGTGGTGCAAAGGTGTCAGGTAAATTAGAAGTGTTGAAGTCGCTTATCACGAAAGTGGACACCATCTTAATTGGTGGTGGAATGGCTTATACCTTCTTAAAGGCTCAGGGATACAATGTAGGTAACTCTTTGGTTGAAGAAGATTTAGTTGAAACGGCTAAGCAAATATTGGTTGATGCCGAAAAGAACGGTGTGAACTTCATGTTGCCGGTTGATAACTTAGCAGCTGATAAATTTGCTGACGATGCTGACATTATGGAAGTAGCTTGTGATATCCCTGAAGGTCGTATGGCCTTAGATGTTGGTCCTAAAACAACTGCTGCTTACTCGGCGGAGATAGCTTCAGCTAAAACAGTGGTGTGGAATGGTCCTATGGGATGTTTCGAAATGCCAAACTTCTCAAAAGGTACATTTGGTGTCTGTCAGGCTGTAGCTGACTCATCAGCAGTATCAATTATTGGAGGTGGTGATTCTGTTGCTGCTGTTAATAAGAGTGGATTGGCTGACAAAATGAGCCATATTTCTACTGGTGGTGGTGCTTCATTGGAGTTTCTTGAAGGAAAAGAACTACCTGGAGTAAAAGCGATTCGCGGATAATTATTATTCAAAATATATTTCAAAGCCTGTTAGCGAAAGTTGACAGGCTTTGCTGTTTTCTTAACTTTTAATCTCCTCAACTCTTCAACTTTATTTTAACTGTTATCTTTGCCAAAAAATACATCAATGACACTATTATATAATCTCGGCATTGCAGCTTATTCGTGTTTGATAAAACTGGTTGCGCCGTTTAATAATAAAGCTAAGCTTTTAAGTGAGGGGCGTAAAAGAACAGCTCAGCGTCTAAAAGAATTGAAATTTGAAGGAAAAGTAGTGTGGATTCATGCGGCTAGCTTGGGGGAGTTTGAGCAGGGGCGTCCGATTATTGAAAAGATTAAAGAGCATCATCCGGAATATAAAGTCGTGCTCACCTTCTTTTCGCCATCTGGTTATGAGGTGCGAAAGAATTTCGATTTAGCTGATGAAGTATTGTATATGCCGTCGGATACAAAGCGTCATGCGCGTGAGTTTATTGAGGCTATAGCTCCTGAAAAAGTCTTCTTTATTAAATACGAGTTTTGGTATCACTTCCTTTGCGAATTAAAATCAAAGCAAATTCCAGTCTTTGGTGTTTCCATGATTTTCAGAAAGGAACAGTCGTTCTTTAAATCATACGGTGCCTGGTTTCGTAAAATGTTGAGAGCTTTTGAGAAATTTTATGTGCAAGATGAGGTGTCAGGCGATTTACTTAAAGGAATAGGTGTTAGCAATTATGCTGTAGCTGGCGACACGCGCTTCGATCGTGTCCGTGATATTTCGCGCGAATCAAAAGATTTTGACCTGGTCAAAAAATTTGTTGGAGAGAGTGATAAAGTGATTGTTGCAGGAAGTACCTGGGCGCCTGATGAAGATGTTCTAATAAACTACATTCAAAGTGTCAATGAAGAGGTGAAGCTGATTATCGCACCTCATGAAATTCATTCAGAGCATATCCAGCAGATTGAAGCAAAGTTAAAAGTGCCCTATTTTAGGTATACATCGCCTGTTTCAGAACCAGAATCAGCACGGGTTCTTATTGTGAATACCATTGGTATGTTATCGGCCATATATAAATATGGTCAGGTAGCCTATATTGGAGGAGGCTTTGGTGTTGGTATTCATAATACGCTTGAGGCCGCAACTTATGGTATGCCTGTGGTGTTTGGACCAAAGTACAGTAAATTTAAAGAGGCGAGAGACTTAATAGGCTTACATGGTGGCTTTTCGATTGATGGTGCTAATGAATTTAATGCTTATATCGAAAATATGTGGTCGGATGAAGCGTTGTTGAAAACGACATCGGATAAATCGAAGGCTTATGTTGATAAAATGTGTGGGGCAACGGCGCAAATAATGCGAGAGGTCTTTGACTAAGGATTAAAGAATTGATTAATAAATACATAACCGAGGTTCTTGCATGAGCTTCGGTTTTTTTGTTTGAATACTTAATAAGCTGTTAATAACATTCCAAATTGTGGACAAGAGGTGTTTGTTTGAGATTATTGGAAATGAACTTTTGTGTTTTATAACATGAAAAATACAGCCTTTTCAAGGGGTTTGAAAAATACAATAGCAAAGTGCTTTTTTATTTTCAGTGTTAGTAAAAATTTCGTTTTGGTTAACTTTTCTATTTTTTAAAAAATACAAGATGCTGAATGTGAGATGATAGGCTAAAAGTATTGGACAACAATTGTCGATTGTTGAAAACTATTGTTTGCTCGTAGAGGCAACCTTTGTTAACTTGCAGTCACTAAAAAGAGCGAATTAAAAAATACTAAATACCATTTTATCAACGTCTTAAAATTTTGTGAGCAAATGGCTGTTAAAGAAATCGACCTAAAAACGAAAGAAGTGAGAAAAAACTTTACCTATGATGAAGCTTTTAATGCTTCACTTGAATATTTTCAAGGTGATGAGTTGGCTGCCCGTGTTTGGGTAAACAAATATGCTTTGAAGGATTCTGATGGTAATATTTATGAGTCAAACCCGGATGAAATGCACTGGCGTTTGGCACGTGAGATTGCGCGAATTGAGGAGAAGTACCCTAACCCTATGACGGTAACTAAATTGTACGACTTATTAAAGAATTTTAAGTACATCGTGCCGCAAGGGGGGCCTATGTCTGGTATAGGAAATGACTATCAGGTTGCTTCTTTATCTAATTGTTTTGTTATTGGTGATGATGGCCCTTCTGATTCCTATGGTGGTATTATGAAGGTGGATCAGGAGCAGGTTCAGTTAATGAAGCGTCGTGGTGGCGTTGGGCACGATTTGTCTCACATTCGTCCTAAAGGTTCACCTGTTAAGAACTCAGCATTAACATCCACTGGTATTGTTCCTTTTATGGAGCGCTTTAGTAATTCAACACGCGAAGTTGCGCAAGATGGTCGACGTGGCGCACTTATGCTAAGTGTATCTATTAAGCATCCCGATTCGGAATCGTTTATCGATGCTAAAATGGAGCAAGGTAAGGTCACCGGAGCTAACGTTTCGGTTAAGATTGACGATGATTTTATGCAGTCGGTGGTCGATGGTGAGCAATATACTCAACAATATCCTGTAGGGGCTAAAAAACCATCTTATACTAAAGACATTGATGCAAATGGTTTGTGGAAGAAGATTGTTCATAATGCATGGAAATCTGCAGAGCCGGGAATTTTATTCTGGGATACCATTATCAACGAGTCGGTACCTGATTGTTATGCCGATTTAGGTTATCGTACTGTATCGACAAATCCATGTGGTGAAATTCCATTGTGTCCGTACGATAGCTGTCGACTAATCGCACTGAATTTATATTCATATGTAGAGAATCCATTTACCGAAAAGGCAAAATTTAATTTTAAATTATTCCGCGAGCATGTAGGTTATGCGCAGCGTATGATGGATGATATCATTGACCTTGAGTTAGAGAAGATTGATGGTATTTTAAATAAAATAAAGTCCGATCCTGAGAGTGGAACAGTGAAGCGTGTAGAACGTGAATTGTGGGAGAATATCCGTAAAAAAGCTGAAGAAGGACGTCGTACTGGTGTTGGAATTACGGCTGAAGGCGATATGCTGGCTGCTCTAAACCTGCAGTACGGTAGCGATGTAGCGGTTGATTTCTCCATTGAGGTTCACAAAAACCTGGCTTTAGCAGCTTATGGTGCATCGGTTGAAATGGCAAAAGATAGAGGTGCATTTCCAATTTTTGATGCGAATAAGGAAACGGAAAATCCTTTTATCAATCGTTTATTTGAGGCTGATCCTAAGTTGGCTGAGAATATGAAGAAATACGGTCGTCGTAATATTGCTGCATTAACCATTGCTCCAACAGGAACAACGAGTTTAATGACGCAGACAACCTCTGGTATCGAGCCTGTTTTCTTACCAGTCTATAAGCGTCGTCGTAAAGTCAATCCAAATGATACTGAAACACGCGTTGATTTTGTTGATGAGGTAGGTGATAGCTGGGAAGAGTATACTGTTTTCCACCATAAATTTGTCACATGGATGGAAGCAAACGGTTACAACGCAGCTAAGAACTACTCGCAAGAGGAGTTGGATGAGTTGATAAAGAAATCACCTTATTTCGGAGCCACTTCTAATGATGTTGATTGGATGAATAAAGTACGCATGCAAGGTGGCGTTCAAAAATGGGTGGATCACTCTATTAGTGTAACCATTAACCTGCCAGCTGACGCGTCGGAGGAATTAGTAGGAAAGCTTTACGTTGAAGCCTGGAAGAGCGGTTGTAAAGGTGTGACGGTATATCGTGATGGTAGCCGTGCCGGTGTATTGGTGTCCAATGATAAAAAGGAAGAAGAAAAAACAACAGGATTTCCTAAAAAGCGTCCATTGGAATTAGATGCTGATGTGGTGCGTTTTCAGAATAATAAGGAAAAATGGATTGCCTTTGTTGGATTGATTGATGGTAAGCCTTACGAGGTATTTACCGGATTGTCTGACGATGAAGATGGTATCTTATTGCCTAAGTCAGTTCAGACTGGTAAGATTATCAAGAATCGTGAAGAAGACGGCACATCTCGTTATGATTTCCAATTCACCAATAAACGAGGATATAAAACGACCATTGAAGGCTTATCGCATAAATTTGATAAAGAATTCTGGAACTATGCCAAGTTGATTTCAGGTGTATTGCGTTTACAGATGCCTATTGAAGGTATTATTGATCTGGTAGCTGGCTTGCAGTTAGATAGTGAATCAATTAATACCTGGAAGAATGGTGTTGAGCGTGCACTTAAGAAATATGTGCCCGATGGAACAGTAGCTAAGAAGGGGAAATGTGAGAACTGTGGTTCTGACGAGTTAATTTACCAGGAAGGCTGCTTGATTTGTAAGGCCTGTGGTTCATCAAAATGTGGTTAATATCTGCCCTATATGTATTACCAAAAAGAAAAGAGACGTTCATTGAGCGTCTCTTTTTTTATGTAGTTATAGGTGCTTGTTGTGTTTGTCGATTGTAGTAAAGACGATGATTAGCTCAGTCAGCCTTTTCTTCCCCTCAAAGTCACGCAGGGAATGACCATTTCTTCTAATGAAATGCCACCATGCTGAAACGTATCACGATAATAGCTCACGTAATGGTTGTAGTTATTTGGATACGCAAAAAAGTCGTTGTTCCCAGCGAAAATATAGGCCGTTGAAACATTGTAGCGAGGCAGAAATGCTTCCTTGGGTTTTAATACCTCATATACTTCTTTTGATTTGTAAGAGAGGTTTTTCCCTTGTTTGTATCGTAAATTGGTATTCACTGTTCTATCGCCAATGACCTTAACTGCATTTTGCACTCGTGTAGTGCCATGGTCGGTGGTAAGTACAATTTTCACATCCTCTTCCTTCAGGCGATGTAATAGCTCTTTTAAGGATGAATGATCATACCACGATTGTGTTAAGGAGCGATAGGCTGCTTCGTCGCGGGCCAGTTCTTTTATCATTTTCATCTCGGTACGCGCATGCGATAGCATATCCACAAAGTTGAAAACAACAGCGTTTAAATCGTTTGAAAGGAGTTTGTGAAGTTCTTCCAGTAAGCTCTTTCCGGCGTCGCTATCAGTTATTTTTCGATAGGCAAAGCTGTGCTTTAATCGAAAGCGTTCCAATAGTGTACCCAATAGCTCGCCTTCGTATTTGTTTTTACCTTCTTCACTGTCATCATCAACCCAATACTGAGGAAACATTTCTTTGATTTGTGATGGTAAAAGCCCTGAGAATATTGAGTTTCGAGCGTATTGTGTGGCTGTGGGCAGTATGCTAAAATAAGGATGGTCATCTTCAATCAGGTAGTCTGATGAAATGACTTTTTTAAGAACTTCCCATTGGTCGTAGCGAAAATTGTCAATAACGATAAAGAATACTTTTTGCCCATCTTTTAATAGAGGCAATACTTTTTCTTTTACCAGGTTATTCGACATTAACGGTCCTTCTTCGGGTTTTTTGAGCCACGAGAGGTAATTCTTTTTAATAAACTTGGTGAAGGTTTGCGTGGCTTCGTTCTTTTGCATACTCAGCACTTCATCCATGGTGCCATCACCTTGTTCAAGTTCCAGCTCCCAGTAAATTAGTTTTTTGTATACGTCAACCCAATCGTTGAATGAGAAGGAGTCATTTATTTTCAGGGCGATCTGACCAAACTGAGATTGATAGCCTGATGTCGTAGTTTTGGTGACCAGTTCTTTTTTGTCCAGGTGTTTCTTTATCGAAAGTAATATCTGGCGCGGATTAACAGGTTTAATCAGGTAATCGGCTATCTGGTTGCCAATGGCCTGGTCCATAATGTCTTCTTCCTCACTTTTGGTAATCATGATAACCGGCACTTCAGAACGAAATTCTTTTAGTTGAGCAAGTGTTTCGAGCCCTGTGATGCCTGGCATGTTTTCATCGAGGAAGATAAGGTCATAGAATGTTTCTTTAACCATGTCTAGCGCATCGTAACCATTGGTAGCGGTTTCAACTTCATAGCCTTTTTCTTTCAAAAAGAGGATGTGTGCTTTTAAGTGCTCTATCTCATCATCAACCCAAAGAATTTTAATGCCGCTGTCGCCCATGTATTAAAGTGTTAGTGTTGCTATTTATTTGCCGGAGCAGAGTAGCAAAAACTGCACCATGTTTAACAAAGCTACTAATAATTCGTTTTGAAATAGTCGTTGTAGGCTTCCAATTCGTTGGTTTCTTGCAGCTTTTTGAAATTACTCTCTGAAATAGCCCAGATGAAATGCTCTTTTTGGCTAATGTCGCGTGTTAAGTAAGGGTATTTATCAATACTCCTGATGTAGGCTTTCGCCTCGTCGGCATTGGCAAACGAACTGATTTGAACCATGCGATGTGTTGTTCCAAATTCAAGTAATTCCACCTTTTTATCTGTGCCGAAGTTGTTACGTGTATGAGCTGCAAAACCCTTCTGAAGCTTGTTGTAATCAATGCGCGTTTTCCGTACAATGATTTGTACTTTATGTTGCTCATCATTATTCGTCACATAGATGGATTTTGCGTCTTCTACTTGTGGCTCTGTTTCAGTTTCTTTAGCAGGAGTGACAAGGGGAGGCGTAACAATGGCTGCTTCCTTTACAGGAGGAGTCGTCGTTTTGGTGGTATTTGCTTCGACTTCTTTCCCTTTTTCAGCTTCAATCTTATTATTTGACTCGTTTGTTGTTTGTGTTTCGCTTATTTTCTCTTGTTCTTGAATCAAGGTTTCTGCTTCTTCCTCTTTTGCTTCTTTGCCTGTGTTTGTGGCTTCTTCCTGAATGCCCTGTTCGTTATTGTTTTCCGGAGTTTCAGCAAGAGGTGCTTCCTTTGGCATCACCTTTTCGAGTTCTTTTTTATCGGCATGTTGCAAATAATAGGTGTTGAAGAATTCGATGTAATCGGCAACTAATCCTGATAAATAGAATTTACTGCTATTGCTTTCAGAGAGGCAAACGATGTTGTCAGTAATGCGTTCGAAACCAAAGAACTGTGGGTTTTCGCGTAAACCGTAGAAATAATCCATGACTTCAACCCGATTGGTAAAGCCAGAGACTGTTAGTGCAAGAGAACCATCAAGGAGTCTCTTTTCCTGAATTTCAAAATCATGCAACAGGTAGCGCGAGAAGTTGTAATCGGCCACGTTATAGATGGCGCGATTCATGTTTGTGTCATCAATACTCATAACAACAAGCTCATATGGTTCCTTCTCTACATATACAAAACCAGCCTTCTGCTCAGGCGTATCTACAATTGTCCCCGGAGCAGCCTTTTCTGTTCCCGTGTTGGGTGCTGATGAATACAAGGTGCCTTGAACAGGAGCTTTTCCTTCACTCAGGTGTTTCAGTAAAACTTGAGCCAACTCTGCTTCTTCGCTCTCTTTATCATTACTGATGATTGTTTCCAAATCACTTTTAAAAGAGATGGCATCTCCTTTTTTACCGTGAGACAAGCCTCTTAATAAAAGATATTTGTTGGTAAGTTTACTGTCTTCGTTGCTGTTGTTAATAGCGCTGTTGCTATTGGATATTACATCGTCAAAACGACCAAATAAGAAAGCTTCGTATGTTGATTCGTAGGCCAGTGATTCCTGCTCTTTCTTCTCCTGTACCTTTCTGACAAAATCAGGATCGTTTAAGTAAGCAACAAAACGATGCTCGGGGAATTCTTGCTCAATACGATTTTTAGTGGCCAGCATGCCAGCATTATCGCCATTTAGTCGATAAGCGTTATAAAGCGCAATTAATGCTTCGTCTCTTGATTCTGCTTTCGGATATCGCTGAAGCAAGTCTTCCAATGCTTCAATTGATTTAGGATAGTTAGCCAGTCGATCCATAAACACCAATCCTAATTCCAATAAGGCTGCTTCAATTTTATCGTCCGACTCTTTGCGTTGTGAATCGCTTAATGGAATGTCGGCCAGTAACTGTTCGCGTGTTGGTACATTTACTGTTGTATTGTCTTCTGGTTCGTTAGTTGTTTCGCCTTCTGGTTTTTCAACACTGCCGCCATCCTCAGCAAAAGGATCATCTGGTAATGCAAACGGATCTTCGGCTTCTTGTTGTTCGGCTACTTTACTTTTATCTTTTCTACGCCAGTTATCTTCCAGCTTTCGTTTGCCCCAGCGTTTTTCAAACTCCATTTTTCCCATGCCCATGGAATTTTGGTTGTAGAAATACCATTTGCCGGTTTGGCCAAAGGCGTTGGATGTACTGGCGTTTTGATAGAAAAAAGCATCACTCATGCTCTCTTCTTCTTGTAATTTTTGCAATCGTTTTTGTTCTTCCTCTTTTTCGGCGATGATTTCATCTAAATAGGCGTATAAAACAGGCTCGCTAATATCAGCCAGTTGTTGCAGGCTGTCTTCTCTCTCAACCGTCAGTAGGTGTTCAATTAAACCACTTAAGCCATAATGACGTTCTTTGAGTTCGTCAATTTGTTCATAGTCTTCATTAATAACTGTTAATGCACTATCGTAATAGAAATAGGCATTGGCAAAATCCATGTGTGAATAATAGATTTCGCCGGCTTCGCGATAGGATAAGCCTTTTTGGTTAGAATTATCAACACTGGCATTAACCGATTTCTTAAAATTACTTAAAGCCGCTGTTTCGTCATTCTCTTGCAAAGCCACTCTACCGAAGGCATAATAAATACGGTCAAGGTAGTCTTTGTTCTTTTTGTCTTTACGAAGCTTGTGTAGTTGTTTCTTTACTTCGGTAATATCAGCGTTGGCATACACTATCGATGCCTGATTGACTTTGGCATTAAAAGTCATTTCATAATCGGTACTGGCCTTAGCTACATAACCAAATGATTCAGCAGCTTCTTGTCGTTGGTTGTTGAGAAGGTATAACTGACCAAGTATGTATGAATAGCGTAATCGTTTATGTTTATTCTTTTCATCGGCCAAGGCATTGCTTAAGTATGGGATGGCTTCGATGTATTTTTCTTGGACCATTAGTAAGTTGGCATACACGGCCATGTACTCCGAATAAAAGTCAATGGGTGCATTGCCACCTAAATCGTAGCTTTCAAGTGCAGCCAAAGCGCCAATGTAATCGCCTTTATCGGTATAAGCCCGGGCTTGCCATATTAAGGCTTCGTACATCGATTCTGAATTTGGAAAATCGCGAACGACTTGTTGCAAGGTGCGAATGGCCAGGTTTTGTTCGTGTTTATAGACTTGTGATTTGCCAATCAGCACATAGGCATTGTCAACCCAGGCATTAAATTCTTTCTGGCTGTAAAACTCAGCTGCGTAGGCATTGTTTCGTGAGCGTTTCTTTGGTTTAGCGGTAATTGAGTGTTTCTTAATGAGTTTTTGCCCTTTCTCAATAGCTCTGTCCATGTCGCCACTTGCTACACTGGCGGCATCGGCATCTGCTGATTCAAAGACCGGAAGGATATTGGAATAATCATTTTCGTAGCTGTCAATAATGGCTTTGTCCCCATTTCTGAAAGCTTCCCTGCCGTTGTAGTATACATTGTAATAGGCAGTAAGGTTGTGATAGTTACGGCTTAGCCAGGTGTTCTTTTTAGTGCTGCAGCTCCATAAAGACAAAAGGATAAGTATAATGCTGATTTTTCTAAAAATCATGTATTTTAATCAACTTTAGGTATTAGATAAAAGACTCGAAAAAATTCATCGCCTAAAGGCTTAGTTTTCAAAAATAATAGCTTTTGTTTAAGAAAGTGCTAATTTCTTGATTTAGTTTAAGTGAATTAAGTCCTCTGGCAAAGCAAAATGATGATGTGTTTGACATTGCTGCTCAATGAAGTTTTGCCTAATGTTGAGTGCTTAATTCGCTAATGTTAATCAACGAAATTAAATAAAACAGTTTCTAAATATTAGCTTTTTAACATACTAAACTCTTATTTGACAAAAATATTTCATTAATCGTCAAAAATAGCCTGTAAGAGCCAAAACAATTTTTAAATTTACGGAATATCACGATTAAATTCACCGCTTGGGATAGTAGAACAGGACTGGCTATGAGAATTAATATTATTGAGGACGACAGGGTTTTTAACAAATTGATTGAGCACACGCTTAAGCTTAATCCGGATTATGAGGTCAGTACTTTCTTTAATGGGAAAGATTTTGTAAAGAATCTGGGGGATAATCCGGATGTGGTAACACTTGATCTTGGTTTGCCTGATTATACCGGTAATGAGATTCTCAAAAAAATCAAAAAGTTTAATCCTGAAATAGATGTGATTATTATTTCTGGTCAGGATGATATATCAACCGCTGTTCAGTTATTGAAAGAAGGGGCTTATGATTACATTACCAAGGATGAAAATATAAAAGACCGCCTGCTGCATGCCATTAATAATATCAAAACCCGCAAATCGTTAAAAAATGAAATTACCCAACTTAAAACTGAGATTGGGAATAAATACGATTATAAAAATGCCATTATTGGTGATAGCCCTGCCATTAAAGCGGTGTATGCTTTGATTGATAAAGCGGTGAATGTACCTAATATTAATGTGTCGGTGTATGGCGAAACAGGAACAGGTAAGGAGCTGATAGCAAAAACTATTCACTATAATTCGCCCCGCAAAGACAAGCCTTTTATTGCAGTGAATATGGGCGCTATTCCCCGCGAGTTGATTGAAAGTGAATTATTTGGTCATGAGAAAGGAGCTTTTACGGGAGCTATCAATACTAAAAAAGGAAAGTTTGAAGAGGCTGATGGAGGTACTGTTTTCCTGGATGAAATAGGAGAGATGGATTTTAATCTGCAGGTGAAACTACTTCGGGTATTGCAGGAGCGTGAGATAACACGAGTGGGAGGTAATGCGGTGATAAAAATTAATACACGAATCATTACTGCGACCAATAAAGATTTGGCCGAGGAGTCGCGCAATGGTAATTTCCGTGAGGATTTGTACTATCGCTTATTGGGTTTACCTATTCATTTGCCTGCCTTAAAGGATCGAAACAAGGATGTGCTGCTTTTGAGTGGCTTCTTTTTAAAGACTTTCTGCAAAGAAAATGGCTTAAAAAAAATAGAGTTAACGCCTCGTGCTAAAAAGAAGCTGCTGGGATATGGCTTCCCCGGAAACGTACGTGAGTTGAAAGCTATTGTTGAGCTTGGGGCGGTACTCACCAATAATAATGTCATTGATGAAGAACACATTGTGTTTAGCTCTACTCAGGGCGAAATGGAGATGTTTGGTCGTGAAATGACATTGAAGGAATACACCGAGTCCATCATTCGACATTTTTTAAAAAAGTACAACAACAATGTATTGAAGGTGGCGGCCAAG
The DNA here is from genome assembly GCF_016612505.1 of Carboxylicivirga marina. Lineage (GTDB taxonomy): Bacteria > Bacteroidota > Bacteroidia > Bacteroidales > Marinilabiliaceae > Carboxylicivirga > Carboxylicivirga marina. The sequence goes on from NZ_JAENRR010000078.1 coordinate 18,000, forward strand.
TTGGATATTGGTAAGTCAACCATTTATAATCTGTTGAAAAGAGATAAAGAAACGGAGTTAAACTAGGATGTTTCGTGAAGATAACAAAGCCTGACGCTGATAAAACATCTCATTTTACTGTGTTTATCTTTGCTATCAGGGGAGAAAACAAATAGCCTTACCATGAAAAACTACATTAGAAAATTCATTTTAATAGCATCCTTTGGTGTATGGATCTTGGCAATTGTGTTGTATGCGATTTTATTTAACTGGATAGATAAAAGTATAAATGACATTTTGTTGCAAATGGCGTCGCCTACTCTTATTATTTTTATACCAGGTTTGGTGCAGTGGTTAGTGTCAAAGTCCAAAGCCGAATATATGGATAGTTCAGAAATGAACGTTCCCAGCTTTTCGGTGGTTAAGCATCAGAAGCTCCAGCGCAAAGAAGGCTTAAATATCGAGGATTTGGCAAGGGTTTTACCTAAGCAATTTACGATATCGAATATTGATTCGGAAAACAATAAGATAAAGCTCTATGATAAAAATATCTGGACGTGGGCAACAGGGTATATTATTGAGTTGAGACAAAACGAAATAGTCATTTTTAGCTTTCCTTTTAGCAGTCATTCGATAGGTGCCGAAGGGGGGCGCGAAAAAGGTCTTGCTAAGTTGAGTGCTTGCCTTTCATAACAGGAGGAATTAACTTGTACGATGAACTCTGTATAAGAGTAATTTGTTACAATTTATAAACCAATTTCCTTCTGCCATGAAAACCTTTCTTTTACCACTGATTTTGTTCTTCGGAGTTACATTCCTGTCGGCGCAAGTAGATCAACAAATCGCTGATAAGATTAAGACTTACCCGAATTCGTACGAACATTACGAACCATTGGCCGAACAAATTAAAGCCGACTTTAAGACCGATGAAGACAGAGCGGCTGCTATTTTTGCCTGGATAGCTTTCAATATTCAATACGATGTAGAGTCTTACTATTCAAGGCATCCCAAAAGTATTTCTTATTCCTATAGTTCAGAAGAAGAGCGTCGTCAAATTGAAAAGCAAATACATGAGATGCTGGCCGAACAAACCATTCAGGAGGGGAAAGGTGTGTGTCAGGGCTACTCCGAATTATTCAGAGTGCTATGTTTGGAATGTGGCATTGAATGTGAAATTGTGTCGGGTCATTCCAAAACGATGCCTGAAGAGATTGGTCGCAAGCTGGCTTATTCAGATCATGCCTGGAATGCCGTCAGGCTCAATGGGCAATGGCATTTGCTGGATGCAACCTGGGCCGCCGGAAGTGTGAATCATCGTTTTGGTGAGTTTGTGCCAAAGTTCAATCCCATCTATTATAAGACCAAGCCTGAGTTGTTCTTTCTCAATCATTATCCTGATGATACCAGGTGGCTGCTTACCCGCTATCGCGAGAGCCAGTTTGTAAGTATTCCGCTGGTTCATAGTGCTTATTTAAGCAAGAATATGAAAATTACCTCCCCTAAAAAAGGTATTATTACCAAGGCAAAAGGAGGAATCATTAAAGTAGAGATTGTGACGGATGAGGTATTGAATTCCTTTTCTTATAAGTTTAGCGATCAACGCTATGTTGAAGAAGTAAATGGCGTACGTGTTGGTGATAAGTGGGTATTGACCATTCCGGTAGGTAATCGTAAAAGCGGTTATTTAGATATAATTGCCGACTTTGAATCGTTGGTAACCTATAAATTGCAATTGAGGTAGCAATGTCGTTTAGTTAAGAATAATGATTATTTACTAACAAATAGCAATGATAACTCATTGTTATTCTGTATATTTA
>NZ_JAENRR010000079.1 GCF_016612505.1 Carboxylicivirga marina
TTGTCCAAATAAAAAAAGCCTGATAGTTAACTACCAGGCTTTCTTATCTTTGTAAATTCTCTCTGTACCGAGAGGCGGGCTTGAACCGCCGACCTCAGGATTATGAATCCTGCGCTCTAACCAGCTGAGCTACCTCGGCATTTTGCTTTTGGAGTTGTTAACACCGCTGTGCTTCTCCGTTTTTGCGGTTGCAAATGTAGGGCAAAACTTTATTCCTACCAACAAAAAAAATAAAAATATTTGCTTTTTTTTCAGTCACCAAAGCAAACTACCTATGATAGAGCTTCATCCATAATCAATCAAAGTTTGATATGGAGATGTATTAACTCACCGTTACGCATGTTTTAATTTTATCAAGAATTCTACTATATTGTAAGCCAATACAGACTACTAAATAAAAATACCAACATGCCTACTCAAAAAGAAAAATTCGAACTTGAATATATCATCAAGACGTCTCCGTCAATATTATTTGCCAGATTAAGTACTCCAAGCGGTCTATCTGAGTGGTTTGCCGATGATGTTAACCTCAAAGGAAAAATATATACGTTCGTTTGGGAGGGCTCAGAGCAACAAGCTGAACAAGTTTTGCGAAAAGAAAACAAAATGGTGCGCTACCATTGGTTAGACGATGAGGATGACAAAGCCTATTTTGAATTTAAAATCAATGTTGATGATTTAACAGGCGAAACAGCCATTGTAATTGTTGATTTTGCCGAATCTGATGAAAAAGAAGATGCTATTGAATTATGGAATCAACAGATTGACGAATTAAAACATGGACTAGGCTCTGTCTAAAAACATATTAATTACTTATTTAAGCCCGTTCTTTTTTTTGATCGGGCTTTTTTATGCCCAATAATTAAGAGTGAAAGCAGTTTCATTTGTCAAATATGTAGTATCGCATCTAACCGACACATGAAACGAACAGGTATCTTTAATTCTCCCTTTCGCACGAAAGTGGATAATTCAATTTAACTGGGAATTCCATCTGACAAATAGAAATAATTTAAACAGATGAAAAAACTTCACCTTTTCTTATTAAAGAGCTATATCAGTCCGCTTATTGCTACCTTCTTTATCTCATTATTCGTACTACTACTGCAAATATTATGGAGATACATCGACTTCCTGGTTGGCAAAGGGCTTGACTGGCCAACCCTAACGGAACTGTTGTTTTATGCCATTCTTCAGGTCATTCCCATGGCATTGCCATTGGCTATTTTACTGGCTTCTCTAATGACATTTGGTAATCTTGGCGAAAATTATGAGCTCACAGCAATTAAAGCGGCAGGAGTGTCATTGATTCAAGCCATGAAACCGCTAATTATTTTAACAGCTATAATTTCCATTTTGGCATTCGGTTATTCTGATAATGTAATGCCATGGGCTAACCTCAAATTCCATTCGATGATTTACTCCATCAAAGTACATCAACCTGAATTAGAAATAAAAGAAAAAGTATTTACTCATCTCGACGACTACAGCATAAAGGTTGAACACAAAAATGAAGAAACAGGACAGTTACATGGCGTAATGATTTACGATCATAGTAATGAGAAAAATCCGAACACAAATTCAACAGTTGCCAACAAAGGCTCTATAAAAATGAATAAATCAGTGGCCATGATGCAGATAACGCTTCATGATGGAACAACGTACGAAGAAAATATAAAGCGTCAAACTCATGAGCTTTCACCAAATGAACTGAAACAATATCGAATTGATAACTTCAAAAAGCAAATTGCATTTATCGAGGTAGATGACACTGAATTTTCAAAAGTTGATGAATCAGGCTATGCTAATTTCGACAGGATGAAGAACATCCATCAGTTATCAGAAGGCATAAAATCTTTCAAGTTAGAACAAGAGAACACACACACCAATATTAGTAATTTAATCTCTCCAAGACATATCAATACCAGCCTTCAGAAAAAAGGAGACGCCATGCCCTATGCTGTAATTATGCAACAGTCATACAAAAACCTTTCAGTAATTGCAGCCACCAAAAAAAGAGTACAAAATCGAATGAGACAACTACAACTAAAGGTTAATGATATTCATAAACTACAAAAGGATATAATCGGTCATAATATAGAATTACAGCGTAAATTCACGCTCCCTTTTACATGTTTTATTTTTTCTTCATAGGCTCATCATTAGGTGCCATTATTCGTAAAGGAGGTTTTGGCATGCCAGTAGTTATGGCCATTGCCCTGTTTATCGTCTATTACATTATCGATACGTTTGGAGCTAAAATGGCGCGGGAAGAAGTTGTCCCTGTAGCTGCCGGCATGTGGCTATCCTCGGTATTGATGTTCATTATTGCCTTGGTTTTAAGCTACCAATCATCAACCGATTCGAGCCTGCTTAACATAGATGACTTAAAAACGTTCTTCAAGAAAAAACTAAAATCAAAAAACCTCTAGATAGTACGAGCAATTTTCATTTTTTCTCAATACTCACTCAGGTAATTTTAAAAACCTAAAACACATTGTATGGATGTTTAAAGGATTCAACTAACTTTGCCAAAGCGTAAACGCAAACGATAGTGTTGAGATTAAAGAGCTGATGAAGAAGTTACACTTATTTATTCTTAAAAGTTATTTGGGGCCACTGGCCATGACTTTCTTTATTTCGTTATTCATCCTGGTTATGCAGTTTCTTTGGCGATACGTCGATGATCTGGTTGGCAAAGGATTGGATTTCTTTACATTAGGAGAACTCATGTTTTATGCTTCGGTGCAGGTTATTCCAATGGCGCTGCCACTGGCCATTCTTTTAGCATCATTAATGACCTTTGGTAGTTTGGGCGAAAACTATGAATTAACCGCCATTAAAGCATCAGGTGTATCCTTATTACGCACCATGAAACCGCTGATATATGTTACCATTGTCATTTCGGTATTGGCTTTTAGCTTTTCAAACAATGTACTGCCATGGGCCAATCTTAAGCTATACACTCTTCTGTGGTCGGTTAAACAAAAGAAACCCGAACTGGAGATTAAAGAACAGGTGTTTTATGATGGCATTGACGATTTCAGAATAAAGATTAGTGGTAAAGATCCTGAAAGCGGTTTGATGCATGATGTGATGATTTACGATCATCGCGACAGTCGAAATCCGAACTCTAATGTGACCATTGCCGATTCAGGAAAGCTACAAATCGCCAAAGATAATGGTTTCATGAAGCTCACGCTGTTTGATGGCATTCGCTTTGAAGAGAATGTACAGAATGAGCGAAAAAGACTGGACAGCAGATCGAAGCAGCGTTTCAGAAAGGATGTTTTTAAGAAACAAGTGGCCCTTTTTGAGATGGATGGACATAACCTGGAGCGTACCGATGAGCAATTGTTCTCGAGCCACGACAGGATGAAAAACCTAAATCAGCTGCGTGATGGCATTGATACATTAAGCACCCAACGTGAAGTGGTTGTTGATGAAATATCAAAACAAACCGATAATTTCTATTTTCAGCAACGACGTTACCATCAACGACGTAATAAAGAAGCTCCCAAGGTTGCCATCGATTCAGTTGCACCATCTAATACCGATTCATTATTTCTATCAATGAGCGACCACCAACAAATGATTGCCATTGAGGGTGCCAAGCGTCAGGTACAGGACAACAGGAGTCAGCTGGAAGGTAAATTGAGTCGATATCGTAATTATCAGGGTAAAATCACAAAGCACTTTATGGAAGTGCACCGTAAGTTTACCTTATCTTTTGCATGCTTTATCTTCTTTTTTATTGGTGCTCCTTTGGGCGCCATCATCCGAAAGGGTGGATTAGGCATGCCGGTAGTGATATCTGTATTGTTTTTCATTTTCTACTACATTGTAGATACTTTAGGTGTTAAATTTGCTAAGGAAGGCGCATGGCATGTGTACCAGGGCATGTGGTTATCATCCGCCATACTATTTCCTTTAGGCGCATTTTTAACCTACAAATCGGCAACTGATTCAACTTTATTAAATGCCGATGCCTATATTATCTTCTTCCAAAAATTATTTAAACGAGAAAAGTTTGACCTTAAAAACAGGTTAGACAAAGAAAAAGAGGATGAAACAAATACCAAGACCTGAGGCATTTCATTGTTTTGGTTTTTTATTTCATTAATTTTGCATTCCCATTACGGATAACACCGTTTTAATATTTATATCAAATGTCAGCAGAACAAGAGTTTAAGTTAAATTCGATACCAGAGGCTATTGAAGCAATTAAGAATGGCGAACTGATTATTGTTGTTGATGATGAAGATCGTGAGAATGAAGGCGACTTTATTGCTGCAGCTGAATTAATGACACCAGAAAAAGTTAACTTCATGGCGACGCATGGAAGAGGACTGATTTGTACGCCATTAACAGAAGAGCGATGTGATGAGTTGGAGTTAGATTTGATGGTTGGTAAAAATACAGCTAGTCATGCTACACCATTTACAGTTTCTGTTGATTTACTAGGCTATGGTTGCACAACAGGTATTTCAGCATCTGACAGAGCCAAAACCATATTAGCATTAACAAACCCCGATACAACACCTGAAGAATTAGGTCGTCCGGGTCATATATTCCCACTTAAGGCGAAAAACCGCGGTGTATTACGTCGTGCTGGGCATACCGAGGCTGGGGTTGATTTATCGCGCCTGGCAGGCTTGCAACCAGCAGCTGTTTTGGTAGAGATTTTAAATGAAGATGGTACAATGGCACGCTTACCTCAATTGATTAAGATTGCCGAAAAGTTCCAACTGAAAATCATTACAATTAAAGACTTAATAGCCTACCGCCTAAAAAAGGAAAGCCTGATAATTAAAGGTGTTGAAGTAAATCTTCCAACCGCACAAGGCGATTTTCGTTTTATCCCGTTTAAACAAAAATCAAACGGCGTTGAGCACATGGCTTTAATTAAAGGCGAATGGAATGAAGATGAACCGGTGCTTGTTCGTGTTCACTCATCTTGTGCTACTGGTGATATTTTTGGTTCGTTGCGCTGCGAATGTGGTGAGCAATTAAAAAAGGCCATGGAGTTTATCGAGAAAGAAGGTAAAGGCGTAGTAGTATACATGAACCAGGAAGGTCGAGGCATTGGCCTGATGAATAAGATTGCTGCATACAAATTGCAGGAAGAAGGTTTAGACACTGTAGATGCCAATATAGAATTAGGCTTTGAAGAAGATGAGCGTGACTATGGTGTAGGCGCACAAATTTTACGTGAACTGGGCGTTGGTAAAATGCGCTTAATGACAAATAATCCTATCAAGCGAATTGGATTAGAAGGTTACGGCTTAGAAGTTGTTGAAAACATCTCAATTGAAGTGAGTACAAATCCTCATAACGAGAACTATATGAAAACTAAAAAAGAACGCATGGGGCATAACCTGGAGTTCTTTAAGTACGATAAAAAGCAATAGCAATTGCCGTTCATAAGTAAAAAGGAGGTTAAACCTCCTTTTTTTATGTCTTATTTTAATTTATCTGTAAACATATTTTTAGTTGATGTGTTTCATTAAGTAAGAGGTGCTGGTGGTGCCATTACTTAATTCTGCGGTCAAGTAATTGGTCATTATGGGTGTGATTAGTGATAAGATTGAAAATGACCTTTAGGCTCCACCAGTTTTTTTTAGTTTTGTATAAAGTTGATAATTCCCGAACTACAATCTCTATCGGCTCCAGTTACACTTTTCAAACAATTGATTTCACCTCTGTAGCGCAAAGCCCCTAGTAATGCAAATACCAAAGCCTCTTTATACTCGACTAATTGCTTATCGGGAATAACTAACTCAGCCTTCAATTTCGCTCTAATCAATCTCATCAAAAAAGAATTGTAGACTCCTCCTCCCGTAAAAAGCACCTTGCCAACACTAACTTTTTCATTAATATCATTGGCAATTGCTGTAGACATATGTTCATAACAAGTTCTTAAAACATCACTCAAATCAAAATTGCGATACCTATCGATGATTGGCCAAAAACAATCTTCTACCCATTCCTGAGCCAATGACTTTGGAGCTGCTTTCTGGTAATAAGCAATACTATCCAACTCATCCAAAAGTTCAGGAATCAACATTCCTTTTTGGCCTATTTGGCCCCCTTCATCCATTGACAAACCAAGGGCGCTAATCAGTCGATTAATTACAAAATTAACCGGACAGATATCCCATGCTATACGTTGGCCATTCAATTCACAAGACACATTGGCAAAACCTCCAATATTAACACATGCGTCGTAGTCTGAAAAAAGCAATTTGTCACCAACAGGCACCAGAGGAGCTCCTTGGCCATTGAGACAAACATCCATACTACGAAAATCAGAAACGGTACTAATGCCGGTAACGGCTGCAATCATATTGCCATCACCTAATTGGAAATTTAAATGTACATCCGGTTCATGAAAAACTGTGTGACCATGAGAGGCAATGAAAATTGGCTCTTCACCTCTACCTTTCATAAAATCATTAACCTGCTCGCCTAACCATTTGCCATAATGCCGGTGTAATTCTAATAATTCTTTTACCATTAGGATTGGAGCTGATTTTAGTGCATTTTTCATCTCAGAATCATAAACTATTGTACTACAATCCACAAACTCGTAGCTCCATTGATTATCAATATAATTTAATTCACATAAAACCACATCCAGTCCATCTAATGAGGTACCCGACATTAAGCCCACGCAACAATACGAATTCTTTATTTGTTTTATCATGGCATAAAATTCTTCAATACTTTAAAGGTGTGAAGATTTTTATACTGAAACCCTTTTTTCAACAAAAAATTCTAAGATTATGCCCGACATTTCTACAACTTACATGGGACTTAAAGTAAAAAGCCCTATAATAGCTGCCAGTTCAGGATTGACCAATTCACTGGATGACATCAAAGCAATCGAAAAAGCAGGAGCAGGAGCAGTCGTGCTCAAGTCGCTATTCGAAGAGGAAATTGTAACTGAAATGGAACGCGACCTGAAAAAGATGCATTCCGAGAATTACCTCTATCCTGAAACAATGGATTATTACGAGTCATTTGATGTGGAAAACACCCTAAGTGACTATCTGAAACTTATAACAGATTGCAAAAAAGAAGTTGGCATACCTGTAATTGCCAGCATTAACTGTATTACATCTCACAATTGGACATCCTATGCACGAACTCTCCAAGATGCAGGCGCTGATGGCATTGAGTTAAATATTTACGTATTACCATCGGATACTGAAAGGCACACAAAAGATAACGAACATGTTTATTTCGATATAGTTGAGGCAGTTTTAAAAGAGGTCAACATTCCGGTTTCGATTAAAATAAGTCATTATTTTTCAAATCTGGCCGACGTCATTAGTCGACTTTCAAAAACAGGCATTGCTGGTCTTACCTTATTCAATCGCTTTTATTCGCCAGATATCGATGTGGATAATCTGGAGGTAATACCAACACACATTTTCAGTCAGGAGCATGAGTACACAATGCCTCTTAGATGGATAGCCATTACATCTGACCGCACCGCTTGTGATTTGGCTGCTACAACAGGCATTCATGAATCAAGAACAATAATTAAAATGTTATTAGCAGGCGCCAAGGTTGTTCACATTGCCAGTGCACTCTATAAAAATGGCATCGAATCCATTGAGCGATACAACCACGAGTTAGATAAATGGATGCAGAAACATGATTTCAAAACATTGGATGACTTCCGCGGTTCACTTAGCCAATCCAAAGCGGTTAACCCAGCTGGCTATTTACGTGTTCAGTTTATGAAACATTTTAGTCAGAAGTAAAATAAAAATAAGCTAATATCATTGAAATGGCCTCTTTCGAGGTCATTTCTTTTTTTAGTTGATGCCAAATAATAATCCTTCAATTATTCACATTTCACCTTATCTTTGTCATTCATCTAAAACAAACAATGAATGGATTTTGATGATTTTTACATGTCAGAACCGTTAAAGGAAAATATAGACTTCTATATGGATCCCCGTGGTTTTCGAGTTATGACAGAAAAATACCTGACAGAACGGGGCTATTGTTGTGGTAATGGCTGTAAGCATTGCCCCTACTTTCCGCCTCATCAAAAAGGCAATCGTGAATTAAAAGAATAAAAATACATATGGCAGATAGCAATTTAAGAATCGTTTTTATGGGCACTCCCGACTTTGCAGTTGAGAGTTTAAAAGCACTGGTTGAGAATAATAAAAATGTAGTTGGAGTTATTACCGCTCCTGATCGCCCTGCTGGCCGCGGACAAAAACTCAAACAATCGCCGGTTAAAGAATATGCCACATCGGTAAACATACCGGTTCTTCAGCCCGAAAAACTTAAGAACGAAGATTTTTTGGCAAAATTAAAAGCACTAAAAGCTGATTTGCAAATTATTGTTGCCTTCAGAATGCTGCCCGAAGTCGTATGGAATATGCCTCGCCTGGGTTCTTTTAACCTACATGGTTCCTTATTGCCTCGCTACCGCGGTGCGGCACCTATCAACTGGGCAGTTATCAATGGCGATAAAGAAACAGGTGTCACAACTTTCTTTTTAAAGCATGAAATTGATACCGGCAATATTATTTATCAAGAGAAAATGCCAATTAACGATAACGATACGGCAGGTTCTGTTCATGATAAAATGATGATGCTAGGTGCTGATTTAGTTGTTAAGACTGTAAGAGACATAGAAGAAGGTAAGGTTGAAGCATTACCACAAAGTAATGATGAGAATATACTTAAGCATGCCCCTAAGATCTTTAAGGAAGATTGTAGAGTAGACTGGAGTAAAGATTCGGATAGCATTCGCAACCACATCAGAGGGTTATCGCCGTACCCGACAGCATGGACTGAGTTTAAAATGAAAAATGGAAAGAAGATTAGCACTAAAATATTCTTTGCTAAGGCCGATGATAACACTTCGCTTTCTCCAGGTGCAATTGCTTCCGACAATAAAACATACTTAACGATAGGCACTGTTAATGGCGCTTTAAGCATTACCCAACTTCAATTGGCCGGCAAAAAGCGCATGACCATTGAAGAGCTGTTACGCGGCTTTGATGTGGAGCAGCTTGAGTCAGTATTCTAATAATTATACGAAATAAAAAGGCCTTAAGATTTCATTATACTTAAGGCCTTTTAATAGTCGAATATCTTGTTATTATTTTTTCTTCTTTCTTAAGTTAAGCTTATCACCCCGTTTAATTTTATCAGTATCTGACAAGCGATTAAACTTACGCAGTTTACTCATCTTCACACCATATTTCTGTGAAATATAGTGTAAATCCTCTCCATCTTTAACCACATGGTAAACATGCTTTTTGTGCGCTTTACCTTTTTTACCTTGAATGTAAATATATCGTTGTTCTTGCATGTTTGCCGACTTTGGCAAATCATTGTAATGATATAGTTCCCATGGACGAAGACCAAACTCTTCTGAAACAGACTCAAAGGAATCCCCTTCTTCAACACGAATATATTTAATGCCGTTATTATAATCTACAACATGGGTATTATAGGTGGTAATTACAAAGTTATCATCACCTGAGTTACTGGTCGGTTTCTTCCAATATTTATCTTCATCCAAGAGGTAAAGCTTGTTTTTCTCAATGATATCGATCAATCGATGGGCGTATTTGGGGTCTGTGGCATAACCCGCTTTTTTCAAACCCTTGGCCCAACTTTTATAATCAGTAATTTTCAGTTCAAACAAACTGGCATATCGCTTTTTATTCACTAAAAACTCAGAATGATCGATGTATGATTCGTACACCGATTTATATTTTCGAAAGCATTCTCCTTTAGCATCATCATCATGATAAACACGCTTTCCTTTCCAATCGCTATGGCACTTAATACCAAAATGATTGTTTGACTTACGTGCCAATGTACTGTTGCCATTGCCCGACTCCAGAATCCCTTGAGCCATTGTGATACTTGCTGGTATCCCAACCCGCTTCATTTCTTTAACGGCCAAATCTTTGTATTGATCGATGTATTCAGGCGTGGTGTTCTTTCGATACGACTGTGCCGTAAGCACAGCACTCATACTGCAAACAATTATTGTTAATGTAAGTAAATGCTTCATTCCTTCATTTTTATGTGTATCAGGCACTGGCAAAGATAAAAATTTAACAATGCCCATCGCCTTTATAAACGTTAGATTTATTGATTAATTACTGGCCCTTTCAAATTATAAAAACACGCTATGTAGTTCATGTGCTCCTATAAAACCATCGTTATTTGAATTCAAATACTATACCGAATTTAATCCAACACCACTAATGCAAAACCGAACATCATCAATGCCCACTAAAACATCGGCCATGATATTTCTGATTTAAACTTTCGCCAAAATAATCACAACATTGATATTCATTAGCAGAAAATTGATATCCGGCAAATCCAATTTTGATATGATGACACATAAAAAAAGTTATCAAATACATCTTTAGTCATAGACTACATATTAAAGAGACAAATCAAAGACATCTCTATTACTATTGTCTCATATCATTGAAGACAAAAAATACCAGAACATTGAGGTACCCAACACCAATTACAAGCTTACAAATACAAAATATGTATATCATTTGCTTACCATTCCCCTACCTCGGTGTTTAAATGCAACACCCTGATGATTAAAACATGTTTAAATTTCTAGCTAAATCCGCGACGCTTCGTAGCTTGAAGGGGTATTCTGTAAATCTTGTTTATACTACTATCTGAGCACTGAGTTATAGTTTGTATGAACTTACAGGTATGAAACCTGTAATCCTGACAACAAAAACTGGTGCATAACTTGAAATGCTAACATATGGATGGTTAAAGAATAGTTAAAGTCTGGCGAATATCTGGCTTAAAAAACAATATTAGTCTTACATACTTACATATTTTTTATCTTTGCTCGAACAGTTTGTTTTTCTGTGGCTTTTAGCACATAATATGCCGCATTTTTTCACAATCGCACAAAACTAATTTCGCGGTGAAAAATTAAACAAATCAATTATTTAGAAAAGATTAAGACGATGAAAATAGCACTTATTGGATATGGAAAGATGGGTCAGGAGATTGAGAAAATTGCTCTGGACCGAGGACATGAAATTGTAAGTAAAATAGATATCTCAAGTAAAGATTCATTTGCTGATGACGCCTTTAAATCAGCCAATGTAGCCATCGAATTTACCAGACCAGAAGCGGCTTATGACAACTACATGAAATGCTTTGAAGCCAATGTGCCGGTAGTATCGGGTACCACAGGCTGGTTAGATAAACTAACGGATATCCAAGACCGATGCAAAAATGATAAACAAACATTTTTCTATGCGTCGAACTTTAGCCTGGGTGTTAACATCTTTTTTGAGCTAAATAAGCAGTTGGCACGCATCATGAATAAGATGGAAGAATACAATGTATCGATGGAAGAAGTGCACCACACACAAAAGTTAGATGCACCTAGTGGTACTGCTATTACTTTGGCCGAAGGTATTATTGACAATGTAGATGGTAAAACTGATTGGAAGCTTGATAAGGAAGAAAACACCTCTGACATCGCCATTAAAGCTATTCGCGAAGGTCAAGTTCCGGGAATTCATACTATCAAATACGAATCATCAGTTGATGAAATAATTATACACCACAGTGCTAAATCAAGAAAAGGATTTGCATTGGGTGCTGTTTTAGCTGCTGAATTCGCTGCCAAAAATAATGGCTATTTAACAATGAATGACTTACTTAACTTTTAATCTAAAATAGACTCTAATGCAAAATATCCCTTTATTTAGATGGATTAAGCTAGGAATTGCAAGTGTTGTATTTCTATTATGGGTTATTTGGGTAGGAAACTTTTGGTTGCTACTCCTTTACCCTCTTATTTTCGATAACTATATCACTAAAAAAATTCCCTGGGACTTCTGGAAAAAAACCAAAGATGGCAAAAAACCCAGTGCTTTTATTGAGTGGGCCGATGCTTTGATTTTCGCCCTATTGGCGGTTTACATGATTAATATTTTTCTATTTCAGAACTATAAAATTCCAACCAGCTCATTAGAAAAATCATTACTGGTAGGCGACCATTTGTTTGTGAGCAAGGTTAGTTTTGGGCCACGAATGCCTAATACGCCTATTGCTTTTCCTTTGGTACAAAACACGTTTCCTATAACCAACTCAAAATCATATACCGATTGGCCACATTGGGATTATAAGCGTCTTAAAGGCTTTGGAGATGTTAAGCGCGATGACATCGTTGTCTTTAACTTTCCGGCCGGAGATACTGTACCATTCCTGAGTAACAACCCGTCGTACTTCGAACAGTGCCTGCACAAAGGCCTGCAGGGTGTATATCAAGACAATTCACTGTTACCAGAAAAACCTTTTGCTTCAGAATGGCACCGTAATAGCTACCTGATGTCTATCGGTCGCAAGACCATCAAAAGCAATCCACAGAATTATGGTGAAGTGTTAGATCGCCCGGTTGACCGACGTGACAACTATGTAAAACGTTGTGTGGCGATTCCTGGTGATGTATTTGAGATTCGAAGCAATCAAATTTACATCAACAATGAGGCTGTTGAAAATCCGGAAGATATTCAGCACGTGTACCGCATTACAACAGACGGAACAGTTTTAAACGATCGTTTTTATAAACGCCTTGGCATTTCAAATGCCGACAGAAGTGGTATTCCGCCAAATTACTCCTTACCATTGACCATGGCAATGGTAGAAAAAGTAAAAACAATGCCATTTATAAAAAGCATTGAAATTGTAGATGAAAAACCTAGCGGACAAGGCCTTAATGTATTTCCTTATAGTAGTGATTACGATTGGAGCCGAGATAATTTTGGCCCGTTAAAAATGCCACAGGCAGGTGAAACAGTTGACTTAAACATCACCAACCTGGTGTTATACGACCGCATCATTCAAAACTACGAAGGCAATAAATTAGAAGTTAAAGGCGAACAGATTTTTATCAATGGTGAATTGAGCACCACCTATACATTTAAAATGAATTACTATTTTATGTTAGGCGATAATCGCCATAAATCAGCCGATTCAAGATATTGGGGATTTGTACCCGAAGATCATATTGTTGGTAAACCAATCTTAGTTTGGTTATCGCTTGATGCTGATAGAAGCTTCCCAGCGAATATACGCTGGAACCGTTTTTTTAAAATTGTTCATAATTAAATAATTTAGGAAGCTCAATTCAGAGCTTCCTTTTTTATATGAAACTACTAAAAACAGGCATCCAATACATCTTCATACTGGCTTTATTACTCCTGACTATTTGGAGTCAAAGCTGGCTATTATTTGCCGTACTTGTATTTACCTGTCTGGCAAGCTGGTTACCTCTTGGGCAGCAAATTTTAAGTTGGATAAAAGATAAAATACCTTCAATTGCATATTTAGTATTGGAGTGGCTATTGGCCTTTGCCCTTTCCGGATTTGTCATCTGGTTCGTTAATGCATACATCATTAGTTTTTACACCGTAAAAGCAAGCAGCATGCTACCTTCAGTGGGCAATAGTGAGCTTGTTGTCATCAATAAAATGGCATATGGCCCTGCTATTCATATTAATAAATGTCAGCATTATCGACGAATGAATGGGTACAGCCAGATGCAAAATGGTGAAATCATTGCCTTTTATTTTCCAGAAGGTGATACCAGCTTTGTTGATTTTGAAAATGAAGATTACCATTACATTAAGCGACAATTCGAAACAACAAACAATTACAACGCCCTGCTTGATAATGCCATTAAATATAACAAGGTTGATGAACGACAGGTCTACATTAAACGCTTAATAGCCCTACCTGGTGATACTTTGCAAATTAGTAAGGGTGATTATGTAGTTAATGGAAATGCATTTGAACAGAACCCTTTGTTAAGTGCACGCTATGAGTTGATTAAAAACACCCCAAATAAAATAAGAGAAGAAATACTGAATAAGGCTTCGACCAGCTATCGTGAAAATGGCTCTCAACTAATTGAGATGCAAACCTCTATTATTAATAACAACAACTGGCATTTCCATTTAAACAGAGTCGAAGAGGTGATGAATATGCCTAATATCAATGTGTTCCCTTTTAAGGCCAATTACCTTTGGAATGCCTCGTGGATGGGACCATTAATAATGCCAACCAAAGGCAAAACTGTTCGTTTGACTCAAACGAATTTAGCGCTATATCGTCGTATCATAGAATCGTATGAAGAAAACACCTTGTCATTAAAGGACAATGAAATATTTATAAACAATAAAAAGGTAAGTAAATACACCTTTAAAATGAATTACTACTGGGTAGGTGGCGATAACAAAAAGCACTCGTTTGATAGCAGATATTGGGGATTTGTGCCAGAAAACCATATCATTGGGCGAGTTAAAAAACTATCAGAAAAATAATAATTACCTTGCGACTTATTAACTTTTAACCATTGTCACATGAAGAAGTCATTTTGGGTTATCCTCATTTTATCGGCCGTATTAGTAATTTTCTCTGTACAAAATGCCGAAACGGTACCTGTTAATTTCTTTTTTAATGAAGTAGATATTTCATTAGCTATTTTACTCATCATAGTATTTTTAGCCGGTGTTATTGCAGGGGCCTCCTATTTTTACATTAAGTCAAGAGCCAAACGTAAAGCAACACCTCTTGATATTGAAGAACCAGAAGAATATAACGAAGCAGATGTTTCAGAATAAAATAATTCCATTAAGCTATTTAGGTCCCATTCATTTATATGCTTACATCGTTAACAGTCATCAAATAACGATTGAGCAACATGCCAATTATCAGCGCAAAACCTACACCAATAGATGTAATATAACCGGAGCTAATGGTTCAATGAATCTGGCTGTACCAGTTGTAAACATTAAAAATGAGAAAGTCAGTTTAAAAGAAACACTTATCAGCTATGATAACGATTGGCAGAAACAGCATTGGCGTTCTATAGTATCAGCCTATAATGGGTCTCCTTTTTTTGAGTATTATGCTGATGACTTTGCTCCTTTTTATGAGAAAAACTATAAATACCTTGTAGATTTTAATCTCAAACTTCTCGAAACATTTCTGGAGTCAATTGAATTGGAAGTTATCATCTCTTTGTCAGATACGTTTATCGAATTTAATAATGAGCCGGATGATATACGTCGGATAATTCATCCCAAGGCTTCTCCTGAAGATGACAAGAATTATAAAACCTTAGAGTATCGTCAGGTTTTTTCTGATAAATTTCCATTTACACCCAACCTAAGCGTGATTGATTTACTGTTCAACAAAGGACCAGAAACCTATGATATATTAAAGGCTTCCATCCTGACGGAAGAGATCTAATGCTTCATCAACAATTAACTGATGATCAAAAGCTAACGGCGGTAATTCATTAATTTCAAACCAATGAGCTTCAGCTGCATCATCCATACCACATGCCGACAATGTATTTTTTACCACTGATGTATATACAACCGAAATAGTTCGATGACGGGGATCTCGATTAACAGCTCCATAGGTTTTAAACTGTTTGATGGAGATGCCTGATATTCCAGTTTCCTCCTTTAGTTCCCGCAATGCTGCAGTTGGCAGGTCTTCATCCATATCAACAAAACCACCTGGTAAAGCCCAGGTATCTTTGAACGGTTCATTGCCTCTTTTAATAAGAAGCAGCTTGGCGGGTATTTCATCAGCCAATAACACCACATCGGTAGTCACAGCTGGCCTTGGATATTCGTATGTATAACGCATTATAATACTCGCTTTATAACTCGCAGTTTATGACTGTATTTTTTAGATTCCTCATCAAAAATTCCCTGATGGTCCAACTTATCGATACGTACGCGCCCTGAAGCATGAATAATTTCCCCTTTACCCAAACACAAGCCCACGTGAGTTATGGCACCCTCTTCATTATCAAAAAAAGCTAAATCACCCAATACAGCTTCTTCTACAAAATTAATTATTGAGCCCAACTCTACTTGCTGTGAAGCATCACGGGGTAATTGAAAGCCAGCAATTTTAAATACATTCTGCGTCAATCCAGAACAATCGATTCCGTAAAAACTTCTTCCACCCCACAAATACGGTGCATTAATAAATGCACTGGCACTTTCGGCAATCGAAGCTACAGGCTTGGAAGAACTGTAATTGCCAGATATGTAGTATTCCTTATTTCCGATTATAAAACTATTTCTGTCACTTGAATTGAAAAAGATTGAGCTTCCACCAGATAACAAGTGGGTTGTTTTATCAGGTTCTGACACAATTTTAATGAAAGGCGCAGGTACAATCCACTTTTCGGCCTTCATCCAGTTTTCCACTTCCTTATCCAATAATGGCTGTACCAACTTGGCATTGATCCATCCTTCATACCCATCGTGATGAATCATAATTTTACACCAACCTTCAAGTTTATCAATCACATCAAAGGTTTCGCCAAACAATAATTGCGTAACCATCTCCGATTGTTCAGTTGCCTCACTGCGCACGGGAATTAAACCATAAGTACAAATCGATTTCTCCATGTTATGACCATCAATTGAAAATGTAGTAATAGCTTAAGAAACTATCACTGGCAAAATTGGGCTAAAAAAACATAGCTTTAACTATCTTTGGTCATATTAAACATGCCTTTAATAAAAAAACAGGATTATGCTTGAACGGTTTTCTAAATTTAAAAGCAAATTTTATAAGCCTTTTGCACGAATATTACTCTTCTTAATTAGCATTGTTATAGTCACATACTTGCTTCCTAAAACTGGTAAGTTTGCCTATGAATATCAAAATGGCACTCCTTGGAAACACCAAACACTTATAGCACCTTTTGACTTTCCTATTTATAAAACACAAGCTGAATTAAATGCAGAAATCAGTGCAGCTAATACCCTCCATCGTCACTATTTTGAGATGGATACACTGCTATCAAGCAATATAACAAAACGTTTTGCTGAAGACTATCAGAAATTCGTTACTGAAAACAGTAGTGATTACGAGCTGCTTCAAAATTTCTATTCACAAGACACTACCTACTACTCTCTAATTAAATCAACCATAATAAAAAGCCTTGAGGATTTATATTCAACCGGTATTATCTTGCTACCGGAGGCCAACATTGATGCCCCCCCGAGCTTTGAGCTAATGCTTATCAAAGGCGCATATGTTGAACCCTACGAATTATCAGAACTGGAACAACGTACTTCGGCTTACAAGATGCTTGTTAATAACATTGTGGCTGATTTACCGGTTAAGGAGGACGATATCATTGCAGTAGTATCCAATTTTATCAATGCTCTGCAGCTTAATAAATACATCGAAGCTAATATTGTTCTAAATGAAACCAGAGATAACGCAGAGCTAGCCAAGTTAAAAAATAATATCTCCCTTAGTTCTGGAAGAGTATTGGCTGGTCAACGTATTATTGATCAAGGTGAAATTGTAACAAGTGAAATTGAGCAGATCATTGATTCTTTGCGCCGAAAGTATGAAGCCAATATTACTTCTGATACAGATTATTACTTTATTCTTGCCGGCCAATTCCTATTAATAGCATTGATGTATGTGGCCATCTATCTCTTTTTATTCTATTTCAGAAGAGATGTGTATCAATCCATCAGCTCGATATCCTTTATACTATTAATAACTATACTGATGGTTGCATTCGCAAGTCTTCAGCAGTTTTTTGTGCATTTCCCATTTTACATTATTCCCTTTGCTATTCTACCAATAATAATACGAACATTCCTCGATAGCCGACTGGCTTTTTTCATGCATGTCATTACTATTCTTATTTGCGCATTTTTCGCACAAAATAGTTTTGAATTTGTATTTATTCAAATCCCAGTAGGTCTGGTTGCGATGTTTAGCCTTTTTCGTATGAGTCGTCGTAGTCATATTGTGAGGGCAGCCATGTTTATTATTATCACATATTCCTTAATCTACACTTCGCTTGTGTTATGGCAGGAGGGCACTCTTAAAAATGTTAATCTACTGATGTATGCTTATTTTGCCGTTAATGGCGTGATGTTGTTGATGGTTTATCCGCTTATCTGGATTTTTGAGAAACTTTTTGGTTTTCTTTCAGATGTTACGCTTATTGAACTGGCTGACACCAACCATCCAATCTTAAGGGAAATGGCCGAAGCTACACCAGGTACGTTCCAACATTCTATTCAGGTAGGTAATCTGGCTCAGGAAGTGGCCTATAAATTAGATGCCAATCCTGCATTAGTAAGAGCTGGAGCTATGTATCATGACATTGGTAAAATGGCCTCTCCAATGTTTTTTACTGAAAATCAGGCAGGCGGACTAAATCCACATTCTGAACTGGATTTTGAAGAGAGTGCTCGCATTGTTATTAACCACATAGACAATGGTGTTAAACTGGCTCAAAAACACAATCTACCAAGCCAAATTATTGACTTTATTACTACCCATCAGGGAACAACTAAAACAAGATACTTTTACAACTCATATATTAACCAAAACCCTGAAAAAACACCTGACATTAGTGCGTTTAGTTATCCGGGACCAACTCCATTTTCGAAAGAAACTGCAATTTTAATGATGGCTGATTCTATTGAGGCAGCCTCACGAAGTTTAAAGCAATACTCAGATGATGAAATTGATAAGCTGGTTGAAAAAATAATAAACATTCAGATGGATGAAGATCAGTTTATAAATGCGCCAATTACCTTTAAAGAAATCAGCCAGGCCAAAGAGGTATTCAAAAACAAACTGAAGAATATTTACCACGCCAGAATTGAATATCCAGATATTAAAAAGAAGAAATAAATATATTTAGACGAGCATTAGTTTGCTCCTTTTTTTTACACTTGCAGCTTTAGTGAGATTGATTAATCCAACTTGCCCCCGTTGTCAGTACGCGAGATTTTTATTCTGACAGCTTATAGCTATAGGCTTCAATAAACCGGCATACGAAAATAGCATCAAGTTAGATTATTGCACTATCCTATTGATTCGCATTTACAGCTGCCTTTACCATTTTCATTATTCCTCTTACCCCAACCAACATAAACTCAATTTGGGGTCTATAGAATGGTACATGCTGTGTTAAATCAAAGCGTAAAAAACCATTATTTCAACCCAGAATTATATACTTTTCTTTCATGATGCCTATTAACACAAGGTATATTTCACAGGTCTGTTTTTCATACACTGAGCTCGGTTAGCCTTACTAAAGACCAATGATTTGAGAGTGACCAAATTACTACAAGCCGAACTTCATTCCCAATCATATAAACGCAAAAAATCCGATACTCATAATGAATATCGGATTTCTCTAAAAAAAGGCGGCGACCTACTCTCC
>NZ_JAENRR010000007.1 GCF_016612505.1 Carboxylicivirga marina
TCTACACCTTAATGCAGCTAATAATAATGAAGCTGTTTGCTTAATCTAGAAGAATACAATAGTACGTGAGTAGTTACACTTTCGATTCTTGTATGTTGCTTCTTCTATCAGGCAAGTGCACAAAAAGTAATTACTAAAATAGCTGATGATGTTTGCAAAAATTTCGAAACTGAAATAAAACAAGGCGCCAACGAGTCCGCCGAGCAAATACTTCAACGCTTGATGGTTAGTTCCATGGTTAAGTATGAAAAAGATATTAATAAAGCATTTGGTATTGATATCTTTAATGACTCAAACACAGAAGCTGGTCGTGAGCTGGGAGTTAAAATTGGGAAACTACTTGCCACTGATTGTTCAACATTTTTGGAGTACATCACCAAGCAAAATGACGGTCAAGTCAACAAAGCCGAGAACCTGTATGACAAAGCTGAAGCTTTAAGCCAAAAAGGACAATACAACCAGGCCATAGAGTTGTACAATCAGGCCATCTTAATCAATCCGGCTTATCCTAAATATTATAACTCCCGAGGTATTGCTTATTACAGATTACAAAATTATTATCGTGCAATTGGCGACTTTTATTTGTCGACTGATTTAGATTCGACCAATCACCTACCTTATTATAATATTGCCTATTCATTATACCATTTAGGCGATTATAAAACCAGTTTACAGATGGTAGAAAAAACCATCGAAACCAACCACTATTACTGTGTAGCACACAATTTAAAAGGTCTTCTTTTAGATGATGACAATTTAGAAGAAGCATTGAGTTGCTATCGCAAAGCTTTTAATTGTGATACCACCAACTTAGTTCATTCATTTAATGTTGGTTATGCTCTCTATCGTCAATATAACTACACTGAGGCTATAGGTTTTCTTCTTAAATACTATGAGGAGAACCATGAAAATCAGGATTTACTAAGCTATATCGGCGTTTGTTATAACAATTTAGGTGAGTACAATAAGGCTTTAAGCTTTCATGATAAGGTTATTAATATGACCAATTCAAAACAGTGGATACCTTTTTATAACAGAGGCATGGTTTATTATGATAGTGGTGATTATGTTGCTGCTCTTAAAGATTTTAAACAAGCCCGAAGCATTGACTCAAGCGATTTAGACATAGACATTTATATAATCAGAACTTTAATAAAAGCCGGCCAATACAATGACGCTATTCAGGTAGCCAATAAATGCATCGAACTTCATGACGATGTAGCAGGATTCTACGATGTCAGAGCTCAAGCTTATAAAGAATTAAATAAGTTTCAATTAGCTATAAATGATTATTACACCTCATTGGATTTATATCCAAACGATTGCGAGGTTCACTTTTATATTGGTCAGCTTTATGATTTGCTGAATCAAAAAAACAAAGCACATCTGGCTTATCAAAAAGCCAAAGAAATGGGTTGTGATCAACCTGAGTTAAATTCCTTATAAATAGCATAATGTCTGGTCAAAAAATGGCCAGGCATTATGCTCTATTCTCTACAGTATGTTATTTTTTCTTATTCCTCGACCTTAAAAAAATCAATAGCATCATTCAGCTTCTTTATTTCTTCATAGAAGGACTCTGTTAATTCTGATATTTTATCAGCAGCAACGGCATTACCCTGCGACACATTGTCCAGTTCCAAAATAGCTTTATTCACTTGTTTAGATCCTTCATTCTGCTCCAAAGATGCTGCCGAAATATCAGCCACCAAATTATATGCTTTTTGAATATCAGGCACAAGACTTTCAAATATCTCCCCGGCTTTTATTGCCACAGCAACACCACCGCTTGCATTTTCACTAATTTCATTGGCCGATAAACGACTTCGTTCGGCTAATTTCCTTACCTCTGTTGCCACCACAGCAAAACCTCTCCCCTCCTCACCTGCACGTGCTGCTTCAACAGCTGCATTAAGTGATAAAATGTTTGTCTGCATGGCAATCTCTTCAATCAACTGCACTTTATCAGCAATTAGTTTAATACCATCAACGGCCTTCTTCATAATTTCGCCACCGTTGGTTGTATCCTTAAAAGCCTGAGACATTAACTGCTCTGTTTGTTTTGAGTTGTCGGCATTCTGGCTAATATTAGCCCCCATCTCTTCCATCGACGCAGATACTTCTTCAGTCGAAGTTGCTTGCTGCATCGAGCGGCCTGATAACTCATTGGCAGAATCAGTCAGTTTTGCACCTCCTTCAGAAATCAATTGTGCCGTTTGTTTGGCTTGTATAATAACTTCTGAAATTTTATCGGTCATCTTATCAAAAGTGTTGGCTAACTGTCCTATCTCATCTTGCCTAGCGATTAATGAACCACTAATATTTGCCGTTAAGTCACCATTTGATAAGAAGGTAGCTACATTGTTAAGCTGTAAAATTGGACGTGCCAACGAACGGGATATAAAATACGCTAAAACAAGCGATAGAATTAGGAAGATAAGTCCGATTACAAGCGTAATATTTTGAATTGGCCTAAGCATCGCCACTAGTTCATGTGTTGGAACAGACAGAATAATTTTGTGATTGGTATTCCCGATGTCCATATAAACAACTTCATGATCAATGTCTTCTATAACATATTCGCTTAATAAGCCTTTATCTTTTGCCTTTAGGATAGCTTCCGATGCTTCGCCTATTATATTGTTTAGTGGTTGATTAATATCATCACTATTTTGCGAAAGCTTAACTTCGCCGCTTGCATCAACGACCCACATTTGGCTGTTCTCACTAAACTTCTTTTTGCTCAAGTCATTAACCATTTGGTCAATATTTAACCCAACACCTGCTATTCCGTATGCTGATTCTACATCGCCCATTAGAACATTAATAAATAGTGCTGTTTTATTAAGCTCACGGTTAAAGTCAATATTAGTCACGATGTGCTTTTGTGCTTTAATAGCGCCAAAAAACCAGGCATCATCTTCATCTTCTTCAGAAATAACATCGAGTAAATTATGATTGTGCGACCAGAAGTTGCGTGTACTATTATTAACCGCAAAGGCTGTTAAGTAACCATAGTCCTCAGCTGTTAATGCAATTTTATCAAGACATAACTGTTTAAATGTATCATTCACCTCACCATTCACAAACCACTCGTTAAGTGTTGGATCATTTGCTAATGATAATGAGGTCTCAATAGCTCTCTCAAACTTTGTTTGCAGATCGCTCTGCGAAGCTTCAATAAAGGTGTGCAGCTGTTTGGTTCTGATATCCTTTGTTAAGGTGTTGCTAATGGTATAAAAAAAGGTAAGACTAACAGCCACAATTACCATAAATACGACCAACCCGAAAGACAATAGTATTTTGGATCGAATGCTACTAAGTTGCATACTATAATCATTTTAGTCTGGAAAATCCAGAACAAATTAAACACATATTCATTTCCCCTATTCAAACAAGAACACAGATTGCTTTAATCCTGACAGTCACATATCTTGCATCGAAAGATTACAATACGTTACTTCTTGAAAATAGTTATGAATTTTAAGTTTTTAACACACAAACAATCCTTATCCCAATGATAACCTGACCATTAGAAAACAATGACTTATCAAATTGACAAAAAAAGGCTGCCTGATGAGGCAGCCTTCAACTCTTATATTTTAATTAGTGTCTATCGTTCGTTATACTGTTCTTTGTAATAATTCTCGTAATCACCCGAGATAATATTATTTAGCCATTCTTCATTGGCCAAATACCAATCTACCGTTTTTTCAATTCCTTCTTCAAATTGTAACGATGGGTGCCATTTCAGCTCATTGTATAGCTTGGAGGCATCAATGGCATAGCGCATATCGTGCCCGGCCCTGTCTTTTACAAAAGTGATAAGCTTGGCCGATTCTCCAGTTTCACGTCCGAGCTTTTTATCCATTACCTCACACAATTTATGGATAAGGTCAATGTTAGTCCATTCATTTATGCCACCTATATTATAGGTTTCACCATTTTTACCCTGGTGGTAAATATCATCAATGGCGCGGGCATGATCTAGTACATATAGCCAGTCGCGTATATTTTCACCTTTCCCATAGATTGGTATTGGCTTGTTGTTTTTAATATTGTTAATCGATAGTGGAATCAGCTTCTCAGGAAACTGATTTGGTCCGTAGTTATTAGAGCAATTACTGATAACCACCTGCATGCCATAAGTATGATGATAAGCTCGTACCAAATGATCGGAACTGGCTTTTGATGACGAATAAGGGCTTCTTGGATCGTATGCCGTGGTCTCAGTAAATAAACCTTCCGAACCGAGCGAACCATATACCTCATCGGTTGAAATATGGTAAAACAGCTTCTCACTCATGCAGTCCTTCCAGGTTTCTTTGGCCGCATTCAACAGATTAACCGTACCAAGTATGTTGGTTTTTATAAAAGCCAAAGGATCAGATATCGAACGGTCGACATGCGACTCAGCCGCTAAATGAATAACACCATCGAAGCTATACTCAGCAAACAAAGCATTCATTTTATCAGCATCGGTAATATCAGCTTTAATGAAACTGTAATTATCTTTGGCTTCAATATCTTTCAAATTCTCAAGGTTACCAGCATACGTTAAGGTATCCAGATTGTAAATATGATAGTCTGGATATTTCTCTACAAATAAACGAACAACGTGTGAGCCAATAAAACCAGCTCCTCCAGTAATTAATATCTTCTTCATACTTCTTTATATCAATACGATTGTTTTCCTGTGACAGTCATTTGCAAAGTAACTAAAAACCAAGCGTCTCAATGTTATTTATCGATAGTTTTTTTGTTTTCATAACCACTCATTTTTTGTAACTTGTCTAAATACATTTAAAATTAATCATCTATGGTACGATTATTTGTCCCTATAAATTTCTCCGATTATTCGATCAATGCACTTAAGTATGCAATTAATCTGGGACAAAAAATGCCTTCTACCATTACCCTTTTAAGTTGCGAGGACCCAATAAGCAAAGCAGATGACATTGCAATAAGTAATTTATCAAAACTGGAAGAACTAAAACAGTCAACCGAATCTGGCTTTAATGAATCGCAAAAAAAGAATATCAATATTATCATTAAAACTGAAACAGGATACCCTGAAGATATACTGGTTGAAATTAGTTCACGCGAAGAACCCGATGCTATCATAATGGGTACACGTAGTAAGGGAGAAACCATCAAGGAGCTTTTAGGCAGTGTTACCAGCGATGTCGTTAAAAATGCGAAAGTACCTGTTTTGGCAGTTCCGGCTTCGTCTTCGATTGATACCAACCGCATTAATCATGTATTATTCGTCACCGACTTTAGTGATAGTGACTATCGTTCAATTCATAAATTGATTCGTTTAATCACACCTTTTCAAACAAAAATTGAAGCTGTACATTTTAAAGCTTCCCAACCTGATAAATGGGATAAAAAACGTTTGGAAGAAATGCGTCTCTATTGCCAACAAACCTACCGGAATTACAATATTGATTTTAGTTTTATTATGGCCGATGATTTTATAAGTGATTTGGATGCATTCATTGTGAAAAATCAAATTGATTTAATCGCTATGACACGCCACAAGCGCAACATGATTTCAAAAATATTACACCCTAGCATTACACGCAAAATATTATTTCACACCAACATACCGTTATTGGTGTTTCATGAGTAAGTCGAACAATGAAGCTTAAAGCGTTGTTTTTATATAGAAAAGCAGTAATTTACGAACTTGCTAAGTAAAATATGAGAATCAAACTTGCCTTGTTCAACAGTGATGAACAAGTAAAAAAGATAAACTATGGGAACTGGTAAAAAAAGGATTGGGATATTATCTGCCGGAGGTGATTGTCCTGGTATTAATGCTGCAATCAGGGGAGTTGGCAAAACCGCCATTGTAGAGTACGGGATGGAAGTTTTTGGCATAGCCAATGGGTTTAGTGGCTTAATGAATATGGAAGCCACTCACATGGAAGAGAAAGATCTTTCGGGTATTATTACCGTTGGCGGAACGATACTGGGCACTTCACGTTTTAAACCTTTTAAAGTTGAAGAAGGCGAAACAGAAAACAAGCCAAAAATCATTAAAGAAAACTACGATAAACTAGGACTTGATGCTTTGGTATGCATTGGCGGTAACGGCACACAAAAAACAGCTAATTTACTATCTCAGGAAGGTCTAAATGTGATTGGCATCCCAAAAACCATTGACAACGATGTATGGGGTACGGATGTAACGTTTGGTTTTGACTCGGCCGTTGATATTGCCACCGAAGCTATTGACCGGCTTCACACCACGGCCAACTCACACAAACGGGTGATGGTGATAGAATTGATGGGACACCATGCAGGTTGGATCACCTTGCACTCAGGCATAGCTGGTGGTGGTGATGTTATATTACTTCCCGAATTGGAATTTGATTTAGACAACGTCTGTAATTGCCTGATGGAACGAAGCAAAGTTGGCAAACCATACTCGATTGTTGTAGTGGCTGAAGGCATTGAAAAACCCAAGAAAAAATCAGCTGCCAGTTACATTGGTAAGAAAATACAAAAGATGACAGGAATGGAAACACGAGAAACCATTCTGGGTTACATACAGCGCGGCGGAAGCCCTAGTCCGCAGGATAGAATACTGGCCACCCGTTATGGCGCACATGCTGCCGAATTAATATCACGTGGTGAATATGGAACAATGGTATCGCTTAAAAATGATGTTATTACATCTGTTCCTTTATCAGACGTAGGTGGAAAACTTCGACTTGTTAATCCCGATCATTATTTAATCAAACAAGGCCGTAGCATGGGCGTTTGCTTTGGTTAAATGAGTCTTCAACTTATAAATACCGGCCAATTATAACTAGTGAGGTTATGGTTGGCCGTTGCTTTTTATCGAACGAGCCAACACGTCCTTTTACCGACTATTCAAACTATTATAATTATTATATTTGCGCAAAACATTGGATTATGCAAGCAGAAGAAATTAAGCAGTTGAATGAGCATTTCGCCAGTTCAACACCGCAAGAAATACTTAGCTATTTTATTGAACGCTATGGCGACAAAATTGGCTTAGCATCAAGCCTGGGTGCCGAAGATCAGGTACTCACAGAAATGGTCATAAATATTAATCCGGATACAACAATTTTCACACTGGATACGGGGCGCTTGTTTCCGGAGACCTATGATTTAATTGATCGTACATCACGCAAATACAAAAAGAACCTGCAAATATTTTTTCCTAAAAAGAAAAAGGTTCAGAAAATGGTTAATACCAAAGGAATCAATTTATTCTTCGAAAGCGTAGAAAACCGTAAAGAGTGTTGTTTTACCAGAAAAATCGAACCTCTACAGCGTGCATTCAAAGGATTAGATGTTTGGATTTGTGGCTTAAGAGCTGAGCAATCAGTTACCAGAACAGACATCAATAAAGTTGAATGGGATGCCAACAATAACTTAGTTAAAATTAACCCTTTGGCTGATTGGAGTGAAACACAAACATGGGATTACATCAAAGAAAAAGGTATTCCTTATAACATCCTGCACGATAAAGATTTCCCAAGCATTGGCTGCCAGCCATGTACTCGTGCAATTATGGAAGGTGAAGACGTAAGAGCCGGTCGTTGGTGGTGGGAAAATCCTGACACCAAAGAGTGTGGCCTGCACAAAAGGTAAATCTCAAAACAAAGAATTATTAAAAAAGAAGCGTTCTTAATAATTAAATTAGGAACGCTTCTTTTTTTATAATCAATCGGTTAAAACCTGAAAATCAATCCGCCAGAAAAATCACCTTGCACCGCTAATACGCCAGTACTAATACTAACTCCTCCGCTAGGTCCACCCGACCCAATACCTAAAAACAATCCACCACCAGAAAAATACATCGGTAATAAAAGGCGTCCTTGCATACGAATACCAATTCTGTCACTGAAGAAAAACTTAAGTCCTCCACCTAATGCAGCTGAGAATGAAACATGATCAGATTCGTCTTTCATATTAAACCAGGTAGCACCTAATGACACCATCCCAAATGGAACAACTGGTCCCTTTTTTAATTCCTTTACACCACCCAACTGAAAATAATCAATTGACATATCGTAATAGTTACTTTCTCCTGCCACAAAATCCTCAAATCTGGCAGTGGTATTAGAACGGGTGTATGAAAATTCGCCAAGTACCCCAGGCATTACCTCAACCGAAAGAATACCTCCATAATGCTCAGCATTCTCCATTTTAAAATTAGCCCGGTATAAATTGACACTTCCATTTAAAGAGTAGCCATAAACAGGTGTCAATTCAATACGTCGACCTACGGGTGTTGTTTTTTTCTTTGTCTGTTCATCCAGCTTATATGTTTGCTGAACCGTACCAGTAGAACTTGTTGGGTTTTGTGCCGATAGCATTACAGGTAAAACCATTACAAATGCCATTACAGATACTTTTAGGTTAGATAGTTTCATAGTTTTATCAATTTTATTTTTTTCTCATTAAGTACAACAAACAACTATGCATTTTGATTAGAATCAATGGATTTTATATAATACCAAGCAGCTGAACACAAATAACTAACAACACCATAGCCACCGGGTAAACGGTGGCATATGCAATAGCTGCAGCATTACTATCTGTCATGCTGTCAACAGCCGCCAAACCAGGTGTACTTGTCATTGAACCTGTAATCGTTCCCAATAGTGTTAATACATTAAGTGATTTCATAAAGTAAGCAGCCACCACGGCCATTAACATCGGAAAAAGCGTTAAAATACCACCAACCACAAATAATTGTACACCATAGTTATTATAAGTATCAACCAATGTAGCTCCTGCTTTTGTACCTACCGAGGCTAAAAACAGCATTAAACCCATTTGTCGTAAGAGTTGGTTGGCTGCGCCCGACATACTCCAAATAACAGGCCCTGTCCGTCCAATGCGTGCCAATATCATCGACACAGCCAATACACCGCCGGTTAATCCCAAACTAAATGAGAATGAACCACCAAATGAGAGTGACATTTTACCAAAAAGGACACCTAATACAATACCTGCTGCAACAGGAAAAAAGTCGGTATCTGAAAGCTTCTTATCATTATTCCCAAAGATTCGAATCACTTGTTTCATGTTCTCTCGACTACATGCCACCATGACTTTATCTCCCATCTGTAACTTAATTGAGGGCGTTGGTGTAATATCAATTCCACTACGTCGAATTCGGGTTACTGTTGCCTGATAGTTTGTCCACAAGTTAAATACACTTAGTGCTTTATTTACAGCTTCGGTATTGGTTACTAGTATCGATTGCACCTCATAACCAGCATCAAGAGGTATTTTCTCCTGCGTTTCAGAACCAATTAATAAGGTTATTTTCTCGAGTGCATCCTTAGTTCCAACAGCCCGAACCAAATCCCCTTTACTTAGTACTGTATTATTTTTAGGTGTTGTGCTGAAGCCTTCATGCATCACACGCGAAATGACGGCTTGAGTCATGGAACGTACACGCAATTGACCAATGGTTTTTCCAAATACATTGTCATTCTCTACAACGAGGTTCTGATGCATTATCTCCGGGAATCCAGCTTCAGCATTTTTTTCATAGTCTTCTTCAGCCTGTTTGATATCGGCTTTTATAATTTTTGGATAAAACTTTGCAAAAAGAATGACACCTATTACACCAAATGGATAAGCAACACCATATCCGATAGATACTAATGGAGAATTAGTCGTTTCTATGGCCGCTGCCAATCCCGGAGTTGATGTAAGTGCACCCGTAAGCAGACCTGTGACTATTGGCATATCCAAACCAAAGGCATGATACAATATAAAGGCCATTGCCGATGCTGAAACAATCACAATGGTAGCCAATAAAGCAAGGTTTCGTCCATTTTTCTGAAATGAATCAAAGAAACCAGGACCTGCCTGAACACCAATCGTATAAATAAATAATATTAAGCCTATTTTTTCGAGGATGCCAGGCATAACAATTCCAAAATGACCAAATACCAAGGCTACAAATATTATGGCAGAGATATCAAGAGACACACCCTTAACCTTCACATTACCAATAATAAATCCCAAGCAAATAATAACAAAAAGAGCAAAATAACTGGTTTGAATTAATTCCATCTGTATTAAAAATTGGTTAAGAAAATACGCCAAAAACAGGCGCCATTAGGAAGTTTCATTTGCTGATTAAAAAATATTTGGCAAAGATACACTTTCCATCTCAACGATAGTTTCATAATTTTAGGAATTAGACAAAAGACAATAAGGAATTAAGACTTAAGCTTGACTTACAATTCTTAGTTGGTTCACTAAATATTGCCTGGTATTTTTCGATTGTTGTGTCTAAATCTTAAAATGAAGCTATGAAAAGAGTAAGGATAATTGTTGATGGGCGTGTGCAAGGAGTTGGATTTAGATATTTTGTAGCTAATGGTGCAAGAGAACACAATATTAATGGCTATGTACAAAATTTACCCGATGGGAAGATCGAAATTGATGCCGAGGGAGAATGCGAAAACATTCATCATTTCTTAAGCCAATGTCGTACTGGCCCGCATTTATCAAGGATTGATACTTTTATGGTAAGCGACATACCAGCTTTTGGCTATTCGCATTTCAAAATAAAACAACGGTAAGAAGATTAATTTAAAAAAAATCACATTAAGCTTGTAACATCTATAGCTATCAGCGCGTCCTATTTATGTCTTTAGACAATAAGCATGACTGTAGAAGAATTTAACCAAGCCGTAAATCAGTATTCTGATAATGTATACCGCTTTGTTCTTAAGAACATTAGGGACGAAGACAAGACCAAGGACATTATCCAGGATACCTATGAGAAACTGTGGAAGAAACATGCGGAGGTTAATTATTTAAAAGTTAAGAGTTATTTATTTTCGGCAGCTTATCATACACTAATTGACCTTACCCGACGTGAAAAAAAGCAAGCTCAATGGGACGAAGTGGATTTTAGAAATCACTCGCACTCGGAAGGTTACAGTGACCTGAACGAAATATTGCACAAAGCAGTTAAACGTTTACCAGAAACTCAGCGCATGGTGGTAATGATGCGTGACTATGAAGGTTATTCATACAAAGAAATTGGTGAAATAACCGGACTAACAGAACCACAAGTAAAGGTTTACATCTTTAGAGCACGAAAATTTTTGAAAGAATATATTGGTAAAATTGAAGTTTTAGTCTGATGAGTATTAATATAAACAATTACGAAGCCTTTGTGCTGGATTATCTTGAGGGAAGTATTTCTGCTCATGATAAAGAAGCTTTGTTGCAGTTTATGGAGCTTCATCCTGAACTTAAAGCCGATTTAGATACGGATGTTAGCCTTGGTTTAAACGACGATTCCACAAGGCCAATATTTAGCTTTAAAAATGAATTATTAAAGCATGAAGCAAATGCTTATGATATGCCTTTATTGGATTATCATATAATTAAAAAGCAAGAAGAAGGATTAACAAAAAACGAAGAAGCCGAATTATTATTAGTAGAGCCAGATGCTCAAAAGAGAGAGCAATCATCAAAGCATTATGCACAAACCATCCTTAAATCAGATATTGAAGTTATCTATAGCGAAAAAGCCAAAATTCGCCGCTTTAAATTACTTCCGTTTGTAAAACAACAAAGCTTTAATCGTGTAGCATCAATTGCCGCTATTGTGGCTGCTTGTGCCAGTATTTGGTTAATGTTTGACATGCCAGATCAAACTACACCAAAGATTGCCAACAATACAACCAGCAATGCAGTTAATACATCAACATTAGCGGAAGCTAAAATATTAGAAAAAACTTTACCGGGTGACACACAGCCATCGAAAGACAGTTTACTGAATTTGGCCAAAGACCCATTGCAGTTAAAAAAGAAACCTGTGGTAGCTAAAAAAACTACGGAAAAGAAAAATGCTGAGTACCTCGCCAGTATCCATCACATCGATCGTTTTAGCATTGCCAGTATTAATGCCTATGAACACGGCTTAAATGTTATGATGCCTCAATACATGACCAATAACTTACTTCGGGAAGAACTGGCCACCATCTATCGCAAAATTGAAGATGAACAAACAACACCTTCCCTCACCCTGGCCGTGCTTGAGAGTGGCGTTAAAGTGATGAACTTCTTGTCAAAAGAATCGGTTAAAATGCAAAAGTATTATAACGACAATGGCGAAGTTGTGGCCTATAAATTACAAGGAGACAACTTAGAAGTCAATCGGAAAATCAAACAGTAAAAATTAGGCACTTATTTTTTCAATGGGCATTGAGAAATAAAAACTCGCACCTTTACCCGATTCGGACTCCAGCCACATTTTTCCACCTAATAGTTTAAGAATCTCTTTACAAATAGACAAGCCTAATCCAGTTCCTCCTGTACGGTTAGCAAGTTCTATTTCAGCTTGTTTAAAACGCTCAAAGATAGTATGCTGCAATTCTGAACGAATGCCTACACCTGTGTCTTTTACAAAAAATACGATGTCTTGTTTTTCTATTTGGTAACCAAATTCAATCCGTCCAATGTGCGTAAATTTAATGGCATTATTAACCAAATTATGAAACACACGGGTTAACTTTTCTTTGTCGGTATAAATAGCCACATCCGAACCTTCAGTTTTTAACTTAAGCTGCACATTATCTTTCATTAATGGTGAAAAATAGGCATGGACATTATCCATTAACAAGCCAAGTTCAACTTGCTCATTGTTCACGTAACTATTCCCAGATTCAAGCAAGGAAGTGTCCATTACATCATTAACAATAGATAAAAGCTGCTTCGAACTATTTAAAATGATACCTAAATATTGCTTGATTTCTTCCTGGCTTGCACCCTCAGTCTGAGCTATTTCGGTGAATCCAACAATGGCATTCATAGGCGTGCGCAACTCGTGCGATATGTTTTCAATAAACGCCGTTTTTAACTTTTCATTTTCACGAGCAATGCTCTCGGCTTTACGAAACCGATTAAGGTGTAATTTGCTAAAAAAGTACAATGATACAGCAGTTGCCAAAACATAAAACCATCCTTTGTAGGTCTGAATAACTGTAAGCATGGCCTGGTTTTCAGATAAATTGGCGGCTACTTTATCCGAGAATAATATCCACAACGCTCCAATAATCAAATAAATAACTGACAGTCGGTATTCAAAAGGTATTTTCTTGTATTGCCCAATGATCAAAGCCATGCTTTAAAACTATGTGTTGATTATAACCTAATTACAATAATACTACTTTATTTCTCAAATGTAAAAAATGATATTCTCTGCTGTAACTCATCAGAATATGCACTCAGTTCAACTGCTCGTTCTGACATATTTTCAGCTATTTGAGCATTGTTTTGGGTTGAATTATTGAGTCCCTGTATAGCATTATTTATTTCTGTTACAGCTGTTCGCTGCTCTTGACTTGACGATACAATCTCAGCAATCAAATCAGATGTTTTACTAATTTCCGGCACCAATTCACTTAACTTGTCTGCTGTATGGTTAACAACAATCATTCCCTCAGAAAAACGCTTATTGATAGATGTCGCTGAATCTTTACTTCTTTCAGCCAGTTTACGAACCTCTGAGGCTACAACAGCAAATCCACTTCCATACTCTCCAGCTCTGGCTGCCTCAACAGATGCATTTAAAGACAAGATATTGGTTTGTTGCGCTATTTCCTCAATGGCCGTTAGTTCCTCACGAATTGAGTTCATCGACTGTATAGCCTGATGGGACGAATCATTACCCGACTTTATTTCCATCGCTGATGTTTTAGCAATTGATTCGGTAGAACTGGCGTGTTGACCATTTGTATCAATAGTAGCTGTCATTTCCTCCATTGATACTGAAATCTCTTCAACGGAAGCGGCCTGTGTATTTGACGAATCAGCCAATTGCTTGGAAATTAAGCTTGTTTTTTTGCTTTCTCCATTAAGCACCTGTGCCGTTTCATTAACTGAGGTGACTACACCCTTAATAGAATCAATCATCTGGTTTAAGTTTTGACCAATTTGAGAAAACTCATCACTCCCACTGACTTCTAATTTGTTGGTTAAATCGCCGTTTGCTACCTGATTATTAACCTTAATGATATCACGAATTTTGAAACTTGTATTTCGTATAAAGTAAATACTAATCATTGTAACCAGTAACAACACAAAAAGCATGATTAATACAATCTTATAGATAGCGGCCTGGATATTGGCTTGAACATCGCTTGAATTGGCATCAAGGCTTGATTTGATGATAAATAAACCAACAATATCACCATCTTTATAATCTTCCATGTCATAACCCAATATATCTTTACCATTCATCCAAGGACTTGTTTCCGGCGCCCCATGGCAATGTAAGCAACCCTGTTTTTCTGATAGCCTAACAGGTCGCATAACCCATAATTCATTCGTTTTAGAATGCGTATATGTTAAACTCGTAAGTGTAGGTTCAGATTCAAAACGTTTAATAAAATCGGCCTCGAGCTCATCAGCTAGATTTTTACTGTTTCTTGCACTCAAAGAAGCAACACGAAAGATATAGTTATCGTCATCAACATCATTTTCACCAACAGCCATTGAAGCAAAAATCGGCACTTTTTTAAGCATACCTGTTTTTTCATCAGCACTGATATTCCCATGCGGATTCTTCTCTTTTAATGCATTGATCTCAGTCTCCATATCGAACTGCGTTGCAACATAAGATCGCACTGCCTCCATCCTGCTTAAAATTGCTTTTGTTTTTCACTCAAGCGTTTCAACACCTTGTTTTTTCAACATTGAAGAAGAGACATAAACTGCGATAGCAGTTGCCATGAATATTGGCACAAACACAATTAGAATTAGTTTTACCCTAAAACTTAACTTACTCATTTCCCCGATTTTTTTTGTTTCCCGATAATGCATCTTTATGTGATTTTAAGATGCTTTTGTCTTTATTTACAACGCACTTAAGATAGAGTTACGAGAGATTAATTCTTTAGCCCGCAAAAGCTGCTACTCTCCTGTGCATCTTTTATTTAAAATAATGAAAAAATTCCTTAAATAAACAAATAAGATACTTAAATGCTTCCCAATCACTAACTGTATCGTGTTAATTTTCAGACCACAACATTAAGAATCACCAACAATTACAGGATGTAAGGAATATCGCCCTTAAAATCATAAGGGCCTCAGGAAAATATATAACGACATTGTACAGATACACTGGTTTCATTCACAGTCACTTTTATAACAAAAGCGCACTACACCTCAAGGATGCAGTCCGCTTTATCAAGGATCATCTACCTAAAATAGAAAAGTGGGATGATTGAGACAACCACCCCACTTTTAAATGTTTATACTTTTTCAACTTAGTTTTGGATGCTAATATCCATTTCGTACCCTTCAATATTTATTATGGATGATGATTCTTTCACCGTCCCAAATTCATATAAAAACTCCAAATGGTTGTCATCGCCAATCTTTCTGCGGATTTCATAGTCACTTTCTTTAATATCAATACCCGGATATTGAATTTTTCCAGCTAATACATATGGTGGCGGATTTATAAAAACTAGTCCTGCTTCAATATATTTTCCTGATAATTCAATCTTTAGGAAGTCAGAAGCAATGTTCTCAATTTCAATCTCATCCTCATA
Source organism: Carboxylicivirga marina (assembly GCF_016612505.1). Lineage (GTDB taxonomy): Bacteria > Bacteroidota > Bacteroidia > Bacteroidales > Marinilabiliaceae > Carboxylicivirga > Carboxylicivirga marina. The sequence continues at coordinate 15,585 of NZ_JAENRR010000007.1, forward strand.
TCCCGAATGAATTAATGCTTGACCTAGGCTGCCAATTGAAAACTCATTATACTTTCCATTTCGAGATACAAGTCTTTTTACTTTTTCTATCGAGATTTCATTTTCATAACCTTCATTCATTCTGAAGTCTTCAACATGCCCTAGTGAAACCTCAAGGTACTTTGCTGATAATGTTAGCTCCTGCATCTTGCCAACTTCAAGTCCGCCTTCGTAGGCATCCAATTTGAGTTCGGCAAGCTCATTGATATTTATTGAAGCATATTTATTCTTTATTTGCGCCTTTTCTGCCCTAATACCCGATAAACCACCTTCATAAATATCCAATATAAGCCTTTGTGTTTCGCCAACTTTAATTGTTGAATATTTTGCATCCAGGTTGCAAGTAGTTGTATTTCCGACTGACACTTCGCATTCGTAAATATCCAAATCAATATCACTAAAGCTACCTCCCTTAATTTGTGAGTACTTTGCATCTCCTTTTAAATAGCCGGTAACATCTTTTAGTTGCAATTGGCCATCATACAAATCCAATTCAAAATTTCCTTTTAGAACATCATCGAAACGCAGCTGCGAGTATTTTGCATCCAAAGAAACATTGGCGGTTGATGGTAACCATATTTCACATCGCATAATTTTAAAATTCTTCAACTTAATCGTTTCTTTTTTATCGGAATTAAAAGTGACTTTACTCCACCTTTTGCCCATTATCTCCAAATCAAAATTTTTCTGAAATGTTAGTTCCACTGTGGCATCAGAACTTCCTGAAGCACCTTTTAAAATAGACGATGCCATGAGTGCTTTAAGACGCTTCACCTCCTCCTCTTTGCCAGTCGCAATATAATCCAGTTCAATCCGTATCTCATTTTTTGACGAAGGCATAACAACGGCCTTTAAATCATATAAATTCAATTCAACATTAGCCGAACTACCTAATTTAACGGCTTTGTTTAAGGTTATTGTTTCACCATCTTGTGCCAGGACATTCACAGATGCAGCTATTACTATTAAACCAAGTATTAGCCCTTTAAATCCTGATCTGTTTTGATTTATTTTCATCTCTTTGTGTTTTTCGTTTTTCACTGATTAGGCGCTCAATAATCCGAAGGCGCTTTTCATAAGTATCCAGCATTATTAACACGGCGCGTTCGTTATAACCATGCTGTTTAATATCACGTAGCCCTCTGTTGTATATCGTGTCGAGCAACTCCAATTCTTCCAATAATAATCTGTCCAGCTCTACATCTTCTGATGGTAATGATTTAAACTCATCCCATTTTAGATTAACCAATTTGATATAGCTACTTTCCTTTTGTGCCAATTCTTCGTTGATAGAAGCAAGACTATCAATTTGTGCCTGCATCATCAGTTCATGTCGAACCAAAAGACCCATTGATAACATAACACCTGCAAAAACAGCCACTTTTATCAATGTCCTCTTCCATCGGATAGAAGGTTGTTTTAAACCCTTATCGATATTCTGCCACATCCTTTGAACATCGGGCTCATAATTATCTTGTTCTGCCCTATTCTTCCGAAAATACTCTTCCCAATTCTCAGGCATACAATATGGTTTTTAGTTTACTACTCAATATTTTTCTGGCTCGATGATACTGCACTTTGCAATTATTTACTGTTTGCCCTGTCAACTCAGATACTTCATTAAAACGATAGCCCTCAATTGCTCTTAGTGTAAAAACGATACGAGCCCCATGAGGTAGCTCCTGAATCTTCTTCATCACCTTTTCAATGGGAATATCATCACTCACCTCTTTAACCTCAACATCTGTAATCTGCTCAATATCTTCAGCAAGCAGATGCATCTTTTTTGTTTTTCGAATGAGACTGATGGCTTCATTAACCACTATCTGTTTCAACCACGAAGCGAATGCTCTATTATCCTTTAACGAACCAATCTTTTTAAATGCTTTAATGAAAGCATCCTGAACTACATCTTCGGCATCGAACTGATTAGCCACAATTCGATAAGCCACATTATACATCGGCTTCACAAATTGCTGATAAAGTTCATATCTGGCCCGTTCATCACCATGGATACAACTTTGAACTAATTGCTCTGTCAGATCAAATGTTTTATTCAAAATTCAGGTTCTTTATTTTAAGGATGCATGAAAAGCGAAAAGGTTAAAAAACACGTGTAGAAAATTATTATTCAGAAAGTAATTGTGCATATATCTGATGGTTTTCATCATCGAAACAAACAAATATAACTTTGCTAAGTGACTTACTTTTAAAACTCTTAACTGCATTAACAGCCACTTCGGCAGCCTCCGATTTTGGATACCCATAAACTCCGGTGCTAATATTGGGGAAAGCAATTGTACTCAGCTGATGTTCTTCAGCCAATTTTAAGGAATTGAGGTAACATGACTGAAGCTTAGTCTTTTCGTCATTATTTCCACCTTTCCAAATTGGACCAACCGTGTGTATCAGGTTTTTAGCAGGAAGCAAACCGCTGGTCGTTAAAACGGCTTCTCCTGTTGGGCATCCCCCTTGTCTTTCTCTAATTAAACGACATTCAGCCATAATCTCCGGACCTCCTGCTTTATGTATTGCTCCATCAACACCACCGCCACCCATCAAGCCAGAGTTGGCAGCATTCACAATCGCATCAACATGTATTTGGGTAATATCACCTTTCATAAGTTCCAGTTCCATACCAATCTATTTTAGATGTTTATCTTTTAAATAATCCATCATCTTAATGATGCGTTTCACTTTTGTTTCTTCCTTTTTAGCTTCATAAATCCAGCTAATGAATTCTTGCTGCTGATTTGTAGTCTCCTTTTTCAGTGCTTCCAAAAGACGATTGTCTTCCAATTCAAAACATTCAATGATTTCCTGGGGGATATCAACTGGTAAATTATCAGGAAATAATTTTATTCGTACAATATCACCTTCCTGCTTACCAATTGCTTTTCGTATTGCAGCTTTAACGGGTAACATCATATTCCCATTACCCAAAGGCATCAAGCGAGCATGTTTCAGTTCATAATCATCAATAAACCCATGTACCTTTATCCAGTTAAACCACGCATGTTTATCTGGTTTTACCTCTGTGATTTCGGCATATGTCCAGCCACCTTTACCGGGAAATTTCTGTAGTGTGTATGGCTTATCAACCAAGATTGAATTATTCATCGCCTTAATTTATACAAGCAAAAAGAGAAGGACAAAAGGCCTTCTCGGTTTGATAATGCTTATTGTGATTTTTATTTGCTTGAGAAACTATATTTAAACGAAAACTGTACTTTAACGATGTCAGAAGTAAAACCATCGGAAAAGTTTTTTCGCTTTCCATATTGCAATTCAACACCAGCCATCACATTTTTAACTGGATAATACAAAAGGTTAGCTAATGCGTATTGGCCTTGGGCATAAGAGTCGGGAGCCTGTGCATTTGCATGATCGATATCAAGCATTGAAAAGCCTGCCGAACTACTAAATTGTTCGTTCCAACGATGATCAATAAAAGCGACTATTCCAAGGACAGGTTGCGCTGCACCTTTAATGGGCATTGATGGGTCATCTGGATTATTTTCAATTCCAATATCGATTCCTCCATCATTCATATAATTTTGAACAGCCTCACCATACATCACTTGAAATCGTCCGACAGTTGACTTTGTAAAATGCACGTTAGAACTCAGATTTAATCCCCAGCCCATTGCACTATCTGTTAAATCAATATTGTCATTATCATTTAAATCGTCCCACTCGATGTACCGTAACATCGTTGCCAGCTCAAGGTAGCCCCAATTAAAAGCCTGACGATATTCAGCTGAGAAATCAGGAAGTGGAAAACGGCCATGCACCTCATCCCAATAGCCATTTTGTTGATAAACACCACCATCGGCACTTGCTCCCGGACGTTCGAGGGCAAAAGTTAATCGTGTATCTCCTTTTATTGGCATCCACCTAAATTGGATATTTCGAAAGAAAACCATGCCTGTAGGCCCCCAATATTCAATGGTGTTCGGAAACACATCGATATCCATGAATGGGCTCCAATACTGCCCGGCTCCAAACTGCCCCAACTCACCATAAGCATGTCGTAATCGAAAGGTTGTTTGACCGGCATCTACCCCTGTACCGAATAATTCAAATTCAAAAATAATTTTTAAATCACCTAAATCATTCGGAACAATACTCTCCACTCCTAAGCGTGTTTGTCTCACTCCGTAAAAAACATTTCCATCAGGGTTATATTGGCCGTCGTAGCTTGGTAGTTGTGATGGCCTTACCACATCAGTCCAATCCGGATGAATCTGGTTAAAATTATACCCCATATCCGCCATAGCATGTCCGTATATTCTAAAACTAGCATTCTGCTCTTGGGCATTAAGAGAAAAATTAAGCAATAAGATTGTCAATGAAATTAGTGCTTTCATATTGAATATTAGTCTCATAATATGCGATTTACTCAACTCCCACTGATTGAGGATCAAAAATATTTATTTGTAACTGCTTAGATATATACGCTATAGCCTTTTGAGCTCTAACACTATTTCCGGCAGCATCAACACGGGGCGAAAAAGCAGCAATCGCACCTTTTCCTGGCACAATTGCGACAATACCTCCGCCTACTCCACTTTTGGCAGGTAATCCGGTAATGTAAGACCATGTACCTGAATAATCGTACATACCACATGATAACATGATTGATAATATATGTGGTACATTATCCGGACTTATAACATTTTCACCCGTAAAAGGATTGGTTCCATCAGCCGCAAGTGTTGCTCCCATAGCTGCCAGCTGTTCGGTATTTGCTCCTACTGAACACTGTTTGGTATACAAATCAACAGCTTCTTCCGGATCATTGTACATCACTCCGTAAGCCTGAAGTAGCCGTGCGATGGCTTGGTTTCTTCCATTAGTTGCAGCTTCTGACTCGTAAACATCATTTAGAATCGTTAACTCATTACCCGCACAAGCACTATAAAAAGCCAGAATTTCTTCCCATTTCTCTTTCTCAGATTCTCCATCGAGCAAACTTGTTGTGGCAATGGCGCCAGCATTTACCAATGGATTACCAACACGAGTTGGTTGCTGCTCAATTGCAGTCACCGAATTAAAGGGCAAGCCTGTTGGTTCTGCACCTAATTTGTCTAAAATTGCTTGTTGTCCCATTTGATCCATTATCATAGCCAAGGTATATACCTTTGAGATGGATTGAATTGAAAATGTATGATTCACATCACCTACTGAAAATACTTTTCCATCAACTGTTACTACACATATTCCAAATAATTCAGGATCAACTTTCGCAAGTTCAGGAATATAATCTGCAGGTGAACCAGATTTATCAGCGGCAAATTTCTGATGGGCATCTTTTAGAATTTGTTCTAATCGCTCATAGTCAGGCGCTACAGGACTTTTTGCTTTTTGTGCTAAAACAGTATTACTGAATACAATACTTATAAGCAATACTATAAACGGGATAGGTTTCGCATTTTTTTTCATCGTTATTTTATTATTTAAGAAAATTCTATTCTGTGAAACAACACTAACTCATCATTAATCATGTAAAAGTTATTGAAAGCACTTCAGCAAGTCAATATTGAGGCAATATTTGAAGTATAATTAACCAATGAATTCTCCCGAGCAACTATCTTTGCACCATGCAAAAGAGGTATACAAAACAAGAACAGGCTTTTATTCAGAAGGTACGCCAAACAGCTGGTAAAGCTATCAACCAATACAATATGATCTCAGCTGATGACACCGTTATGGTAGCGGTTTCAGGAGGAAAAGACAGCTTGGCTCTTTTGGAGATTTTATCATCCAGAAGAAAAGGCATGCCAATACATTATAACATTCATGCTGCTCACATTATTACCGAGGATGTGCCATACCAAATCGATACAGTGTGGTTGCAGCAATTTTGTGAAGATTTAAATGTGACATTACATCTGGTAACAACAAAGGCCAACCTTGCAACGGCCGGTAAGAAAAAGCCTTGTTTTGCGTGTTCACGTAATCGTCGAAAAGAACTTTTTCAACTCACTCATTCATTAGGCATCAAAAAATTAGCTTTCGGCCACCATCTGGATGATGCAGTAGAAACTTTAGTGATGAATATGGCACAACATGCTAATATTTCATCTATACCAGCTCAACTTCAAATGTTTGAAAATAAACTTGAAGTAATACGTCCTTTAATACTTTTAACCAATGCTGAAATGAAGGAATATGCGAGATTGTTGAATTTTCAATCCTTAAAAAAGGAATGCCCTTATGAGGACCATACTATTCGACAAAAAGCTCGTGACATTGTAGAACAGATGACGTCCATAAATCCGAAAGCACGCATTAACTTATATAATTCAATGAAAAAAATTGATTTTGAGTATTTACCTTAACTCATTATTAATTCAATAAAATTCTTCATTTTTTGGGGCTGGCCAAGGTAAATATGAAAATACGAGGACCAGGCATTAGCTGTTCGATAGATTGGCATCATTACCTTTGTACCACGAGCCGATAGAGCATTTATATCAGCCTTTTTAGCACTACTCTCTGAAACAACTGAATAATGAAACTCATGCCCCTTATACTCCTCTCCATCAACATATACTGAGCGATACCCCAATTTTAACTTCATATTCTTCAGTGAAGTTTTATAATCAAATATACCTATCATTTGATGGGTTGAATCATCCTGCAATTCAACTGACGTTCCCAAATACATCATGCCACCACATTCGGCAATCAACTTTCCTCCTCCCTTTTCAAACTTTCGAATCGATTCAATCATTGATATATTCTCACTTAATTGCTTGGCAAATAACTCCGGATATCCACCAGGGAACCACAATACATCACAACGAGGTATTTTACTATCATTAAGCGGACTAAAATATATTACTTCACCTATTTGTTTTAATGCATCAACATTGGCCGGGTACATAAAATTAAAGGCCTCATCATTGGCAATCCCAAACCTTAGTCGTGGTAAATCCGATGCGCTTATGCTTTTTTTAGTTGGCTCAATATTTTTAAATGATATTCGCAATAAGCTATCTAGATCAACATTTTCCTGTATTAACTCACACGCTGCATCAACAGCGTTCAGAATACTAGCATCATCGGTTAATGAAAGTCCTAAATGACGAGATTCCATCGTTAACCTTTCATCTTTTCGAACATAACCCAATGTAGTAACACCAGCATCTTCAGCAGCTTCCTTTAAAAACTGATAATGAGAATCACCCGAAACTTTATTAAAAATAACTCCCTGAACCTTTACCTTGGGATTAAAATTCTTAACCCCATAAAGCAAAGGCGCCACCGAATAGGCAGTAGCAGCAGCATTTACAATCAAAACAACTGGTAAATCAAGAACCTGGGCTATTTCTGCAGAACTTCCTTTGTCGCGCCTGGCCCCATCAAACAAACCCATTACGCCTTCCACTACTCCAACATCAGCATTACACATCTTCGATTGAAAAACATCTCTCACATGATCTTCATCTGACATCCATAGATCGAGATTATATGAAGCGCGCCCGGCTATTTTCGCATGATGGATAGGATCAATATAATCAGGCCCGCATTTAAATGGCTGAACCTCCAGACCATTTGCTTTCAGAGCCTTTATCAAACCAAGCGTTACAATGGTTTTGCCCGAATTACTTGAGGGTGCAGCAATTAAAAAACTATTCTTCATCAGTTCAAGTATTGGTATTAAATAGGTTGTGACGCAAAGATAATTAATTGGTGATGGATCTTTATTTAAAACCAATTTGTCTTTTTTAATACCCACATAATGCTGTAAACCAAAAAATAGCAGTACCTTTGCGGCTCATTTGGATTTTAGCTATGCAAGAGATTAGAAACGTAGCCATTATTGCGCACGTTGACCACGGCAAAACAACCCTGGTTGACAAGATGTTAATGGCGGGAAAGCTGTTTAAAGACCACCAGGATGTTGGTGAACTAATTATGGACAGCAACGACTTGGAACGTGAACGCGGTATCACCATCCTGTCGAAAAACGTATCGGTAATGTGGAAAGGTGTTAAAATTAACATTATTGACACACCGGGTCACTCCGATTTTGGAGGTGAAGTTGAACGAGTATTAAACATGGCCGATGGCGTATTGCTATTAGTTGATGCCTTTGAAGGGCCGATGCCTCAAACACGTTTCGTACTTCAAAAAGCCATTTCTCTTGGACTAAAACCAATTGTGGTCATCAACAAAGTTGATAAGCCAAACTGTCGTCCTGAAGAGGTTCATGAAGATGTTTTTGACCTTATGTTCTCATTGGATGCAACCGAAAATCAATTAGATTTTCCATCGGTTTACGGTTCAGCCAAAGAAAACTGGATGAGCACTGACTGGAAAAAGAAGACCGATAATATTGAGGCTGTTTTTGATGCTATCTTAGAGCACATTCCTTCACCGGAATACAACAAAGGAACACCACAATTACAAATTACATCCTTAGACCACAGTAAATACCTGGGCCGAATTGCCATTGGACGTTTGCACCGTGGTGAGCTAAAAGTAAATCAGGACGTAAGCCTTGTGAAGCGTGATGGCAGCATTGCCCGCACACGCATCAAAGAACTTAACGTTTTTGATGGACTGGGTCGTTCAAAGGTTGAGCAGGTTTCATGCGGCGAACTATGTGCTTTAATTGGTATTGAAAATTTCGATATTGGCGATACCATTGCTGATTTTGAAAATCCTGAGCCACTAGAGCCAATCGCTATTGACGAACCAACCATGAGTATGTTATTTACCATTAACAACTCACCATTTTTTGGTAAAGATGGAAAGTACGTGACATCGCGTCACATAAAAGAGCGTCTGGACAAAGAACTAGAGAAAAACTTAGCCTTACGTGTTGAGGAGACTGATTCTGCAGATGCATGGAACGTTTATGGACGTGGTGTTCTTCATTTATCTGTTTTGATTGAAACAATGCGTCGTGAAGGCTATGAATTACAGGTTGGCCAGCCACGCGTTATCATTAAAGAAGAGCTTGGTGAAAAATTAGAACCGGTTGAAGATTTAACCATTGACCTACCTGAAGAACATTCGGGCAAAGCCATTGAAATGGTGACACAGCGCAAAGGTGAGTTGACTTCGATGGAGAAGAAAGGCGAACGCGTACATTTAGAGTTCAATATTCCATCACGTGGTATAATTGGCTTACGTAGCAATATGCTGACAGCTACTCAAGGAGAAGCCATTATGGCTCACCGTTTTATTGAGTTCCAACCTTGGAAAGGTGATATTGAAAAGCGTATCAATGGTTCATTAATTGTAATTGAATCTGGTACTTCTATTGCTTACGGAATGGACAAGCTTCAGGACAGAGGTAAATTCTTTATTGCTCCACAGGAAGACGTATACATGGGTCAGGTAATTGGCGAAAACAATCGCGAAGGTGACTTGACTATCAATGTTACAAAAGCTAAGAAAATGAGCAACATGCGTTCTTCTGGTGCTGATGATAAAGTAAAACTAGCTCCTCCAATTCGCTTTAGCCTTGAAGAAGCTTTGGAATACATTCAAGGCGATGAATATGTTGAAGTAACACCTTCTAGCATTCGTCTAAGAAAAATATTACTTTTAGAGCACGAACGTAAACGCGCTACTAAATAATATAACCGGTAATTTTTGAATTATCGGGTTAGCAACCCTAAGGAGATGGCTATTTAGTCATCTCCTTTTTTTTGATCAATCCATTTTCGATATCGCTCATCGGAGTAGTACACTATAAAATTCGCAACAAGCCCAGATACATAAAGCAATGCAGTAAAAACCACAAGTCCAATGACAATGGACAAGTTCTCATATTCCTTGAGGTATTCGATTTCTCTTATAAACTCTCTTACGTAAGCAATTAAGAATCCTGCAATTATTAACGAAGGCAATAGGCTATAAAGACCGAAATATTGATTCTTCTTATGAAAACCAATGACCTCTGAAGGGCAAAATAAAAACTGAATTCTCTTCCTGCCTATCCAGGCCGGAATCAGGCACAATGCCATTAAAATTAAACCAATTACATCCATTAAATCACTGTATCAAACTATTGACAAAATCCGGCTTCAACCTCTTCTGACTAACTTTCTCATACAAATGTGCAATTTGTATTAAGCGACTCTCGGTCCAGGGCTTACCAAAGAATGAAACACCAATTGGTAAACCTTTTATATTTCCCGCTGGAACAGTAATACTCGGATAGCCTGAAATAGCAGCTAACTGTGAACTTCCGCCTCCGAAATTGTCACCATTGACATAATCAATACTCCACGCCGGACCATTCGTTGGAGCCATTAGTGCATCCAGCTTATGCTCATCAATCAACTTATCAATCCCTTGCTTACGCGATAGCTCTATACACTTCGCTTTAGCCTCTTTATATTTTTCATCATTTAAAGCATCAGTTTCATTAGCAGCTTCAAATATCTCTTGTTCAAACCATGGCATTATCTTTTCAGTATTCTTTTTATTGAATTCAATTAATTCAGCAAGGGTATTAAATCCACACTCAGGATGCGACTGAAGATACTTTTCCAAACCATCTTTAAACTCACAAATCAACACCGTCCATTCGTATTTCCACAAGCCTTTCGTTTCATCTGAAACAGCTACTTCGACAACATCAGCTCCTTTTTTCTTCAAGACATCAACCACCTCATCAACAATAAGTGAAACACGTTTATCAAAAGCTGAACTTTCACTCAAATAACCAATGCAAGCTCCTTCCAAAACCGTATCATCAAAATTTAAATACACTGCTGGTTCTGATGGTTGATGTTTCGTTTTATCATCAGCTGCATCAATACCAGTTAGAGCCGTTAGTAACAGCGCAGCATCAGTCACTGTTCGAGCCATTGGACCTGCTGTATCCTGACTTTCAGAAATTGGGATAATTCCTGAGCGAGATAAGAGGCCAACTGTTGGCTTAATTCCAACCACTCCATTAATTCCTGACGGGCAAACGATTGAACCATCTGTTTCAGTACCAATAGCCAAAGGCGTCAGGTTAGCTGAAACAGCAACAGCAGAACCTGATGATGAACCACAAGGTGTGCGATCAAGCACATAGGGGTTTCGTGTTTGACCACCCCTGCTACTCCAGCCACTACTTGAATTGCTTGAACGAAAATTAGCCCACTCGCTCAGATTAGTTTTTGCCAGAATTATCGCCCCGGCTTCACGCAATTTAGTAACAATAAAAGCATCTTTCTTAGCCCGATGATTGGTCAAAGCCAAAGAACCGGCTGAAGTCACCATGGCATCAGCTGTGTCAATATTATCTTTAATAACAACAGGAATCCCATGCAATGGGCCTCTTACTTTGCCAGATTTCCGTTCATCATCGAGCACTTTAGCAATTAATAAAGCCTCTTTGTTTACTTCAATAATAGAATTAACCTTAGGTCCTGATTTATCAATCGCTTCTATTCGTTTCAAATACAATTGAACAATCTGTTGCGACGATAACTCACCTGATTTCAATTTTTGCTGTAGCTCAGCAACAGTTATCTCAGAGAGTTCAAAGTCATCAATAAAAGGTGGGTTTTCAGAACCCGTTTTATTGGCATTATTGCAGGCTGTTACACTTAGTCCCAGCCCCACTAACACAGAACTTTGAAGGAAATCACGACGTTTCATATTGAGTAGATTTTTTTTAAAATATTGCTTTAAAGTAACAATTAGTTCCTAACGAACAAAGCAGCCCCTACGATTCATTATATAAAATCAAACGCTGATCACAATAGACTCATTCTCAACTAAAAAAATTCATCATAACATTTGGAATTCTAAAAAAACCATTTACATTTGTAGTGTACTATTTCACTATAACAGTAAAACAACTCGTAATGATAACAATCAATAACCTTAGTTTTGCTTATAAAAAACAAAAGCCACTCTTTAACGAACTCTCCCTAAATGAGAGAACCGGACAAATCATTGGTTTATTAGGTAAAAACGGTGCTGGCAAAACCACTTTACTTCAACTTATAAGCGGACTATTAACACCAAAATCTGGCCAGATTGATATAAACGGACTAAATCCGATTAATCATGCGCCCGTATTACTTGAGCAGATATACTTTGTGCCCGAAGAATTTATTATGCCTTCGGTAAAAATGCACAGCTATGTCAATGGTTATGCTTCTTTTTATCCTCGCTTCGACAAAGCCTTGTTTAACGAATTAATTAAGCAATTTGAGTTAGATGAGAATAAAAACCTGTCAAAAATGAGCCATGGCCAAAAGAAGAAATTCAGAATTGCCTTTGCCTTGGCCTCCAAATGCCAACTAATAGTTCTCGACGAACCAACAAATGGCCTAGACATTCCTTCAAAAGCCATATTCCGCCAAATGGTAGCTGGCGCGCTAGAGGATGACCAAACTGTTATAATATCAACTCACCAGGTAAAAGATGTTGAAACGCTTATTGACAAAATTTTATTGATTGACAATGGACAGATAATCTTTGATGAATCCATCATCAACCTGTCTGAGAGATACAACTTTAAAATAGTCAGTCATCTTCCGGAACATACATTATACAGCGAACTTAATCCAATGGGATACAAAGTACTTACCCCAAGTGATGGTGAAACATCCGAGGTAGATATCGAGCTATTATTTAATGCCATTAATGATGGTGTGAAGTTTAACAATGAAAAACCTAATCATGAATAACATATTTAACATCAATAGATTCGGAAAGCTGATTAAACAACAATACCAATTATCAGGTAAGAATTTAGTCTTAGCTTTGTCTTCAATTTTTATTGTTTACACCGCAATTTTGCTATTATTTACATTTAACAATAGCTCTATCGAAACCCTTGAATGGCTCCCGTTTTTTATCATCCTTAATACGGTCATTGCACTACCCTTTGCAGCTTATGCTTTCCCGGCATTCAGAACCAAGGAAAAGACCTTTGACTACCTTCTTTTACCATGTTCAGTGGCTGAAAAGTTCACTTTGAATATAATTATCAGAATATTAGCCCCATGGATAGTTTTGCCAACTATTTTTTACATCAGCTCCCATTTAGCAAGCGAATTAGCCCAATGGCATAACCCGGCACTTAAAATTGAATCATTTAGCCTATCAACAATTTTAGGCCAAATAAATCATGATGATTTAAGGATCGCAATTCCAAGTATTATACTATCAGCACTTATACACCAATCTGTATTATTCGCTGGTGCAACAGTATTTAAAAAGCAACCTCTAATCAAAACACTTGTTGCTATTGGTATTGTTGCAAGTGTTATAATCTTTTATTTCTACATCATAATTGAATGGGCTGATATATATCAGAACGGAAAAATGCCTTGGTTTGCAATAATTGAAAACAAGGAATCAGCCATACACTGCCTACTAGGACTTGAAATAGTATTATTAACCACCACTTGGGCCTATGCCTTTTTTAAAGTGAAAGAAAAAGAGATAGCATGATGGAGTTTAAAAGCAACAAAGGCATCTTTCAACAGATAGCTGACAGCATATGTGAGCGCATTCTATTAGGAGAACTTGCACCAGAAGATAAAGTGCAATCAGTAAGACAACTAGCCTCTCAACTAGGCGTTAACCAAAATACAATTATGAGAACTTTTTTAGAATTACAACATAGCAACATAGTAGAAAATCGAAGAGGCATAGGCTACTTTGTAACCAAGGATGCTCCTGATACAATTCGTGAGATGCGCAAAGAGGAGTTTACCAAAGATATACTTCCTGGTTTCTTACAACAAGTTAAATTATTGCGCATTACAAAAACTGAACTGGAGCCATTATTTAACCAATTAAAAGAGAATGAAGATGAAAACAAGTAAAATTATTTTAATAGCTTTTCTATCGGTTATTTGTCTTGGGTTACTCTCTTTTTTAATAACAATTAATAATAAAAAGTACAAAGGGAACTCTATCCAGAGCAAAACAAAAACAGAAAAACTGCCTGATTTTAGCATTGTTAAAGTTATAAATGGAGCAAGCGTTCGCATACAATCTAGTAACACAAACAAAGTAAAATATTCATACAGTGCAGACTCACTGAACAATCCAATCTTTCATATAAAAGGTGACACGCTCATAGTAGAACCTTCACAATTGGATAAACACAACATTGAATGCACTTTTGAAACAAACAATATTACTGAGATCATTAACAAAGGCGGAACAATTACGCTTGATTTAACGCAAGATAGTATCAAGATCTGCAATCAAAATAATGGACGCTGTTTTTTAAATCGAAAAAGCTCAGTAAAAAACATCCAGCTTAAATCAATTGAAAAATCAAGCACCACTATTTCAGCCGATAACATCTACCAACTCATCATGGACGTTAACAATTCGAATGTGATAGTCAATAAAGACATCCAAAGCATTACACTTAGTGCCAACAACAACTCCAGAGTAACGCTACAGTCTGTGAAATCGTTGGTGGTAGAATGTGACACTACATCAAAATTTAATGTATATTGATACTTTGGTTGCTTAAAAAGCCTCGGTCTATTAATGTACATTAATTTACATACTCATCATCCCAGCGAAAGCATGCATGTTAAAGAGATAATTAACATGCATGCTTCGTTATATCCTGAAAGTACCAATCTAAATCAATTTCACTCAATCGGAATTCACCCCTGGGATATTAAGGATGACCATTCGATTCATGTACTTGAAAAATGGGCTCAACACCCAAAAGTATTAGCCATTGGCGAGTGCGGATTAGATAAGTCCAAAGGACCGGATTTAACTATTCAGCAAGAGGTTTTCATACAACACATAAAGCTATCGGAGAAACTAAAACTTCCAATTATCATACATTGTGTCAAAGCCTACTCCGAAATTATTAAACTACGCAAAGACCTACGCCCGAAACAAGCATGGATATTTCATGGATTTAATGCCTCCAGGGAAACCATGGAACAAGCTCTAAGGCAAGGTTTTTACTTCTCATTAGGCAAAGCATTATTAAAAAGCAATTCAAAAGCCAGCCAATCCTTACTATTTATTCCTCATAATAGACTATTTTTGGAAACCGATGATGATCCTCAGCTAAGCATCATCTCCATTTATGAAAAAGCATCAGAATTATTAAAGCTTGAAACACCTCAATTAAAGAAGGTTATTCAAGATAATTTTAAGCGCTTATTCAATGTCAATTGAAAACTTTATCAATCCTCTAAATACCGACTGGACAACATGGACCATCACCGTTGTTTGCGCCTTTTGCGTTGGCGTTTCTAAAAGCGGATTAAAAGGCATGGCCATGTTTGTCATTCCTCTTTTAGCTCATTTATATGGAGGAAAGGCATCCGTTGGAATTCTGCTTCCTTTTCTATTAATGGGCGATTTAATGGCTGTACGATTTTATTATAAAAGCGGGAAAATTAAACTTATAATAAAGCTTCTTCCATGGGCTTTTATTGGCATTATTATAGCTGTTTTTGTTGGTAAAAACATAAATGATGCACAGTTTAAACAAACGATGGGCATTGCCATTCTTATTTGCCTTGCCTTATTGCTATACAACGAACTTAAAAGCAAACGAAATGTTTCAGATTCAAAGTTTTTTAGCAGCTCTCTTGGTGTTATGGGTGGCTTTGCAACAATGATTGGTAATGCGGCAGGCCCTATTTTCAACCTATATTTGTTATCAATACGCTTGCCTAAAGAAACCTATATTGGAACAGGGGCGTGGTTTTATTTGATTTTAAATTCGAGCAAAATACCTTTACACATAATTAGCTGGCAAACTATCAACTGGCAAACCATTCATCTTAATCTGCTTTTATTTCCGGTACTTGTATCCGGTGCCTTTGTTGGTAAAAAAATAGTAAGTTATATTCCTGAGAAACCTTATCGTTATCTCATCTTCACTATCATATTGTTATCAGCTATCCTGCTGTTTATCAAATAGCCAGCTGCAAAATACCTTAACGAGATGCTTTTTGTCATTTAAATTATAAGTTGATTATTGTACCTTTACCACCAGATATAGAAAAATTACACTAGTTAAATCATATTGAAATGAACGATATCAATTGGAGCGATTTGTCTTTCAGCTACATGAAGACAGACTACAACGTTAGATGTTATTACCGCGATGGCAAATGGGGTGAGCTTGAAGTTCATTCGTCTGATCAGGTAAGTATCCACATGGCTGCTACAGGTTTACACTATGGTCAGGAAGCTTTTGAAGGATTAAAGGCATTCAAAGGTCAGGATGGAAAAACACGCCTTTTCCGCATTGAAGAAAATGCAAAACGCATGTACAATTCCGCTGTTGGTACTATGATGGCTGAAATCCCTGAAGACATCTTCGTTAATGCTGTTTTAAAAGCTGTTGAGTTAAACAAACGTTTTGTTCCTCCATATGAATCAGGTGCCTCTTTATACATTCGCCCACTGTTAGTTGGTACTGGTGCAAAAATAGGAGTTGCTCCTACCGATGAGTATTTATTCATGGTATTTGTAATGCCTGTTGGACCGTATTTCAAAGAAGGATTCAAACCAACCAACATGATGATTTCTCGTAAATATGACCGTGCCGCTCCATTAGGAACCGGAAACATCAAAGTAGGTGGAAACTATGCTGCCAGCTTACGTGCAGGCTACGAAGCTCACGAAAAAGGTTATTCAGCAGTACTATTTCTTGATAGTAAAGAAAAGAAATACATCGATGAGTGCGGACCTGCCAATTTCTTTGGTATTAAAGATAATACTTACGTTACTCCAAAGTCAGATTCGATTCTACCATCCATTACCAATATGAGCCTTTGCCAATTGGCCGAAGACATGGGCATGACTGTTGAACGTCGCCCAATACCATATGACGAACTAAGCACATTTGCTGAAGCCGGAGCTTGCGGAACAGCTGCAGTTATCAGCCCTATTGGTCAGATTGATGATGTTGAAGATAGTAACTCATTTGTATTTAGCAAAGACGGCAAACCAGGTGAGGTTTCAGAAAAGCTATACAATAAACTTAGAGCCATTCAATATGGTGATGAGCCTGATACTCATGGTTGGGTAACTATAGTTGAGTAATTTTAACTATCACGATATAAAACCGCAGCTCGATAGTTGCGGTTTTTTTTTGTGCTCGATTTCTAAACACAAACTTCAGATAATCTGTTTACCTTTGAGCAACATTATACAACCATGACAGACTTAAGAATAGAAAACCTCAATATAATTGCTGAAGAGACAATTATCACACCTGATGAATTAAAAAAGCAATTCCCATTATCAGATGTCGCCACTAAAACTGTTTTAGATGGCCAAAACGCTGTTAAACGGATTCTCCATAAAAAAGACAAACGCTTACTGGTTGTGGTCGGACCATGCTCTATCCATGATATTGATGCTGCCAAAGCTTATGCCCAAAAGTTAAAGAAATTGGCCAACGAAGTAAGCGATACAATTTATTTAGTCATGCGTGTGTATTTTGAAAAGCCACGAACAACTGTTGGCTGGCAAGGCTTAATCAATGATCCATACTTAGATGATTCCTGCAAAGTCGAAGACGGTCTAAAATTGGCTCGCGAGTTATTGCTGCACGTGGCCGAATTAGGATTACCTGCTGCCGGCGAGGCTTTAGACATTGTGACACCCCAATACATTCAGGATTTATTTTCCTGGACAGCAATCGGCGCCCGAACAACCGAATCGCAAAGCCACCGCAACATGGCCAGTGGATTATCTTCCGTTGTTGGCTTTAAAAACGGCACAAAAGGAAGCATCGATATTGCAATCAATGCGCGTGCTTCTGTTGCTGCTCCTCATAACTTCGTTAGCATTAATCCTGAAGGAAAAGTAGCCGTTGTTAAAACCAAAGGAAACCCAAATTCACACATTATTCTTCGGGGAGGAAAAGAGCCTAATTACTCATCAAAACATATTGCTGAATACGAGGCAGATCTACGAAAATCGGGCCTTGAACCAAGAATCATGATCGATTGCAGCCACGCCAACAGCGCTAAAAAAGCAGCCAATCAATCTCTTGTTTTAGATGATTTGGCCCAACAAATTTCAGAAGGAAACGAATCGATTATGGGCGTGATGATTGAAAGCAATTTAGAATTTGGCTGTCAGAAACTTACAAGCGACACTTCAAGTCTTAAATATGGCGTTTCTATTACCGATGAATGCATTGGCTGGGATGAGACAGAAAAACTATTGAGAGAACTTCGAGAGAAATTAAAAGCCTAAAATCGTTTATTTTTTAGCACATAAGACACAAATCGCAATCCAATTGGCACATGCTTTATTATTGTAGGAAATAAGCCAAAATAACGACGCATTATATCAAATCGCTCCCTTAGCCCCGGAATGATGTTTTGCTTGGTTAATCCACCATCTAAAAAGCGTGAAAGCGTTTGATTCGTATTGTGAATCAATTGAGCTTCCATTAGAGCTTGCAAACACCATTCAAAATCTGCCGAGAAACGGTATTTCGTATTATATAGCTTCGCTATTTTTGTTGACACCAATATCGATTGATGACTAACTAACATACCGTTTTTAAAATCCTTCCAGCTTAGGTCTTTCGGTGGTTGCAGGCGCCTGCCTCCTATTTCATGACCTTCAGAGTCAATCATCACAGTATCGCCATATATTACATCAGGCCAATTATCGTTAAAGCCATTCACCATGTGCTCAATACTCATCCGGTTGTAAATCTCATCACCCGAATTTATAAACCACACATAATCGCCACTTGCCATTTTAAGCCCCTTATTCATGGCATCATACAAACCATTATCAGGTTCGCTAATCCACTTTGATACTGAAGCTTCATTATCTTTAATTAAATTAATGGTTCCATCACTTGAAGCACCATCAATAATAATATATTCAATAGCAGAGTAGGATTGATTTGCTATACTATCAATTGTTTTTTGAAGAGTTTCAATACCATTATAAACAATTGTAACAATGGACATAACAGGCATCTTCATAAATTACTACTTTAAAAGTGATTCATAAACAGCTTTGTACTGATTAGCCACCACTTCTTCAGAGTAACAATCAATAGCTTTTTGACGCGCATTTTTACTCAATTGCTCCAGATTACTTACAAATAAAGTTTCATAAATACCTGTGGCCAAACTCAATGAATTCTTGACTTCCGCAAGGTAACCTGATTCTTTGTGAGTTATCATTTCCGGCACACCGCCAATACTAAACCCAACGATAGGTGTACCACAAGCCAATGACTCCATAACGGTATTGGGTAAATTATCCTGCAGCGATGGTAACACATAATTATCTGCTGCACTGTATAAATCCACTAACACATCAGGATCGGAAACAAACTTAAATGAATTGGTTTTAAACGGAAACAGCTTCTGTGTTTCTGCATTCATCTTACCAAAAACCACCAACTCGGTATTATCTTTAACAACAGGGAAATTCTCAGCTAAAATATTTAATGCCTCAATAAAATAACGCATTCCTTTTCGCGGATCATTGACATTAGCCGCACCAAATAATACCAAGCGCTTATCCTCAGG
Source organism: Carboxylicivirga marina (assembly GCF_016612505.1). Taxonomy (GTDB): domain Bacteria; phylum Bacteroidota; class Bacteroidia; order Bacteroidales; family Marinilabiliaceae; genus Carboxylicivirga; species Carboxylicivirga marina. The sequence continues at coordinate 35,120 of NZ_JAENRR010000007.1, forward strand.
CAAGCCCAAGCGTTTTCGAGCTTCTTGCTTATTACGAGGTTCGTAAAAACCGGTATCTATTGGATTTGGAATATTATAAAAATCTTTCCGTCGCAATAATTTACTTTCCTGAGATAGTGTACGTAACCACTTACTACATGCAACGATACTTAAAGGTGATTCGTTATATATTTTTCGCTTTTGAGCAAATATCCTGGCCGATAAATCCTTCTTGCCAGATTTACGTAAAAATGGGCAATACGAACAAAACTCCAAAAACTCTAAACAAGTACCTGCATAATGGCAACCGCCTGTAAAACTCCACATATCATGTTGAGTCCAAACAATGGGCTTGCCGCATTTTAAGAGTTTACCTAAGGTTTCAATTGACAAAAAACCCTGATTTATCCAGTGCAAGTGAATAATATCGGCCTCTAGTACCAACGGATGTTGTGTAATATCAATACCTGTATTAGCTGGTGAAAAGGCAAAGCGAACTGAAGCATTTCGCTCATAAGGTAAGAATGTAAGACGTTCCCATGCAAAGCGAGCGAATGCTTTTTTTCGAAACAAATAACTGTTATCCACAGGATAAACACCTTCCTCATTGCTATGTAAATCCTGTACCAGAAGCTTTGATTCAACACCATTACGGCGCAATGCCCTGTTTAATCGGTTTGCCGCCACTGCAGCACCACCGCCTGCATCAGTTTTATTGATCTGTAGGATTTTCAATTTAGCTTCGAGATTTGTCCAGCTATAAAAGTAATCATTCTGTTAAAATTGCCAAGGCATTGATTAATCTTCCAACTTATGAGGAAAATCAATATTAAAATGTAATCCACGGCTTTCTTTACGCTTTCGTGCCATCTTAATTATCAGATAACCAACATTTATTTTATTACGCAAATGACAAATCTTCTCTGATACTTTTGAATCCTGATACAATGCTTCTGTTTCACGATATATTACTTCGAGTCGATCATAAGCGCGATTGAGACGGATTTTAGAACGAACAATACCAACATATTTGCTCATTATCTGCTGCACTTCCTTGTTGGATTGTGTTATCAAGATCATTTCCTCAGGGTGCGATGTTCCTTCGTCATTCCAATCAGGTATCCGATGGTTATATACCGTATTGTTTATTTTTTCTACCGCATCAATTGCCGCTGCATTTGAAAACACTAAAGCCTCTATCAATGAATTACTTGCCAACCTATTAGCACCATGTAACCCGGTTGACGCACATTCGCCAGCAGCATAAAGGTTGGAAATTGAGCTACGCCCGTTTAAATCCACCTTAATACCGCCACACAAATAATGAGCGGCAGGTACCACCGGAATCATATCTGTTGTAATATCAATGCCCAACGAAAGGCATTTTTTGTAAATGTTTGGGAAATGCTGTTTGGTTTCTTTAGCGTCCTTATGGGTCACATCTAAATACACAAACTCTTCACCCCTGTTTTTAAGTTCATTATCAATGGCGCGGGCCACGATATCACGAGGTGCCAAACAACCGCGCTCATCATATTTTTGCATAAACTCTTCGCCATTTTGACGACGCAAGATTCCGCCATATCCTCGCATGGCTTCTGTAATCAGAAACGACGGTCGCTCCGACAAATTATACAAAGCCGTTGGATGAAACTGGACAAATTCCATATTCTCAATAATGCCTTTAGCTCTAAACACCATGGCTACACCATCGCCTGTAGCTATTAGGGGGTTTGTAGTGGTTTGATACACACTTCCAATTCCACCGGTAGCCATCATTGTTGTTTTGGCCAGGTAGGTTTCAATCTTTCCATTATCCTTGTTGAGTATATAAGCCCCATAACACTCAATATCGCGCATCCAAGGCTCAGTCACCTTTCCCAGATGATGCTGCGTGATAATATCTACCGCAAAATGATTTTCAAAAACCGAAATGGATGAATGATTCTTTACCTCATCGATTAAAGCTCGTTGAATTTCAGCTCCGGTGTTATCTTTATGATGTAATATACGGTACTCTGAATGACCACCTTCGCGATGCAAATCGAATTTACCATCGTCATTCTTATCAAAGTTTGTCCCCCAATTAAGCAATTGCTGAATCTGCTCTGGTGCTTCCTCAACAACCTTTTTAACAGCCTCAATGTCACATAAACCATCACCCGCAATTAAAGTATCATTTACATGCTTCTCGAAAGAATCAGGTGCATATGTTACGGAAGAAATACCTCCCTGTGCGTAAGCTGTATTAGTTTCTTTTAACTCTGTTTTACTAACTACAGCTACCGAACCATATTTGGCTACTTTTAGTGCATAACTCAATCCGGCAATACCAGAGCCAATCACTAAAAAATCAAATTCTCTTCTCATTGGAAAAATCTTTGTACAAGTGTACAAATGTAGAAAGAATTAGAGATCTTTTGATACGAATTTAAGTGCTATTCGACTACAAAGCTTTTTGTCATAACTTCTTTTTTCCCCATTTCATTAATTCCCGTTACGACTACCACGTATTCACCGGCATCGTCACCCGTGTAAAACTCAATACTTTCCTGGCCCTCATTTTTATTCTTTTCAAATGAACCAAAGAACAATACATTACGGTAATCAGCTAAACGTGAATGAAGCAGTTCTTCATTTGAATAATCAGGGCTGATGAATGTATGGTTCAGCAGGTAGCCTTGATGCACTTGTCGGAAGATTCGCTTATCAAAGTCCATATTTCCCATATCGCCATTCCATGTATAAAACATGACTAAGCGCCCTAAATTCTCATCCTTGTAATAATAATTCAAATTAATGACTTCGATTTTTTCCATGTATTCAGGGGAAATATTAAGAATCCGATCTACATCATTAATGGGTACGCCATCTACAAAAGTCATAACTTTACCATCTCTTGGGTATAATGACTTCTCTTCATAAACCTTTACACTATATTCACCCTTTGTTTTTCTTAAACTAACAAAAGGCACAATCTCGCGAATGACTTCTTCCATCGTAGCCAACTCAATATACTTATCAATAACTATCTGGTTCTCCGGAATTCCATAGAAAGATTCTATATTTTCTATCGAGTCAGCCTTTACACTCTCTGGTAAGTGCGATGAGTAAATGGTGTTAATTTGCATATTAATTATCGCCCTGTTTATTTCCTTAACACTCAATGAATCAAGCAACAAATCAGGAATTTCGGAATGTCGTAAATCGGAAGAATACTTTTCTTCTAAATTTATCTTATAGTTAAGTTTAGTTGTATCAGTCGAATAGGGCTGGATAACCATTTCCTGTTGTCCAAATCGATTCACTTCAAATGCGAATTGTCCTAAAGAATCGGTCAATGAAAAATCAATTATTGGGTTAGGCCCAACAAAACTTATCATCATTTTCTCATCAACAACAGGTTCTCCCGAATCAAAACTTGTTATCGTTCCTGTTATTAATTCTCCTTTATGTTCGGGCATTTTTGTATGCTCCAAGCTTAATTTAGAGTTTACTATATTAGCATCATTATTGTTTTCTGGCTTGTAAAGACATGATTTCACTACAGACACCGAATAATGATTCCAGTTTAAATCCTCGAAACACAATGCCATTGTCACCCTTTGCCTTTTTTCATAAGCACTTTGAAGACCTTTCAAATCAAGCTTTAATGATTCATTATCTGATTGCTTGACAACCTTCTTCTCAGCAATATTGGGTAATGAATTACCTGCAAAGGGATTGATAACTGATATAATATCTTGTGCATAATTATGTGCAGAGGCATTGGTCATCCATTGTGTGTATGCCCTTAGCATGTAGTTATCTGTTGATATGGTATCTGGTATTAATATTTGAGTGGAGGCCACACCATTGTTAAAGTAAACTTTTTCTTGAATTACTGGTTCATTATTCCTGTTTAACAGCTCAATATAAGCAAGCTTGCTAACTGGTGAAATTTGATTAGTTGATGTTGTAATATTGGTGATTTTTAACCACATGCTTTCGCCTCCAATATAGATATCACGGTCGGTTGTTAGCACCACTGTTTCTTGCCCTCTTATTGAAGATATCAATAAAAAGCAAGTGAATAAAGCAAGTAATTTTTTCATAAAAGTTTAGTTAATCTTCCCAAAAATCAGGTTTTTCAGATGTTCCGGTTAAAGTACAGTCTGAACAAATTGGTCGAGCAAGCAGGAAACCCACCATGGCTCCGGTATCTTCATCGTATATTGCATCATTAAGGTTATACACTCCAGACAGAACAAATTTATTGTATATTTCAAGCGGTGTCTGGTCTGGGAAATCTTCATATTTAAATGAATCAACACTACAATTGTAATACCTTGAAAACACTGGCAAACCTAAATTAGTTACATCCGACCGATCAATATAGATTCGTTCACTATCCACACTGCCGGTTTGAAAATAACCAAGAACAGGTTCTTTATCGTCATTTATATTTTTAATATTTCCTACGATAGAAAATGGCTGAACACCAAACACATCGCCAACATCATCAGTGGTAACTTTTAGTTTATTCCAGAATTCATATTCTTCTTTAGAAATACATAATTGCTTAACCAAAATACTATATCTGACCGTTAACTTATCCGTCTCTTTTGAAGGCACAAAACACACTTTCTTATCCTTTATAGTTGCTGCATTTTGGTTTGCAAATGAATGTATAACCACCGAATTTGCTGCATCTTCCTTCCAGCAGGTATGATTTATAGGTGTTATATAAACCCAATCATCAATTTCAAAATCGTAGGCCATACGTGTTGGAAATGGCGTTTTAAATTGCCAGTCTTCTTCATACAACCATCGTAAATAATTGCCTTCACTTGCCACACCATCCACTAATATATTAAGCCCTTGTAACTCCATTGTTTCATCACTATTCCATTCCTTACCAGCCTTAAAACTGACATTATCTATATCAATTTTAGGCAACAAAGTACAAGGAGTTGACTGATAAACGATGCCTCGAGAAGTTCTAATTGTTAATGTATAGGTGCCTCCTATTATGGGAACGAACTGTTCCTTATCTGTTTCGTAAACACCTGGTTCAATTTCCGTTAATACCTCCTCCTCATTATTTTGATCGGTAATAATTACCAAAGCATTTGATTCTCGCTGTGGTATTTCATCCAAATTGGGAATAGAACGAGAAAGGTATACACGATGATTTATTTGCTCGTCAGTTATGAGTGCATCAACAACTAATAAATCTTCGTAATCAGTAATGTTAACATCATAAGGTTCGAGACATGACGTAAAGCAAATTAGCACAAGGAAAAAGGATGTTATTTTTCCATTCATGAGGGAGTAGGATTAAGTTGTGGTTATTTAAACTATATTCAAAACTGCAAAAAAAATATCAAATTCTAACAATTAAGAAATGAAATGATTGATTTTTAACGATAAAAGTTCAACAATTGAAGGCTTTTTATATTTTTGTTGTCATACAACTTTAATCTACCCCTTTATGAAAGCCCTTCTCCTATTTTTACCTTTTGGTATTTTTTGCTGTTTTAGTACCCAATCGGCAATTGCACAAAGTATCAAATCTACTCCTTTTTCATCTGATACACTTTCGGCAATTGATATACATAACAATACTTTTAGCAATGAGTTGGACTACATTAACGGCCGAGAATATAAACCCTATCACCATCCTGATAACGAAAATCCATATCTAAACTCAAGCCAGGGTAGCGGTAGTATTTTTATTGATGGCAGAGAGTTTACTGATAAAAGAATAATATACGATATCAATAAGGATGAACTCATTGTTAATCCAAACTTTTTTAAGTTTGCAGGAGGGTATATTCAGTTAAAAAAATCGGCCATAGATTCTTTCACAATTCATTTCGAGGAAGAAAGTTATACGCTCACTAATTTCAAAGAACAATATGAAAAACTTGGTCTGTCATCTGGCTTTTATCAACAAATTCATCAATCCGATAATAGCTCACTACTTATAAGGCACTTTGTAACAACAGGTATAAACAATTCTGTTAAAACCTACACCTATCAAACCAAGCGACTCTTATTTATCAATCATTATTTTCATAACATCAGTGCCAAAAGACGTTTATTGGCTTTGTTTCCAGATGATAAGAAAAAAATAAGGCGTAAAATCAAATCCATTAACTACTCATACAAAAAGATGAATAACAAGCAACTCAAAAACCTTATCAAATACATCGACACCCTCTAACCCGCTCCCATGAAACGTTTGATTGTAGCAGTTCTACTTATGCCTGTTTTTATAAGCGCATTAAGTCAAAATATCATTAACCATAACGATTCGCTATCTTTTAATGATATCATTTTAGATATTGAAAGTCGTTCTGATTACCAATTTTATTATTCACCTAACTGGACAGACACACTAATTTTAAAAAGTGATTACAAACAATTGCCAATTCTAAAGGCCATTGATTGGTTATCGAAAATGAGCCAACTGGAATACACCATTATTGACAACACCAATGTGGTATTTACCAAAGCTTATAAAGTGAAAACCAACTATGCTGAATTGTTTTCCAGTTATATCAATGACAAAAAAGCCATAAAAGTTGATTCAGTTATTTACGAAGCACCTAAAAAAGAGTCATTAGAGACAAATACTATTAGTAAAGAATACATGGTCTTTACCATTGGTAATCAAGCTAAAAACCCTAATACACAAACGGCTACCTTAAGTGGAAAAGTGATTGATGTGGAAAATGGAGAGCCTTTAGTTGGTACAGTTATTTATATTGACGATTTAAAAAATGGAACTGTTACTAATCTTTATGGACACTATTCTTTTTCAATACCTAAAGGTCGTTACAAAATAGAATACCGCTCGGTGGGCATGAAAACAACTTATCGAAATGTAGTTATCCACTCTGATGGTTCGCTAGATGTTGACCTCAAAAGCAAACCAACTTCATTAAAGGAAGTGACCATTACGGCCAAGTCAGAAGATCCTGTTCGTAACCTGAGAATGGGAATGGATCAAATTTCAATGAAAACGTTAAAGCAATTACCCTTAGGAATGGGTGAAGCTGATGTGATTAAAACAACGCTCTTATTGCCCGGTGTTCAAAGTGTTGGGGAAGCCTCCAATGGTTTTAACGTGCGCGGTGGAAGTACCGACCAAAACCTTATATTATTAAATGATGCACCAATCATTAATACGTCACATTTCTTTGGTTTCTTCTCAGGCTTTAACGCCGACATTATAAAAGATATTAAGCTGTACAAAAGTGGCATCCCAGCTAAATACGGCGGTAGAGTGTCGTCAGTGATGGATTTAACGGTTAAAGAAGGTAATCGCAAACAAACTAAACTAAATGGTGGTATCAGTCCGGTATCAGGACGCTTAACGATTGAATCGCCAATTAAAAAGGACAAGAGCTCATTTATTTTGGCAGCACGAACCACCTACTCCGATTGGGTATTAAAACTTCTTGATGATCCTAAACTTAAAAACAGTTCTGCCAATTTTCATGATTTGCAAGGAAGTTTTTCCTGGGATATCGACGAAAAAAACAGCTTATATCTTTCAGGATATTACAGTCATGATGATTTTGATTATTACACCGAAGATGCTTTTGAATACAACACATTAGCATCCACCGTTAAATGGAAACACATATTTAGCCCCAAATTGTTTTCAACCTTCTCGGGCATTGTTAGTAATTACGATTACACCAACGAATCACGAACTGACTCCAGCCTGTTGCACAAGATTGATTACCAGCTCAATCAATACAGTTTCAAATCCGATTTCTCATATATATCAGGCACCAACCATAAAATTGACTTTGGTTTAAATGCCACCTGGTACGATTTATCACCAGGCAAACAAACACCTTCATCCACCGAATCACTTATTGCTTACAAAGAATTAGAAAAAGAGCAGGCCCTCGAAGCTGCTTTATACATCAGTGATGAATTCGAACTAAGCCATTTTATGTCGTTATCAGCCGGATTACGCTATTCGATGTATAGTAACTTTGGTCCTAAAACACAATATAATTATCAAAGTGGCTTACCCCGATCGGTCGATAACATAGTTGACACAACGCATCACGGAAATGGTGGTATCTCGTTTTATTCAGGGCCAGAGTTTCGCCTTTCGTCCAATATTCGCTTGAGCGGAACCAGCTCTCTTAAATTAGGATATAACCGCATGTATCAGTACATACAGATGATATCCAATACAGCAGCAATGGCGCCTACCGACATTTGGAAACTAAGTGACAAATACCTGAAACCTCAACATGGCGATCAGTACTCTATCGGATTCTACAAAAAAATGCGCAACAATAGCATAGAAGCATCCATCGAAACATATTACAAAAAGCTGGACAATATTATTGATTACAAAGGTGGTGCTAAATTGGTGATGAACGAGCACCTTGAAACAGATGTGCTAAATGGTAAAGGTAAAGCTTATGGTGTTGAACTGATGGTGCAGAAAAAACGTGGTAAATTAACAGGTTGGGTCAACTATACCTATTCGCGTATTCTTCATAAAATTGATAGCGAGTTTGACGAAGAACAAATCAATAATGGTGATTACTTTCCGGCTAATTACGACAAACCACACGATTTTAAGTTTGTTGCCAATTATAAATTCAGCCGTCGGATGAATATCTCATCTAACTTCTTTTACAGCACTGGCCGACCGTTTACAGCACCAGTTGCGTATTACAATTTTGGTGGAACTGATAAAGTCTACTATTCCGAACGTAATTCAATGCGTATGCCAGATTACATCCGTTTGGATGTGGCAACAACCATCAATGGCAATTTGGTGGCTAAAAAACTAAATCATAGTTCATGGACATTTGCTGTTTACAATGTGCTCGGACGTCAAAATGCCTACAACATTTTCTTCAGGACTGAAGGCGAGAAAGTACAGGGCTATAAGATGTCGATATTTGGCCAGCCAATATTTACCGTCACCTATAATTTTAAATTCTTAGGCAATGCCAAGGATGATTTCTAAACGATCATCATTCGATTAAAACAATACGGATGTGCCCTTGTTATTACCACAAAGCACATCCATTTTTTTTGAAAAACAGTCTCATCATATTGTTGTCGCTAGCCAGTATCGTCGCCTCCCTGAGTGATTCGTATACGCTATTGGTTTTTAAGCTTAACCAACAGTATATTGCTGAGAATCTTTGTGTACAAAAAGAGGTAGAAGATAATTCGTGCCAGGGTTGTTGCCAGCTTAAAAAGCAGATGGAGCAACAAAATAAGCAAGACAAATTAAAATCAAATTCCACCAATGGATTTTCGATATTTACTAAGCGGGCATTACCTCAATGGCAAACTCCGCCCCGAATTAAACTTGCGCCACGTGTTAATGCAAGATCGAATTGCCGAAAGTTTCGGTGAAACAGCAACACCAGCCTTTTCTCTTGTGGATGTTTCGCTCAACTATGCATTTAATAGGCACCTTGAACTAAATTTCGCTGCTAATAATTTATTAGACGAAACTTATTATGAACACTTAACTCGTTCGGTAAAAGGAACAAGTGATGCCATTAATGCACCAGGAAGAAATATAATTTTTACACTGGTGGCAAAATTGTAAACTTTAAACCTGTCAGGCTTGCTAAACCTGACAGGTTTTATAATTTTGATAGCCATGAAAATGGCTCATCTGCGTGGCAAAAAGAAGATGTTTTGGATAATTCTGATAGTATTGTTCATCGCATACTATTTCTGCCTGCCCAGTCAACTATTCGATACGCCTTACTCTTCTAAACTTCAATCGCGCAATGGTGAACTCCTTTCAGCTCATATTGCTGATGATGGTCAGTGGCACTTTGAGGCCATAGACTCGGTGCCGCATAAATTTGAACAAGCCATCATCCATTTCGAAGATGAGTATTTTCGATACCACCCGGGTTTTAATCCAATTTCATTGGTAAGAGCCAGCTATCAAAACGTATCATCAGGAAAGATAAAAAGCGGTGGCAGCACCCTTTCGATGCAAGTGATACGCCTCGCTTTTAAACGGCAACGAACCATTTGGAACAAACTCGTTGAAACCATCCAGGCCAGTCGTTTAGAATGGCGATACTCAAAGGATGAGATTTTGTTAATCTACTCGACCCATGCACCTTTTGGCGGTAATGTGGTAGGTATTGAAGCAGCTGCGTGGCGTTACTTTGGCCGTTCAGCCTATGAATTATCATGGAGCGAATCAGCATTACTGGCTGTATTACCCAATGCTCCGGCACTGATTCATCCTGGTCGCAATCGTGATGCTTTGTTGCAAAAGCGAAACTTTTTGCTGAATAAACTTCTGAATAAAAGTATTATTGATTCAACTGAACACTACCTGGGCTGTGCCGAACCATTACCCGATAATCCATTGCCACTGCCCAATATCGCCCCTCACCTGCTCAACACTTTAAACCAAAACAATTCACACAATTCTCATCATTCAACGCTTAGTAAACCATTGCAGGAAAGAAGCAATCAGATTGTTGAGAATTTCTACAGTATATATCGTCATAATGAAATCCATAACCTGGCAGCCATCATCATTAATAACCACTCCGGGGATGTTCTTGCCTACACTGGTAATTCATCTTTTAACACCCATGGGCATGGACACGATGTTGATATTATCCAGGCACAAAGAAGTACCGGCAGTACACTCAAGCCATTTTTGTATGCATCAGCTATCGACAATGGATTAATACTTCCTGAAATGCTATTGGCCGATATACCAACCTACTACAGTGATTTTTCACCCAAAAATTATACGAAACAATTTGATGGTGCTGTACCGGCCCACATGGCACTTTCGCGCTCACTCAATGTGCCTTTTGTACGTTTGCAAGACGATTATGGTACAGATAAATTTCATGCATTACTTCGAAAACTGGGCATAACCAGCATTAACAAACCCGCCTCTCACTACGGGTTATCTTTGATTCTGGGTGGTGCCGAGACCAGTTTATATGAGTTGTCATCGGTTTATTCATCCATGGCTCGTTGCCTCACGACTTATACGAAACAATCGGCTCAATACAATGCTACTGATATTCGTAGTGCACAACTGACTCAGTCAGGTAATAAACATCGAGATAAGCTTAGCTTCCAGCCATCAGTTTTAAGCGCAGCATCTGTTTACCACACTTTTGAAGCCTTAACCAATGTACAACGTCCCGAAGAAGAAACCGGCTGGAAAAACTTCTCTTCAGGGAGGAATATTGCTTGGAAAACGGGCACCAGTTTTGGCTTTAGAGATGCCTGGGCCATAGGTGTCACACCCGAATATACTGTAGGTGTTTGGGTGGGTAATGCCAGCGGCGAAGGACGACCAGGAATTATTGGCGGCAGTGCAGCGGCACCAGTCATGTTCGAGTTGTACCGTACTTTACCCGCAACAACATGGTTTGAAACACCCTACGACGACATGCAAACCACCGCTATTTGCAGACAAAGTGGACATAAATCATCACAAAATTGCCTTGATATTGATACCGTTTATATAGCAAATGTCGAACATGACAGGCCAGTGTGTCCTTATCATCAACTGGTGCATTTAAGCGCTGATAAACAATACCGGGTTAATGCCGATTGCTACCCACAGCATCAAATGAACCATACCAGCTGGCTTGTTCTTCCTCCAGTAATGGCTTGGTATTATCAGGCACGAAATCCTTTGTATAAGCCACTTCCACCATTTATGGAAGGTTGTCATGAGCAGCAGCACGCTATCGACATCATCTACCCACAAGCCAACGCTCAGCTTTTTGTTCCCCGTGAAATAGATGGACAGCTTGGCCGTATTATCTGCAAAGTAACGCACAGGAAGGCTTCTGCTCGTTTATTTTGGCATCTAAACAATGTTTATTTAGGCGAAACAAGCTTTCAGCATCAAATGGAAATTATACCTGATATTGGCTGGCACACACTAATAATTACTGATGAAGATGGTAATTCGGTAAGCCGACGCTTTGAAAGACTTGGTAAAGGTCACTAATCATTGTTGTATAATTTAGGGCTATTGTTATGAAAATGAACTTTAAGGCATCATATTTGGTTAATAATAAGTTAAAGTCATGTTAGTCATCGAGCTAACAACTTGATACTTTTGTATGAAATATTAACTTTGTCAACCACACTTTTTATTGGGCCTTTGCTGAAAGCAGTTTTTCTAAAGCGCCCGCGAACTCAGGTAAAAATAATAAATACAGAATATGAACAACTTTTTGAGAACCCGCCGAGTAAGATGGATAGCAGGCATATCGCTTGTAATGGTGATGACCCTGGGACTATACAGTTTCAACGATGATAAACGAAACTTTGAAGTCGTTAAAAACCTCGATATTTTTTATACCCTTTTTCGCGAAGTCAACAGTTATTATGTGGATGAAACCAATCCGGAAAAGCTAATTACAGATGGCATCAACAACATGCTGGAGTCATTAGACCCATACACCACTTATATTCCTGAGTCGGATATGGAAGATTTCCGTTTTATGACTACCGGTGAATATGCAGGCATTGGCTCACTCATTTCAAAGCGTGGCGAACATGTGGTTATTGCCGAACCTTATGAGAATTTTCCGGCGGCAGAAGCAGGACTAAAAGCTGGTGATAAAATACTTGAGATTGATGGAAAAAATATGGTTGGGAAAAACACGCCCGACGTCAGTGATATGCTTAAAGGTTCTGCCAATACAAGCCTAAAAATTAAAGTTGAGCGCCCAGGTGAGAAAAAGCCCATTAACATTGAACTTGAACGTAAAAAAATCTCCATCAACCCGGTGCCTTATTATGGCATGGTGAATGATGAAACCGGTATCATCCAGTTAAATAACTTCACGCAGGATTGTTCTCGTGAAATTGAAAAAGCATTTCTTGATTTACGTGATAAGCAAGGTGCCAAAAGCATTGTATTAGATTTACGCGCTAACCCGGGTGGCTTATTAGACGAAGCCGTAAAGATTGTTAACCTTTTTGTTCCATCTGGCTCTGAAGTAGTGAGTACTCGCGGAAAGGTGAAGCAATGGGATAAAACTTACAAAGCCATGCGTCAGCCAATTGATACAGTAATGCCTTTAGCGGTATTAATCAGTCGTGGTTCGGCTTCGGCATCAGAGATTGTATCAGGTGCTTTGCAAGACCTGGACCGTGCCGTAGTTCTTGGACAACGCTCGTTTGGTAAAGGCCTTGTACAAACAACCCGAAACCTGTCTTACAATGCCAAGCTAAAAGTAACCACAGCTAAATATTACATTCCTTCGGGTCGATGTATACAGGCCTTGGATTATACACACCGCGATGAAGACGGTGCCGTTGGTTTAGTTGCCGATTCGTTAATATCAGAATACAAAACATTGAATGGCCGTTCGGTATTTGATGGTGGTGGCATATCTCCTGATATTAAAATAAAATCGCCAAAGTATGCCAACGTTACCTTTGCCCTGGTGGTTCAAAGCATGATCTTTGATTATGCCACTGAATTTGTATTAAAAAATAAAACCATTGCTGCACCCGAAGATTTCGTTATCGCTGAGGGCGACTACAACGAATTTATCGAGTTTGTAAAGGCTAAAGAAGATTTCCGTTACGAGTCACTTTCACAAGAAAAACTGAAGGAATTGGTTAAAACAGCCAAGCGTGAAGGTTATTATGAAAAAGCAGAAGAAGACTTCACGGCTATGGAAGAAATATTAAAGCTGGATGTCGAAAAGGATATGCGCCAGTTTGAGGACGAAATTAAGGAGTTAATGGTAATGGAGATAGCCAAGCGTTACTATTACCAAAAAGGCGCTATTAAAGCCAGCTTACAAAACGATATTGAGTTGGAAGAAGCCAAAAAGCTACTTAAAGATATGGGCCAGTATGATGGCTTGCTTGACGGAACTGTTGCCAGCCATGCAGGCGATCGCCCTTCAAGGGACAAGAAGAGCTAATTGAAAAATTGTACACTATAGAAAAGCGCTTGCCGATTGGTAAGCGCTTTTTTTTGATTGTTTTATTGCATATAGTTGACTTTTGATAGGCATGTTTTTACATTACAGTATTAATAACCACTACTTCAATTACAATAATTGTATTTCAAATTTTAAAAGATAGTAATCAAACTCACATCAAACATGCTCACTATGAAAAGTAAAATCAGTGTTATTATGGCCTCTTTGATGATTGCCATATTTATTGTTTCAGTGCCAACAACCTTTGCCCAGGAAAAGGACGCCAAGAAAGAAAAGAAAATTCAAAAGCAGCGTAAGAAATTTGAACACAACAAGACAAAGGCTGTGAAGGAAATGTACAAAGCCTACCCCACTTCAAAAGCAGAAATGGGTAAATCCTACGGTTATGCCGCATTTGCGAATACTGGTGTTAACTTATTTGTTTTGGCCTCAGGCAACGGAGGTGGCAAGGCACATAATAATGTAACCGGTGAAGAAGTATATGTAAAAATGATATCATTGGGAGCTGGCATTGGCATTGGATTCAAAAAATACTATGCAGTATTTCTTTTTAGCAACCAATCAGCCTATGATAACTTCCTGATAAACGGGTGGTCTGCCGACACACAAGCCGATGCCACAGCCGATACAGGCAAAGAAGGTGAAGGCGGCTCTGTGGCAGTTGGAATGACAGTTTCCGAAGGCGTTACCTTGTATCAGATTGCCGATAAAGGTTTGGCAGTGCAGGCAACAGTTCAGGGCACCAAGTTTGTTGTTTCTGAAGAACTGAATGCTAAGTAATAACATACAGTAAAAATATCAAGCCATGCGAACGCTTACTATCCATAAAGCGCAGCATGGCTTTGTTATATCAAGCACCCGCAATAAACAGCCACGTTCTTAACGCTTAAGAAACCCTATTATGAAGAAACTACTCCTCTCCTTACTAATCATACCGACTTTGGTTTTTAGCCAATCTGACACCACTAAAACTGAAAAAGCATTTAGAATTGTTCCCTTAATTACCAGCACACCATTAATGGGCTGGGGATTTGGCGTCTCTTCATCCTTTCTTTACGATGGTGATGAAAGCTCGGCATCCAAATCGCAACTTCTGGTTGAAGGGCAATATACTACCACTAAAAGTTACAATGCTCTGGCCAGAAACAACTTGTGGTTAAAAGACAATAGTTTCTTATCCTCCACCCAAGTTGTTTTTTCAAGTATCAATAATGAGTTTAGCGACAAAACATATGGTGATGTAGAATACAATATCAACACGGTTATAGTAACCGAGTTATTAATGTTCAGGGTAGCAAATCAAATATACCTTGGAACACCATTAAGTTATAAGCGATTAGAATACAAACCCAATAACCAGAGTGGCGAAGACTTCATTACCGGTAATGGCATCACTGATGAAAACTCAGCTGGTATTGGCGTGGCTGTAAGCTACGATACGCGCAAAAACAAATATTTTCCTTCAAAAGCAGCATGGATTACCGCTCGCGTAAATACAAATCCTAACTGGCTGGGTGCCGATAATTCTTATGGTGCGCTTATTGTTGATGCCCGTTATTATGCCAAAGGATTTAAAGATAATGATGTTTGGGCATCACAATTTTACGGCCATTACAGTTCCGATAAAGCACCAGATAACGGACTACCTACCCTATCGGGTAAAACACAGTTAAGAGGCTATCCGGCCGGACAGTTTAAAGCCAAATACCAAACAGGTGCACAAACCGAATACCGGTACACCATCAACAACACGCGCTTCAGAGCTGTGGCCTTCTTTGGACTCGCCAACCTATCAGGTGGCTCCTACGGTTTTGAAGGTAACTCACGAGATGACGATGGCTGGTACACTTGCGAAGGCCTGGGTGTACGCTATATGTTACAACAGGTAACAGGTGTTGATCTTCGTCTTGATTTTGTGCACACCAGCAAAGGTGATATTTCTTTTTACTTAAAAGTCAATCAGGCATTTTAATAATATGCCTTTGCAATAAACTTACATGATCAATCTTAAGGCTTCTCTTTTACTGAGGGTATTCAGTACCGTTTGATCAACAAAATCAATAACCCACTGCGGGTTTGTACGGCTATATTCTCTTAATATCCAGCCAATGGCTTTATTGATAAAGAACTCCTTAGAGCCGAGTAAAGAATTAATCGCTGTGGTTAATAGTTCAGTGTCCAGTTCCTCTTTGTATTTTAACTGAAACAACAAGGCAGATCGTTGTAACCATAGATTGTTTGAAGCGAGCCACTTATCAAGGTACAACTGTCGTTCTTCAGGAAATGAAACGAAATACGCTCCCATCAGTTTATAGGCGATATAATCCACGGTGTCCCACCATGATTTATGAACCACCATGTATTCCAGTAAAGCAATATCTCCTTTCTCAAATTGCTTGCAGTATTTAAACACCAGCTCCTGAGCAAACAACTGGAAATCACGTTGTGGCTTTTGCCACAGTGCTTTTACCAAGGTATGCAAATCACTTTTAGCCGGAAGGTATTTAGCCACCAGGAAAGGCTTTTGAATGGCACGTCTTTCGGTGGCTTTTAAACCGTAAAAGTCAAACTGGTGACGCATATAGGCCTTTTGTTCCAAGGCAATTGTCGGATTTTGATGTTTCTCATACTCCTGTTCTAAAGTCCTGATAAACTCATGCATTATTATAGAGTTTTAATCATTTCAAACTGCTTACCACTCACTGGTATATTAAAGGAATTTAGAAAGGCAGTAATAGACTGGCAATGAACATCTGTATTAATCACTTTTACAGAACTGAATTCATTGCGTTCAATAGCCGCCTTCAAAAGTGTTGTCCCTACCCCTTGCCTGCGACATTCTCGTTTAACCAACAATTGGGTAATATCGCCAGAACAGGATTCAAGAATGCAATAAGCAACTAGGTTGCCTTGATAAAAAGCCCCAAAGACAATAAACTTATCCTTTTGACGCTGTATGGCTGCAAAACTATTCTGCCACGATGGATGAAAATCCATGTGATTTTGCAAAGACATGCACGCCTCTATCCCAATCTCTTGAATACTTACAGACGCGTTTTTATTACCCTGTGGAATACTCAGTTCTTTTGCGTCCCTTACAAAATAGTTAAACTCACGACTCACTTCAAAGCCTATGTTCCGATAGATATTAACGGCTTTAGTATTGTGCTGCAATACTTCCAGCAGATACTGTTGCACCCCTGCTTCTTTAAGGTATGGAATGGAGTACTCAAATATTTTGGTAGCCAAACCTTGCCCCCGAAAGTCAGGAATAGTACCAGTTCCGGTATCATAAGCTGTTTTGCGGCCATTAAAATCACCAATCCCATTCAGTGTAAACGAAACGATGGCCTCACCTTCCATAGCGGCAAAAGACAATTCAGGTACAAAGCCTCGGCGCTGCAGCATGTTTTTTAATTCCTGCTTATTAAGTTGAATTTCATAATCGGCAAAAGCAGTGCTGAAAGCATCATGTATTTGCTCAAAACTGCTGTCTTTAAGGGAATGAATGTGCATGTGTAGTGATTATCTGAATGATTAACGTTATGACAAGATACTAATTGTAGTTAAAACTCAGGTTTGCTAACATTCTTCACTATGGCAATCTCAACTAAGAAATAGTTTTACAACTCAAGCCGTTGAGGCTTCCCTTAAGACAACTCTTCGGAAAAAATTACTGCTAGATTATTGCTTCATTCAGCATTATTCTAACAAGTTTGATACTGAATTCATTTATCGCAATAATTTAAAGATTAACAGCTTGGTGTCAAATTTTTCTTCCCTCTGTTTATGTCAATGGGTCCCAAACTACGTTGCTTATGTCGGTATTATGCAATACAAAAATAAAAATCATATTAAATGCGGTTGCCATACATTCTTAACCAGAGTAAATAGCATTAAAATAATATACGCTCTGCCTGTCAACACAACGTCACTTAGTTAAGCGTTAATTATTCCCCCACAACCCTACGGGTAGCTCCCCAAGTGGAGCATTTATGTACAGCTTGCATTTTTGGAATATATGCCCAACTGCCAATCAAATCTTCCCCTTGGGGAAGTGCCGCAGGCGATGGGGGAAAAAAATCTAGACTGTGTAATGTTCACTCAAGAGTATATAATTCCTTAACTAAACGACATTGGTCTGCCGCACCTCTCCTATTTTTTTAAAGGAGTACCACGAAGTGGGCAGATGGTTATGAAAGTTAAATTCAATTGATGCGACTTACAATCCTGTATTGTATTGCCCATTGCTACTTGGATAAATACACTTCTTTAAATCCTGCTCTGCTTGTTTATCACCCTGTAAGTGCTGCTTAAAAAGTGTCACTAGATGCTTCTTATTCGAGCTTAGTTTAGTAGTGCTTGAGATATTTCTTAAATCAATAAAAAAGCTGGTGAAGGTATTCGGTATATCCTTGTTGATAGTGGTATTTAAACAGTGAGTCTGATGATAAATATGATTGTATTCCCCTTTGTTTTTATCAATGGTAAAAGTCGTGTTTTTCAGATTACTCAATGTAGCCGACTTATCGCACGATATCAGGCAATCCTCGTCCATTCGTTCTTTTTCGCAACCGATGGTTTGATGAAACAAACACTGGCGACTACTCATCAGCACAATAGGATGAAAAATACTGTAATACAATTGAAAATCATCGGGCCTGGTAATATTTCTGATTTGTTGGCGGTTAATCTCATTGGAGATGAAAGCACCCGCACAATTGAAATTCTCTTGCAGCGTTAGTAAAGCATACGAATTAACAATATTGAGTTGAGGACCAGCCACCCAATCCACACCCATTTGATTGGCTTCATAGGCAATTCCGGTATTGTCGGTCACCAGTCGCTGTGGTTGTAGTTGCTGCAGAAAAGCAATGGCATCCCCATAGTCATCGCCAATCAGCACTGTTGGAAACCAGGGAATGAGGCATTTGTGCTTGCCAAATAAGTCCAATAGTTCGTTTGCTTGATGAGCGATGTGATTGGGTAACTTATAATAGAGATCAACATTGCTATTCTTTAATAACTCTACATCTTCTTCGGCATCAATTATTACCGAAAGCGTTGGTTCAATTTCCTGAGGCTTTGTTTTGTTGAGTGCTGGCTTAGGCACCGCCACATATGTTTTACGAGAATCATTGATAATGTAAAGTAAACGATTCTTTAAGGCCGTTAATTCCTTAAAAGGCAGAAAGGCATTGGACTGTATATCTTTTAAATCGATACTTTCAATAAAATATTCGGTATCATTTATGGCTTTAAAACGAGTCATCAATTGTTTTTCATCCAATGCTTTAATGCCATGGCTCATCAATCTCACTTCTGAAATTAACTCAAAATGATGCTCTGGTGTTTTAACTTCTATTTTTAAGGCACTGCCAACCTGCCCAGATAAAACTAATGCTAAAGGTGCTTTATTGACACTTAAAGCATCTATCTCACGCTTAATTCCCTGCCTTAAAAGGCCTTTTTCGCTGTAAAGCGCCTCTTCTGCCCGTGCAATGCCTTCAGTTGAAAAATCATCCTTTAATTTAGCCAAATGGGTCGATGAGTAATCACGTGGATTCTCAATAAACATTTGCTGATGAATATCGCCCCTGAGAAAGCCGTTGGTAAAATCGCGGTTAAATACTTTGTAAAGCATGCCATCTGATGATTCCAATGCTTCATTATTATACCAACGCTTCAGTTGCTTTTGATAGGCCTCAACCACCAGGTACACATAATGGTATTTTTTAATGCGCCCCTCAATTTTTAGGGAGTCTACTCCCGCCCTTGCCAGCTCAGCGATATCAGCAAAGGCCGAGTTATCTTTCAGGTTTAGCGGAAACTCAATGCCTTGTGAAGTTGTTTGGTATTGATCGCGACACGGCTGGCTGCAACGACCCCGATTGGCCGAATTACCACCATGCAAAGAACTCATGTAACACAAGCCCGAAAATGAAATACAATAAGAGCCGTGCACAAATACTTCGGTGAGCATATTGTGCTGATGGGCCGCGTGTGTTAATTCTGTTATTTCATTGATATTCAATTCACGCGACAGATTTACACGCGTTGCCTTTAATTGATTCAGAAATTTGATTTGCCCCTCATTATGCGTTGTCATCTGCGTAGAAGCATGTATCATTAAGCTGCTGTAATACTTATTCAGGATATAGAATAAGCCCAGGTCCTGAATAATGATACCATCGATACTGGTGTTAACCAACTTATTGAGCAAACGGATGAGATCGGGTATTTCACTTTCAACAATAATGATATTAAGGGTAATAAACACCTGACACTGGTGCTGATGAGCCAAACGTAAGAGGCCATTTAAATCGTCGAAAGTAATGTTGGCTGCCCTGTTACGCGCATTAAACTTGTTAAGTCCGCAGTACACAGCATTGGCTCCTGAAGCAATGGCTGCTTTTATCGCATCTATGTCGCCACCAGGGGCTAATAATTCAATTTTTTGTGCCATCTATTTTTTTGAAAATCAATTAAGATGCGAAGCTAACAAAAAGTTATTCAGGACGGGACGATAATTGGTAAACGATATTATATACAATCACCCCCCATCAACTGTGGTATTTAATTCCCATGTAAGTTAGTCATCTCGACTATTTGGTATGCATTACTATCCCAAATAGAGTAAACTACGACTTTGCATTTATATTTACTTATGCACCTAACGGGTAGTCGTGGATATTAAAAAAAACGTTTTGTAACAAAAAATGCTTTATTAAAAATTAATTGAAAGGTATATTTGTAAGCAAGTAGGCATACGAAATATGTATTTAGACTAAAAATAGTGAAATAAATCAATTTAAATTACATCATATGACTAAGAATTTGTTACCCATCATTAGCTTGATGGTGCTACTTTTTGCAAGCTGTACTAAGCCAGTAAATGAGTACAATCTAGTACCCTATCCTTCAAGCCTCGAAGAAAAGGAAGGAACATTTGAAATAAATAACACGACGAAGGTATTGTTCAATGGAAGTGAAAACACACAATTCGTTGCTCAGTTCTTTGCTGATTTTATTTCTCCGGCATCTGTCTACAAGCTTGAAGTGGAAAAAACAGAAAGCACTGAATTAACGAAAGGTGCCATTACCTTTATAGAAGATAAACAAATAAAGGGTGCTGAAGGAAGCTACCAGTTATCCATTACTCCTAATGGTGTTCTAGTCAAAGCCAATAACCCTGTTGGCTTGTTTTACGGCTTTCAAACGATTCGTCAGTTATTACCTGCTTCAATTGAAAGTAAAGAGCTTAGTAAGGTTAGCTGGCTTCTTCCTGCAACCGAAATCAATGATACACCTCGTTTTTCATACCGCGGCTTACACCTCGATGTCGGTCGCCATTTCTATCCGGTTGATTTTATAAAGAAATTTATTGACTTGTTGGCACTTCATAAGATGAATGTATTCCACTGGCATTTGACTGAAGACCAGGGTTGGCGACTTGAAATTAAAAAATATCCCAAACTAACCGAAGTAGCAGCGTATCGTGATGAAACGCGTGTGGGACATGGCGGCAGTCGCCCTGAAGAATATGACGGTAAACGATATGGTGGTTTTTATACTCAGGAAGAAGCTCGTGAAGTTGTAAAATACGCCGCCGAACGACACATTACAGTCATCCCTGAGATTGAATTACCAGGCCATGCACAGGCTGCCTTGGCCGCCTATCCAGAATTAGGTTGCACAGGCGGACCATATGAAGTAGCTAAAACATGGGGTGTATTTAAGGAAGTGTATTGTGCAGGAAACGAAAAAACATTTGAATTCCTCGAGAATGTACTGCTTGAAGTGATGGACATATTCCCTTCTGAATATATCCACATTGGTGGTGATGAGTGCCCTAAAGCACGCTGGAACGAATGTCCGAAATGTAAAGCACGTATGAAAAAAGAGCATTGCGAAGACTCGCATGAGCTGCAAAGCTATTTTATAAGTCGAGCAGAGAAGTTTCTGAATAGTCACGGTCGACAAATCATTGGCTGGGACGAAATATTAGAAGGTGGATTGGCTCCAAATGCCACGGTGATGTCGTGGAGAGGCATCAAAGGCGGTGTGGAAGCAGCTCGCCAAAAGCACAATGTGATTATGACTCCTAACTCGCATGTTTACCTTGATTATTACCAGAATACACCGGCCAGCGAACCACTAGCTATTGGTGGATTTTTACCAATCAGCAAGGTGTACTCTTACAATCCGATACCAGAATCTCTGTCAGCAGAAGAAGCAAATTACATTATTGGTGTTCAAGGAAATATATGGACTGAGTATATGCCAACCAGCGAACATGTTGAATACATGGCTTATCCGAGAGCCTGCGCCATTGCTGAAATGGGATGGCTGGATTACAGTCAACGTAATTTTGATCAATTCTCCAATCGATTACAAAAACATTTTGAGCGTCTGGATGCATTGAATGTGAATTACTTTAACAAGGTCTTATCACCTATTGCATCGGTTGATAAAGTAGAGTTTGTAGAACCAACAACACTTGAACTTCAGAACATTGCAATTGGCACTGAAATCTACTATACCATTGATGGTTCAAAGCCTAACCAAAACTCTAGTGTTTATGTAGGGCCTATCACCTTGTCAGAAGAAGGCATAGTAAAGGCTGTTACCATCAATGAAACAGGTGAAACCAGTGAAGTGCTTGAAATTCCGGTTGTTCGTCTTCAATACATTGAGGGGAAAGCTGCCAAAGGCGACAACAAAGGTTTGTCATGTAAAATGGCCACAGGCAAATTTAAATCGTGCGCCGATGTCCTTAAAGCCGATGGAAAAAACCTTACTGTAGCGGATGTTCTTATTCCTGAAGAAGCGCCATTCGATCACTTTGGCTTGGTATTGGAAGGCATGGTAACCATTACTGAAGAAGGCTTATACCAATTTAGTTTAGGTTCTGATGATGGTTCTCAATTCTATATGAATAATGAATTGGTGATTGATAACGATGGTTTCCACGGTATGGCCTACAAGAAAGCCAACCTGGCTCTTAAAACAGGCACATACCCTGTTAAAATTGTTTATTTTGAAGCAACTGGTGGTGAGAACCTTAAACTACATGTTATAACTCCAGACGGCGAAAAAGTAAGCAGTTTTACTGAATATTTAAGTCACTAGAAAATTTGTATTGAAACAAATAGAAAAGCACTTACCAAATGGCAAGTGCTTTTTTAATAATATAATTCGCGCATTACAGAAATAAGGGTGCACAAAACAATCCCGTCAAATAATACCAATTGTTATTCAAATTGAGCCTTAAGCGAAATTTGTATTTACAATGGTAAATGTCGTAGAATCAATAAAGAGCATTGTTGAAGCGCAGTTGAAAATAAAGCTCATTTTATTGACTAAACGGCATCACTTTCCTATTCATTAAATAAAATCGATTTCAACAACAGTTCCTCGCATGCAATAAGGCCTAAATCGGTTCTTTCGTGGAATTGAACACAAACCGACCGATTGTCTTCTAATTCAATATCAAAATCATTGAGATTAACAGGTTCCAATGTAAGTCCATTCGAAAGCTCAATTACCCATCCGCATCCATCAAAATTTGTCAAATCTCTTAACACACCTGCATGTGCCTCATCACAATCAGACATAACCAGATTATATCGAACACTACCATTATCTTTTTCACTCCATAAGTTTAAATTGTAACCATCAAAACGATAACGATAGTCACCAGATGGAACATATGATGGGCCATAATTAGCAGGAACAATTAAAAACAAAGTATCAATAAAACTAATGGTTTTATGGTTCACTTCTAAGGTGCCTGCCCCACGGCCGTATGGTAAATTGGTCCACGCTCGGTAAGAACCATTTTCAATTGTAAAAGCTACTGTTCCTGAGGTATTATCAGAATTAACCGTATGTAATGTTCCACTAAAAGATGATGTTTTAGTTATATCAAGCAGAAAATGGGAGTCATCCTTATCGCATGCTATTATCAAGCAGGTGATAAGTATTAGGTAAATCTTTTGCATACACAATTTTGATAAAGTACTAATATGAAGACGACTATTACATTGGATGGTTGCGTTGTATTGCTGTTGTTCACACAACGACAACATTCAGATGCTAAGTTTGCAAAGGGCTAGCCATCACTCTTCTCAATTTCCGATTTAATCAGTTGGTTAATACGACTCAAATGCTCAAGTGGAATAGAATTTATCGTTTTGAGCATATCTACCTGCACATCTGATTTCCGAATTTTATGGAGCGGATGGTCATCAACATGTGCAGAATCTGTAGGCGTCCAAACCATTAGATCATTGGGCGTACATTTAAACAAGAGGCATAATTTTTCAAGCTGTTCTGTGGTGAGCCGTAAGACACGATTATTCTTAATTTTTGAGGCAAAATTTGCTGAGAAACCAGCTTGTCGAAGAAACTTGAAAGGTTTATCAATACCGCGAGCTTTCATCACGCGTGTAAAATCATATTCTAACATCTTAAGGATAAATTGGTTATTATTATTTTAAAAATAAGTATTTATTTCGGTGATTAAAATATCTGTCTGGAAAATAATATCTTTCATTCTTTCAATAATATTAATCATTGCGCGATGATGATTTCTTATTCAGTCAACGTATTTCATTAACCGGTAAGTCATATTATCTATTATATCAATTATAATAGATATTAAAGAACTGTTAATTCGCATTGAAGAAAGTAGAGTTCTCTATAACGCAAACTTATATGGCAAAAGAAGTAATTATAGGATGCCCTCTTAATCTGCGATATAAATTAACGTGAGTTCGATGAAAATAATTAGCCTAATTGGCTGAATGCCAAATTTAAGTCAGCCTAATGCAACGCATTCGGTTTGACACACTTTGCAATCCTTCGCCTTGAAAAGGCCGCTTAATAATAAGCTGGGCTTACAGCCCTATTTATAAACCTTATAACCTTGCATTGGGCATGCATAAACCGACCTTTCAGTGTGAGAAATACGTCGTAATCAAGTTTTAGCATCACTGGCAATAACACTTCTTTGTCCACTAAAATTGATATTAATGCTCAGGTGCAGCAGGTAATTCGTATGCCGGTGTTGAAAATCGTGTCCTATACCTGTACCAAGCACAGGACTAAACAATTGGTTTGAAAACAAAGCCTGATTAATGGAAGCTCCAAGATATGGTAACACATCTGAAGCGCTTTGTCCAAAACCAAAATCATCTTTATTTTTGAAACTGATATAATGAAAACCAAAAGCACCATTAAGTGAAGTAGGCAATTGACTGGTGGCATTAAAAATGTAGGATAAACCGCAAGATCCGGAAAATATATTTGCTTTTGAATTAGCAGTGTAAGCCAGTTGCATGTTGGTGCGCATATATGCTTTATCTGGTTTATAGGGTGATTGATAACCAATGTATAATTGTGGCTTTACTTCTTCACCAATTTGCTGACTGGCCACGCCCATGGCAAAGCCGCCTGGAAAGACAAAACCCAAACCAACCGAATTAAAACGACCCACTTCATTACTATTGGCATGACCATAGGTTATGGATAACCCACCATTTTCCCGGTAAAACTCTTGCTGAGCACTCAACTTAAAAACAAGTAATAACAAGAAGCTTCCTAAAGCAATACTCTTCATATTATTCGGGATATAATGACAAATAAAAAGGGCGATAATACCAACTGTAAAACCACCCATCATTCAAAAATATATCTTTTATGGCTAAGTACAAGCACATATACTGCATCTTATTTACCATTTTAAGCAAGCGTATTATTGAATTCTACAAATTATAGTAAGGCATAACGAAAGGTTAACCGCCTCTTTACAATTCTTGGCTTCTGCCTTAACTTATAGTATTGTCAAATTAAGAATTATACAACATGGTTGATAACCATTTCATTTCCAAAGTGACCGATATAATTCTCAACAACATACAAAACGAATTATTCGGCGTAAACGAATTAGCTCAACAACTACAATTAAGCCGTTCTCAATTATTTCGTAAGGTTAAATCCCAAACAGGTGAGTCGGCTAATTTTCTAATACGTAAAATCAGACTCACCGAATCGCTTCGTTTACTAAAAGAACAAGAACTGTCTATTTCCGAAATTGCCTATCAGGTAGGATTTTGCAATCCTTCTTATTTTAATAAATGCTTTCATAAGCACTTTGGAATCACACCCGGTGACTTCAAAAAGGACCCAGAAGCCTTAACTGAGCCTACTCAGCATATTGCAAGCAAAAAAAACTATAGAATAATTACCCTTCTATCCATCATCATTATCTTAGTACTTATATTGCTTACACAACCATTTTTGAATAGAAAATCAGACTCAGAAGAATCTGGCTTACCGCAATTCACCTCGATAGCTGTACTTCCTCTTTTGGATTTATCCGAATCCCATAGCAAAGAATATTTAGTCTTAGGATTAACCGATGCCATTACTCTTGAACTATCAAAATTAAAGGGTTTAAGAGTTATTTCGCGCGGTTCGTCAATGTTATTTCAGGATTCTATTAAGCTATATGCCGACATTGCCAAAAAACTAAACGTTGAATTACTTTTGGAGGGCTCTGTCATATACGGAAAGGACGGATTACGAGTCACTGTACAACTCATTGAACCATTTCCACATGAAAAACATATTTGGGGTAATAAATACGATTTTCAGTCTTCTGATATAATTCAATTAGCCGAGAGCATTTCCACTCAAATAGCTGAAGAAATACATGTGGCTATTCATCCTCAACAACACGTCAAACGACAAAGTAAAATCAATTCTGAAGCCTATGATTACTACTGTCGAGGAAAATATCTCTGGCAAAAACAAAATCCCAAATCAGTAAAAAAAGCGATTGAATACCTTAGCAAATCAATAAGTATCGACTCTACCTTTGCTCCTGCCTATATCACCCTTGCAGAATGCTACATTATTATGAACAAACTGATACCTAATCAGGAGGATAAATTAAGCAACCGAGCCGAAAGCCATATAGCTATTACCCATGCAATCGCTAAAGCATTGTCACTGGATGAATCGTTAGCGGAGGCATACATCACAAAAGGGAATATTCTGGGCAAATATGATTGGGATTGGGAAGGAATGAAGTCCATGGCAGAAAAAGGTTTGTTGCTTAACCCAAATAATCCATACGGCCATATTTTATTAACCAAGTATTGGACAACAAAGGGGGATTATAAAAAAGCACTTGAAGAAGCATTGGTAGCTGAAAGACTTGATCCGCTGAACCCTCATATAAGTTGCCTCTTAGCTGAACGCTATGAATTTACAGGCCAGTATGACTTAGCCATTAAAAAATACAAACAGGTACTCGAGCTCTACCCTGATTACGGTTTTGCCTGGAACGGAATTGGTTTTAGCTATTACCTGAAAGGAGAGAGAGAAAAAGCAAAAGAAGCATGGGCAGAACTACACACTATAATGGGCAACCATGCTATGGCAGAATATTTCAACGGTCACGACTTTAATACTTCAATTAATTACTGGCTAACACAGGCTACTGGTGGTTCAAAATTATATTGTTCCAATCCATCAATAATTGCCATGGCCCATACATTGGTTGATTTGGACGATGGCGTTATTGAATATTTAGATTTGGCACTAAAATTTAAGAATGAAGATTTGCCTATGCTAATACAAAGTCCTGTTTTTAAACCCTATTACAACCACACACAATTTACAAAAATAGTGGCTGAGCTAGACATTATTATTGAGCGATAAACAAGCAATATGCGCCATAATTGTAACAAATGCGTCATAAATACATCAATATTGCGCTTCATTTGATATGTTATAATCAATCGTCTGAAAGATATTTGTACAAAATATTAACCACTTAAAATCAGTACAAATGAAAAGATTCAGATTATCTATCGGATTGGTTTCTATCGGTTTATTATTGACCACTTGTACACAAGATGCCGAAATAGAACCAGAAACAACAACCGACACAAATACAATACTAAAATCAGTGTCGGTTGGTTTTGATGAATGGGGTTTCAATTATAGGGCTCATCTTTTTGAAGGCTATTTAATAAATGCCATGTTTGCCGACCCTGTATTTAAATACATGCCTCATTATAAAAAGATGAATTATAATGGACAGGAAGATCAGTTCTGGAATGAAGTAATGGAGAAATACCCTTATTTTAGCCATATTATGCCAGGCGAACTAATTGATTGTAAATTAATGATGAAATGGAATGAAGATTTACTCTCCAAAGAAGGACAATATCCTGATACCTGGGTAGATTCAGATGCATGGATAGTATTCAAATATAAATTACATACCATGTCAGAACAATGGACCCATGTCAGACGATTAGTTGCCAGAAAAGGCAGCGATTATCTGGATGGCGGTTATTGGTATAATCAGGAAGGTGAAGAAATTGGCAAAGAGTCGTACTACTGGCCCGATTTGATTATTACTCAAGTGGTAAATAATGGTAATAATCCTTTTATTCCGGCCATAATGCCTGATGATTATTTAAGCCCCAACGGTGTTGGTCAAGGCAAATACAAGGTGAAGTAGATTATATCTAAAGCAAATCTCACTATCACGGCAATTGCTTTTAAGCATTTTAAGCTCTTCCCTATTTCGTGATTCTCCTCTTTTTTTTAGAGGAGAACGAAAAAAGATGTCCCCTCCTGAATTCCGGGAGGGGTGCCTATAGGTGGAGTAGTATATTTATTTTTAAAAGCAATTTTACTGCTCTCACTATTTGAAATGCGCTATGAGTAATCTATGTCATTTCATAAAAATTCTCGCCGTTTTTAATGCAGTTCTCAATGGCTTTTAGCTCGGCATCAGCCAGTTCTTCTGATTCATACTTACCTAAATCAACACCCGCACTTAAACTTGCCTGACAGATGCCTTGAAGACTATAGCTTTTTCTTGTCTTATATTTTTTTACCTGTATCACCTTTACCAAGGTCTTTTTGCTTTTCGTTTTTATCCACATAGGTTTAGTTTTAATAATTAACTGTTGAATGAATTGCGAAACTAATAAACCACAAACTCTAAACTATTCACTCTTCACTATCAATGCGCTTCCAGCCAGTTAACACCTACGCCCATATCCACATCAAACGGCACCGATAAGCTAATGGCATTTTCCATTTCTTCTTTCACAATGGCTTTTACTTGCTCCTCTTCCGATTTCAACACATCAAAGTTTAATTCATCATGCACCTGAAGAATCATTTTAGAGGCAATATTTTCGCTTTCAAAGCGTTTTTGGATGTTCACCATGGCTTGTTTGATAATATCAGCTGCTGTGCCTTGTATTGGAGCATTAATCGCATTTCGCTCGGCCATGCCACGCACCACTCCATTTTTTGAATTGATATCACTCAGGTTACGTTTTCGACCAAACAGCGTCTCTACGTAGTTGTCCTCACGCGCCTTGGCCACACTGCCATCCATAAATATTTTCACACCCGGGAAACTCTCAAAATAGCCATCGATAATCTCTTTGGCTTCTTTTCGTGAGATGGTTAAACGCTCGGCCAAACCGAAAGCCGAAATACCGTAGATAATACCAAAGTTAGCTGTCTTGGCTTTTCGACGCATATCACCGTCAACTTCATCCAAAGGCACTTTAAATATTTTAGCGGCGGTAGCAGCGTGAATGTCCTCCCCATTATTAAACGCTTTAATCAAATGCTCATCTTCGCTAAAATGCGCCATCAAACGCAATTCCACCTGCGAATAATCGGCCGATAAGAATACATGTTCTTCATCGGATGCTGTAAAGGCTTTACGTATCTCTTTACCATTTTCATCTCGAATAGGAATATTCTGAAGATTGGGATTATTAGAGCTTAAACGACCTGTTACCACAGTCGCCTGACTATAGCTCGTGTGTATCTTACCTGTTTTCTCATTAATCAGCTTCGGCAAGGCTTCCACATAGGTATTTAAGAGTTTCACCAAACCGCGGTATTCTAAAATGGCAGGAATGATTTCATGCTTATCTTTAAGCTTTTGCAGAATTTCTTCACCGGTGCTGTATTGCCCACTCTTGGTTTTCTTTGCTTTA
Source organism: Carboxylicivirga marina (assembly GCF_016612505.1). Lineage (GTDB taxonomy): Bacteria > Bacteroidota > Bacteroidia > Bacteroidales > Marinilabiliaceae > Carboxylicivirga > Carboxylicivirga marina. The sequence continues at coordinate 65,112 of NZ_JAENRR010000007.1, forward strand.
GCATCAATCTTCAAATGATCAAACAACACTTCGCCCACTTGTTTGGGGCTAGAGATATTAAAGGCTCTGCCAGCCAGTTCTTCAATCTTCTTCTCAAGTCCAATAATCAGCTCACGTAATTTAGCCGCAAAATCTTTCAAGGCATTATCATCCAACGAAACCCCTTCAAACTCCATATTGGCCAATACCTCAATCAAAGGCATCTCAATATTGTGAAACAATTTCTCTACATCACTCCCCTTTAATTCCTCCTGAAATTTAAGAGCCAGTTGAAGTGTGATATCAGCATCTTCTGCGGCATAATCCAACACATTTTCAGGCGTGATATCGCGCATATTCTTTTGCTTCTTCCCTTTTGGCCCAACAATGGATTCGTATGATATGGGCGTATAATTCAGATAGGTTTCTGACATAAAATCCATGCCATTCTTTAAGCCAGGATACAAAAGATGATGCGCCACCATGGTATCAAAATAAGGTCCTTTAACATCGATGCCATAGTTTTTTAATACCAGCATATCGTATTTCAGATTCTGCGCCACTTTCGTGGTTTTATTGTCTTCAAATACTGCTTTAAACGACTTGATGGTATCAACATCTACCACCCCATTTGTCATTACCGGCACATAATAAGCCTCGTTGGCTTTCCACGAAAAAGACATGCCCACCATCTCTGCTTCCATGGCGTTGACAGAAGTTGTTTCGGTATCAAAACAAAATTGCTTTTTGGTGCTTAGTTCAGCTTTTAAAGATGCCAGTTTCTGAGCATTATCCACCAGGTAATAATGGTGCACCACATCTTTGATAGTTTGGCATGAGGTATATACTTCTTCCACCACTTCTTCCTGAGGAGTAGCCGCCATACCAAATAAATCGCCTTGAACGGGCTTGGTGCCATACAAGGAATTAATACGCGAAATAAGATTTTTAAATTCGAGCTCATCAAATAACTTATTGATGGCATCCATGTTTGGCTTTTCTTTCTTTAAAGCCTCCACATCTAACTCCACCGGCACATCTAATCGAATGGTAGCCAGGTAATATGAATCCTCCACTTGCTTGCGGAAGTTAATCATGTTCTCTTTTTGCTTGCCTTTTAGCTCATCAATATGTTCGTATATACCAGGAATACTGCCATAAGCTTTAATCAAATCTTTGGCGCGCTTCTCACCCACTCCCGGACATCCGGGAATATTATCGGCTGCATCACCCCACAATGCCAATATGTCAATTACCTGCAGTGGATTATCTATTTCAAATTTCTCCTTTATCTGCTCAACACCCCAAATATCAATACCGCCACCCTTGCTTCGTGGCTTGTACATAAACACATTGTCTTTTACCAATTGGGCGTAATCCTTATCGGGCGTTACCATATAAGTATTAAAACCAGCCTCTGATGCTTTAGCTGATAAGGTGCCAATCACATCATCGGCCTCAAACCCATCCTTTACAATTACAGGTATATTCATGGCTTCGATAACCTGCTTGATGTAAGGCACCGATAACTTTATATCTTCTGGTGTGGCATCACGATTGGCTTTATAATCGGGAAATTCATCATGTCGAAAAGTAGGTCCTGATGGATCAAAAACAACCGCAATATGTGTTGGATTTTCTTTTGTAAGTATCTCCAATAATGAATTGGTAAAACCAAAAACTGCTGATGTATTAAATCCTTTAGAATTAATGCGCGGGTTACGAATAAACGCATAATAAGCCCTGAATATTAATGCATAAGCATCCAACAAATACAAATCCTTCTTTTCGTCAGCCATAGTTATATTGTGTTTTTTTGCTAAAGATATAAAAAGCTAATGGCTGATGGCTTATTCGCTGCTTGGTAAAACAAAAAAAGGATGACATCTCTATTTTCAGTTTCAAAATAGAGATGTCATCCTTTGCAGAAGCTTATAGCTACTTGCTAACAGCTTTTATTCATTATCACTTGCAAACCACTCGGCATAGCTGGTGGCTGTTTCGTTTAATTTTAAGCTGAATAATTGAATGTTTACGGGCAAACGCTTTTTGATACGCTCTGCGAAGTCCACCAGCATATTTTCACATGTTGGCTGATAATCAACAATTTCATGACGTTGACCCATTTGTGGTAAAGCCAATAACTGTTCTGATGGTGCATTTTTGCTTAAAACAATGGCATGATCCAACTTATCGACAATTTCCTCATTAACGATTGTTTTTAAATCGCCAAAATCCATCACCATACCTAACTTAGGATTCCCCTGTTCGGCTATAGGTTCACCAAGTACGGTTACGTTTAAGATATAAGAATGTCCATGCAGGTTTTTACATAAACCATCATAGTTCCACAAAGCATGCGCCATTTCAAACCTAAACTCCTTTGTTAATCGTATTTTTGCCATCTTCACTACATAAAAAAAGACTGAAAAAATCAGCCTTCATATCTTCAACTAATTATTCGATTACCTTACAATTGTACATTTACTAACACAATCAACTATATTGCGTAAACTATTGTGTTTAAGATAGTAGAATGTATTTTTACCTTGTCGCTCGCTTGCTAAAACACCTTTATCCTTTAAGATACCTAAATGATGAGATGTAGTTGACTGCTCAATATTCAACAATTTATGTATTTCGGTAACAGTCAGTTTATTTCCATCTTCTAAATGGCTCAGAATAGCGATACGCATTGGGTGAGCAATAGCTTTGAGCATACCTGCTGCTCTGTCCAGCATCTCCGTATCTAAATCTTTAATCTTCATCATTTGAGCTTATCTTAATAAAATAATTACAAATACAAATATATAACTATCTTGTTATATTAGTGTTACGAACGGGCAAAAATATTTAAATATTTAGATAATATCAATATGATGGATAAAAATCCTTAATAATAATTAAATTTGGCGTCCGATGTGAATTCGTTGTAATACGTGTATTGAAAGAGGTTAGATATGTCAGATACATCCATTATTAAAGCTCCCATTAAGGAGGAAATGAAACGCTTTGAACCTTACTTTAAGGAACAATTAAAGTCAAAGATTCCGCTTCTTGATATCATCACCAATTATATTCTTCGTCGTAAAGGGAAGCAAATGCGGCCTATGCTGGTTTTTCTTTCAGCTAAACTAAATGGTGAAATAAGCGATGCTAGTTACATATCAGCCACACTAATAGAACTTCTACACACTGCTACATTAATACATGATGATGTGGTTGATGAAACCTATCAGCGAAGAGGTATTTTTAGCATCAATGCCCTATGGAAATCAAAAGTGGCAGTATTGGTTGGCGATTTCTTTTTATCAAAAGGACTTAGCCTATCATTAAATACCGACCAGATTGACGTCCTTAAGGTGGTGTCTGAAGCTGTAACCGAAATGAGCGAAGGAGAACTATTGCAAATAGAGAAGTCGCGCAAACTGGATATAACAGAAGCGGTGTATTATGAAATAATTCGTAAGAAAACAGCCACACTTATTGCTGCTTGTACCAAAGCAGGAGCACTTTCGGTTAAGGCCAACGGTGAGAAACTTCAAAATATGGCTGAATTTGGTTCTAACCTGGGTATTGCTTTTCAAATTCGCGATGACCTGTTTGACTACGAACAAAACGGGTTAGTTGGCAAACCAACAGGCAATGATATCAAAGAAAAGAAATTAACACTCCCTTTAATTCATGCACTTCATTCAACTGATAGTAAGCAACGAAGAAAAATACTAACCCTGATTCGTCGTCATCATAAAAATGAAAAGAAAGTGCAGGAAATTATCGCCTTTGTAAAAGCGAATGGTGGCATTGAATACGCCAATGAACAAATGCAGATGTATGCGCAAAAAGCGAAGGATTCGCTTTCTGCTTATAAAGATTCGGAAACAAAAGAAGCGCTTTTGACCATGGTTGATTACACACTTAAGCGCAAAAAATAATACATCAGGTGAATCATCAAATACACCTGATATATAATATTTTAAAAGTATTTAATTTCTTTTCTGAAACCATTTTCTATTTCAGCAACATCGGACAATAAGTTATTGGCTAAGCGACTGGCACCAATTCTAAATAGCTTATTATTCAACCAATCATCGCCACAAATTTGTTTCACTAAACAATAGTATACCAATGTATCTTCGGCTGTTGATATACCTCCAGCAGGCTTAAAACCAATCTTTTTCCCTGTCTCAGTATGAAATGATTTGATGGCTGACAACATCGTAAAAGCAGCTTCGAAGGTGGCAGCAGGTTGTTGTTTACCAGTTGATGTTTTGATAAAATCACCTCCATACTCCATGGCGATAATACTCGCCGTCCAAATTTCATTTGGCTCTTTTAATGCGCCTGATTCAAGAATCACTTTCAAGTGCGCATCTCCCATTACACTCTTGATGGCAGTAATCTCCTCTCCTACAAATTCGTAGTTTCCTTCAAGAAATTCACCTACCGAGATCACAATATCAATTTCATTGCCGCCAAAATCAATGGCTCTTTGCGTTTCAAGCTTCTTTACATCCAGGTAGGTTTGGGATGATGGAAATCCGGCAGATACCACTGCACGGCCTATGTTTTTATCTTGTAATCCACTTTTTAAAACCGATGCAAACGCAGGATACACACACATGGCCGCAACCTGAGGAACAAGAGAAAAGTGTTTTGGCAATTCGTTTACTTTTTCTACAAAGTCCCGAATACTATCCGATGAATCTTCTGTATTTAATGATGTTAGGTCGATGCAATTAAATAATAGTTTTAAAACATCTTTATCCTGTTTTAGTAATGCAGCTTCAGCTTTTGCAGCTTCTATCCCTTTTGCGATTTCCTCGTCTGTTAATTTAAACGGAAATTTATCCATTAATCCATCCATCTTTATAGTATTTAAGGTTATTTAGTGAGTTTATTATTATTTAAATGACGCGTATTATCACGCTTCGTTTTCTTATCCATATTACGCTTAAAAGCATCTTCAAGGTCAACACCTGTTTGATTAGCCAAACAAATGAGCACCCAAAGAACATCAGCCATTTCATCGGCCATATCTACTTTTAGGTCTGACTTTTTAAAGGATTGATCGCCAAATTTACGCGCCATAACACGCGCCAGTTCACCAACTTCTTCAGTAAGAATAGCCATATTGGTTAGTTCACTAAAGTAGCGAACACCATAGGTTTGTATCCATTTATCTACTTTATCCTGGGCTTCAGATATATCCATTATTCTTTTCTTTTTGAATCAATTATAATTGTTACAGGACCATCATTAACAAGCTGAACCTGCATATTGGCACCAAACTCACCTGTACCAACTTTTACGCCACTGGCTTTTTCAAGTTCAGTCACAAATTCATCATAAAGCGGTATTGCAATATCTGGTCCGGCTGCATTCACATATGAGGGTCTGTTTCCCTTTTTAGTGCGGGCATGTAAAGTAAACTGACTTATAACCAATAAACCTCCTTTGACATCCAGAACAGACTTATTCATCACGCCATTTTCATCATCAAAAATCCGAAGATTACAGGTTTTATTTACTAACCATTCAATGTCCTTCGAATCGTCATTTGGCTCTATTCCTACGAGGATTAATAAACCACAGTCAATAGCAGACTTGAGCTCTTCATTTATTGAAACGGATGCCTCACTAACCCTTTGAATAACTAAACGCATTATCTTTATATTTTTGGCAATCGAAAATACGACTAATCTTTTAACCCGCAATATGCATTAGAAAATCTATTACACATTGAAATTACTTCAAAAGAAGTCACTTCGTTATTTCATCTCAACTCACCAGAACAGTGCTATGCCTCGTTTCGATAAAACCTTGTTTTATTGCACTTTCAATGTTCATGACGACATTCTAATTCATAATTCGGGTTTAATGTTGATTTGTTAATATGCCAATTTGTGTATTTGTTTGTCATTATAATAAACAAATCAATACTTCAGCAGTTTTAGAATCATATGAACGGACTACTTAGTAACACCAACGATCCTGCCATTAACCTGGCAACTGAGGAATATTTACTGCGTCATTCAAATAAAGACGTATTTTTTCTTTACACTAATTCACCATCTATTATCGTTGGCAAACACCAAAACACTTTAGCAGAAATAAACTATAGTTACATCAATGCGCATAACATACCTGTTTACAGAAGACTATCGGGTGGAGGAACTGTGTACCATGACTTAAATAACTTAAACTTTTGCTTTATTCAAACTGGTGAAAAAGGTCATTTAGTGAACTTTGAGCGTTATTCAGAACCTATCCTATTGGCCCTAAAAGAATTAGGAATACATGCAACTTTTGGCAAACGTCATGACATACAGATTGATGGCAAAAAAGTTTCTGGCAATGCCTCGCATGTGTTTAAAACCAGAGTGATGCATCATGGTACTTTATTATTTAGTTCTGATTTAAGTGTTTTAAATAATTCACTTAAAACCAATCCATTAATAATTAAAGATAAAGCAGTTAAATCTGTAAGAAGTGAAGTCACAAATATTTCTAACTATGTAGACCAAAGCTTTACATACACTGACTTTGTTAAACACATTTTTAACTACCTTTTAAAGCACTACTCCAACAGTAATGAACTTAGCCTTGATAATGAAGAATTAAAGCAAATTAAGGCTATTTCAAGAGATAAATACAACACTTGGGAATGGAACTATGGATACAGTCCTGTTTTTGAATTAAACAAACGATACAAGCTCGAGAGCGGCGTAAGAATACAATCCAGGATAAAAATCGAAAAAGGTGTATTTACAGAATGTGAAATAAAGACATCCGATTCTTCAATTAAGAATGCATTAGAAAATTTAGCTAAAAATATCATTGGTCACCAGCATAATACAAATGATATATTATATTTACTAAATTCATCATCATTAACAAAATCTGACAATGAGGCAATCTTAAATGGCTTTTTTAGCTAGATGATGAAAAAAGTAGTTAAATATTAAATTATTATATTCGTCTGTATTTCAATATATTAAATAGTTTTATCTGGATTAAAATAAGAATATACTTTAGCTGCTTTATCTTTAGCCACAACCGCTTCTAAATTTTCAATTGTAGCCTCTTTAATTTTGTTAAATGACTTGAAATTCTTGAAAAGTAGTTCAATTGTCTTATCTCCTATTCCGGAAATATTATTCAGCTCTGATTGAATAAAATTAATCGATCGTTTTTGACGATGAAAAGTAATTCCAAAACGATGTGCCTCATTTCGTAAATATTGAATTATTTTTAACGATTCTGAGTTTTTATCAAGATACAAAGGTACCGGATCACCTGGATAAAATATCTCCTCTAATCGTTTAGCAATACCAATAACTGATATTTTATCAGTTAAATCTAAATCCCGAAGTATCTTAACAGCGGCTCCTAACTGACCTTTACCACCATCAATTACCACTAACTGTGGTAAGCCCTGACCTTCTTCTTTTAAACGCTTGTAACGTCGATAAACCACTTCTTCCATTGAAGCAAAATCATTTGGCCCTTCAACAGTTTTTATATTAAAATGTCGGTAATCCTTTTTATAAGGTTTTCCATTACGAAACACCACACATGCAGCCACTGGATTTGTTCCCTGAATGTTTGAATTATCAAAACACTCGATGTGGCGAGGTAACACTTTTAAGCGCAAATCAGATTGCATTACTTTAAGTATTCGCTCTTCTCTCGGTTCCTTTTTATGCAAGGATTGTTGCTTAAGTTTATCTAAGCGAAAATATTTAACGTTTCGTTCAGATAAATCCATTAACTTTTTCTTATCTCCTATTTTAGGAACGATAAACTTTGCATTATCTAATTCGATATTCAACTTAAAAGGAACCAAAATTTCGCGGGCTAATAGTTTAATTCTGCTTCTCATTTCAAAGATGGCAAGCGGTAAAATCTCAGACTTTTCTTCTGAAAGTTTCTTGCGATACTCCATTGTATGCGACTGAATAATTGCTCCATTAACCACGCGAATAAAATTAACGTAAGCTGCTTTGTCGTCATCAGTAATACTAAATACATCTACGTTGGTTATTTTTGGATTAACCACAGTGGATTTCGATTGATGTCCTTTTAATAATTCAATCTTTCTTTTGACTTCTTCCGCTTTTTCAAACTCCAGTTCATCGGCGTAATTAAGCATGATACCATGCATATATTTAAGAACTGAAGTGATATTACCATGTAAAATTTCTTTAATCGATTGAATATTCCCCTGATAAATATCCTTATCAAACTGACCTATACAGGGTGCTTTACATTTTCCAATATGATATTCTAAGCACTCACGAAACTTTCCGTCCTTAATATTCTCATCACTTAAATTTAGCTTACAGGTGCGCAAAGGGTATATTTGACGGAACAAATCGATTAATGTACGTACCATTCCAATGGATGTATACGGCCCAAAATAGGAACTTCCATCGCGTATAAAATTTCTGGTTTGAAAAACACGTGGGTAAGGTTCATTCTTTATGACAATATAAGGATAAGATTTATCGTCCTTTAATAAGATATTATAACGAGGTTGGTACTTTTTTATTAAGTTATTCTCGAGCAATAAAGCATCTTCTTCCGAATCAACAACAATGTGTTTAATATCGGCGATTTTTTTAACAAGTATTCTTGTCTTTCCATCCTCATGTTTTTTGGAAAAATAGGATGAAACGCGTTTTTTTAAATCCTTTGCTTTACCAATATAAATGATAACACCATCTTCATTATAATACTGGTAAACACCAGGTGAAGATGGTAAGGATTGAACTAATAGTTTTAGTTTATTTTCTAATTCTATGCGAGCTTCATTCATTTACAAACAGGCTTGTAAATTCAAACTTATTGACATCAAACAATCCTTTATCACCAATTTTTAAGGATGGTATAACAAGCAAAGACATAAAGGCAAGCGTCATAAATGGTGCCCTTATAGTACAGCCCATCTCCTCAACCAGAGTATTTAATTCAGCATATTTCTTCGCAACAACATCACCTGGCTCAACCGACATTAACCCAGCTACGGGTAATTCTAGGCGATTTAAACACTCATTATTACAAACAGAAATTCCTCCTTTGCATTCAATAACACTATTTATTGCCTGTATCAAAGCATTATCATCACAACCAATCGCAACAATATTGTGGCTGTCATGAGCAACCGAACTAGCTAATGCCCCATTTTTTAAACCAAAGTTTTTTATAAATCCAACAGTTGGTTTACTCTGACTATATCTATTAACAACTACTATTTTTAGAATGTCATTATTAAGATCAGATTGAATGAACTGCCCCTTTTTTATGTTTGGATGCCAAATAAATTCATTGGTTAATAACTCACCATCCTGTGCTTCTATTACCCGTACTTTAGGTGAATCATACGGTGCTGAAATGGTGATATCAGCTATTGAAATTGGTGAACAATTGAAATTATTTATTAGATCTGATTTTGGAAAATCGAACAATGCGTTACCATTACTGGCCACCTTTAAACCATCAATGTATGTTTCTATAACATTGAAATCACTTAAAGAATCAACAACTATAAAATCAGCAGCATCGCCTTCTCGTAATAAACCAACCGGTAAATTATAGTGTTTTACAGGATTAATAACTGCCACCTGATAAAGTTCAAAAATTGAGTATCCCTTACTTAATCCAAGCTTTATTAACCGATCAATATGTCCTTTTTCAATAATTAAATCCGGATGACTATCGTCAGTACATAACATTGTTTGTAAAGGTTCCTTGCTAATTAAAGGATGTAAAACCTCAAAATTTCGTGCTGCACTCCCCTCTCTAATCTGCGTTTTAATACCTAGTTTTATCTTTTCAAGTGCTTCATCAATCGTAAAAGATTCATGGTCGGTGGTGATATTTCCAGCCGCATATTTTTCTAAATCTTCACCGCGCACACCAGGTGCATGCCCATCAATCGGAACATTGTATTTTTTAGCCAGTTTTAATTTACTCCAAACCTCTTGATTTCCGTAAATCACACCAGGGAAATTCATCATCTCAGCCAAAAATGGAGCGCCTTTTTGTAATAAATATTCCACTTCTAGACTCTCAATTTTAAAACCGGAGGTCTCAAAACTTGTTGCAGGAACACACGAAGGAACACCAAAAAAACATTTTAAGGGTACATTATTTCCATCCTCAATCATGTACTCAACCCCTTTTACACCACAGATATTTGCTATTTCGTGCGGATCAGAAACAACTCCTATCGTTCCACGTGGAACAACTAATTTAGCAAAACCTGAAGGTGTAAGCATACTACTTTCAATATGCACATGACTGTCAATTAAGCCAGGTAAAATATAATTTGAATAAGTACTATTATCTCTCTCTATTTTGTGGATAATATTATCTCGTAAATAGACTTTACCAGGATAAATATCTCTATTAATAATATCAACTATATTTCCAGAAATAATCATAAAATATGTTTCACGTGGAACATTACCTTCCCATTAATACTAATAATACATTTATATCACTTGGAGAAACACCAGAGATTCGACTTGCCTGTCCGATTGTTTCTGGCTGAATACTGTCTAACTTTTGCCTTGCTTCTGTAGAAAGTGATTTAATTGATTTATAATCGAATTTATTCACAATATTCAAATTTTCAAGTCTTTTAAACTTATCAGCTAATAATCTTTCTCGATTAATATAACCTGAATATTTAAGAATAATTTCAGTTGACTCAAGAATCTCATCCTTTCGAGCCATATTTAACTTTTCTATAAATTCGGCAAATGGTTTAATACCATCAAGTAAATCATATATATTAATCTGAGGGCGCGAAATAATATCAATTAACTTCACTCCTTGTTTTAATGGCGCTGTGCCCATATATTCAAGCCACGAATTAATCAGAGCTGGCTTAACACTAAATTCCTTTAGAAATTCAATAATCTGATTTCGCTTATCAATTTTTTCATTCAAATGATCGATTCGCTTTTGAGAAGCTAAACCAATTGCAAAGCTTTTTGGAGATAAACGCGAATCTGCATCATCTTGTCTCAGAAGAATTCTAAATTCAGCACGAGAAGTAAACATACGATAAGGTTCATCAACACCTTTTGTTACCAAATCATCAATCAACACGCCAATATATGCTTCATCCCGACTTAAAGTAAAATCAGTTTTGTTGTTAATTTTTTGATGTGCATTAATTCCAGCGATTAAACCTTGAGCAGCAGCTTCCTCATAACCAGTTGTACCATTAATTTGACCAGCAAAAAATAAATTACTAATCTTTTTTGTTTCAAGGGTATGTTTAAGTTGAGTTGGCTCGAAAAAATCATATTCAATAGCATAACCAGGTCGAAATACTTTTACTTCTTCTAAACCAGGAACAAGTTTTAAGGCATCTATCTGAGTCTTTAATGGTAAAGAAGAACTAAAGCCATTTAAATAATATTCGATAGTAGTCTCCCCTTCTGGTTCGAGAAATAGTTGATGGCGTTCTCTTTCTGAAAAAGTAACAATTTTAGTTTCAATACTAGGACAATATCTAGGTCCAATACTTTGAATCGTGCCATTATACATTGGCGATTCATCTAAACCTGTTTCAAGCACTTTGTGAACCTCAGGATTTGTATAGGTAATAAAACAACTACGTTTTCTCAATCCATTATCAGGAGAAGGCAAATAACTAAATCGATAATCATGCCCATCACCCTTCTGCTCGTCTAATTTATCAAAATTAATACTTCGCTCATCAATACGTACGGGTGTACCAGTTTTCATACGACCAACTGTGAATCCACGCGATAATAATTGCTCAGACAAGCCTTTTGATGCTGGTTCAGAAACTCGACCTCCTTCGGAAGTCACTGAACCAATGTGCATTAGACCATTTAGAAAGGTTCCTGTTGTTAAAACAACGGCCTCCGATAAGAACTCTACATTATTTGACGTTCTAACGCCTTTAATTATGTTATCTTGAAAAATAAATTCAACGACTGAGTCTTGCCAAAAAAATACGTTTGGAATTTTTTCCAACTGAATTCGCCATTCAGATGAAAAAACCATTCTATCACATTGCGCTCTTGGACTCCACATGGCAGGTCCTTTAGAACGGTTAAGCATTCTAAATTGAATGGATGACTTATCTGTTATAATTCCAGTATAACCACCTAACGCATCAATCTCACGCACTATTTGTCCTTTAGCAACACCTCCAATTGCCGGATTACATGACATTTGGGCAAAACGCCCCATATCCATAGTTATAAGCAACACTTTACTTCCGAGGTTAGCAGCCGCGGCTGCAGCTTCACATCCAGCGTGTCCTCCACCTACGACAATTACATCGTATTTAAAATCCATACGTTAAAAATTATTCGTTTACTGTAAGATAAACAGCAAAATTAATGAAAAGTTGATAATAATGATAAAGCCTTATTTTCTTCAGCTCTCATTTGGTCTTTTTCTTCAACAGTAGAATCCTTGAAACCAAGTAAATGAAGAACACCATGAATAACAACACGTTTCAATTCTGTTTCATAAGATGTATTAAACATCTCTGAATTAGAACGTACTGTGTCTAAACTAATAACTAAATCTCCGGATATAACCTTACCAGTACAATAATCGAAAGTAATAATATCGGTATAATAATCGTGTTGTAAGTATTGACGATTAATTTCAATAATATAATCATCATCACAAAAAAGGTAAGATAAGTCACCAAGTTCGTAATCATACGAAGCAATTACAGACTTAATCCAATCTTTAATTTCTTCTTTAATGAAATGTGGTAAGTTAACTTTTTCAGCAAGAAAATCTATCATTAATCAATATTGAAAGTCATTTTGACAATACTTCCTTCTTCGTCGAACTCAATATCATCAGCTAAATGATGCATTAAAAATACGCCTCTCCCATGCGTTTTTTCAAGATTTTCAGGTTTGGTAGGATCTGGAATATTTGTATAATCAAAACCAGAACCTTCATCACTTATTGTAAACTCGACCTTTTCTTCATCGATCATGTAATCAACTGTTACAACCTTCTCTTTGTCAAGCTTATTACCATGTACAATTGCATTATTAACACCTTCAACTACAGCCAATAATAATTTTCCATAAATATCATTATGAAGATCAAATTCATTGGACAAATCGTCAATCAATTTCTCAACAATATTAATATTTTTGGTTTCGGAGTTGAATTCGATTTTATTTGCAGTCAATTCCATTTTATATAGCTTAAATTTAGAGGTTTTTCAATTAAATAACACCGAAAAATTCTAATAATAATACAAGTATTTCGTTTATACGCGGCTTAGTTAAAAAAGTTATACAAAATTTACTTTTTCAACCAATGCTCAGGGTTCAATTTCACACTTTCTTCCCAAATTTCAAAGTGAAGTACGCCAGAATTTTCGCCCTTACCACTGTATATAGTACCCAATATCGAACTTTTAGTTACATTTTGCCCCGGTTTTACATTAACTTCACCAATATTAGCATAAACGGTTAAAAAACGTCCATGACGGATTAAAATAGCTTTATTATAACCAGGTATAGGAACAATACGACTTACTTTTCCTGCGAAAACAGGGCGAACCTTTTTATCCTCTGAAGCTTGTAAATCAAGACCGTTATTATTTACTTTAACGTACTTTAAAACAGGATGAGGATGCTCTCCAAAACGACTTATTACAACACCATCTCTAACAGGCCAAATTAGTTTACCTTTAGACAGATGGAAGTCAGAAGGTTCTACTGTTTCATTAGAAATCTCTTCGATTAGTTTAACAATTTCGTCTTCAAGCTTCTTCAAGGACTTCTTTTGTTTACGAATATCTTGTTTTAATGATGTTTCCTTCTGCTTTAGTTCCTGAATATTTTTATTAACCTTTTGTTTATCATTAATAAGTTGTGCGTATTGTTGTTGCACACTATTTAAAGCGTTGTTCTGAACCTTTAAATTAGTATTTAACAACTTGTATGACTCGTCTAATTTTATAGCCTTATTTTGGATTAAAACACCTTGATTGTGTCTGAATTTATTGTACTCCTTTAGCATAGCATAACGTCTGTATGCTTCATTGAATGATTCAGCCCCAAAAAAGAATGAAAGTTCATTATATTTCTTCTTATTTAAATAAGCTTCATTTATAAGCTTAGTATACTGTTCTTTTAAGGAGGATAATTCCTTTTCATTATTATCTATTTCCGATTCCAGAATATTTATATCAGCCTTTAACACATCTATTTCACTATGATATACAGCAATTAAGCTTTCTCGGTCTTTAATTTGATTATCAAGTAAACGAACACTATTAATATTTGATTGCTTCTTTTTTGAATAGCTTAATAATAATTTGTTAGCATTTTCAATACGTATATTTAATCTATTCTTTTCTTTTTCAAGCTCATCAAGCGTTTGAGCTACAGAAGATAAAGAGAAGGTTAAAATCAGACCTAATAACAGATTTTGAATCTTAATGCTCATTACTTAAATCAACTTTTTTATACTTACCTGAAACTTTGAATCCAATAGAATTTTGACTATTAATATCAATATGATCAAACTGTATAGTTAAAGAAAAGTTGTCGGAACCACGCTGTCCATTAAATAATATTGTTGATGGAACAAGGCCTGACTGAACTTCAATAAACTTACCATACTCAATAGTAATCTCACTATTTACCTCAAAATCCTTAATGTAAACTTTAGATATTTTAAAGATTTCAGGCAAGATTGAAAACTGATGATAGATAATATTTGTAGTCTTATCCTTTTTGTACTTACGTGTGAATTTTCCCTCTTTTAACGATTGTAGTTGATAAACATTATCACTGCAATAATGTTTGTAACGTTTTAAATGTTTATCGTTATCACCAATAGGATAAGCAAATAATTCATTTAAGAGAATGCTTTGAAGCGTATAAAAATCCATTTCAATTAGGAATTTATCCCACAAAATTCTGTAATCACCATGTGAATAAACCTTCTTCGTACGATCGATTATTTCAACTTTTCCAGGTTGAAGTTTTACTCGTAACAACTCAATACCCATTAATGGATTAATAGAGACCACAATTGAAGAATCCTTTAGCACATATAAATTTCCTTTAAAGGATTTACTTTCGCCTTTAAAATCAAATTCAGCTTTAAACTTTTTATAAAAGATTGAATGACAATCAATATACTTCGTTTCCGTTGAATTGATTAATTTATAATCTGGTATATTTTTGAGTTGGCCATTTTTATTATAAAATACTTGTGATGATTTACATCCAAAAAATGAAAGCATCAATCCCACTAATAAGAAATACTTATATCTTCCCACTACTCTACGTATGATTTTGTATCAATTTTTTGTTGAATGGTTTCACTTTCACTTCCCATTTCAACAGCTTTATTCCATTGTTCTACAGCCTTGTCAATATCACCATTCTTATAAAGAATATCGCCGTAATGTTCGACTATAACATTGCTTGAATCACCACCATTATCAATTGCGCGTTCAATAATATATTTAGCTTCAAAATAGCGTTCACGTTTAAATAAAACCCAGGCATAAGTATCTAAGTATGTTGAGTTGCCAGGTTCCATTTCGATGCAACGACTACTCATTCTTTCAGCCTTATCTAAATCTTTGTTTTCCAGAGTCAGGTAGTAGCTATAGTTATTAAGAACCACAATATTTAATTCATCAATTGCCAAAGATTTGTCATATGATTTGAATGCTCTTTCTGCATCATTATTAGCAAAAGCAATATCACCAATATTGGCATAAATTTGTGCTTCCATTGCCTTATTATCCCCAACCTTTGTTAAACCTTTTTCTAACAACTTTAGTGCCTCATCATTATCATCTAATTGACCAGCAGAACTACCTGCAATTAAATAAAAGAAGGCATTGTCAGGAAAATGAGTGAGCGCTACTTTAGCATTTCCATAAATATTTATGAAATCCTGCGTATCAATCATAAGGAGCAAATAATCTTGCCAGATTAACTCATTACGATCTTCAATTGATAATGCTTGTTTATAGGATTTTAAAGCTTTATCACTTTCATTAACAGAGCGATAAAAGTTTCCTTCATACACATAAGCCATTGCTTCATATCGATGAACATCAACAATTACATCGAAAAATTCCGTAAGAAACCCTTTATTGGAGGCAATCGTCTTATTATCCATTAAGAAAGGTAAAATCCGCTGAAATTTAAGTTCAAACGGTGTTGTTTTACTCTGTAATGCCAACTTATAAAACTTAATAAAATTGGCTGTATCCTTTTCCTGAAAAGACAAATTTCCAAGACTAAAGTAAGCCGTTACATTAGCTGGGTCCTTTTCTAGTACGATATTGTAATACTTACGAGCATTTTCCTTATCGTCAAGAAATAAGTAATAATCAGCAATGAAACCATAATAACGACCTTCATTAGGGTACTTCTTTACTAATTTGTTTAACTCTTGTAGGGCTGATTTATTCTTTCCAATATTCAGTAAAATCTTTTCCTTTTCAAGAATTACAACCTCGTTTAATCCAATAGATTTCTCAAGCTTTGAATAGGCTTCTAAAGCTTTTTCATTTTCACCATTTCGATTATATACCTGGGCTAAACCATACAAATATTCATCGTTATCGGGATAATCAGCTACAATTTGCTCATATAACTGAATGGCTTGAAAACCCATCTTGTTTTTTTGGTATAGTTCTGCCAACATCAACTTATACCAAATATTATTTGGCTCAAAACTAATTGCACGTTCTAACAATCCTTGGGCTTTAACAATCTCATTACCTGCAACCAATATATTGGCCAACTCATACATTGCAGCACTACTTGTACCATCAATTTTCAAACACTCACTGAGGTACATCGCAGATTTTTCAAGATTACCCTTCATCTTTTCACGACTAGCTTCGTAAAAGAAATAATCGAACTTGCGTTTATCTACATCATTAAGTTGCACCTTTTTCAGTTGCTCAGAACTTACATTAGAGCTAGAACTTGTCTTTACTGAAGAGCAACCAGCCAAAAGAATTGTGCTTATACAAAGAGAAAACCAAATTAGCTTAAAACTCATATTAATCGATTAATTATGTTGATATGAATGATTAATTGGTTCCCGTGTGTCCAAAACCACCACTACCTCGTACTGTTTCTTCTAATAATTCAACCTCAGTTAACGACACTTTGGTATATTGCGCAATGACCATTTGGCAAACTCTCTCGCCATCATTAATTGTAAAATCATCGTTAGACAGGTTAACGAGAATCACTTTAATTTCTCCACGATAATCAGCATCTATCGTTCCAGGAGTATTTAACACAGTAACACCATATTTGGCTGCTAAACCACTGCGTGGTCTGATTTGAGCTTCATGTCCTTCAGGCAGTTGAATAAATAAACCAGTTGGTATTAAAATTCGTTGTAAAGGTTTTAAAACTATCGGACCATCAATATTAGCTCGTAAATCCATACCAGATGAATGTTCTGTACTATATCCAGGCAATTGGTGCCTGCTTTTATTAATAATTTGAACGTTTGTCATGACAAAATTTTTATTAACTCCTTTCTTTCAATTACATAAAGAAAAGCAAAATAACTAACAAATATAGTGCCTTTAAGCACCAAATGAAATAATAGATTATCTAAGTGAATAAAAGAACTACCGTAAACAACAATTACAGCAACTGAGATATGTAAAATAATTTTGAAAACAGGATACTTTATGGGGTAATATTTCTGTCCAATAAAGTAAGAAATTACAGTCATTAAAAGGAAACAAATTAGGGAACTAATTGCTGCACCTACATAACCATAAATTGGCACTAAAACTATATTGCCTATAATAACTAAAACGGCACCAATACCACTAATTATTGCTCCATAATTGGTTCTATCTGTAAGTTTATACCACAATGATAAAGAGTAGTAAATTCCAAAAAATAATTGTCCCAGTAAGATAAAAGGAATGATAATATTGCCTTCAATATAGTCAGGCAAGAGAAGCAAATTAACAACATCGATAAAGACTAAAACACCCACAAAAATTAAACAACCAAAAAGGACAAAAAATTTAAGTATTTGTGCATATAGTTCCTTTGATGCACAATCCTTTCCTTCTTTAAAAAAGAAGGGTTCAAATGCCAGTCGATATGATTGAATAAATAGCGCCATTAGAATACCAATTTTATAATTAGCACCATATATAGCCAATTGTTCCATCGCGTCTTCGGAAATAAGATGTGGCATTAATATCTTATCGATATTTTGAATAAGCATACCAAACAATCCGACAATCATTATCGGATAGGAATACTTAATGACATTACGAAGTAAACTAAGATCATATTTAGCCTTAACTTTTATTAATTCAGGAATAAAAAACAGACCGATTATAATTGAACTTAACAAGTTTGATACAAAAACGTAATAGAGCTTATTATTTGGATTAAAAAAGTACTCTACGAATCTAAATTCATTTTTAATCAATAGAGGGCAAATAACAAGAAAAAAGACGGTAAATAGGATATTCAGAAGAACTGAAACAAACTTAAGCGTAGCATATCTTTTTGTTTTATTCTGAATTCGTAAATCAGCAAACGGAATGCTAATGATGGCATCAATACTTACAATCGCCACAGCAATCGTGAAATATTTTGCTGTCAAAAACTGATTACCAAGAACATTACTAATTTGATCTTGAAATAAAAATACACAGACAGTCAGAAGAATACTAAAAGCTGTTATAAAACTTGTTAGCGTTTTTAGTAATACTTCTTGCTTATAATCTTTAATAAACCGAAAATAACCAGTCTCAAATCCAAACGTCAGCAGCACTAATATTACAGCTATATAACTATAGATATTAAAAACACCACCAACCTCAGCCATATTAAGCGTTCGAATATAAAATGGCATTAACAACCAATTTAATAAACGACCTAGAATGGTACTTAGTCCATAAATTATTGTATCGCCCGCAAGTTTTTTAAGTTTACTCAAAATACTAAGAAAATAGGGTTCCCTGGTTTAAGTTAGTTTCGCGTCCTAAATGTTCGTAAGCATGCGCTGTTGCCATTCTTCCACGAGGAGTTCTTTTGATAAAACCTTCCATTATTAAAAAAGGTTCATATACTTCTTCAATTGTTCCAGCATCATCACCAACAGCTGTTGCAATGGTATTAACACCAACGGGACCACCATTAAATTTATCAATCAAAGTTAGCAGTATTTTATGATCCATGGTATCCAAACCAAAGGTATCAATGTTTAATGCATTAAGAGCTATTTTACTAATATCCAAATTAATAGTACCATCACCTTTAACCTGTGCAAAGTCACGCACACGACGTAATAGTGCGTTAGCAATACGAGGTGTTCCACGACTACGGCGTGCTATTTCATCGGCCGCATTTTGATGAATTCTAACTTCCAGAATATCTGCTGAACGTTCAATGATATGAGATATAGTTTCAGCATTATAATATTCAAGGTGGCTGTTGATTCCAAAGCGTGCACGCAACGGAGCGGTAAGTAATCCACTTCGTGTGGTAGCACCAATTAAAGTAAATGGATTTAAGTCAATTTGTATGCTTCGTGCTCCAGGACCTTTATCGATAACAATATCAATTCTAAAATCCTCCATGGCACTATAGAGGTATTCTTCAACAACCGGACTTAAGCGATGAATTTCATCAATAAAAAGCACATCATTCTCTTCAAGGCTTGTTAAAATACCTGCTAAATCACCGGGTTTATCTAACACAGGTCCACTCGTTAATTTAAATCCAACCCCAAGCTGATGTGCAATAATATTTGAAAGGGTTGTTTTTCCCAATCCCGGTGGTCCATGCAATAATACATGATCCAAAGCATCGCCACGCATCTTAGCTGCCTGAACGAATATTTCAAGATTTTCGACAATTTTATCCTGCCCTTTAAAATCATCAAAAGAGAGGGGGCGCAATGCCTTCTCCAACTCTTTTTCTGTATCCCCACTTTCTCTTATGTCGAAACTCATATAGTTGATTAGATAATATTTAATTTTTTAAGGTTAGAGAAAAACTCCTGCAAATCGAAAGGTTTAGCCATATATTCATCCATACCATACGATAAACATTTTTCTCGATCGGCATCATATGTGTTAGCGGTTAAACCTACAATTGGCATATGCTCATTGGAAACTTTTTCCTTAGCGCGGATAGCTACCGTCGTTTCTAAACCATCCATTATAGGCATCATTAAATCCATTAAAATTAAGTCATACTGACCGTGTTCTAATTTTTCCAAAGCTTCGCGCCCATGGTTAGCAATATCAATTTTGAATCCGTATTTAGATAAATTTAAGAAGATAAGTTTTTGATTTAAAACATTATCCTCAACTAATAAAACAGATATAGGTTGTTCAAGTTTTTCCATTCCAGGTTAGGTTGTAGTATGTTTTAAAGGCCGGCTTTTTTCGATATCTCTAACATTCGATTAATAGGTTTCACCGCATCTTTCCTTATTTCTTCATCAACATCAATTGAAGGCCATTCATATTTTAGTGCATTGTATAATTTTTCCAATGAATTTAATTTCATGTATTCACAGTCATTACAAGCACAAGTTGAATCATTTGGTGGTGCAGGAATAAAAACCTTTTCAGGACTTTCTTTTTGCATTTGATGAATGATACCTGATTCGGTAGCCACAATAAACTTATTAGCGTCAGAACTAATGGAGTGCTTAAGTAAGGCAGCTGTACTTCCAATAAAATCGGCTAACAATAATAATGGTTTTTTACATTCTGGATGTGCTAAAACAACTGCATCCGGATGCTCAGCTTTTAATTCAACAATTTTCTCAACTGAGAATTTTTCATGCACATGACAGGCACCATCCCATAAAACCATTTCACGTCCCGATATACTATTCAGGTAATTTCCAAGGTTTCTATCCGGACCAAAAATAATCTTTTCGTCCTTAGGTAAACTATCTACTATATTTTTAGCGTTGGTTGATGTTACTACAATATCAGATAAGGCTTTAATCTTAGCAGTTGTATTTACATAGGTTAAAACGGTGTGATCAGGATGCTTATCAACGAAAGCTTTAAACGCTTCTGGCGGACAACTATCAGCTAAGCTACAACCCGCATTTAAATCAGGTACAAGTACCGTTTTATAGGGCGATAATATTTTAGCCGTTTCCCCCATAAAGTGCACACCGGCTAAAACAATGATTTTAGCGTCAGTTTTGGCCGCTTTTTGTGCTAAAGCTAAACTATCCCCAACAAAGTCTGCGATGTCCTGAATCTCGTTCGTTTGATAGAAATGGGCCATTATAATAGCGTCCTTCTCCTCTTTCAATCGAACAATTTCTTTTTTAATATCGATATTAGTTGGAACCGATTCGTTCACATATCCACTTTTCAACCAACTATCTTTTATATTCATATCTATATATAGAAAGTAATTTAAAAACTATAGTAATAATAATATCCTGTTAGCAAGGTTAGTATTTTTTTTTCAAAAACTTTGTTTGTAGAGTTTTTATATTGAGATCAACCTTTACTAACCATTTATTAACAAGGGTAAAACCACTTAATTTACTGATAATAATACGCTTTTTAATCCTATCAACAATTTGTTAATAGGGTTCAAATTTAATAATTTCTTTGTTTGTTAATGTTCAAAGCAGGGTTAAAAACGGTTTAAAAATCGTATCAAAATAATACGTTTACCAACAGCAATTATTCAATAGTATGCTTGTATTGTAATTATTTGATAGAAAATCAAGCATTATTTTTAAAAATTAATCAAATGCTTTTCACAAGTTTTTAACATTAAAGAACAGGTTTTTTAACATGTTTTTAAATGCGCTTAGCATCGTTATCTTTGCAAAAAAAACAACATGATATTCAAATCAATAGCATTAGCTGCCGATCATGCTGGTTACCCAGCTAAAGAGGCCATCAAAAAACACTTAATAAGCAAGGGTATTGAGGTAAAAGACTTTGGTACTCATTCAGAGGATAGTACTGATTATGCAGACTACGCCCACCCGATGGCATCGGCCGTTGAAAATAATGAATTCGAAATTGGCATTGCTGTTTGTGGTAGTGGAAATGGTATTAACATGACTGTTAACAAGCACCAGGGGATTAGAGCAGCCTTATGTTGGTCTGTTGAAATCTCTGAAATGGCAAGGTTGCACAATGATGCTAATATCTGCACTGTTCCAGGTCGTTACGTATCAGAAGAAGATGCTATTAGTATTGTTGATAAGTTTGTTAATACTGCTTTTGAAGGTGGTCGTCATCAAAAACGTATTGATAAAATACCTGTTTAAAACTATTGCCGTTGAGTAAAGTTAAATCCTTTAAAAGTGATGCCGGTATTATTGCTGGTGATTTGAATCATCGTCGTATTATTCATTTTAATATGTCGAAATACGATGCTGCAGTTACTGTTGGTAAGGCTCGTTATTCAAATCTCAAAGAGGCTAAACTAAGGGCATCTATCATAAAGGATAAGGTTATAGAATACCTACCTGATTATTTGGTTGAGTTTGAACGTAATGCTCAGAATAATGGCGCTGAAGTATTTTGGGCCGAAAATAGTCAGCAAATAATCAATCAACTAACCACTGTTTTACAAGATGAGCAAACTAAAATGCTTGTAAAAAGTAAATCAATGGTGACTGAAGAAATAGAACTCAATCATCACCTTGAAAATATAGGTATTGAATCTGTAGAAACAGATTTAGGAGAATTTATTGTGCAGGTGGCTGGTGAGAAGCCATATCATATAGTAACACCAGCCATGCACAAATCCAAGCAGAATATTGCTGAACTTTTTCATCAGCATTTTAATACCGATGAGAATTTGTCGGCGGAAGCACTCACCGATTTTGTGCGACAATTACTGCGAACCAAATTTATAAACGCTGATGTAGGTATTACCGGTGCCAACTTTCTGTGTGCCGAAGAAGGTGCTGTTGCGGTCACTGAGAATGAAGGCAATGCTTTTTTATCAGCATCTTTTCCAAAAATACACATTGTTATTGCAGGTATCGAAAAAGTAATTCCAGGAATTAAGGACTTACCTTTATTTTGGCCCTTATTGGCTTCGCATGGTACTGGTCAACAACTAACTGTTTATAGTAATTTATTTTTTGGTCCTAAGCAGACAACAGAAACAGATGGTCCTGAGCGAATGTTAATATTTTTATTAGACAACAAACGCTCCGAGGTTTATCAGAAAGATACTTTAAAGGCATCTCTAAAATGTATTCGCTGTGGTGCTTGTTTAAATGGCTGTCCTGTGTATAAAAATATTGGAGGCTACACTTATAATACCACTTATAGTGGTCCGATTGGTTCTGTTATTTCCCCTCATTTTAAAGGCTTTGATGAATATAACCACCTGAGTTTCGCTTCTTCGTTGTGTGGTAAGTGTGATGAAGTATGTCCCGTTAAAATACCATTAACTAATCTTTTATTACATAACCGGCAAAAAGCCCAGGCCAATCAATCATTTTCTGATAAAAGTATTAATACAGGGCTTTATAATACATTGTCAAGTCGTCGTACAATGAATTTATTTGGTGGTTTTGTAAAAACGTTTTTTACACGATTATTCTTTCCAAAACTAGTAGGTACACACAAAACTTTATCACCATTTGCGCCAAAAACATTTAATCAAGAGTGGAAAAAGAAGATAAAGAGATAAAGGTTTTTTAATGATTTTATTACCTTAGCCACAAACTCAATACAAATGTTATCAAATACATGTAAATATGCCATCCGTGCCGTTATATATCTAGCTGTAAATGATGAGGATGGGAAGAAGATTGGTATTAAGCAAATATCCAAAGACTTAGATATTCCTACACCATTTTTAGGAAAGATACTTCAAAGCCTGGCCAAGCAAAAATTGCTTAAAAGTACCAAGGGGCCGCATGGAGGTTTTAGTATTGGTCGTTCTCCTGAAGAAATTACATTGTTTGATATTGTTTCTATTATTGATGGTAGTGATGTATTTACCAATTGTTTAATAGGTATGCATTCATGTAAAAGTAATAGTGATGGTGGTTATGCTTGTCCTGTTCATGATCAGTACAGTTCCATCCGAAAGCAGATGTATGATTTCTTTTCAAATGAAACGATTGCAAAAATTCTTTCTAATATGGAAGAAAAATCAGATTACATTAAGCTTTAAACATTGGTTGTTTTAATGGGAATAACATCCATTTTCGTAAAAAGGTGTTATTCCTAAAAAAAGCCACAGCTACAAATGCTGAGAATATACCGCATGAATTAGCCAGCATATCCCACCAGTCTCCACTTCTGTAAGGAGTAATCGAATATTGCAGAATTTCCATCAAACCACCATAAATAAGCGGAAGAATTAAAATTTTAGAAATTCGCTTAATGGTTTTATGATGGTGAATGTAATATTCAAACATAAATATAAACCCCAGCGTGAAGTACATTAAGAAGTGAACAATTTTATCGAAATGTGGTATTATTGGCAGGTTATCGGGTTTTATGCGAGCAGTATTAACCAAGCTCAATACCGTAATAATGAAAATAATACTTAATGTTTTGTGGTATTTTTTAAAATAGTACATTTTTAATTATTAGTGTTAATAACTATTGTTTTTTTTGTTTAAAAACTGTTGATAACGCGTTAATAAAACATTGTTCCTCAGTGTTTCACGTGAAACAATCCTAGTAATGGCAGGCATTTACATACATGTTCCGTTTTGTTATACACGATGTTCATATTGTGATTTTTACAAAACCACCGATCAACAATTCAAGGACGAATATATTAAAGCTCTTTGTAAAGAAATAGAACTTAATCGTTCTTTTTTGTTAAATGAAGACATCCAAACCATTTATTTTGGTGGAGGTACACCATCTACCATAAAAGTTGAAGAGATTACAGTTATTATTAAGGCCATTAAAAAGCATTCATCTTTAAAGCATTTACAAGAGTTCACTCTTGAAATAAATCCGGATGATGTCAGTGACGAATACATTGGTGGACTTGTTGACCTTGGTGTTGATCGTTTAAGTATGGGCATTCAAAGTTTTTATGATGTTCATTTACGTAAAATGAATCGCAGACATAATGCTAAGCAGGCAAAAGAAGCCATTCGTATTGCCAAAGAAAATGGCATTACTAATTTGAGTATCGACCTCATTTACGGTCTACCATACATGACTTTTGAAGAGTGGGAACGCAATGTTCAAATGGCCATTGAAAGTGGTGTTCAGCATATTTCGGCTTATCATCTAACTTTCGAAAAAGGTACTTTGTACTATGATTACCTGAAAAAAGGAAAGTTACAGGAAGTACCTGAGGAATCGAGTGTTAAGCAATTTGATTACCTGGTTAAAGAACTTTCCTGTGCTGGTTTTGAACATTATGAGATTTCTAATTTTTCACTACCGGGTCTTGAGTCAAAGCATAATAGTAATTACTGGACTGGGCAAAAATACCTGGGATTAGGACCATCGGCACATGCTTTTGATGGTAAAAACCGTAGTTGGAATGTAAGAGATGTGAGAAAATACATTACTGCTTTAGAGGGTAATGAAACTTATTTTGAAAAGGAAGAACTCAAGGAAATTGACCGATATAATGAATTAATTATGCTCGGATTAAGAACAAAGTATGGCTTTAATATGTCGCTACTTGATGGTTTTAATACGACTATTTGCACATTCTTTAATAAGGAATTAAAGCGTCAGATTAGTAGTAATAATGTCATGCTTGAAGATGGATTCTGTAAGGTTGCTGACAATCGTAAAATGATAACTGATCGCATAATTTCTGATTTCTTTTTCGTTGATGAAGATTAAACAAAGTCTTTTAAAAATTGTCTAATCCATGAAGTAAAACCAATTCAATGGAAAATAAGGCAGGTATTAAAGCTACTTTTGGCTCTATCTTTTTAAATATATTTTTATTCGCCATTAAACTGTGGGCCGGTATTGTAAGCTCTTCTGTAGCTATTATTGCCGATGCATGGCATACATTAAGCGATAGTATTTCTTCGGTTGCAGTTCTTATTGGTCTTAAAGTTTCGGCTAAGCCAGCTGATGAGGAACACCCATATGGCCACGGACGCGCAGAAGTAATAGCCTCAATTATAGTTGGAATGTTACTGGCTATAATTGGTTTTAGTTTTCTGAAAGAATCCATTGTTAAACTGCAGACTAAGAGTGAAGTAGAATATGGAACCATTGCTGTAGTGGTTACTATTGTTTCTTTATTAGTGAAGGAATTTATGGCGCAATATTCTATTATTATAGGCAAACGAACGAATTCAAAATCGATGATAGCTGATGGTTGGCATCATCGATCTGACGCGATTTCATCATTGGTAATATTGGTCGGTATTTTTATTGGTAGATATTATTGGTGGATAGATGGTGTGCTTGGAATTATCGTTTCTTTGCTCTTGTTTTATACTACCTATTCAATTCTTAAAGAGAATATTAGTCATCTTCTTGGTGAAGGTATCGATAATGAATTAAGAGATGAAATAGTATTGTTGGCCAAAGAAGTCTCTGAATTTGAAATGTATCCACACCATTTTTTGGTGCATCAATATGGTAACCATACCGAAATGACCTTTCATATTCGATTACCCGGAACTTTAAGTATTCATGAAGCGCATGAAATAGCCACTTCTTATGAAATACTCATAAAAAAACGAACCAATATACAAGCTACCGTGCATATTGATTCGTTGGATGTATAGTTTTTTATATTAGTAATTTAGAGACTTTCCGGTAATGCTCATGAAGATATCTAAACTTCGTAACTCATTTTTTATATTAAGCAAATCTGCCAGTTTAATAAAGCCAATTTTATAACTGTACTCCTGCCCTTTGTATTCTTCGGTAATTGACTGGAAATTAAACTTGTTCAAAACTGAATCATCAGAATACCTTAGGTATAATTCTACCTGATGTTCTTTTGAGTAGTTAAAATCATTGGCGTAGTTCATTTTTTTATACTCGTAGGCATAATTGTGTGCCAATGCAGTAATGTCTGATAATACCGCAGAACCTGTTGGATGTGCCCCGGCACCTTTTCCAAACATAAACTGCTTATCGTAGGCTTTTCCTTTTATAACAACACCATTGAATTCATCTTCAACACTATAAATGTATTTATCTTTGCGCACAAAGCGCGGAAGAACAAATAAAGTAATGTTGTTGCCTTCCAGACGCTCCACCTGGCCAACGAGCTTTATTTTGTAGCGCTTTTCACGCGCATACTGAATATCAAAATCAGATATATTTGAAATACCATAGGTCAAAACATCTTCAGGATCGATAACTGAACCAAAGCTGTGTACGGTTAAGATAATGAGCTTGTATAGTGCGTCAAAGCCTTCTACATCAAATGTAGGATCACTCTCGGCAAAGCCTAAATCCTGAGCATCTTTTAAGGCAGAATCGTAAGATTGGTTGTGGTCAAATATCTTAGAAAGAATGTAGTTAGATGAACCATTTAAAATACCTGTAACAGAAAGCAGAAGGTCATTATCGTAGTATTCTTCGAGGTTACGAATCACGGGTATGCTTCCACAGGCTGATGCTTCATATAAAAGCGAAACCTTGTTTTCTTTCTGCAACTGAATCATTTCAGCCATGTTTTCGGCCAACATTTTTTTATTGGCTGATACCACATGCTTCCCTTTTTTAAGGGCTTTTTTTACAATGTGATAGGCTTCGTCAGCATTATCAATCAGTTCAACAACTGTATTGATATTCGGATCGTCTAAAATATCATCAGGATTATAACAAAAATATTGATCTGGGAGTGAACGACTTTTTTTGTTCTTAACACATATTTTTGATATTTCGGAATCGAATGCCGGACTGGTTTTTAATACTTCGTAAAGCCCCTGCCCTACTACACCAAAGCCAAACAGGCCGATGTTGAGTTTTTGCTTCATGGTTTTTTGTTTCTACGAATTAAAGGAATTCGTTGTTGGTTTTTGTTTTGCTTCACAAATGTACAGTAAATTACAAACCATCCAATGTTTGAGTGCATCAGATGGTTTGTTGTCATACTTATAATTTAGAAAAAGCTGATTCTAAATCACCTTTAATATCATCGATATGCTCGATACCAACTGATAAACGTAAAAGACCTGGTTCAACGCCTGATGCTTTTTGTTCTTCAATACTAAGTTGCTCGTGTGTAGTAGAACTAGGGTGAATAATTAATGATTTTGCATCACCTATATTGGCCAAATGACTAATGAGTGATAAGTTATTGATAAATTTATCAGCGGCAGCTGCATCACCTTTTATTTTGAAGCTCATTACTCCTCCAAATCCTCTTTTAAGGTATTTTTTAGCCAGATTGTGGTAAGGACTTGATTCTAATCCAGGGTACTTCACATAGTCAACTTGTGGATGATTCTCGAGCCACTGTGCAATCGTCAGTGCATTGCTGACATGTCTGTCAACACGTAATGATAAAGTTTCTAATCCTTGAATTAGTAAGAAAGAATTGAATGGACTTAAGGCTGAGCCATAATCGCGCAAGCCTTCTACTCTTGCTCTGATGATGAAGGCAATATTACCAAACTGGCTATCGGCACCAAATACTTCCCAGTATTTTAAGCCATGGTAACCTTCAGAAGGTTCGGTAAATGATGGAAACTTGCCATTGCCCCAATTAAAGTTACCACCATCAACAATTACACCACCAATGGATGTACCATGGCCGCCAATCCACTTGGTAGCCGACTCAACAACTATATTGGCACCATGCTCCAATGGTCGGAACAAGTAACCTGCGGTACCAAAAGTATTATCAACGATTAATGGTATTTCGTGCTTTTTAGCAATGGCTGCAATGGCTTCAAAATCAGGAATGTTAAACTGTGGGTTACCTATTGTTTCAATGTAAATGGCTTTTGTTTCGGCATCAATGGCTGATTCAAAATCCTGAGGATTATCTCCTTCAACAAATTTTACTTTAATGCCTAATCGTTTAAATTGAACTTTAAATTGGTTGTAAGTTCCACCGTATAAATACGATGTAGACACGAAATTATCACCAGCCTCCAGAAAATTGGTTAAGGCAATAAACTGTGCGGCCTGGCCCGATGATACGGCCAGTGCTCCTACTCCGCCTTCAAGTGCCGCAATACGTTTTTCAAACACATCGGTGGTTGGATTCATAATGCGTGTGTAGATGTTGCCAAATTCTTTTAAGCCAAAAAGATTAGCTGCGTGTTCTGAGTCTTTAAACAAAAACGAGCTGGTTTGATAAAGCGGTACAGCTCTCGAAAGTGTTGTTTCATCTACTTCATGACCCGCATGTAATTGTAATGTTTCAAATTTTAAATCTGACATGATATTTAGTTTTTATGGTTAATGTTTTACTTTAACCTCTACCTGTGCTCAACGCACCGGTCTGTACTAAATATTTTTTTGATTATCAGATACGATGCGTTGTGACACTTAGCGCGTCATCATCATACACATCATCATATGAGAAGCGTTCTTAAATACATTTGTTGTATTTAAGGCTGTAGAAGTAATATGAAATAATTGCTTTTTCATTGATTACAAATAAAGAGAATTTACTCTTAAATTCAAATAGATATTGAATAGTTTTTTAATTGATTTATAATAATTAGTAAATCAATGCGTTAAATTAGATGAGAGTGATAGGTGAAAAAAATATGCGTATTAACGCAACCTTATTCCCGATGTTACGTCTTAATATTTGGAATCGGGAGTTGTATAGTTGTTAATTGCTAAAATATTTAGCTAAACCCAAATTGCTATGATGACTCGAAGTTTATTAACCGTTAAACACTGGGCAAGAAGTATTGATATTCCGGTAAGATTTCTGATTTTACAGATTTTTATACTTTCAATTATTGCCTTAAGTTTGGCCTTGTAGGATTTAAAGCCAATTGAAGTATGCCAGAATCATACTCCAATTGGCTTTTTTATTTTAGTACGATGGCGGAAATGCTTCCTTGGAATTCCATAACTGCTTATTAGGCTTATTTGTCATCTCAAACTCCAATTGCCCTCCGTTAATAATTTCCTGATGAGTAATAAAACATCGCTTTAATTCCTGACCATTTAATTTGACAGATTGTATATAGATATTCTTATCTGATGTATTGGAACAGGTAATTTCAAACGATTTATTATTTGGTAGATTAATTGATGCTGAGTCCCATAAAGGTGTTCCTATTACATAAATACCATCTGCCGGATTAACCGGATAAAAGCCAAGTGAGCTTAAAGTATACCAGGATGACATTTGACCACAATCTTCGTTTCCACAATGTCCATCAGGAACTGGTGCATATTGCGTTTCCAGAATTTCTCTGACGCGTTCTTGTGTTTTCCAGGCTTTACCAAAATAATTGTAAAGATAAGCTACATGATGGCTAGGCTCATTACCATGAGCATATTGGCCAATCATACCTGTGCTAAATATCGGTAGTTTATCATCATCTTTAGGATAATACGTAAACATACTATCCAACTTTTCTTCGAAGCGATTTGAGCCGCCTGTGATATCGATTAAGCCCTGAATGTTATGTGGAACAAACCAGAAGTAGTGCCATGCATTACTTTCACAGAAATGATCGGTATAATCTTTGGCTATAAAATCACTGATAAATTTGCCATCTGCTTTTTTCGGGCGCATAAATGATGATTCATTATCGTAATGGCTTTTCCAATTATTCGCTCTTTCTAGAAAGTAGTTGTAATCATCCGTTTTGTTTAAATCTTTGGCTAATTGAGCAATGCACCAATCATCGTAGGCATATTCTAATGTTTTTGATACCGACCAGTTTTCATGGTCATAAGAAACGGGCACATAACCTAATTCGCGATATTCTTTAATACCATGTGCGTCATCCATTGCATTTGATTTACAGGCTTCAAATAACAGATCGCTATCAAATTCATTCAGTAAACCCTTAAAATAAGCGTCAACAATTACCGGAATCGCATGATAACCAATCATCATATCTGTTTCATTCCCCTGCATCGGCCATACTGGCGTAAGACCTGTTTGCTCGTAATGACTCAGCATGCTACTTACAAAATCTTTAACACGCTCAGGGTGCATGATGGTATATAATGGGTGAGCAGCCCTAAATGTGTCCCAGAGTGAAAATGTATCATACTTATCGTACCCTTCGGCATGATGATATTTGCCATCTGCACCTTTGTAATGGCCATCAGTATCACTAAACAGTGTTGGAGCCAGCATCGATTGATAGAGTGTTGTGTAAAATGTTTTTTTATTCGTCTCATTATTCGATGTTATGCTGATCTTACTCAATTCTTCTTCCCATGTGTTAGAAGCTTCCTGTCGATACCTATCAAAGTCGTTATGCGCTGCTTCTACCGTTATGCTTTTTGTTGAACCTATATTTGATGCCGACGAAACACCTACTTTAACGATAACTTTCTCCTGGTTTGAGGTGGCAAACTGCACTATTATTTTTGTGTTTTTCCCCTTTGTATTTCTGGTATTTTCCTTCTCATTGTTGTTATACAGTTCGAACGAGGTAAATGGTTTTGAAAATTTAGCCGTAAAAAACACCCGCTGATCTTTAGCCCAGCCTTTTGAGAAACGATAACCTTCAATGGTTGTATCATCAATCACTTTTAAATAAGTATCGGTTGGCGCATCCCAGTTTAAAGAGTAACCTAAGTCAATGATAAAACCTGAGTTATCATCTTCCGGAAAAGTGTATTGATGAATACCTGTTCGTTTGGTAGCAGTTAGTTCAGCATTAATACCATAATCTTGCAAAAACACTTGATAATAACCTGGCTCGGCCTGTTCATTATCATGTGAAAACGTGCTATAAGGTCGATAACCATTTTCTTTAAGTGTTTTAGTTGCTTTCGAGTTTATCGGACTAACTAATATATCATATAAGTCGCCCGCTCCTGTTCCCGTTAGGTGCATATGGCTAAAACCTGTTATAATGGTGTCTGGATAAAAATAACCTGCGATTCTATCCCAGCCCGGTATGCCATGATCGGGGCTTAACTGTACCATACCAAATGACACCGTTGCACCTGGGTACGTATTTCCAGGACCATCGGTTCCCATAAATGGATTTACAAGCGATGTAAGTCTTTCATTCTGAACTTTATTGTTAGAACATGAAACGTAAAAC
The DNA here is from genome assembly GCF_016612505.1 of Carboxylicivirga marina. GTDB lineage: Bacteria > Bacteroidota > Bacteroidia > Bacteroidales > Marinilabiliaceae > Carboxylicivirga > Carboxylicivirga marina. Next base: position 97,284 of record NZ_JAENRR010000007.1, read on the forward strand.
AAGGCAACTACAAGTATTAATATTGTGTTCGTGGTTTTCATATTAATAAATTTTAAATCAGATACTTCGTATTAAAATACAAAGAAAATATTCAGGGTGCATAGTAAAGGTAGATAGAGGTTCAAATTGGTATACTATCTATGTACTTGAAGCTATTATGAAAAGTAAATAGATGATTTTAATTAGACCGATTCTAAAATGGAGGAATTAATGTTAAAAAAGCCTTAAATAAAAGTTATCTGAATATTAATAAAATAAAAAAAATCACATCTTTGGGCTCGAATTTGGGATGTAGAATCTATGTATTATTGAAGAGGTGTTACCTCTGCTTTACAACTAATTATGAATTACTCACTTTTTGATTTATTAACCCTTATTGGTTCATTGGGGTTATTTCTCTTCGGGATGAAGATGATGAGCGAGGCCTTGCAAAAGGTTGCTGGTGATCGTATGCGAAAGATTTTATCCGCTATGACATCGAATCGCTTTTTGGGCGTATTAACGGGCTTTTTGGTAACCACTATTATTCAGTCTTCTTCGGCTACAACCGTAATGGTGGTAAGTTTTGTGAATGCCGGATTAATATCACTAGTGGAATCCATTGGTGTTATTATGGGGGCAAATATTGGAACCACCATTACAGGTTGGATGATTACTTTGCTCGGATTTAAAGTAAAAATTAGTGCTTTTGCTCTTCCTTTAATTGGTTTGGGATTACCTCTAATTTTTTCAAAAAATTCTTCACGCCGTTCTTGGGGTGAATTTTTAGTAGGCTTTGCATTACTATTTTTAGGCTTAGAATATCTCAAGGGATCTGTTCCTAACATTAAAGAGAGTCCTGAAGTTTTAAGCTTCCTTCAGCATTATACCAATTTAGGTTTTGGTTCAACACTTATTTTTCTTTTTATAGGAACTATACTAACTGTTGTAATTCAGTCATCAAGCGCAACGATGGCACTCACATTTGTTATGTGTAGTCAAGGTTGGATTGATTTTCAAATTGCTGCGGCAATGGTGATGGGGGAAAATATTGGAACAACCATTACTGCAAATATCGCTGCTGCTGTTGGTAATGTATCGGCCAAACGGGCAGCTCGAGTACATTTACTGTTTAACCTCTTAGGTGTTACTTGGATGTTAATGTTATTCCCTTGGTTCGTCGAAACAATTGATGGATTCGTTTTAAAAAGTAATGGTGTTTCACCTAGTGAGTCTGTGGCTGCTATTCCAACGGCCTTATCTATTTTTCATACATCCTTTAATGTGTTAAATGTATTGATATTCATCTGGTTTGTGCCACTTTTTAACAAAGCTGTTGTTAAAATGGTGCCTGCATCTGAAATGGAAGAAGAAGAATTTAGGTTGAAGTTTATTACCACTGGTATGTTATCGACTTCTGAGCTTTCGATTTTACAAGCTCGTAAAGAGGTTCACTCATTTGGGAAACACAGTCATAAAATGTTTGGATTCATACGTAAGCTGATGAATCAAAATAAAGACAGTAAGTTTAGTAAACAGTTTGCCCGTATTGAGAAATATGAAGGTATTTGTGATAATATAGAGGTTGAAATAGCTAATTACCTGTCACAGGTTAATCAGGGTAAATTAAGTGATGTAGGACGTAAACGCGTTCGATCTATGCTTAAGCTTGTTGATGACCTGGAAAGTATTGGAGATTGTAACTATAATCTGGCTAAGACGATTAATCGCATGCGTAATGCCAGTGTTAAGTTCGATGAGGACATACTTAAGAAGCTTGATTTAATGTTTAATTTGGTTGATGCTTCTTTAGAAGTAATGATATCGAACCTGGATGATGCCAACGAAGATATTCATTTAACTAAAGCCAAGCAGCTTGAGGATGAAATTAATAATTATCGCAATCAGCTTAAAGTGGAGCACCTTGATAATTTAAAGAATGGTGTTTATGCTTACGAAGCAGGTATTATATTTAATGATTTATTCTCGGAATGTGAGAAATTGGCTGATTATGTAATTAATGTAACGGAAGCCTTGTCAGAGGTGAATCCGCAGTAGAAGAAATATTTTACAATAGAAAATCCCGCTAATTGGCGGGATTTTTTGTTTTATACCAACTAATAAACTGTGAATTGAATACCATAGAGTTTAATTACGAAGAGCCAAAGAAGTATTGTAGTATGAAAACCTTTGTATAGCCGGACGAGAAGTATATATACGCAAAAAGGTCCGGCTGAACCGAACCTTTTTTCATCTGGATTTTATCTGATATAAGGGAAAGGGCTTAACTTTCACGTGTTAAATATATATAAAAATGTCATTCGTGATTCATATCGTTTAAGAAAAAATAAGATGTAATTAACTCAGAGTTAATATATTGGATTGTAGTATTCTACAAATCTAGAAACTAACCCCTAAAAAGTAGATGTAAAAAATTGTTAAAATATATTTTATAAAGATTAACCCCTTAGAATTTTACAATATTGACTTTAAAAGAGGTTTTTTGTAAGATACCCCCTGTTTGAGCTTGGAATTTGAATAATTATCGAAATAGCTTATTTATACTGATTCAAAACAAGACTTATTCCGAATATGGAAATTTTATATCTTTCACCATCACTTGTAAAGTAGTAACACCATTATAGACATTTTCTTCAACCGTGTAACAGATATCAAATGGGTCGTTTGATTTGATGCTATCAATAATACTTCCCATGGAAAAAGCGATACCTTGTTTGATGGCCGCTGAATGTTCTTCTATAATCTCCAATTTAAGATGATCGCGATCTTTACCAACACATTTACTGGTACCATAATCGAATACACGTTCAGAAGAAAATGTAGGTTTCATGTTTCCAGGACCAAATGGTCGGAATTGTTTCAATATGCGATAGAACTTAGAATTGATATCTTTCAAGTGTAATTTTGAATCAATTTCAATTTGTGGAATTAGTTGCTCTGGTAAGATATTATCTTCTACAAACTGCTCGAAACGACGCTGGAATTCAGGTATGTTTTCAATCTTTAAAGTGAGACCGGCTGCGTACATATGACCACCAAAGTTTTCGAGTAAATCACTACATGACTCAATGGCTTTATACAAATCGAAGCCATCAACAGAGCGTGCACTGCCGGTGGCAAATCCCTTTGATTCTGTTAGAATAACCGTTGGACGATAAAAGGATTCGGTAAGACGAGAGGCCACAATACCTATCACTCCTTTGTGCCAGTCTTTATTATAAAGTACGGTTGATTTTTTGGCTAATAATTCAGGATTCGTTGCAATTAAATCGTGTGCTTCAACGGTAATGCTTCTATCCAGATCTTTACGTGTTTCGTTGCATTCGTCAATATCTTTACTCATTAAGCCTGCATTACCCGAATCACGACTAACCAGCAAGTCTACGGCATCGCTTCCTGCATCAATTCGGCCAGCCGCATTAATGCGTGGGCCAATTTTAAATACAATATCACTGATGGTAATTTCCCGGCCTTCCATACCGGCAATTTTAATGATGGATTTTAAGCCAATACCCGGATTAGAATTTAGTTTTTCAAGACCATAATAGGCTAAGATGCGATTTTCGCCTACGATGGGAACAATATCTGATGCAATACTTACAGCTACTAAATCAACTAAATCATATAGCTGCGATTCCTTATAATCATTGTATCGACAAAAACCTTGCATTAATTTAAATCCAACACCGCATCCCGATAGGTTTTTATCAGGATAATTACAATCCGGACGTTTTGGATCGAGACAAGCTGCTGCATTTGGTAAAACATCACCTGGTGTATGGTGGTCGCAAATAACAAAATCAATGCCTTTTTCACGGGCATAATCCATTTTTTCAACAGCTTTAATACCGCAGTCAAGCGCTATTACGAGGGTGATACCATTGTCGGCTGCAAAATCAATGCCTTTGTATGAAATACCATAACCTTCTTCGTAACGGTTAGGTATATAATAATCAATTTGATTGTAGTGAAGGCTTAAGAAGGAGTAAACCAATGATACACTGGTAGTACCATCAACATCGTAATCGCCATAAATAAGAATTTTTTCATTGTTATCGAAAGCCTTTACAATGCGGTGAACCGCCTCTTCCATATCCTTCATTAAAAAAGGATTATGAAGGTCAGTTAGTTTGGGACGAAAAAAAGCTTTAGCCTCATCGTAATTGGAAACTCCTCTTTGTACAAGCAGGTTTGCCAATACACGATTGATATGTAATACCTCTGATAAGTGATTGATTGTTTCGTCATCACTTTCGGGTTTTATGCTCCACCTTTTTTCCATCTCCCTGTTTTAGCCCATTTAAGAGCATAAATTTTTCGAAAATTTATCTTAAATCAAAAGCCGAAAGTGCAATTGTTAATAAAAATTAATTTCCAATGATTAATAAATAACGCTATGTTATTTGTGCTCACTTATTTAATTGCCATTCAAAAAGATCAGATAATTTGCCAAGCAGATTGTCTTTTACCTCTTGCATGTCTAGTTTTCGACCTAATTCCTTTTCCATAGATGTAACACCCTTATCAACAAAACCACATGGATTTATATGATTAAAATACGATAAGTCGGTATTGATGTTTAATGCAAAGCCATGCATAGATACATAACGGCTGGCTTTTACGCCTATTGCACAAATCTTGCGCGATTTTCCAGGTATTTGCGTATCTATCCATACACCAGTGGCTCCGTCAAGGCGCTCGCTGGTAATGTTATAGTCGGCCAATGTTTGAATAATGGCTTCTTCTAATTTATGAATATATGTTTTAACCGTTAAGTCTAATGCTTCTAAATCAAGAATTGGATAACCTACTAGCTGCCCCGGTCCGTGATAAGTGATATCTCCTCCCCTGTTTATTTTGTAAAATGTGGCATTTATCTGTTTTAGAAACTGATCGTTTATCAGCAAATTGTTTTGCACACCACTTTTACCCAAAGTATATACATGTGGATGTTCTACAAATAACAAATGGTTGGTAATCTGTTTTTCATCTTTAGGATTATCGCGATTGTGTAGTTTTACATCAACAACTTCAGAAAATAATTTCTCCTGATAGTCCCAAACGTCTTTGTAGTCGCTCGAACCAAGGTCTTTAAATACGGTATGTTTGTTGTCCATTATTGGTTTTTTAAAGCATTAATGTGTTTCTCGGCATGGTATGATGATCTCACCATCGGGCCGCTTTCGACGTATTTAAAACCCTTTTCGAGGCCTACTTGTTTATATTTTTCGAATTGTTCGGGGCTTACGTACTCAGAAACAGGTAAGTGGTTTTTTGTTGGTTGCAGGTATTGGCCAATGGTCATAACGGTTACACCAGCCTCAAGCAGATCATCCATGGTTTCAAAAACCTCTTCTTCTTTTTCGCCCAAGCCAAGCATAATACCCGACTTGGCTACCATGCCACCATCGGCAATGTATTTTAAAACCTTTAAGCTTAAATCATATTTAGCTTTGGTTCGTATTTGTGGTGTTAATCGACGAACAGTTTCCAGGTTGTGCGAAATTACTTCGGGTTTGGCATCCATAACTTGCTGAATCAAGTGGTGTAAACCGTTAAAATCTGGTATTAGCACTTCCATTGTAGTATTCGGATTCAGTTCTTTAGTTTTGGTGATGGTTTGTGCCCAAACACCAGCACCTCCGTCTTCCAAATCATCGCGATCGACCGAGGTGATAACGGCATGCTTTAACTTCATGATTTGAATTGAGCGTGCAATGCGCAACGGCTCTTTAATATCAACGGCATCGGGCTTACCTGTTTTTACATTGCAGAACTTACAGGCGCGGGTACAAATATCACCCAATATCATAAAAGTAGCAGTTCCAGCAGCCCAGCATTCTGCCGCATTTGGACATTTACCACTGGTACAAATAGTGTGCAGTTTATTATCGCGGATGGTATTATGCATCCATTTATAATCACTAGTATTAGGGAGTTGTATTTTAAGCCAGTCTGGTTTTACTATTTTGCTCTTAATCTTCACCATGCTATCTTCTTATTTAAGCCTTTACATTGCGGCAATATTACTTAAAAAATATGGTCTAAAAAATGAGGGTTATTTCGATTTTCGAAAGTTGAGTATCATTCTGAATTTCAACCTACCGAATCAGAACAGCGGATTTCGAACATTGTTCATCATGGTTAAACGTAAAATGCTACTGTTTGGTCAATAAAACAGGCCTTATTTTCAGCTATGTTTCGATAACGCTCTTTATTGATGCAACGGTATTTACCATTCTAGTAAGCAAAGTAATCTATAGCTCATTTTATGATAGAAATGGCATAATGTGTTGCACGACATATGTAAAACTGACTTTTGTTATGTCATAAGTCATCCCATTTTATTTATCTTGCGACACTTCAAAATAAAAAAACAACCGATAGAAACTCAATAATATAAATTAACGACAGATGAGACAATTTTTATTGCTTTCGTTGGCCATGGTATTTGCTTTTAGCGCATGCCAGTCGCCACAAAAAACAGAAACAAGCGTGGAAAACCCGTTTTTTAGTAAGTATGATACGCCCTTTAATGTGCCTCCATTTGAGCAGATAAAGCCAGAGCATTACATGCCGGCAATTGACAAAGCGATGGCGGAACACAAAGCTGAGGTAGACGCGATTATTAATAATACAGAAGCACCGTCATTCGAAAACACCATTGTGGCTTTAGATGAAGCTGGTAAGATGTTATCAGAAGTGATGTCGGTGTATTACAGTTTAAAATCGGCACATGGTACTGAAGGTATTATGGCTATTGCTTCCGAAGTTGGAAAAAAGATGAGCGCACATGGTGATGACATCAGCTTAAACCCAGCTTTATTTGAAAGAGTGAAAGCTGTTTATGAGCAAAAAGATGCTTTAACTTTAACAGGTGAGCAGCAAATGTTGCTAAAAGATACTTACAAGGGATTTGTACGTAGTGGTGTTAGTTTAGAGGAAGATGAGAAAGTGGAGTTAAGAAAAATCAACTCGCGTCTTTCAGAACTTTATAACTCATTTTCGACCAATGTTTTGAAAGAGACTAACAACTTTAAGTTAGTGATTGAGAATAAAGCTGATTTAGCTGGTTTGCCTGAGTCATCAGTAATTGGTGCTGCCGAAACGGCTAATGAAATGGGAATGGAAGGCAAATGGGTATTCACTACTCAGAAGCCAAGCATGTTACCATTTTTATCATATGCTGATAAGCGTGATTTACGAGAGCAGTTATACAAAGGTTACTTCATGCGTGGCAACAATGGTAACGAGTTTGATAACAAACTAATTATCGAAGAGATTGTAAACCTTCGCGTTAAGAAAGCCAACTTGTTAGGGTATAACAACTATGCCGATTATGTATTGGAAGAGCGCATGGCTAACACAACCGATAAAGTATATGGTTTGCTTGAGGAGCTTTGGGCTCGTGCTATTCCAGTGGCTAAGAAAGAGCTTGCAGATATGCAAAAAATCATCGACCGTGAAAAAGGTGGTTTCGAATTAGCTTCTTGGGATTGGTGGTACTATGCTGAGAAAGTACGTCAGGAAAAATACAATCTGGATGAGAATGAAGTACGTCCGTATTTTGAGTTAAACAATGTACGTGATGGGTCTTTTGCTGTTGCTACCAAGTTATGGGGACTTCAGTTTGAAGAAATCACCACTGAGTTTCCTAAGCCTCATGCCGATGCACAGGTTTTTAAAGTAACTGAAGCTGACGGTTCGCACAAAGGTATTTTATACATGGATTGGCATCCACGTGCCACTAAGAAGCAAGGTGCATGGTGTGGTGTTTTCCGCAAGCAACATCGTGAAAATGGTGATAATGTACCTCCGGTAGTTACGATCGTATGTAATTTTTCTAAACCTGTGGGGGATAAGCCAGCTTTATTAAGCTTTGATGAAGCTTCTACCTTGTTCCACGAGTTTGGGCATGGTTTACACCAGCTCTTGAGTGATTGTAATTACAAAGGCCTGGCAGGTACTTCGGTTCCTCGCGATTTTGTTGAATTACCATCGCAGGTAATGGAAAACTGGGCCGGTGATGCTGAAGTAATGAAAGAATATGCTCGTCATTACAAAACAGGTGAGGTTATTCCTGATGAGTTAGTTGAGAAATTAAAGAATAGCGCACACTTTAACCAGGGCTTTGCCACAACTGAATACTTAGCTGCTGCTTTGTTAGATATGAATTACCATACACAAACAAAAGAGCAGAAACTTGATGTGAATAAGTTTGAAGAAGACTATTTAGCCGGTATTGGTTTAATGCCAGAGATTATTTCACGTTATAAGTCAACTTACTTTATGCACATTTTTGCCAGTAGCGGTTATACAGCCGGATACTACAGCTACATTTGGTCGGCTGTGCTAGATGCTGATGCTTTTGAAGCATTTAAAGAAACCAGCTTATATGATCAGGCAACAGCTACTTCGTTTCGTAAAAATATCCTTGAAAGAGGAGGTACAGTAGAAGCGATGGAGATGTATAAGAACTTCCGTGGTCGTGAGCCGAAAATTGAAGCATTGCTTCGTCAGCGAGGATTAGATTAAGAACTCTCATATCCAATCAACAATAACTGAAATGGCCACCTTGTAATGAGGTGGCCATTTTTATTGAATAGAAATGACTGTTGATTAAAATTACATTACTTACAAATTCAAATGAGTGATAATGTACTAGTTGTTTGTGTTTGATAAATAGCCCCTTATAAACGACAGATGGCTGCATGTTTTTGATTGTATCCCTAAAGAAAATGACGATTACCCATTTATTTTTGATGCATTTCCAATAATAAACGGCTCACTCCCACACAAAAATGACAAAGTACCTGTCATCAATGAAAGTATTGTGGGTATGAGTCAAAAAATTGTGGTCATGAATGATTTTTACGTGGTCATGAATGATTTCTGAATGGGCATGAGTGATTTACAGAAGGTTGCACATGATTTTTATGCGGTTATCAGTCATTAATTTTAGGGAAAGTGTGATTAAAAAGGCGTTATCTGTCAAAAAAATGAGGTTTAGTTTCAGAAATATCGGGTTTTGCGTCATTTATATGTCGTCATTAATGACATTTTTGAGGTAATAAATGATTCTTATGTAAAAAATAAGATTTCTATATGGTCAACTAAGAGAAATGCCAGGGAAATGACGATAAATTGATGTTCATGAATAAAAATCAGGCCATAATCCGATGAATGTTAAAGCTCATTAATGATTTCGGTATAGTGTTAAAGCAATTATTGTTTGGCATTAATCACTTATCTTTGCAATGCTTAATTTTGACTTAGAAGTATTTCGATGAACGACCAAAAAACCACTAACAGATTATTACTAATACTAGTCATTCCTTTTATTTTCTACCTGCTAAAAGTCCTCTCTTTTATATTTGTGCCGTTGGTAATGGCGATGTTTATTTCTTTGTTGTTTCTGCCAATCATGCGATGGTTATCAAAAAAGAAAGTACCAAAAGCCATTAGTATTCTCATAGTTGTGATGATGATAACGGGCATTTTTAAGGTTGGTGGCGAACTGATTAAATTATCCAGTCAGGAGATTCTTTCGGCTGACAATCAGTTTTTTCAAATGGCGGAAGAAAAGCTGGTTGGTGTTATTGTTTCTATTGAAGATTTCTTTGGTATTACACGTGTACAGGGCGAAACGGTTTTCAGTCATTACTTTAAGGGTAATAACATGCTGAATAATATAAGCATGACCATTGATTTTATTGGCAGTTCATTGTCACTAACACTGACCACTGCCTTTTTTGTGGTATTGCTACTAACGGGGTCAATGAATTTTCAGAAGCTCATGAACTCTACTTTGTTTAAAGTGAAGTATTCATCCGTTAAAGCCTTTCGTCAGGTTGAAAAGGACATCATTAAGTTTGTACAGGTTAAGTTTGTCATTAGTCTGTTAACCGGACTTGGCTTTAGTTTGGCTTGCGTATTTTTCGATGTGAGCTTTCCCATTTTCTGGGGTTTGTTTGCCTTTGCCATCAACTTTGTTCAGATGATCGGCTCCATTGTTTCGGTGGTTTTACTTTCTTTATTTGCGCTCGTGGAATTAGATCCGACAGGCACCTTGCTGTTTTTTATATTGACAATTATAGCAGTACAGGCTGTAATGGGTGGCGTGCTAGAGCCTGTTATGATGGGGAAAACCTTTTCGGTTAACGTCATTGTCATTTTGGTGATGTTAATGCTGTGGGGTTATATATGGGGAATACCGGGGTTAATACTCTCTATTCCTTTAACTGTATTTGCTAAAATTTGCCTCGACCAGTTTCCACGCTATAAAGTGATTTCAAGCATTATTAGTGGGAAGAATTAATATAACTATAATAAGGTTAGTTGTAATGTTGATAGTCTGGCACCTGGTTAGTGTCAGGCTCACTCGTTTTTAAATGTTTGTATCTGTTTTTGGTTGCACCAATAGCCTTGTGTGCGAAAGGTATTTTAAGCATACATTTTAAGGTAAATATTATACTATTAGATATAAGGTATGATTTTATATTTATAATATTTTGTTTCGAATGAAACCTTATTCTATAAATCGCGTCTAATCGTTCTTTATCAACAAAATAAGATGATTAATTAAGTCAATTATAGTATTCATCAAATCATACAAATACAGAACATGAAAAAAACGTTTACACTCTTTTGTTTATTGACATTTGGATTATTTGCGCATGCGCAGACCAACGCAGAAACGCTTCAGGAGTTTTTAGGAGATGTTATTTCTTTTGAAGACGTTAAGCTTGATCCTAATCGTCCAATGACAAAAATACGACAATTGGCATCGGTGCAGGCCGATACTCTTTATGTCTTAACTCCTGCCAACGCTAATGAAGTTTTTAAAACAGCTACAGTTTATCAGCATTGTATCGTTTTTACAGGTAGCCATACAATAGCGCGTGTAACTGATTTTGAAAAGACTTTAGCTTCGGGTTCATGGAAAACAAAGATGCCCTACGCCGAAGGCTTTATTCAACGTGGTGACATGTCCAAAAAGAATGATTATCTCAATAACATTATTGGTATGCCCAGCGACCAAAAAAGAGTTGTATTTCTGTTTCGATAAACAACACTTTGGGATCCACGTGAATGGCCATTCGCGTGGAGCTATTTTATTTAATGATTATCACATGTTATAACACGAATATAAACGCTACATCATTTAAATGTAGCGTTGTTCGTTAAGTGTAATCTGTTATGTGAAAGAATTTCTGCAGTAGCTGACAAATTGAAATGTGATGTATTATTTAAAGTCTATATCCTACTCCAATAGTAATGCCTGGAAAATTATTATAACTAACATCATAAAAAACCCATTGAAACTTTATACCACCATTAATGAATAGATGCTCTGATACAGAATACTCCATTTGAATGCCAATGTTTGCCAAAAGTGTAATAAGGCTATCATCGATACTTACATTATAAGCTCCCGAATATTTTGTCGGTTTTCCTGACATATACCCGTCAATGTTTTCATAAAACAGTCCGAGTCCGGCATATGGTATTAAACAAAAACTTTCGTTACTTGAAATGTTATAAGCTAAATTAACGTTGAAAGAAGCATAACTGCTGTAGTATTCATTCTGATTATTATCTTCAAACGTGCCATTATACCTTTTAAAAAAGTAGGCTGCATCAGACAATAATAAAGTATTCTTCCAACCTGGTGTTTTAAAGCCCACCCCTATTCCGTGCTTACCCGTCTTATTCAAGTGTTGATAATTTAAAGAAAATGAAGTGTTGTTCTGAGCAAAAGCCTAACACACCATTATAATATAAGCGCAGGGAAATAGTATTCTTTAATTCCTGATTAATCTATTTCGTTTTTAATATCTTCATCAACTCTTCCGGCAATGGAGTGAAGTTTAAATCAGTGGTGTCGATCACACTCTTGATTTTATCAATATTAAACTGATTGATTTCTGGTACCACCGTTTCCACATTATCCTTCCATATTAACAATTTTGGGTTTCCTCTTTTTAACTGGTCACAATTGATAAAGATATTTTTAAGGACATAGTTCTGGTTCATATTTTCATCATAAAGCAACAACTGAGGGTACTTATTAATATAGGTCATTTGATTATCGAGGTAGGTGTCAATGGTTTTTCGGGTATAGTGTTTCCAATGGTCAAAACTCCAGGGAGTGAATGACATTCCTTTATCACAGTCATAAAAAATATTGTTCCAGACAATGTTTTCTTTTCCGCCATGAATCTGTATACCTCCAAACTTACCTTTTGAGCTATTGTTAAATACATTACCGTAAATCAACACACCACTGATGGCATCATCCAGTCGCACGCCTGCCCGGCCATGTGCGGCATCAATGGCATCGTTATTCTGCGGGCCAACATTGTAAAAATGATTATAACGGATAATATTGCCCCGGTAGTTGGCGGTTCCCCACATATCAATGGCGCCTTGATCATCCGATTCGGTCACCACGGCATACATTGTATTGAATTCCACCATGTGGTCGTTGCCATTCAGGCGGATGGCACTGCTGGGTATGTTGTGCATGGTGCAGTGTGATATGCTGATGCCGACACCATCTACCCAAATACCCGGGGTGTAGGTTAAATCGATGCGCGACAAGTGGTGTATGTGGCAGTTTTTAACACTTGCGTACCCACTTTCCAATGTGCTATAAGAACCTGCGTTGAGGCGTATACCGCCGCGTCCGGTGTTCCATATTTCGCAATTTATAACACTATTGTGCTGGCCTCCATCAATTATCATCCCTTCTCTTGCTACAGAGGTAACTGCGCAATTATCAATCAGTACATTATTGCTGTTCACAATTTTAATACCTGTGTGTGCACTGTTTTTAATACTCAGATTTCTGATAATAACATTATTGCAGTTCTCTATCTCGATGAGAGGAGTTTGACAAACCGATAACTCTAAGCTCTCTATTTCATCGGGAGGAAAGAAATATATCTTCTTATTCTGATAGTCATAAGCATATTCGCCCGGCTGATCGATTTCGCGGATAACATTGACAGCAGCAAAGGGTTTGTCGCCTCTGAACAGATAGTTATTATAGGGAGGCTCTAACCATAGTATGTTATCATCAGCAGCAATGTGGCTCACTGATTCATAGGCATCAGCCCATAACCAATACCAGTAGCCATGCAGCAGGATGTTGGGTTCATCTGCCCACTCACTGATTTTTTGATTTTGAAATTTGATGCCGTATAAAGTTGTATCTCCACTCTGCTTTTTTGCAACACCTGAAAATTTAGTATACCCTTTATTGGGCCACCTGCTAAGCGACATTGGCTCATTATTGAAGATGATTTCATTTAATGCATAATTCTTGGACTGCTTACTTCCTGCAAAACCAGCCAGGCGTATCTTTTGCTGATTTATGGGCAACTTAGCTGTACTTATCTCAATGATTTTTTCACCATTCTTTGGATTTTTCCGATACAAAGGATGTTGGCGATTCAACTTTTTATAATCATCGATCACAACGCTTCCACAGATACTGGTCGACTCTTTTGATTGTCCCTGGACAATAAGTGTACCATCAAATGTTTTTAGTGTCTGATTATTAATTCGAATACCAGAATAACTACGATAAACAGGACTTGCGATATTGATGACAATAGAATCTGATGATTCGCTCAAGTGCTGGTTAATGTGCCTCAATGCCGCTTCAATAGACTGTAATGGACGGTCTTTTGTTCCGTCATTTGTGTTATCGCCTGTGTTGCTGATAAAGATGTGAGTGTTTTGAGCATGTAGTGACATTGAAAATAACATGCACAATATTAATAATATTGTCTTTTTCATTTTTCTGATTTTGTGATAACTGTTAGTAAAAGATAATCAGCGGTGTAGTGTTGTTGGTTATACTGTATTTACTAACGTAAAGGTACTATATTCAAATTATTCTAAAAAAAATCAAATTTTCGGTAGGGTAAAAATAAGTTGATGCGGTATGCCAATGTAAGAGTACTTAAAACCGATTCAAAGGAATCATCAAAATGCTCTTGAAACAGAATAAACTAATCACATAAAAATAAAAGTTATGAAGAAGGTATTATTATCATTAGCAGTTGCAGCAGCATTAGTATCGTGCGATAAGAATGACAACATAATTGACGAAATGCCCATGGCAGATGTTGATTTAAAATCAACAACCGAGTCAGTTGTAACAACCGAAGCATCTTTAGATGATGTGGCCGAAGCAGCTGAATACGAAGTTGATTTATTTACCGGAACAGATGAGGCAGTTGAACAAATAGCAGCCGAGCAAGCCGGAACAACCCTTAAAGCAGGTGGTGATGGTGAGCAAAATCAAACACGCTACCGCAACCGTTACAAGTGGGGTAAATGTCCGGATATCCACATTGTGAAAGAAGAAGGCGGATGGCCACGTACGATTACCTTAAACTATGGTGAATCAACTGAATTAGAGAATGGTCGTGTTATTGCTGGGATCATCGAAATTTATCAAACAGCACCTCGTCGTGATAATGGAGTACGAACTGTTACATACGATGAGTTTAGCGTTGATGGAGTTGCTATTGTTGGGACAAGCGTTAAAACTTTTAAGTCTGAAAGTTTAAGTGTAAATATTGTTCGTGATTTAACATTTACTCTACCGGAAGATGGAACAACTATAGACCGTGTTTCAGAACGCAATCGCATCTGGACGCAAGGTATGGAAACTCCACTTGATCACACCGATGATATTTTTGAAATCACAGGTTTTGTTCAGTGTCAAGACTCAGATAACAATGTTTACCGTCGTGATATTACTTCACCACTTATCAAAAAAGGCGGATGTCGTTGGATTGTTGCCGGAGAAGTATCATTATCTAAAAACGGTGTTGAGTTTGCAACCATTAACTATGGCGATATGGAATGCGACCGCGTTGCAACCATGACAACTGAAGAAGGTAGCAAAGAATTTAATATTGGCGAACGCAAGCGTGAAAGACGTCAGAAAGAAGAAGATACTAATGCTTAAACAACTTCCCGTTCACTCATATTGAGAGCTAACCCCGGAGTAGTAAACTTACTACTTCGGGTTTTTCAAAAAAATAATAGAAACAACGAAACATATAGGTTTACTTTTTACGTACTAACTTAGCTAACGGAAAGACAATCAATTTTATTTATTTTGAAGCGGGAAGATTTTAAAAGTTTATTTAATGAGCAATTCGATCCACTGCGTAACTACATTTATTACCGTTGTGGAGATGCTGAGCTAGCCACCGACATAGCACAAGATGTGTTTATGAAACTGTGGGAAAAGAAACTGGATAAACCGCCCAAGGAACTGATAGGCCTACTCTATAAAATGGCAAAAGATGCCTTTATCAGTAAATACAGGCGAAGCAAAACAGAACAGGAGTTTATAGCAAGGCCGCCTGATAATGCCGAGAGTCAGTCGCCCGAAGAGGAGCTTAATTACAAAGAACTGAAAAGGACTTACGAAAGAGCCCTCAAGGAAATGCCGGAGATTCAAAGAGAAGTTTTCATGATGAGCCGGGTGGAAGAACTCAAGTATCACGAGATAGCCGAACGACTCGAATTAAGCATAAAGGCAGTAGAAAAGCGGATGAAAAACGCATTGCAATTTTTAAGACAAGAACTGGCAGTACAATGAAAAAAGAAGATTTACATAACGAACAATGGACCAATGATGATGACTTAATGAAGTCGTTGCCTAAGGTTGAGCTGCCATACTCGCGTTCAAAAGCCGACGTTTGGAAGGAGATGGAGGCGATGATGGATGATTTGTCACAGACCGAAAAGGAGATGATTCAGCAACCACAAGCTAAAGTAAGAAGTTTACGTCCGGTCTTCATGTCTGTTGCGGCGCTACTAATTATATTGTTAGGTACTACAGCATTCTTTAGTTTGTATACCAAAACTGTTAATGCACAGGCCGGACAGCACCTCACAGCCTTATTACCAGATGGTTCAAGCATTGAACTTAATGCTGGCTCTGTGATTAAGTACAAACCTTTCTGGTGGCGCTTTAATCGAGAAGTACAATTTGAAGGCGAAGGCTTTTTTAAAGTACAAAAAGGTAAATCGTTTGAGGTGGTTTCATCCATGGGACGTACCATTGTATTAGGAACCAGCTTTAATATCTATGCCCGCAAAAATGAATACAAAGTAACTTGTTATACTGGTAAAGTACGTGTAGTGAGTGTAGTAAGTGGCGAGTCAACCGACATTACCCCTAATATGCTGGCCTACATCAAAGACAATGGTCGCGTTTTAAGTGAAGAGGAAGCTCAAATGAGCGAAACCATTTCGTGGTTACACGATATGTTTATTTTTACTGGTGCTGATATTGAAGATGTATTTGAAGAAGTTGAGCGTCAATATGGCGTGAGCATTAAACTAAACGAACAAATGGGATATCAATACACCGGTAATTTCTCACGTGAACGTTCGGTTGACGATGTGATGTACAAAATTTGCCGTGGCTTGGGACTCGATTTTGAGAAAACCAGTTATGGCTATAAAGTGAGTAAGTAGTTGGATGTTAGGATGTGTGATTGATGATGTACGATGTAGGAATTATTGAAAGCATTATGACTTGTAATATTTCGGATTCCCGGGTTAGAGTTAGCGATTCATCAATTATTCAAATCGACAGTATTGTCAAGTGATAGTAAATGAATAATATATGCCGACTTTCACAATGGTGTGTCAACAAAAGGCGAAGGGATTTAAAAGTAGTTTACATTCGGACTTCGAGCTTCGGACTCCGTACTAAAGGTTTTTGAGTGAAACAAGTAATCACCATTTTCATATGTATTTGGAGTTTATCCATCTCAGTAGTTAAAGCACAATCTATTGAGGTGGATTACCTGTCTAAACCCCTGAATGAAATACTGGTTGAGTGGCGCGAACAATATAATTTGCAATTTTCGTTTAATGATGCCTTGTTAGCCAACTACAAGATAAGCATCAAACAAAGCTTTAAATCTACTGATGAAGCCCTCAAAACGATTCTCAAAGGGCTACCACTTGATTTCGAGAAAAATGATGAAGTCTATATCATCTTTCCGCTTAAAAAAGAGAAGAAACCAAAGCATTATACTTTAGTTGGAAAAATTATTGAAAAGGGATCGGGTGAACCGTTGCCCTTTTCGCATATAATGGCTAATGGTCAGCAGTCTGTAACGGATATCAAGGGGGTGTTTAGCTTCAATTTTTCTGATGATAGTGTGTATCAGATAAAAGCATCGCATCTGGGATGTTATATTCTGGATACGACCCTGGTGGCAGGTAATGGTCACACGCTGGTATTGAATCCCTCAGCCGTTGGAATTAAAGAAGTGGTGGTCACCAATAATATTGTTGAAAAAGCAACGCAGATAGGAGAGGAGTCGGGTCTGACGAGTTTAAACCATCACATTGCTAATTACCTGCCGGGTAACGGCGATAACTCAGTGTTTAACCTGTTACGATTACAACCCGGTATTCTGGCAGCGGGAGAACAACCTAATGACCTAATCATCTGGGGAGGCCCTGAAGGAACTAGCCGCGTT
Organism: Carboxylicivirga marina; assembly: GCF_016612505.1. Lineage (GTDB taxonomy): Bacteria > Bacteroidota > Bacteroidia > Bacteroidales > Marinilabiliaceae > Carboxylicivirga > Carboxylicivirga marina. The sequence continues at coordinate 114,818 of NZ_JAENRR010000007.1, forward strand.
ACTTTTGATGGCTTCACCATTTGGGGTTTAAAAAATTTTAATGATAACATTAGCGCGGTTAACCCATACATGGCCAAAAATATAGAGGTTCATAAAGGTGGCTACGGGGCTTCGAACGATGACGTGGTAGGTGGCATTGTTCGAATAACAGGTAAAAATGGTAGTACCATTAAGCCCGGTGTTAATCTCTTTCTTAACAACCAGACTTTAAATGGCATGGTTGAATTGCCAATGAATAAGAAATCATCTCTAATGTTGGCTTTCAGACAGACCTATTATAATTTGTTTGGTTCGGAAGATATTGAATACCCCAATAACATGATGATAGGAAGCGATAATATCACCGAAACGCCAGCGTATGATTTTCGCGATTTTAATGTGAAGTATTCGTTGCAGGGCGACAATGGAGATTTGTTTTATATGAGCATGTTGTATGGTGCCGATAATTTTGAATTAGATGTTGACCGCCAGTTTAAGCGCGAAAATAAACAAGGACAAGAAGTAGATACTAATGTTAACCATGAACAGGAGGAAGATAATAAACAGATTGGCAGCACAGTATTTTATGGTAAAACATGGTCGAATGGCCATTCTTCATCTCTGAAAGCGAGCTATTCGGCTCTCAAATCTAATTACTCCTTAAGGCGTGAAGACAGTTCTGCGAGAAGGAATGTTAACCTTGTAAAGAGGGATGATAATGCCCAAAATGATGTGAGTGAAGTAAGTGTTAATTGGGAAAATAACTTACTGGCCGGAGAAAAACAGACGATAACAGTTGGTTTGGAGTGGATAAACAACGATTTAGTATTGACTGAAGATTCTTTTGGTATTGAATATATCAACCTGTCGGAGCGGGCTAATCGATTAGCTCTGTATGTACAGGATCGATTCCGAATAAATCAGCGTTTAAGCTTAACGGCTGGTCTACGATATAACCATTCATTTTTTGTTAATAAAGTTTATTTCGATCCTCGCCTTAGTTTGTCATTCAGAGCATCTGGTAACATTAAATTGAATGCCTCATGGGGGCGATATCATCAATTCGTGGTCAAGAGTTCGATTGATGATGAAGATGGTAATTATCTTTATACATGGACATTAGCGGATAATGATGAAGTGCCTGTGTTGAGCTCAACCCATTATGTACTCGGAGGAGCGTATACGCGGCAGAAGTTCTTATTTAGCATTGATACCTATTTTAAAGAGAATGATGGTTTGACCCGATTTATTCGTTACCGTCAAAACGATTTTATTTTTTATGGAGACAGCCGTTCGTATGGGGTCGATCTTTATGTCAAGCAGGATTTTAAAGGACATTCCATTTGGGCATCCTATTCTTTAGGCAAAACAGAAGAGCATTTCTCTTATTTCGAGGAGGATGGATACCGTCGTTCAAGCCAGGATCAGCGACATGAGGTGAAGGTGGCCGGATTATTTAATATTGGATCTTTCCACCTTTCAGCCAGTTATATTTATGGTTCAGGATTTCCCTTTTTTAAATCTTTTCAGGATTATGTCAACCAGCGATATACTGAGCCAAATTATAACCGCCTGGATGCTTCGTTGGTGTATCGTTTGTCATCTCAAAAATTTAGCGGTGAAGTCGGGATCTCAGTACTGAATGTAACCGATGTCTACAATATTAAATACAATCAATTTAGTCGCATTCCTAAGGATCAAACTAACTCGGTCTTTATTAATTCAGAAGCAGTACCTTTTACCCCTCTTTTGTATCTTAAATTATCTTTTTAAACGATCAGAATAGTTTTCACTGCCTAATTTTTCTAATAAATGAGTATAATTGTAACTCTTTGGTTACAAAATCGTAATCAAATGCAGCTATCTGAATTGGAGTTTTATTAACTACATTCACATACAATTTATTTACTCAAACTATTAATGACATGAAAAAAATTCTAGTAGTATTAGCAGTGGCAGCCATGGTGGTTTCATCATGTGGTATGAAAACAAATGCACAAGGCGAAGATGCCAAAGAAAAAACTGCTGTAGAAGCAACAACTGAAGTGCCTGCTGAAAAAGCTTGTTGCCCAAAAGATGCTGCACAAGCCGAAGCTTGTTGCGATAAGGATAGCACTGAATGCACAGATGCTGAGAAAAAAGCTTGTTGTGATAAAGATAAGACTGCTGATGCTGCAAAAGCTGACTGCGAAGAGAAGTGTGACGAAGCTTGTAAGAAAGAGTGTGAGAAGAAAGAAGAGGCTTAATACGCTTTTTTAGGAAATCATCTCATTTATGATATGAAAATAAAGGCTGTCCAAATCGGACAGCCTTTTGTTTTATTCAAATGCCCACTCAATATAAATCGACTTTTGAATTTGGTGCTCTTTGGGGTTGAGTTCGACGCCTGAAAAGCTTTTGGCTTGTCTGGTAATTGGTGGTGTATCAAACTCAGTGTCCATTAACATATCAACCGGTTCATAGAAAGACGCTGACGAACCATACTTTATAGTTGCTATACCAGCAATCTTCAGGTTTGCTGCCAAGGCAATTGTTTCAGCCTTTTCTTGAGCGTCGGTCACAGCTAATTCAATAGCTTTCTTTCTAAGTTTTGTTTTTTGCTCATCGCTAAAGCCAAAACCGATACGGTAATTAATATCCAGGTTTTCCTGATCGAGGCTTTTTAACAATGATTCCGAGAATTTCTGGGTGAATTGTCCCTTTACTTCCAAAGAAATGTTAGAGACATAGCCCGTTTTAACTCGTTTGTTATGACGATATTCATAACTTTCATTCACACTGATGCTTTTTGATTTTATCAGCTTTGGATCTATTCCGTTCTTTTTAAACGTCTTTTTCAAAGCATTCAGTGATTTCATCGATTGATTAAAACATGCCTGATACAGGCTATCCTTAATGCTCAAATCGACCGATACGATAATCTCTTCAGGCACTTCTCTAATGCGGGCAATGCCTTCAACTTTGATGTGTTTTGTCGTTTGTGCCGATAGAGTCAAACTAATAAATAATAAGAAAAGGCTAATGTAGGTTGAACGTTTCATATTGTTTATTTTAAGTTAATAATCGTTTAATATTAAGATGTTTAAAGCGCATTTCACTCCTAAATTATTCTATCACCAAGTTACGGTTTTTAGGATATTTGACTGAATAGCGTATTTGTAATTTCTTTTCTTCTGAGGGTTTCATATTAAGTTGCCAGTTAACTTCACCCGTTTCTTTATTGTATTTTCCTTTGCTAAGTTCTTCAATTTTAACCTCTATTTCTTCGAGTGTCGAAATTGGTATTTGGTCGAGTACCATCATATTAATAGATTCACTTTTATTATTTCTGATAATGGTTTCCCAGACTCTTAACTCTTGCTTTTTAGTGCCAATGTATTGTTTCGTTGTAAAGTCCTTTGCTTTTTCACGGGTAACCTGTACTTGCTTGTCTCTGCCTAATGAGATATCAAGGGTGTCGCTGGCAAATCGCACATCAAGTAAGGTTTTTCCAATGTATGTGTCTTCAAAAAAGATATTAGCTTCACCTTCCAGTAAATTATATTGCTCCCAATCGGTTATTTGTGCTATCAAAAAGGCATCACGATCCAGTTTAGGTACGCAGTAATACTGATACGACGATTGTAATTCATAGGCATCCATATCAACCGTATAGTTTTTGTTATCAGCCGGAATGGAATAGGCTTGCTTTATTTTAAAATCAAGCGTTGTTTGATTACGAATTTGTTGCGTTGGTACTGCCAGACTGTTAGTTCCTCTAATGCGTATTGGTTTCTCTTTTTTTGCTCTACTCGAAACGCCCGCTACTTTTCCTTGTAGGGCTTTAGAGTAATCACTACCGCTTCCGTATCCCACTACCACAACTTCATCTAAAGCAAGCTGACTGGGTGTTAATTTTACATTCATATTCTGACTGGTAATAGGCAGTGTTTTTGTATCAAATCCTATAAATGAGTAATCAAGATAATCGACTTTGTTGGGTATTGTAAGCGAATAAAAACCATCGGCATTACTAACTGTTCCAATTGTTGTTCCCTTGACAACCACGTTAGCTCCTGGCAGAGATTGATTGTTATCATCGAAAATACGGCCACTTACTTCATTTATAGCTTTTTTATAGCTCGGAGGCAAAAGGTTATAATCCAGGTAATAGGTTTGTAACTGTGGAGCCACACCCGACGCTTTTGGGTCTGATGATGAAAAGGTGAGTTTAACATTTTTCCAATCGACCTTTGTGTCCTGGCGTACATTAGCTTTGTAAATTAACTGAACTGGTTCATTCACATTTTTAGCTCTGATATCGTACGATGGAAACCAGCCTGCATTATTGACCAAATATGATAGAACGAAGCGTGCTTTACCTGCTTGTTTAACATCTACTTTAACCAATACTTCACCACTCGGAAACTCTTTAACACCAAACAGGGCGCTAATTTGCTGCTGAAGGTTTTGTATTTCTTTTTTCAAATGTTCTATCTTTTTATTGTGGTCAATCTCTTTCAATTTAAGTTCAGTCAGTCTTTTGCCATAATAATCTGATGTTTGCTGAAGATTTGTAAGATCAATGGCATTATTACCAGCAATGTTTCGATTGGTTCTTAAGAACTCTAATTCTTCTTTTATAATAGCAAGGTAAGTTTGTTGCAACTGCTGTTCTTCATTAAGTTGCTTTTGCTGTTCTTTTAAAGCATTTAGTTCATCCGATTGCTTGACCTGATTAAGGTAATTTTGCTGATGATTAACGGATAAAACTATTAAATCGCCATTGGCCTTCACCTGTATGCTTTTAGTATCAACAAATGGGGATAGTTTTGTAAACTTTAGAGTTTGTACGCCTTTGCTTAGCTCAATGGTTGTTTGACGCGATACCTGCGCTCCTTTCAAAAAAACGGTTACTTCGTTGACACTTGAAGTGATTTCCTTTTCAAAAGTAGTATTAGCAAATATGGTTTCGACTAGTAGGCATAAAAGAATGAGGTTTAGTAATTTCATAGCTCTGTCTGTTTAATTTATAAATCGTATTTTGCTTTAAGGATGCACCTGTTGATGTTATTCCATAAAACGATTGAATATTTTTTTTGACAGCTAACTTATAATGCAGTAAATTGAAAGTTTATATGTGTCTGGTTAATTGTTTGTAAAGACGGTTTACATGCTGCTAATTGAAAAAAATAGTCATAGACTACTTGGAAATTGACATCATTCTATTGCAAGAATTAAGGCAATTTTTATTAGCTATTTGATTTGCAAATAAATAGAGTTTGCTATTTAGACAGGATAATTACAAATAATTCACTACTATTGCAGTTAAGTTTAATTTAAAATGAAAAATTACTAATGGCGAAATCGCAACAAACATTTGGCAAGAAGGAAAAAGAGAAGAAACGTTTACAAAAACGTAAAGAAAAACAGCAGAAGCTTGAGGAAAGAAAAGCTAATCCAAAGAGTTCATCGCTTGATGATATGATTGCCTATGTTGACGAGTTTGGAAATATTTCAACAACACCCCCAGATCCAACCAAAAAGAGGGAAAAAATTGATGCCGAGAGTATCGAGATTAGTATTCCTAAAAAAGAGGATGTAGAAGAAGATCCAATTAAAAAAGGACGAGTTGACTTTTTTGATAGTTCGAAAGGTTTCGGATTTATTATTGAGCAAGATACAAAAGAGCGTTTCTTTGTTCACGTTAATGGATTATTAGAAGAAATAGTTGAAGGTAACCTGGTAAGTTTTGAATTAGAGCAAGGCTTAAAAGGGCTAAATGCCGTTCGCGTTAAGAAGATTTAATCTTTTAGATACAATGATATAAAATGAACCACGCATAATTATTATGCGTGGTTTTTTTGTCGATTATCAATAGCGTCCTAAACGATTTTATTCAAGGCTCTAAGCATCATGTTACGAAACGGCCTCAGCCGGTAAACCAAAAAACAAGTTTGATTTGACGGTTAAGAATCGATTTCTGTTTGCGACTTTTTGAGGGGAGAGAAAAGTTGAGTTTAATCGATTTCAGTCAATCAAACGTAGCTTTTTTGAGTGAAGCGGGTGTAGCCTTGAATTTCTTTGCTTGCGTTTCTTGCTTCAAGGCAAGAAATGAAGTCGGGTTTGGGCTGAAAGCCCAATTGGTAAAAATAATTAGGACAATATTGGTCGATTATTATAAACTACGATCATCGAACTATTAGATATTTTCATCAAATAATAGCGATAAAAATCGCTATGTGTTCTTGCCCCTTTGGAAACTCGTTAATTATAATTAGTTTAGGTTAACAATGATAACCCGAACTAATCCATGAAAAAAATTAAGAGAGCATTTAAACGCAATACACATTCATACTGCTTTAAACAACTAGCCGGGCTTGGCCGGGCATTAAATCGTCTTTACGAGAATCGTAATCATGACATCTACAGTAATGGAGAACTAATCATTCATAAGAAATTGGCTGCCTTTAAACCTAAAGTGATTATCGATGGAGGTGCTAATGTTGGTAATTATAGTAAAATGCTAAATCGGTTTCATGCAGATTGCACGATTTATGCTTTTGAACCAGTGAAGAGCACCTTTGATACTTTAGTTGCCAATGTTAAAGACATCAACAGTGTGGTTGCTGTTAACAAAGGACTGTTTGTTAATAATTGTCAGAAAGAAATTCACCTTTTTGATTCAAGTACACACTCCTCATTATTTGAATTAAAAGGTGGCAAAAAAGTCTCCAATGAAACGCAAACTATAGAGTTGATTAGTGGCGATAGTTTTGCGATTGAGAATAAACTGGATCAAATTGATTTTATTAAACTGGATCTTGAAGGCGCCGAATATGATGCCATTAGAGGATTTGAAAATTTATTAAAGAGTAAAAGCATCAAAGCCATACAGTTTGAATATGGCTATATTAATATTACCACCAAAAAATTACTGATCGACTATTATGAACTTCTAAATGCCTACGGTTATAAGGTGGGAAAGATATTTCCTAAAACTGTAGAATTCAGGAAGTATGATTTTAAATATGAAGATTTTCTTGGTCCAAATTTTATTGCTGTTAATGAAGATGAAACAGAATTAATACATGTATTGGAAAATCGCTAATACGTCAACCATTTTTCATTAACTTTATTAGAATTAGCTAATGTGAGTTCGCACTAATTGAACGATGACTATTTACACTCCAAACTAACCTCCATGCGGTATTAACTGTGCTCAACGCCCCAATTACAAACGCCCTAAAAACAAATGTGCGGGTTTTGAAGCTGGTTGTAAGGGACGTAAATGCAAAAGCATTTATGTTTGTTGCGTCGAAAAACGTGGTTTGAGATATTGCCATCAGTGCCCCGTTTATCCGTGCAGCCGATATAAACAATTTGCTGCAAGCTGGTTAAAATACGGTCAAGATTTATATCAAAACCAGGAAAATATCAAGAAGCAACTTAAAGCTTCTTCGCCACAATAATATCGCGCTTTATCGATTTATCAACCATGTGCTCGAAGCCGTCGTAAGGGGCTTTAGTCAATACTTTTAAGCCGTGTTCCTTAAATATGTCAGCTAGTTTTTGCTTTGGTGCCACAAAACTGTTCCATGCCAGTACAATAGTGCCGCCCTTTTTTAATACGGCTTTCCAGGCAGGCAGGCAAGAGGCAATTAATTCAGATGGATCGCGCGTGCCTGTGGTGGCTTTATTAGCCCCTGTATTGCCATGGGCAATGCCATAGGGTAAATCACCTACAATTAGATTAATGCTATTCTTTTTAAAGTATTTATCGGCATCTTGCGAGTTACCGTTAATCAAGCCCAATTGTTTACGGTCTTCTTTGTTTTTAAAGGCTTCTTTACTGTTGGCATACTCAAACTCATGCATGTAGATAGCATCCTTCTTACTTTTACCATGTACCATGCGCTTATCGGCAGTGAATTTATAGCGCTCGTTTTGTAAGTATTTTTTAAAGAAGATTTGATTCTCGTGTACCGACTTATTCTCAATCTCAACACCAAATGCGTTAAATCCATAGACGGTAGCTTCATTCAGTGTAGTACCTCGTCCGGCTACAGGGTCGAGAAGGCTGATTGTATCATCGTAAGTGAAATCGCTGGCCAGTAGTGCAACATTCACCATCATTTTGGTGAATAACTCGTTGGTTTTGCCCGCGTATTTCTGAATAGTACTGATTTTGCTGTCAATGTATTGGAAGTTGGCCATTGGAATAGGCGCCAAACCATCATCGGCATGCAGGCCAAACTGGTTAAAAATGGCGAACACAAACGATAGGCGCGATAAGATGGCAATGTCTTCAGTGCTTAACTCATCGTCTAATGTTATAGTGATATAGCGCACCCCACACACATCTTCAAAATCAATTTTCTGACATTTTACACTTAATCGTTTGGCAGCAATGCTCAACTCCGAAACAGCCAATTGAGCCGCTACGTTATAATACACGCGGTTGTGCCCCGGGTATTGCAGAATCAAATACTTCATCATGGGGCAAAGATAGGGATAAATAGTCAGTAGCGAATAGTCAGTAGAATGGGAGTTGGCAGTCGAATTGATTGCGTATGCAGCCTATAATTTTTGTACCGTGCTATTCAATACTCCACTTAGCTTGTCCCAACTCAGACGGGAGGGAGCTGTCTGAACGACTGAGAGGGAACAGAATTTCAGTACCAGGGCGAATAAACTAAATGAACGTGACTATTTACTGAGTTAGTAAGGATTCTTCCTGATTATCGTATTCCAGCAAGGGCATGAAATAGTCTTCCAGCTTACTGTCTTTCGATAGGTTTAACTTTTCACGCACACGCGATTTCGCTTTTCTTACTGTAGATGATTGTACACTTTGTATCTGGCAAATGGCCTCAGTTGACATACCCAAGGCAAACATGAGCGCATAGCGGGCATCAGCTTTGGTGAGTTGAGGGTATTCATTTAGTATAGCCTGATATGATTCTTGGTAACACAAATCGAAATTTTCCGACAGTGTTAATTTGTTTTTTTTGTGGTTTGATATTGATTCATCTGCTATGCCTATTCGTTTTTGCATACGCAGCTTTTCATTAATACCAACCACCAGGTTGTGTAAGTCCTTGTTCTTAGCCTTTATTTGTAATTGACGTTTCTTATTTCTATTGATGAAATAATAGGCCACCATTGTAACAAATAGTAAACCTATAATAGCTGCCATTATGAGCATGGATCGCTGTGATTTAAGGGATGCATTATCCTCTTTAAGTGCATCGACTTCTGCGTTAATATTAAGTATGTGAGTTAAGCGCTTTTTTTGTTCCGCTTCTTTTAATTTTTGGTATTTTACAGCAGCTGTCAAGTGCAGGAAGGCCGCTTGATAATCCTTTTTTATGGTATCAATCCTACTGAGCAATTTATATGGATAGTATTTATTGGAATGCAGTTTATATTTATCGTATGAATCAATTGACTGATAAATCAACTTTTCCGCTTCATCGTAGTCTTTCTTTTTATAAAAAAGTGCCCCTTTAAATTGTAGGAGACTTGGTAAAAGTGAATTATTTATATTTTTTGAGAAAACTAACTCAAGTGCTTCATCAACATAGTATTCAGCAGAATCATATTGACGTTGTTTGTAATAGTTATGTGCTAATCCTTTGTATATATTAATAGCTTCTCTATTAAGATTAAGTTGTAAATATTCATTTCCGATACCATCAAGTTTTTTAAAGGTTTCTGGCTTGCCTTGATTCATTAATGACAAATAGGATTTCTCTGCAAACAGTTGTTGAGCATAGGACCCGTTTTCCTTTAGTTGTTGAACGCCTTTTTCTAGTGTGCTGGAGAAATCATTTTTCTTATAATTATTGCATCTTGCAATGCCTATGTTAGCATAACCTGTGTAAATGGTTGATTGATCTTCCAATAAATCAACACACTTATAATAGTTAATAATAGCTTGATCCCAATTACCTATATCCTCAGATATGAATCCTATTAATAACTGACATTTCGCTTGTCCGCTTAAATTGTATTGTTTGCCATATCTCGGCAGAATATCCTTAATAACAACTAATGCCGAATCATAGTCATTTTTCCGGTATAACTGGAGTGCTTTTATATAAGCAATGTCTTCAGCATATTTTTCGATAACGCTTTGTGATGTTGATTCATTGAAGTGTTCTAATTCTTTTTCAGCCGTATCAGGGTAATGAATAACAAGCTGTTCAATTTTATTTAACTGTTCTTCAACCGACAGTTGTGCCGAGGTAAGTACAGGGCAACTTAACAATATCAGGATATATAGAATGACATTATATTCATAACACTTTCAATGTGATAGTAGGTATACGTTAGTTGTTGCTAAGCTAATCAAATCATAAAGATTATTGTATGCAGGGATTAAAATTTTCGTAACAATCTTTTATATCCGACTACCGTTATTATTTATTCGCAACAATCTTAAAGCACAGAATTATTGTACTATACAAAATGCCGCACTAATTGCCACACTGTTCTTTAGTATTTATTTAGGAGGAATATTTGTTTTGTAGTCGTGTGGTTTACCAATGCAACTTAATCAGGATAAAGATTTATAATTCCCCGATTCAAAACCTGCCTAACCCTTTTTTATTTGTTTGCTTGGATAAGTATTATGATTAGAATGAGTCTGTATTAGAGTATTTATGATTGAATGTGTCAAGTTTATGTTATTTTCAAATGCACAAACAAATGTCTTATTATTATTCACCATCCTTTTATTCACCAGCACAAGCATTACAAAAGCACAATAGTGTAATTATACTCATGAAAAAGTAGACGAGTTTTCAGGGGAAGTGGAAAGACGCATCCTTAAGGCCCATAACTTCTATTTTAAGTTTGCTTTTTACCGCTTGGGTGATGATTTCAGACTCGAATCCTATGTCAATATTCCGGGTGATCAGGCCTTTTTAATTCCCGAAGGCAGTCAGTTGAATTTGAAACTTGGTGATAAGTCGGTAATGGAGCTCACTTCAATCAAAAATGCCACACCCCAATCATTTGTATCTGGTAATCAAATATACTCAGGCTTTGCCATGACCTACCCGATTACCAAAGAACAATTAATGCAAATTGAAGAAGTGGGCATTAAATTTATTCAAACCATGCTGAAGGATGAATCCTATTACGACATGGATTTAAAAAAGAAAAAGATAGAAAAGACAAAGGAATATGCGCGGTGTATTCTTATGGATTAATTCTAGTAATCTTCTGCATCGTAAGATAATAACTAAAGGTACTCCTCACAGGGTACTGGATCACTCGACATACTTGTGGATTAAGCATAAATTACAGATGCTCTAAATAGAAAAAAGTTGCTATCGATATTATTGTGGATTAAACGAGTACAAGGATTTTATTGCTTTTATGGTGAAAAAGGCAACCAACTACTTGGCGCTTCGCCCAAACCCGAGTTACTGTTTTGCAACAGGTCAAAAACTAACGAAAGAACCCGCTGACTACAGCACTCCTCGACCCACTAAGACTTGCTTCGGGAAAGATTTAAAGATTCACAATGCATGCTCCAAATCTTTCTTTTCCTCCGCTTTATCAAGTGGGTCCCCCGACTGCGTTGCTCATGTCAGAATCACTGCATAATCAAATTCACAACTTAACCTTGAATACGAAGTAGTTTTGATTGTGTGTGTTGGCCTGTCTCATTGGCGAGCCAGGGCAAGGGTGAATAATAAATAATTTAGCGGAACATAAAAGGGGTTTACCCTACTTTGATAGTGATGCTTATTATTTATTAGAGCGCAGGGAAGCATCAATGAGACTAGCTTTTTCTTCCCTTTTTGGCAATGAAAAAAGGGAAACCCGCCTGGTAAGGCAAGAAGTAACAATCACACCTATCTCAAGGAAAGATGATAAATTATTTCAAATTCAATTTTAGTCCACAACTTTTTAAAGTGATCTACGGTACCTTTTCTTTTTACATGCAAAGCCACATTATTTTATAATTTTTTCACCAAACCTGACATTTATCATTAGTCTCCCTTCAAAACACTTCATAACTTTTCACTTGTATTTTAAAAACTAACCAATACAAGCCTAATTTATGAGTCCAAAAAATCATTGCCTTCCAAATGCTGTGTATTGCCAGTTAGGCAAGCAAAACAGCTCTTACAAACGCTTAAATCGAGCTATATATCATTTTATCATTCTACTTTTTGGGTGGTGGATTACTTGCTTAAGTAGTATATGCTCCCTTTTTTGAAAAGACACAGTTTGCTTAACTAAGCAAGGCCTCTCTTTTTCATTGGGCAGCCTTTGCTTAAGTGAGCAAAGCCTGTTTTTTCCATGGGGCAAGCTTCGCTTACACAAGCAATGGTTCCTTTTCCCACAGGGGAAGCATAGCTTATTGAAGCAAACAGTGTTTTTTCCGTCGGGGAGCCTTATACCAATTAAGCAAAGGCTGCTTTTTGTAAAAGGCTGTTATATGGTTTAAGCAAGCCTGTTTTAATAACGAATCAAATACAACAATTAATACTATCCTTTATCTACAAATCAATTTTTATGAAAATAAACAAAATCAATAGAAATATCCGGGTGACCGATGCTGCTGATTTAGCCGGTAAGCTGCATGGTGAACTGGATAAATCAACACTCGAAGATGTGCATGTGAGTACATTAAGGAGTGAGATGAGCACCATCAGCATTGGCTTGTCTGGTGCCATTAACGAGAGCAAGGCCATGTCTGCTCTTGAGGACCATGATGAAAGGCGCGATATGACTTATCGCTCGCTTTTGCATATTATTAAAGGTTTTCTCTTACATCCTGATGCCACTATACGTGAAGCGGCTGTTCATGTGGATATGGTGTTAGATAACTATGGTTTTGATCTAATCAATCAGAACTATAGTAGCGAGTCGTCATTGCTCGATGCTTTAATCCGTGATTTAGAAGAGCCTGAAACAGCGGCAATGGTAGCTGTATTACCGGGCATGGTGGCCATTGTTGAGCAGTTGAAAACTGAGCAGAAACAATTTAAAGCTGCGGAAGCTGACTGGCATGAGGCGCGTGCCGAAGATGGTAAAACAGAAAGTGCATCGGCCCTTAAACATGAATTGTTAAAGGTAGTCAACAATAAGCTGCTTGTTTACCTGAAAGCGATGCAACAGATGAATCCTGCACCTTACCAGGAATTAATCAACGATGTGGTGATGCACATCGAGCGTGCCAATGCCTTGGTGAAGCGTCGTCGTAACAGTGAGGAAACTGTTGAGGTAGATAATTAACCATTTGTAAACATGATAAAGGATAGTGAGGGTGCCTGTGATGGGCACCCTTTTTGTATTTTGTAATAGCAGTGGGTCACATTAAAACTTGGGGAGTCAATCGTAATTTGAGATAAATTTATCATTCTTAGCGGTTGGCATGATTGTTATTTCTTTTAGTTGTCTTACCAGAGAGGTTTCCTCTTTTTATTGCCAAATAAGGAAGCAAAAAGTAACTCGGGTTTGGGTGAAACGCCAAAAGAACTTTTACACAAAAGAATATCTATTGTTCCAAGATTTATGCGTAGACCACAAGTATACTTTGTGTTCCATAGTAGTGGTCAAGTAGTCACAAGCAAAAAAAGAGGTGACCAACGGCCACCTCTCTCTGTTTTGTGTATTGTAATATATAACCTAAAGGTGCTTACCCTCGGTAAATAACGTCAGCACCAATTGTTCCTTCAAGATCTTTTAAATATGCTTCAGATGTTGCATAAGCTAAGTATTCATTGGCTTTTGCTAATCTGCTTTCAATATCTAAATCAACTTTAATGTCACCATTTTCAGCCTTAGCAGCAAAGTCTTCAAGGTACTCAATCTGACCTTTGCGGAATGCTACTTCTTTCTCCTGCTTCAAAGCTAAGCGCTCTTTGTACCAATCGCTGTTAATCACATAGTCGCGGTCGAAATACTTACGTAGGTCCGGATGACTGATTTCTTTACCTTCAAACTCACCATACGCCATAATGTGAAGTAAGATTTTCAATGGAGGAATAGCACCTTCAACACTTCCTTCTTCGAAATAGCGTGATGCTACTTTTTGCTGTGCTTCAACAATGTTGTTGATACCGTCAACAAAGTCTTCCATTCCCTGAGTTTCGGGTTTCAACATTTGCTCGTTAAATACTGATAATGGCTCGTCAAACAGACGGTTCATACAGCGGAAAGCAAAGTTTTCAGTAATACGGTAACCTAAACGGCTAGCTAATACTTTCTGACCTTCGTGCTCAAAGTCTTCCAATTTCTCAAGAGATCCGTTCTCAATCAATAATTTCGGATCACGATCTTCAGGTACTAAACGCGCCCAAATCTCAGGAATTAAGATAGAGATGTCGTGGTCGAAACGGTTCTGTCCAACATAACCTGCAGCCGAGCTGAATCCTTGGTACTCAGTAATGATGTATGATAACAAGGCATTGTTCAAGTCAGTTGTAGGAACTAACATGTTGAAAGGACCTTTTGTTAATGCACCCTCTGTACCTGCACCTGTTGTAGATGGAGATTTACCTGTTAAACTACAGATGAAGTCCATGAATAACTCAGGAAGCTCTTGGTAATGAATTGGGTTATAAACAGCCAACGGACGAATGCTATTCTCTTTATCAGCAGGGTTGTTACGACGACCTGGTAATACAGCATTTACAACATCAATAACTGGCTCTTCTGATTTAATCTTACGGAATAAACGTACACCAACTTCCCCTAAATAGTTATCAATGATATCATCTTTAAAGATGTTACGCTCTAAGTAACGAGGGTTGTTAGTTGGCACGCCATCAACGATACGAGTGTGTGAAGGCACTACAAAGTAACCATCTTTATCGTTGTTAATAACTTTCATTAATAAGTCTTTAACAGGCTGTGTATACTTGTCGAAGTTGATAGCATCTTCGTATAACTCAATGGCATCCTTCTTAGTTAAAGGCTCGTAGTTTGTTAAGAAAGTACCGTCTGTTACAATATCTTTCTCAGCTCCTTTGTCATATCCACGGATAATCGCTTCATCAGGACGCTGGAATAAGTGACTTTCACAGTTGGTAACCACTTTGTAACTCTTATTCTTATACTCAGGGTTCAAGTTGCTTAACTGGCTGGCAGGTAAAACAATTGTTGCTGAGATATCATCTTCCATCTGAATTTTCTGGCTAGGAACAAAGTCAGAACGTAATTTGTGTAATAACCAGTTACCATCAGCGTTAAATCCGATACGTACGTAACTTGCTGTTACTTTGTTGTTCTTGTACTGAAGTGTTGTTCCTTCACGACCGTTGATGAATTCAACTGACATATAATCTTTCCAGTTTCCTTTTTCGCTCTCGTTACGGTAAAGGCGCTTAATGAATAGCACTAATGAACGAATGTGCGAAGGAATACCATTTAAGAAGGCATTGTACTCGTCGCTGTATGTTTCTGAAGGTGTTAATAACTTAACGGCCGAACCTAAAGCGCGCTGTGGGCTTAGGAATGGACGTGATGGTTCAGCATCAGGACGAATGTTTTTCCAACGGTTAGAGAAATCGTAGTTAATGATTTCATCAGCTGCTTTAAAGTCTTCCTCAAGGTTTACAATGTTGAATGTACCATACTGGATAGCATTCTGCATTGATTTAGAAATTTCTGACTTACCACCACCAGATACAGTACATGGCTTGTGACAGAAGATACCTTCAGGCTGGGTGTTAACAATACGCCACATTGGTTGTGTTGGGTGTTTTGCTAACTGGAATTTATGACCTGATGGGTGAATGTAAATGGTATCAGGAGAAAGCTTTAGTGACTCTTCTTTTCCATTAATATTCCAAACCACTTTGCTGTTATCGATATCGATAGTAGCGTGTTCCTGGATATATGTAATGTTAGAGAATTTCTTATCTATAGCATAACCTTCAGGATAAATAGTTACTCTATCGCCTAATAAAGCCATGGCTTCATTAAAAGCGTAAGTATCTTTAAGCTTCTCCGAGAAGATATCACCGTATACATTGTCACTCATGATTCCGCGTGGGTAAGCTATGGCTCCTCCGGCGTGCTCTTCTTCAACCAAACCAATCATGTTGGCTGAGTAGCTGATCTGAGTTTTGATTTCTTTTTTAGAATAACCGTAGTAGTTATCACCAATTAGTGTTACCACTACACCATTATCATCACGACAAGTGATTTTGAATGCACCACCTTCGTTATATAATTCGTTTTCATCTTTCCAGCACATACCATCGTTACGCTGACGCTCTGTAGCATCATCATAGTGAGGTAGACCAATGTCTTTCTTCTTTAACTTGGTCATTTGAGGGGCAAGGATAATACAACCTGTAGTACCTGTCCAGTGCTCAACATCTAGTGCTGAATCATTTTCAGCCAGGTTATGGTCACCTGCATTGCCAAAGATGTTCTCAACAAAATCAAGGTTACTTACCAATGTACCTGGTGCAAAAAAGCGAACTTCCATGCTCTTTTGTGCTATTACCCCTGGAACCTCAGGACATACAATCGGACGAAGTAATAATGATACCATTGTTTTTGCCTTATCTTCCTGAGTAGAGGTGAATGGCAAAATATTCATATCATCGTCAGGATTAACAGCTGCTTTTAACATGTTTGCAAAAGCAACTTTTGGCACCTCTTTTTTATCCAATGGTACTGGTAATCCACCTTCTACAATGTGGAATGTACCTTTAGTAGTACGTTTGTCTTTGTCAGGATTATTAAGGATTCCTTGCTTTAAACGGTATGAGCTAACCAATTCACTTTTGAATTCATTCGCATCAGGTGGTAAACTCACCTCGCGTGCTAAGCCTTTTTGGTTAAGAACAAATGTTTTATTTGGTAAGCGATATTCTGAGTTATCAACATCAACATCGCTTAAATAAGTGTTCAAAAAGTTTTGTATACGCGTATCAGCTGGTGACAGATGATCTGATAACAAACGTGATTTCTCTTTAAAACTATTAATTAAACCTTCGGTTAAGGAAAGGAATTTAGTGTTAGAGTATTTGGTGTCGGCATCACAGGCATCATAGTACAAAGGCTGACCAATAGAGGCCAGTTGTAGATTGATGTACTGAATCATATCCTTCCGGTCCTTCTTACTCAGTTTTTGCTTCTTTTGCATATCATCTTTCATTTTGGTACGCGTTTTAAGTTATGAATGAGCGACAAATTTAAATAATAAACCGTTGTTTTAATAACATTTTATCAGGTTTTGTATGTTAATAATTCTAAATTATTTCAATAAATAATAAAAAGTGAACATAATACACGAATCGGATAGTATTGCTTTTATATATGCTAGGAAAAATAGAAAGAATAAATCGGATTGTATAATGTTTTGGATAGTAGTGCAATAGTGAATTCTCGCTTTGTTGTTACCAATTTATTGGGCAAGATACTGAGTAATTATTAGTGCATTTGGTAAATAAAAGGTGATGATTGTCACCTAAAGAATGCGTTTGAATTATAAATTAAACTCAAAACGCATTAAAATGTAATAAATTGAAAAATGATTAGTAAAAGAAAAGGAGCCTGTTAGGCTCCTTTCTGATATCTGGTAATTAATTTCCTACTTCTGATATAAATTTGATGCGAACGATTCTAACATCTTCTTCAGAGTATTGATCTTCTCCCAATTCCTCCAGAGCATCTTGTATATCATCTGTTTCTGCATCCTCTTTAAAATAGTAAAAGATGTCATCACGATGGTCTTCATCCATTACCTGATCGATGTAGTAATCAATGTTGACTCTGGTGCCGGAATAGACAATAGATTCCAGTTCTTTAATTAAATCGACCATTTCCATGCCTTTTGATGAAGCAATGTCATCTAAAGGCATTTGTCTGTCAATGCTTTGGATAATGGCAATTTTGTTTTTCGATTTGTTAGCAACCGATTTAACCACCATATCCATAGGGCGGTCAATTTCGTTCTCTTCAACATGCTTGGCAATCAGTTTTACAAACTCTTTACCAAATCGCGAGGCTTTGCCTGTGCCTACTCCAGGAATGTTTTGTAATTCCTCAATTGAAATCGGATAATAGGTAGACATTGCTTCCAATGAAGGATCCTGGAAAATGACAAATGGCGGAAGGTTAAGTTTTTTAGACAAATCTTTCCGCAGATCCTTAAGCATATTGAATAGGTTGGTGTCAACAGCTGCAGTTCCTCCGGTATTTGTTTCTTCTTCTACCACATCAAAGTCATGATCTTTGGTCATCTTGATTGATGCTGGCTTTTTCAGGTATTCATGACCACTCTTACTAATATGTAGTAGGCCGTATGATTCAATGTCTTTGACAATAAAACCTCTCACCAATGATTGACGAACAACGGCATTCCAGTGTTTTTCATCGTTTTCATCTCCCGAACCAAATTCAGGAATTTCATTATGCTTATATGACTTGATAGCGGTGTTAACGTTACCTGTCAATACATTTATAACATGATCGGCCTTAAAGCGCTCTTTTAATAAAAGAATCATGCTCATCAGCTTAACAATGTCCCCTTTGGCTTCAAACTCTTCTTTGGGGTTAACACAGTTGTCGCACGTTTCACAGTCTTTCACCTGGTATTTCTCACCAAAGTAATGAAGAAGCGTTTTTCTGCGACAAACTGATGATTCGGCATATGCTACAGTTTCTAATAATAGCTGTTTGCCAATTTCTTGCTCAGCCAAAGGTTTGCCCTGCATAAACTTCTCAAGCTTCTGTATGTCCTTATAACTGTAGAATGCAATGCATTTTCCTTCGCCGCCATCACGTCCTGCTCTTCCTGTTTCCTGATAATAACCCTCGAGGCTTTTAGGAATATCATAGTGCATAACCATGCGAACATCTGGCTTGTCAATGCCCATGCCAAAGGCAATGGTTGCAACAATCACATCTGTTTCTTCCATCAGGAATTGATCCTGATTTTTGGCGCGTGTGGAGGCATCCATTCCGGCATGATATGGAAGCGCTTTGATGCCATTAACAACCAATGTTTCGGCTAATTCTTCAACCTTTTTACGGCTGAGGCAATAGATAATCGATGATTTGCCTACGTAGTTTTTAAGAATCTTGATAATCTCCTTTGAGGCATTCGTTTTAGGACGTACTTCGTAATACAGGTTAGGTCGATTAAATGACGATTTAAATACCATCGCATTCAACATGCCTAAGTTCTTCTGTATGTCGTGTTGTACTTTTGGCGTTGCAGTTGCTGTAAGTGCAATGACAGGTGATTCACCTATTTCACTTATAATTGGTCTGATTCGTCTGTATTCAGGCCTGAAGTCATGTCCCCATTCTGAAATACAATGTGCTTCATCAACGGCATAAAATGAAATTTTAACCTGTTTCAGAAACTCGATATTTTCTTCTTTGGTTAACGACTCAGGAGCTACATACAATAACTTGGTTTTACCAGCCAATATGTCCTCTTTAACTTTGTTAATAGCCGTTTTTGTAAGTGATGAATTTAAAAAGTGAGCAATGCCATCATCTTCGCTGAAGTTGCGCATGGCATCCACCTGATTTTTCATCAACGCTATTAACGGTGATATAACAATAGCTGTTCCTTGCAGTATTAGTGCTGGAAGCTGATAGCATAATGATTTACCACCACCTGTAGGCATTAATACAAATGTATCATTACCCTTTAACACATTGTTGATGACCTCCTCTTGATTCCCCTTGAAAGTATCAAACCCAAAATGCTCCTTTAAACTAGCACTCAGATCAACCTGCTTTGCCATAACAAAATCCCTATTTCGTATTGCATTTAAGAAATGCAAATACTTGTTATCCTCGATTATTAGATTGCAACAAAAATAAAATAACCTTTTAATTTTCTATCAAACTTAACGGCTTATTCAACTTTATTAAGAATTAATTCGAGTGTAATTGCCGCATTGTTTATTGCAATGTCGAATGAAGTTAGATAATATCTTTGGTTTAACCAAAAAGTTTGTGATTAGGTGAAGGGTTGCTATCTTCGCATATAGCTTATTGTGACTTGATAGTGCAATGGTTTAAATATTTTTAACTTTTTGTTAAAGTCCGATACTCTACTTTTGTTTACCAAATGAAGATATACTAATTATTATTACATGTCTGAAGAGACCAATAAAGAAATGTCGTTTTTGGAGCACCTGGAGGTACTTCGATGGCATCTTGTAAGAGCTTTCGGTAGTGTTATGGTTTTCGCTGTAGCAGCTTTTATTTTTAAGGGATTTGTTTTTGATACAATAATTTTGGCGCCTTCCAGTCCTGATTTTTTTACGAATCGTTTTTTGTGTGGCTTAGCCGGTACGCTTGATCTACCTTTGTTATGTATTAATCAGGTACCGCTTAGTTTGCAAAATATTAAAATGTCGGGTCAGTTTACCACGCACATTTGGGTGTCATTTGTGGTCGGAATTGTAGTCGCATTCCCCTATATATTCTGGGAGTTCTGGCGTTTTATTCGACCTGCACTTTATCAAAATGAAGTTAATAATTCCCGTGGTGCTATTTTCTTCGCATCTACATTATTTTCGATAGGTATATTATTTGCTTATTATATTATTTGCCCATTATCAGTGCATTTTCTGGGAACCTATCAGGTAAGTGGACAAGTTGAGAATATTGTTAATCTAGGTTCATATATCAGTACCATAACATCTATTGTTTTGGCTGGGGGAATAATATTTGAGTTACCTATCTTTATTTATTTTCTGGCTAAGGTTGGATTAGTGACATCGGGTTTCTTGATTAAATATCGGAAACACTCGATAGTGGTTGCTTTGTTGTTGTCGGCTATAATTACACCGCCGGATGTTATTAGTCAATTACTGGTTTGTTTGCCACTAGTAGTATTATATGAGTCAGGCATTATGATTGCCAAACGACTTGAAAAAAAGAATCAGGTAGATGTACCTGCAAATGTTTAAGATTATGGAAGAAGCTTTAAGACTGCATACAGATACACTGATAAAAAAGTACAAAAGCCGAACGGTGGTAAAAGGTGTTTCGGTTGATGTTAAACAAGGCGAAATTGTGGGGTTACTTGGTCCTAATGGAGCAGGTAAGACAACATCTTTCTACATGATGGTGGGTTTAATTCAGCCCAATAGTGGTAAGATTTACTTGAATGATGAAGAGATTACTGACGCACCTGTTTATAAGCGAGCACAAAAAGGTATTGGTTATTTAGCGCAGGAAGCCAGTGTGTTTCGTCAATTAAGTGTTGAAGATAATATCAAAGCGGTACTGCAAATGACCGATTTTTCAAAGGAACATCAGAAAGATAGGTTGGAAGAGCTGTTGGATGAGTTTAGTTTAAATCATATTCGAAAGAGTTTGGGTATACAGCTTTCGGGAGGAGAGCGTCGTCGTACCGAGATTGCAAGAGCTCTTGCGATTAATCCAAAATTTATTTTGCTCGATGAGCCATTTGCCGGAGTCGATCCTATTGCAGTTCGCGATATTCAGGAAATTGTAGCCAAATTAAAATTTAAAAATATTGGCATATTAATAACCGATCATAACGTACACGAAACATTGGCAATTTGCGATAGAGCATACCTGCTTTTTGAGGGTAAGATACTGAAAGCCGGGACGGCAGAGGAATTGGCCGCTGATGAAGATGTGAAGCGATTATACCTGGGTGATGACTTTGAATTACGTCGTCGCGAGTTTGAGCCAGAGAAATAAATTCAAAAAATATTTATTAAAAATTTGGAGGCAAAGAAAAAGGGTATATCTTTGCACCGCGAAACTAAGAAATGCGGATGTGGCGTAATTGGTAGCCGCGCTAGACTTAGGATCTAGTGCCTTCGGGCGTGGGGGTTCGAGTCCCTTCATCCGCACAAAAACCGCCTCACTTTCGATTCAATTCGGTGGAGAGGCGGTTTTCTAATTTTGTACAAATTGTGAAATTAAATAGATGCCATCCTCAATTGATTTCGAGCAAATAATAGAGGAGCGGTTCACTTTAAATCTTTAGGAAATGAATATTTCAAAGGAAAACATTGATGCATTGAACGCAGTTATTAAGTTAACTGTTGAGAAAGAGGACTACGCAGGCCGAGTTGATAATGTTCTTAAAGACTACCGTAAGCGTGTTAACATGCCAGGTTTCCGTGCTGGTAAGGTACCAATGGGTGTTGTTAAGAAGATGTATGGAAAAGCAGTAATTGCTGATGAGGTGAACAAGCTGGTTTCTGAAAAAATTCACAGCTACATTGTTGATGAAAAGCTTGACTTACTAGGTGAGCCACTTCCGTCAGAAACACAAGAATTAATTGATTTTGATAATTCTGATAAATTTGATTTCGTATTTGATGTAGCAATTGCTCCAGAGATGGAATTAAGCTTAAGCAAACGCATTAAGTTACCTTACTACAAAGTAGAGGTTTCAGAAGAAATGTTTAAGCAACAAAAGGACTCTGTAACTGGTCGTTTTGGTAAATCAGAGCCTGTAGAGGCAGCTACAGAAAAAGCATTGGTAAAAGGTAATTTTACTCAACTTGAAGGTGGCGACGTAAAAGAAGGTGGTATTGCACCTGAGGACGTTGTGTTATCAATGGCCATTATTAAAGATGAAGATGAGAAAGCCAAATTAATGGGTGCTAAGGCAAACGATGTTATAGTGTTTGACCCTAAGAAAGCTTTCCCTAATGATACTGAAATATCTCACATGCTGAAAATCACTAAGGAAGAAGCGGAAGCTTTAACAGGTGATTTCCAGTTTACCGTAACTGAAGTAACTGAGTTTGTTGAGGCTGAATTAAATCAGGACTTATTCAACCAGGCTTTCGGCGAAGGTGTTGTTAACTCTGAAGAAGAATTCAACGCACGAATCAATGAAGACATTGCTAAGAATCTTGAAATGGAAACTGAGTACCGCTTCTCGATTGATGCAAAAGAAAAATTGATGGGCAAAGTTAAAGTTGACTTCCCTGAAGCATTCTTAAAGCGTTGGTTGTTGGCTACTAACCGCGATAACGAAAAGTTAGATGCTGATACAATTGATACTGAAATGCCACGATTTTTAGAGGATTTAAAGTGGCAGTTGATTCGTAACAACATCATCAAAAACAACGATGTAAAAGTTGAAGAAGCTGATGTTATCGAATTCGCTAAAAAATCGGCTAAGATGCAGTTTATGCAGTATGGTTTAGCTAGCGTGCCTGATGAGCACTTAGAAAACTATGCACAGGAAATGTTGAAGCAGGATGAGCAGCGTCGTCAAATGGCTGAAGGAGCAATGCAGGAAAAAGTAATTGCCTTCATCAAAGAAGCTGTTAAAGTTGAAGAGAAAGAAATTACTCGCGACGATTTCAACAAATTATTTGATACTAAATAAGCAATAAAGCATATCGCTACAATTGCGATTCAATATAGAATAGCTCCGAATGATTCGGGGCTATTTTTTTGTCACATTTTTTAGTTTTTATCGATATCAAGTCCTTGCGTTAAACTAACAAATATGAATAAGTGTTAAGAATAGGGCATATCTCAATATGATTGTGAGATAGTTCGCTGTAAATTGTTAAATTAGCACATTCAAACAAAAACTTTTGAAAATGATTGATCCAAAAGATTTTAAAAAGTATGCCACAAAGCATTTGGGAATCAATAGCCTTGCTTTGGACCAATATACATCAGTAACTAACAGTTACATTTCACCTACCATTATCGAAGAACGTCAGTTAAATGTTGCCAGTATGGACGTTTTCTCACGTTTGATGATGGATCGTATTATCTTTTTAGGTTTACCGGTTGATGATTATGTAGCCAACGTCATTCAGGCGCAGCTACTTTATTTAGAATCAGCTGATCCATCTAAAGATATTTCGATTTATTTCAATACGCCTGGTGGCTCAGTATATGCAGGTTTAGGTATTTACGATACCATGCAATACATTTCATCGGATATCGCTACTATTTGTACTGGTATGGCAGCTTCAATGGGAGCTGTATTATTAACTGCCGGAACAAAAGGCAAACGTACAGCTTTAAAGCATTCACGCATCATGATTCACCAACCAATGGGTGGTGCTCAAGGTCAGGCTTCTGATATCGAAATCACAGCGCGTGAAATTGGAAAGTTAAAGAAAGAATTATATACAATTATTGCTGATCACTCAGGCAATACCTATAAAAAGGTAGAGAAAGATTCTGATCGTGATTACTGGATGACAGCTGAGGAGGCTAAAGAGTATGGAATGATTGATGAGGTTCTTGTACGTAACGCTGGTAAATAAGAAAAATTGAAATTATAAGCGATGCAGAATCAGCTTGTTTGTTGGCTCTGCATTCGTATTTTATATTAGGGAAAGAAATATGGATAAATGTTCATTTTGCGGTAGAGAGAGAAAAGACACTAACTTATTAATAGCTGGTGTTTCTGGACATATCTGCGATAGCTGTATTGAACAGGCGCATTCCATCTTAGATGAGGAAGTTAAGAAGAAGAATTCGTTTGATGTTGATGA
Source organism: Carboxylicivirga marina (assembly GCF_016612505.1). GTDB lineage: Bacteria > Bacteroidota > Bacteroidia > Bacteroidales > Marinilabiliaceae > Carboxylicivirga > Carboxylicivirga marina. Next base: position 139,246 of record NZ_JAENRR010000007.1, read on the forward strand.
GATTACGCTATTAAAACCGTTGGAAATTAAGAATTTCCTCGATCAATATGTAATTGGTCAAGAAGCAGCAAAGAAATACCTGTCGGTAGCTGTTTATAATCACTACAAGCGTTTGATGCAAAAGAGTAGCTCCGATGAGGTGGAGATTGAAAAATCAAACATCATCTTAGTGGGAGAAACCGGAACCGGTAAAACGCTTTTAGCTCGTACCATTGCTAAGATGTTACACGTTCCATTTACCATTGTTGATGCAACTGTTTTGACTGAAGCTGGCTATGTAGGTGAGGATATCGAAAGTATCCTGACCCGTCTCTTACAGGCTGCAGATTACAATGTTGAGGCTGCTGAAAAAGGTATCGTATTTATTGATGAGATCGATAAGATAGCGCGCAAAAGCGATAACCCTTCAATTACGCGGGATGTATCAGGTGAGGGTGTTCAGCAAGGATTATTGAAGTTATTGGAAGGTTCAGTGGTGAATGTGCCACCGCAAGGCGGACGTAAGCACCCTGAGCAGAAAATGATACCAGTTAACACCAAAAACATCCTGTTTGTTTGTGGTGGTGCGTTTGATGGTATTGAGCGTAAAATTGCTCAACGATTGAATACCAAAGTGGTTGGTTATATGGCTAGCAAGTCCATTGAAAAGATTGATGCACAAAATTTATTGCAATACATTGCCCCACAAGATTTAAAGTCTTTCGGCCTAATTCCTGAAATCATTGGTCGTTTGCCTGTATTAACCTACCTGCAGCCATTGGATCGTGAAATTTTAAGAAGAATACTATCTGAGCCTAAAAACTCTATAATAAAGCAATACGAAAAATTGTTTGAAATTGACGGTATCGAACTTAAGTTTGAAGATGAAGTGCTGGAATATGTTGTTGATACGGCAGTTGAATTCAAATTAGGAGCTCGTGGTTTACGCTCAATTTGCGAGACAATCATGATGGATGCTATGTTTAACGCCCCTTCTGAGGATGTTAAGGAGTTGCTTATTTCGCTTGACTTTGCTAAAAAGAAGATGGAGCATGCGAATATAGCCCGCCTCAAAGCCAGTTGATTTTAATCGATATTGTGTAAAAATATATAGCAGCCTTAGGGCTGCTTTTTTTTGCTTAAATTGGGCTTATATCGTACGAGATTTCCAGATGACTTTAACGAATAGAGGGTATACAAGGACTATTAAAACATATAATGGATAGATAGCTTGCCAGAATAAAACCTCCAAAAAGGATATATTAAATTTATAATGATTGCTGCCGGCTTTTAAGAGGGTGTAATCGCAAATGCTTTTAGTAAACAATACAATTCCATAGATTTTCCACATTGTTGGTGCCAATATTCCAGCCATTAAACTACCAATAAGGACGAGGTTAACAGAGCTTACAATAATTCCAATAGTTATTATTTGTTTATCCTTATAATGAGGAGCTTTGGCTGCCCATCGAGCGCGTTGATGCAGAAAGGACTTTAGAGTATCCGCTCCCTTTGTTTCAACCAAAACCTTATCTGTTTTTATAAAATCAATTTTTTTATTGTTTTGCTTCATCCATTCAAGCAAAAACATATCGTCGCCGGAGGCTATTCTGGTTTGTAGTTCTGCCTCCAGGTAAGCGGCTTTAGAGCAGGCCAGGTTAGCGCCATTGCACATAATTGCTTTGCCTTGAAGGGCCGCAGCTGCACCACTTAATTGAACTGCAGCAAAGTCAATTTGTTGAAATCGATTGAGCCATCCTTTGCTGCGTTTAATGGTTACGGGTAAAATCAATAAATCGGCTTGTTTACTTTCGCAGGCATTAGCTATATTTATCAGCCATAAAGGGTGGTATGAACAGTCGGCATCGCTCGTTACAATTATCGGATGAGTTGAGCTTTTAACACCGGTCAGGAGCGCGGCTTTTTTACCATTCGAATCAGAATTAATAAGTTGTGCATTCAAATGGCTATTTTCAATGAGTGACCGTGCCAATTCAAAGCTGCCATCTTCTGAATGATCATTAACCAGTATTAATTCCCAGTTAGCATGGCTTTGATTCTCCAACGATGATATTAGCGAGGGCAGATTATCTATTTCATCTTTAAAAGGAATGATCAATGAAATGCCGACATGTGACATTTCCTGCATCTCGAAGTTAGCCGTATGAAGCCATTGCAGATACCAACTGATTATCTGGTAACAGTAGGCAAACAAGGGCAGTAGTAATATGAAAATAAGAAATTGCATAAAAAATAAAGCCGGATACTCATTGTAACCGGCTCTTATCGTTTTTATTTTCTTTTGGTGATTATCCAGCTTTCCATCCGTTCGTTATTCAATATTTGCTCTTGTTTAGCCTGTGCTTCGTAAACCTTAGCAAATGACTCAAGACTGACCAAATAGCGATCGTTATGCAGAAACCAAAAACACTTATCGAAGCCTTTACCATTGAGTGTTTCTACCATTTTACTGGCATTTACCTCTGTACTAAAACTCCCCACAATTAGCTGATGAGGTTTATTTATTGCTGGCTCAACCACTACCGGTGGCTCTTCTATCACTTTTGGTTCTTCAACTTGTTTCTTTGTTGTATCAGGGCCGGCATCAATCGTTCCTTCTGCAGGTTTAAGATCTACAGGTTTGGCTTCGGTTTTTGTTATTTCAGTGTTGATTTTGTTTTCAGCTTCACTCGGCGAATTATCCTTAATAAAGAACAGGTAAACGATTAACAAACCAATTGGGATAATGAATATCGACAAGAAGATTGCAATTGAACGATTCCTTTTCGAATTATCTTCTTCCAGATACTTATTCGCTACACTTACCGGATCATTCTTTTCTTCTGGTTTAGTTTCTTCTACAAACTCAGGTTTTGGCTCATCTTTTAGAGGCTCTTCAATGTCATCAAATTCGGCAATAGGAGTGGTTTCGTTAACTGTGCGTGCCGAAACTGGTAATTCTTCGATTTCCTTTTCCGATTCATCAACAACATTTGTATTGTCAATGTCCAGCAGATCATCCTGTTTTGTATTTTCAACAGGAGGGGTGGTATTTACACTTTCTTCAGATAAATCATCACTCTGCTCGAAGCGAAGAATACCTGTTGCATCTTTTGAAAAAGAACCTAATCCTTTGATATCGTAACTACCTTCGTCATCGAGGTGCTGTTTTACCTTCTCTACATATTCTTCAATCTTTTTTTCGGCTTCCTCTCTTGTTATTGATTCTTCGCTAACAATATGGTCAACTAACAAACCATCGTTAAAACTGAGGAAATTATTAAATAGCACCGAAAAACCATTTTCTTTGGCGACAATAAAAGCACCAAAATTAGGTACAATAACTCGGTTGTTTTCTTTAATTAATGAGAGAATGTAGTTTTCCATTACAAGGTTTGTTTAGGTTAACAAATAGTATGAAGCACCTAAGATAAGCAGATTTCTAAAAAAACGTAAAAGTCTTAAGTTTCTTTTTGCATAACCCTTTGTTTTAATAGCTTTTGACGGATAAGGGTATACGAGCCAATAAGAGTTGGAAGTATAACATTGCTCATCCACATGCAAAAGGTAGCCATTAAAATATTGGGGGTGTGGTTCGATGCTGATGAAAAGAGAAATAGCGCAACACTGCCCCTTATGCCCATGTCGATGAGTATATGAGACGGTATAACACTAATCATTAAAAAATACAGCATTGCTAACAGTATAAAATCACTGGTACTGATTTGAACCCCAAAAAAATAGAGCCAAAAGAATAATTGTAAATGATATACCGAATAACGAAGTGTCGTCCATAAAGTGGATTTAATTAAAGTACTTCGAGATGTGTTTTTAATGACTTTAAGGTAATACCTGATTTTATCGGCGTAGAAATATATTATTCCATAAGTTGAAAGTATGGCCAATGCAATCAGGCCTGTTGCTAACCAGTAATAATAGCCTGAAATGTTAATGTCAATAATTGAATCGGGAATTAGCAATAAAGCGAATACGCCAAAAGTTATTATGATCAGGTTTTGAATAAAGCCACCAAGTATTGTCATAATAGCAGCATTGGCTCTGTATTTCTTCGGAAGAAGTGCCATTCTTCCACCCATTTCAGCTAGTCGTGCGGGTGAGCCAAGGGCTGTTGTTGTTCCAGCCATTACTTGTTGCCAGGCATTTATAAACTTAATACGATAAAAAGGATGCATTAAGGCCTGCCACTTTTTGGCTTCGCAAAACAAGTTGATGAACCAAAGTGAGAGCAATATGGCAGCAAGCCCAATGGCTTGCGTAGTTAATGAGATGGAACGAAAGAGTGCCGGCCAGTAATCAAAGTAAACGAGCTTATGAATGATGTATGCATAAGCCAATATGGCGAAAGCCAATAGAAGTGCTTTACTTATGAGTGGCCAGTACCGTTTCTTCATTTTTAGGTCTGTTGATAACTGGCAAAGCACCAATAGCAATAAGGCCAGCTCCAATAATCATCAAATTTTGAGCTGCATGAACGACTAAAGCAAAAATACCACCATCATCATTTGGAATGCCATACAGCTTAAGTGTGGCAATAACCATAAAATGCCAGGCCCCAATACCACCTTGAACAGGTGCTACCATACCTAAACTTCCTGTTAGTAAGATTGTTATTCCTACATTAATGCCCAGTGATGATGTTGCTGGCATACTAAAGAAGCATACGTATATCATCAGGAAATACATGGTCCAGATAAAAATGGTGTGAAATATAAATAATGGTTTGTTTTTAATTTTACGGATGGAACTAACACCTTCGGTAAACTTACTCATCAGGTTTTTTAAAAACATGAGCGCACGGTATTGCTTTGCATATCTTTTTACCAAAAATATAGATACAATCACTAAGGCAATAAGTCCATAAAAAAGAGCCGAATGAAATATCTCACCAACAGATTCAAGTTTTAAAGTTTTGAGCAAGAAGCCGCCTAGAAAGTCAAATTGCAACGCTAAAACTGTAATCATTATTAACACTAGCATAAATAAATCAGTTAGCCTTTCGGCTACCACCGTACCCACCACTCGTGTAAATGATAATTTCTCGTATTTACTTAATACACCACAACGTGATACTTCGCCCATGCGTGGAAAAACAAGGTTGGCCATGTAGCCTGTCATTACTGCACAAAAAGTATTGATAAGCCCTGGTTTTTTTTCGATAGGTTCAATTAACATCTGCCAACGCATAGCACGGCTTAAATGACTTATTAAACCTATTAGAATTGAAAAAACAATCCATTTGTAATCCACATCGTTACGCAGTATTTTACCTATTTCTGCTGCATTCTGATCTTTATAAAGCTGGTAGATGATAAAAATTCCGATGGCAGGGAAAAGTACATATTGGATAAGTTTGGATGCGGACTTCTTCACAGATTGAACAGATTTAAAATTTTAGGTATCTTCATAACGGCTTTCAAACACGTTTATTACCTTTGCGCGCTAAATGAGCGCCGAAAGATACGAATTTGTAGACCTTATGCAAAAAGCGGTAGACGGCGGCTATTGAATCACCTCATAAATAATAAATTGGGTTATGGTAAAAGCAAAAAAACACTTAGGTCAACACTTTCTGACTGATTTAGAAATAGCCCAGCGAATTGTCACCAGCCTTTCTAATGCGCAAAATCGAGTGATGGAAATTGGCCCAGGTACTGGTGTATTAACACAATACCTGGTGCAACGACCGGATATTGATTTAAACCTGATTGAGTTAGATCGTGAATCGGTTGAATATCTGACTGCCCACTATCAGGAATTAAAAGGCCGTATCTTTTTCAAAGATTTTTTGAAGTTGGATTTAAAAGAAATCTTTGATGAGTCCTTTGCCTTAATTGGTAATTTCCCCTACAATATTTCAGGACCTATCTTTTTTAAGGTATTTGAATATCGAAATCAGATACCCGAAGTGGTCGGTATGTTACAAAAGGAAGTGGCTGAACGTTTGGCTTCGGGCCCAGGCACCAAAGTATATGGTGTTCTAAGTGTATTGTTGCAGGCCTTCTATAAAATTGACTATCTCTTTACTGTAGGAGCGCATGTGTTCAATCCGCCGCCAAAGGTTCAGTCGGGTGTCATACGTTTAACACGAAATGACGTTAAAGCACTCCCGTGTGATGAAAAACTGTTTGTAAAAGTGGTGAAAGCTATTTTTAACCAACGACGTAAAGCCATTCGTAATTCCTTAAAAGCCATTCCATTTAATAAAGAGGCCATTGCAGATCATGTTTACTTAACGCGTCGACCGGAACAAATGAGTGTGGACGATTTTATTGAACTAACATGCATGATTGAGAAAAACCCGCTTAAGTAGAACTTTTAATCCTCAGTAATATGTTGAATTTTGAATTAACCAGGGAGTATATTGACAATCTGACAGAACTGATTGAAGCCAAAAATGAATCGGCCATTTCAGAATTAATGGAAGAGTTACACCCGGCTGATATTGCTGAGATATACGAAGAACTAAGCCTCGACGAAGCCAAGTTCATTTATTTTATGATGGATGATGATACGGCTGCCGATGTGTTAACAGAATTAGAGGAGAACGATAGAAAGAAGTTTCTGGACAGTCTGCCAAGTGATGTCATAGCTAAGCGCTTTATCGACAACATGGATTCGGATGATGCAGCTGATGTACTTGGCGAGCTGGATGATGAGCGTCAGCAGGAAGTACTATCACACATTGATGATGTTTCTACAGCTGGAGATATTGCCGATCTGTTGGCTTACGATGAAGATACGGCTGGTGGTTTAATGGCCAAAGAGCTCATTAAAGTAAAAGAGAATTGGGGCGTGCCTACATGCCTGCGTAGCATGCGTCGACAGGCCGAGGAGATTGATGAGGTTTATTACGTTTACGTTGTCGATAGCGATGGTATTCTAAAAGGAACGCTCTCTCTAAAAAAGATGCTTTTAAGCGCATCTGATGTTCTGGTAAAAGACATCTATAATTCTGATGTCATCTCGGTTAAGGTGGATGTTGATGCTGAAGATGTAAGTAATATCATGGACAAGTATGACTTGGTGGCCTTACCAGTTACTGATTCGATCGGGCGCTTGGTTGGGCGAATCACTATTGATGATGTAGTAGATGTCATTCGTGAAGAGGCTGAAAAAGATTACCAGCTAGCATCTGGTATTGTCGAAGACGTTGAGGCCTCAGATAGTGTTTGGCAACATACGCGTGCACGTATCCCCTGGTTATTAATTGGAATGGCTGGTGGTATTTTAGCATCATGGGTTGCTTTTGGGCATCTCGATTTGATCGATAAATTTCCGATTGTTTCCTTTTTCATGCCTTTAATTGCAGCAATGGGTGGTAATGTGGGGATGCAATCATCAGCAATAGTGGTGCAATCATTAGCTTCTGGTGCAGTAGATTTGGAAACTAATTGGCTGAAACTATTAAAGGAACTTGGATTAGCACTTTTAAATGCCAGTATCTTATCTACATTGATTTTTGCCTACAGCTATTTATTTAATGATGAAATGGCCTTGACAATAACCTTGGGAATATCAATGTTTTCTGTGGTTTTCTTCGCTAGTCTATTTGGGACATTTGTACCGCTTCTGCTTAATAAATTGAAGATTGACCCGGCCGTTGCAACCGGTCCGTTTATCACAACCGTGAACGATATCATGGGTATGTTCCTGTACTTGTCAATAGGCAATGAGGTATTTAAGATGCTTGCCTGAAGGCTTTTCTAAATGGGCGTGCTTTTATGGATTAATAGAGATAATTTTTATTTTTGAGTGCTTGTCACTTAAAAATCATCTTCATGAAAGGTTTTAAACAATTTTTAAAATGGTTTGTATTAACCATGGTAGTTATCTTTATTACTATGGGTTTTATGCTATATCCTCTTCTTCGTGGAGCCACAGGCTATTCAGCCAAAATGCTTTGTTCCGGCGTATTTGTTGAAGGTTTATCCCAACAAAAAGTTGAACAAAGGGAGTTGACTGCTTTTCCTTTTAATAAGGTGGTGAATACGATTGATTATAAAGCCAAAACAGTAAAAAGTACGCTCCTGGGTTTCGTATTACAAACTGCTGCTTACAAAGATGAAGTAGGTGCGACCCTTTATACGGATGGTTATAGTGAGATAAATGGGCGGGTAGCCTTACCGGGGATTAATAATGATACACTGCCATGGCCTCAGGGTAATGCAATTACCGATACATTGCCTGCAGGGATAGATATAGTAGGGCTGGAACGCTTTATAGACCAGAAATTCGAGAAAACAACCAGGGCCCTGGTTGTAGTGAAAGATGGACAGTTGATTACCGAGAAATATGCCGATGGGATAGATGAATTCACACCACTCCTGGGCTGGAGCATGACCAAATCAATCACCGCGGCCCTAACGGGAATACTCGTTAAGGAGGGTAAGCTCGCCATTGATGACGCGGCCTTGTTAGAAGAGTGGAAAGATGATGAACGAAACAATATCACTCTGAATAATCTGCTACAGATGAGTAGTGGCCTGGCTTGGAACGAAGATTATTCCAAAACCAGTTTGTCTGATGTGTCTGAGATGTTGTATACCAAAGGCGACATGTATCAATATGCATCAGCGTTTAAACTTGAGTCACTTCCTGATTCGGTATGGCGGTATTCATCAGGTACCACAAATATTATTTCCGGCCTGATTCGTTCTTGTTTTGATGATTACCAAAGCTATTATCAATTCCCGCAAAAAGCACTTTTTAATAAGATTGGCATGCAGAATAGTATCATTGAAACAGATGCTGCCGGTACTTTTGTAGGTTCGTCATATGCTTATTGCTCGGCGCGTGACTGGGCTCGTTTTGGTATGCTTTATCTTAATAATGGAAATTGGTTAGGAGAACAAATACTACCTGAGTGGTGGGTAAAGTACAGCACCACTCCAGCAAGCTGCTCCCTTGGTAAGTATGGTGCTCAGGTCTGGCTCAATGCTTCCCAAATAAATATCCCGGATATGCCGGCAGATGTTTATTTTTTTAACGGCTATCGTGGTCAGCGCGTAACTATTATTCCTTCGAAAAACATGGTGGTGGTCGGACTTAATTCATCAGCAGAAGAGTTTGATTACAATTCTTTATTAAGTGGCATGATGCAATTTTTCAAATAAAATAAATGGAAGTACTCCCAATTTCAAAATAGTGCATATTGATTGATTATTAACATCAAACGACATCCTTTTTCTGCGCTAGCTGAGGACAGGAGTAAGGAAGTCGATTGAACATTATGCACAAACGTGCAAAGCCTGTTTTTTTGAAAATACGCCTCATGCATAAACGTGTAAAGGCTCTCTTATGAAAAAAAGGAGTCATGCACGATCGTGCAAAGCGTGTTTTCTGGATAAGTGGGCTCATGCACTTACGTGCACGGCTTGTTTTTTCAAAAAGTGAAGGCATGCACGTACGCGCATGGTTGTTGGTGAAGCGTTTGTTAAACCCGCAATATGCATTAGCTTAACTATTACGTAATGAAACTACTGCCAATCAAGGCGTAAACTAACTTGCTTCGACTCACCATAGCGGTGCTATGTATCGTCTCAACAAGTCCTTGATTGTTTGCATTTTCATTCCTCATTTCGATGTTCTAATACATAATCCGGGTTAAAGTTTTTTCCCGTGGAAACGAAAAATCGATATGTCTGGCTAAATATGTGTTATCGATATATTATTCGCAGAAATGTGAAAGACTAATACCAATTTTATTTTGGAATGAGCTTTAATTTTTTCGAATATATTTTGATTAGGCAAGGCGAAAAATTGAGGCATAGCCTTAGCTACGGTGATATTTTTCAACGAAGCTTAGGTAAAAAAGAACGAAAAAACAAGGCTCACTTCAATGTAATATTGGTATAAGACCTTATGAGGCATTTGTAATTCTGCGCTAACGTGAGATATGATGCCATTTATCGACGAATAATTTAAGCGGTCATCTTTTTCGCAATTCATCGGTCTTATTCCGCAATTCGCCGAATTTGTGTTTTAAGCAATGCTTATGTCGCTTACTTTAGCATCATCATTAGTTAATACTTAAAACGATATAATTATGAACGAAGTAAGAAATCATAACAAGCGAGGGGTGCTGGGATCCTTTTTAATTATTATTGGAGCCACATTATTATTAGATAATTTGGGCTATATACCCTATCAAATTGGAGATGTTATTTTCCGTTGGCCAATGATACTAATAGCTGTTGGTGTTTTCAATCTGCTACGAAAGCAATATTCGGCAGCTATTGTAACACTTGCTATTGGTGGCGTTTTTATGGCTCCGCACATTATTGAGGGCTTAAGCTTTAGAGATGTATTTAAGTTTTGGCCGGCATTTCTAATTTTGGCCGGTGTTACTTTCTACTTTAAAAGAAAAGAAATGCTGCCAGGTCAACGAGGTAATGCTAATACCAATGAATATATCGATGAAGTAGATATTTTTGGTGGAGGTGTCACTCAGGTAGAATCAAAGAATTTTAAAGGTGGAAAAGTAACGGCTATTTTCGGCGGTGGCGAGGTGTATATGGATCGTTGTCATCTTTCACCAGAAGGTGCTGTATTGGATATTGCCATGATATTTGGCGGTACTAAAATTGTGGTTCCCCGTGATTGGAATGTAAAATCGGAGGTGGTTTCAATCTTTGGTGGTTTTGCCGATAAGCGTAATTTCTTCTCAGAAACACCCAATGACCCTGCTAAAACCCTAATTATAAAAGGGGCATGTGTATTTGGCGGTGGCGAAATAAGAAGTATCTAATAACCTTAGTTCGACGTGAAATTTTGAACTCAGAACGCTTACAGATAGTAAGTTTCAAGTGTATATTGGCGAAAGAATAGCGGGCTAATTTGAGGCGTTTACGCGAAGAAAATTGCTGTTTGTAAGTGGAATTACTAACCTTTGAATAAAAAACTGATATACTGCGTCAAATTTCATTGCAATAGTTCACTATTCCAATAAAATTATTCCTTGTTTATCAGCTTTTTATTTCAATCTGAGTTTTAAAATTTAAATCGAACTCAGGTTAATAATGGTCAATTGTAAATGATTAATTGTTAATGGTCAATGATTAAATGACATATCCATTAACCATTAATCACTAACCATTAATCACTAACCATTGTACATTAATCATTATAACCATGAATCACCCGATTGTTTCCGAATTACGTATACTAAAGTTATATGCCCTGGTATGGTTAATTGTGTGTGCTGTTCATGCCACATTAAATGTCATTATTTACGAATTACCACTTGAGCCAGCCATTATTGATAGCCTGACATTCACTGTGTTGATGTTCTTTTTGGGTCTTAGTATTTGGTTCCCTATTTTCTATGGCGACCGCACAAAAGGAAAGCTAAGTGTGGCCATTCAAATACTGGTAGTGGGTTCTATCATTGTGTTTTTGTGGCTGTTCTTGGGTTACCAGTTCTTAGAGTTAATCTTCTCCGTAGAAATAATTACTGAACTGTTTGATCGAAATGCATTAATCATACGAGCGACAGTAGGTGGCCTTATTTTTATGATTTTCGTGATGATTTATTACATGCTTATTTTTTACAATGAGCTGGAAGAAAAGAATCGTCAGCACGAAACCATGAACCGCCTTTTGCGCGAGACCGAACTTAATGCCCTTAAGTCGCAGCTGAATCCTCATTTTTTATTCAATAGCCTGAATAGTGTTAGTTCATTAACCATTACAGAACCCGATGCTGCACGAACGATGATTAATAAGCTGTCGGAGTTTATGCGCTACTCGTTAAAGAAAAATGAAGATGCATTACTACCCCTTCGGGATGAATTAAAAAACATTGCCCGTTATCTCGAAATTGAAAAAGTACGCTTTGGTGATCGCCTCTTGTGCGAATTGGAAATACCAAATGAATGCAAGGATAAAAAGGTGCCTGTACTGATTCTGCAACCACTATTTGAGAATGCCGTAAAACATGGTGTTTACGAAAGTATTGAACCGGTTAATATCAGAACCTATTGCCGTCTGATAGATAACGAACTGGAGCTAAGTATCATTAACAACTATGAAGACGACAACGTGCAGCGAAAAGGGGCTGGTGTAGGTCTCGATAACGTTCGAAATCGACTGCATCTGATCTATAACCGCTCTGATTTGTTGACAATCAACAAAGAGAATCACTATTTTGAAGTACTGATCCGTTTACCTCAAATATAGTCTTGCGCTTACTTGAACTTTTTTCCTGGGCTTTTAGTTCAAGCTTATAAGTAAGTCGGGTTTGGTTTAAGCACCAAATGTATTTACGAAGTATATGAAGCAGATGTAATTAAAGTCCTTATAAGACAAATAAACTATGACCTATAAAGCACTAATTATTGACGATGAGCCGCCGGCACGAAGCATCATTCAGGCTTATCTGAAAAAACATACAAATATTGAAATTGCAGGTGAATATGGCAATGGTTTTGAAGCCATCAAAGCCATCAAAGAGCACCAGCCTCATATATTGTTTCTTGATATACAGATGCCGAAGGTAACCGGTTTAGAATTGCTGGAAGTGATTGACGAACCAGTTCAGGTGGTGTTTACAACTGCTTATGACCAGTATGCTCTTAAGGCCTTTGAACTTAATGCGGTCGATTACCTGTTGAAGCCTTTTGATGAAAAACGCTTTGATGACGCGGTAAGCAAAGTGCTAGGTAAACTCCAATCAGGAGAAGAATCAAATCAGCAACAGATTGAGCAGATGCAGGAAGCCAAAAGTGAAGTGCTGGAACGCATCGTGGTAAAGAAAGGGACAAAGCTTGAGGTGATTGACTTAGATAAGTTGTTATACATTGAAGCGCAAGATGACTATGTAATGTTATATGCCGAAACAGGTCATTTTCTTAAATCAAAGACGATGAAGTACTTTGAGGAGCATTTGCCATCAGAACAGTTTATTCGTATTCATCGAAGTTTCATTGTTAATGTTGATAAAATAAATGGCTTAGAGCCATACGATAAAGATACTTACCTGGCTATCATTAATCCGGAGTGCAAACTAAAGGTTAGTCGAACGGGATACAAAAAGTTGAAAGAGCAGATGGATTTTTGATTAAATAATTAAGATACAAAACCGTAAGATGTGGTCTTCACGGCCCCCCATCGCCTGAAGGCACTTCCCCAAGGGGAAGATAAGTACCTTTTGATACTCTCCCCAAGGAGAGATACCCGAAGGGAGTGGGGGATTTTAGTTTAGAGGAATATTTACCTTATAATCCCAATTATATAATGGTATTTGCATTTGGTTTAATACCGAAATATTAATGAATCGAATTACTGGGTTGGCGAACTTAACGCTAAAGTCATTAAACAATCGGAATTAGTGCACCAATAAATCTTATGTCTTTAGTCTATAATCTTATGTCTTATTAGTATTTTTGCGAAAAATTTAATTTGTGAAAGTACACTCCGATTTTTCAACTTTTAAGGCGCAAAAGCCAGTTATTACCATTGGTATGTTTGATGGTGTACACACTGGTCACCGCGTGCTTTTAGGGCAATTAAGCGATCAAGCTAAAGCTGTTGGTGGAGAATCAGTGGTGATTACCTTTTGGCCTCATCCACGCATGGTACTGAAGCAAGATGCTGACAAACTTCGCTTTTTAACATCACCCGAAGAGCGAACAAAACTATTTGCCGAAATAGGCATTGATCATTTGGTACTTATCCCATTCTCATTAGAGTTGGCCGAGCTCACAGCCGAAGAGTTTATTAAGCAGATTCTTATTGATAAGCTGAGCATTTTCCATTTAATGGTTGGGTATAATCACCGTTTTGGTAAAGGACGTCAGCACAATTTTGAAGAATATCAAGGGTTTGCCAAAAAGTATAATTTCTCAATATCGATGGTTGAGGCCGTCTTAACTGATGGTATGCAAACCAGCTCTACCGATATACGAAATCACCTTTTATCTGGAGAGATGGAGGCAGCCAATAAAATATTGGGCTATCAATTTACCATTTCAGGACGTGTTGTTGGTGGCCAGCAATTAGGACGCCGTATCGGTTACCCAACAGCTAATGTTGAAGTGGAAGAGCCTTATAAACTGATTCCGCCCGATGGTGTATATGCTGTTAAAGTGCGAGTGGAAGGAAAGGATTATGGCGGGATGCTAAATATCGGCTATCGACCTACTGTCAATCACAATGTTGATCATCGCTCACTGGAAGTACATATTTTTGATTTTAACCACGACATCTATTCAGAAGAGATTGAGTTAAGATTCATACAACGTGTTCGTGATGAACAAAAATTTGCCAATGTTGATGCATTAAAAGCACAGCTTAAAAGGGATGAAGAAACCATACGTGGGATTGTTGCACAGTCATAACAAATCATTCTGCAAATAGCTAGAAGCTAATAGCTAATAGCTGTCAGCTTTAAAACATTTTTACTACTTTTGTAGTCCTTTTTGAATAAAAAACAACAAGAAAATAAAATAACAGTTATGGCTGATTATAAAGTAGCTGACCTGAGTTTAGCTGATTACGGAAGAAAAGAGATTTTAATTGCCGAAAAGGAGATGCCCGGATTAATGGCACTTCGTGCAAAGTATGGTGCTCAGAAACCTTTAAAAGGTGCACGCATCATGGGTTCATTACACATGACTATTCAAACGGCTGTGTTAATTGAAACATTAGTTGAGTTGGGTGCCGATGTGCGCTGGTGTAGTTGTAACATTTACAGCACCCAAGATCATGCTGCTGCTGCAATTGCAGAAGCTGGTGTACCTGTGTTTGCCTGGAAAGGTGAAACTTTGGAAGAGTACTGGTGGTGTACCGAGAAAGCATTAAACTTTGGCGATGGCTTAGGTCCTGAAATGATTGTTGACGATGGTGGCGATGCTACTTTAATGATTCATAAAGGTGCTGAGGCTTTAGTTGACGCTTCTTTCCTTGATGCTGACTACTCAGCTGAAGGTGAGGATTATCGTGAATTGATCGCTTTGGTTAAGCGTACCTTCAATGAAGATCCTCAGCGTTGGAAGAAAGTCGCTGATGACATTAAAGGTGTAAGTGAAGAAACAACAACAGGTGTTCACCGTTTGTACCAAATGATGGAGCGTGGCGAATTGATGTTCCCTGCTATCAATGTCAATGACTCGGTAACAAAGTCGAAGTTTGATAACCTGTACGGATGTCGCGAAAGTTTAGCGGATGGTATCAAGCGCGGAACTGACGTAATGGTAGCTGGTAAAACAGTTGTGGTTTGCGGGTATGGTGATGTAGGTAAAGGTTGTGCGCAAAGTATGCGTGGCTTCGGAGCCCGTGTAATTGTTACTGAGATTGACCCGATTTGTGCGCTTCAGGCGGCTATGGAAGGTTACGAAGTATCAACTGTTGAAGCTGCTTTACCTGAAGCGAACATTGTGGTAACTACCACTGGTAACAAAGATGTGATCACCATTGAGCACATGGCTGCCATGAAAGACCAGACGATTGTTTGTAACATTGGTCACTTCGATAATGAGATTCAGGTTGAGAAATTGGAGAATTACCCGGGTATTAAGGAAATTAACATTAAGCCTCAGGTGGATCAATTCGAATTCCCAGAAGGGCATAGCATCATCTTATTGTCTCGTGGTCGTTTAGTTAATCTTGGTAATGCTACAGGTCACCCAAGTTTTGTAATGAGTAACTCATTTACAAACCAGGTATTGGCTCAGATTGAAATCTGGAAGAACGATTATGAAGTGGGTGTGTACACTTTACCAAAACATTTGGACGAAGAAGTGGCACGTTTACACCTTGAGCAATTAGGTGTAAAATTAACTCGCTTAACAGATGAGCAGGCTGAATACATTGGTATTAATCCTGATGGCCCATATAAGCCAGAACACTATAGATACTAGAAAGTATTTAATGATATAGGAAAGCCGCTTTCATAATTGAAAGCGGCTTTTTTGATGCTTGACTAGAAACACCAACCAATTCTGATTCCTCCAGAAATTGCTAATGGAAAGGTATCAATACCTCCTATGAACGCTTTGTGAGAGCCAAAGTCATCGTTATTATTTCCAAAGCCGTATCCTACTCAAACAAAGGTGTCGACAATAAATCCGTTATCGATTACCCATTGTTTACCAAAGTTTAGTAGTATTCCAAACATGGCATTTGTCTTTCTTTCTTTGTCTGAAGAGTAAAACATATCATCTACATGATAATCATATGAATAATATGAAAATGCGATTTCGGGTCTGATATAAGTGCCTTTTAATATGTGGGCATATCGTTGACCTCTTAGATAATAATCAGGGCTTTTAATATATTTCAAACCGATTTTAATAAAAGCTCCTTTTTCATCGGCCTCGTATATATCATTTCCCACACCAATTATTCCCAGTGTTGTTTCAAAACTTCTTCCTGGCCTTATACTTCTTTCGTAGCTCATTTTAAGACTATTAAAGAGTGGAGACAGAAAATTAACCTTAATTATGTTTTTATGGTTGTCGGCATAATTAGCTGGGTTAGATATAGACTTTGTAAAAGTCAGGACTTTACCATTGGCCAATATTACTTTAGCTACGTCTGATTTATCAATGCCAAATAGTATGGTTTCGCTAACATCTGGATTAGAATACTTAATTTCTAAATCACCAATTTCTTTTATGACGCAATTAATTGTGTCATTGCTGGTTTTAATAAGCTTATCCTGCGAAAACCCCGTTGTGCAGACTAAGAAGATTGTTAAGGTTGCCAATAGGCAGCTGCCTGAAAATTTCATATGTGTGTGTTTGATTAAATATGCATGACATTTCTATCGTCAGGAATTTATTATTCTTACGATCGTTTTTTGAACTTCTTTTTTGACCTGATTTCGTAACATAAAGAAAACAAATGGAGAAAGAACAAGTGTATAAACACTTGTGGCATAACTAAAGTTTACCAAATATGATACAGTTGCAGCCAATAAGCCAACAATAATAGCTATTAGCAGTGGTTTAGTCATATCTGCAAAAACACTTATCTCTGTCATCATTTTTCTTTCTATCAGTTGAATATCGGTATTCACAATAAGTATTGGGCTTGACGATATCTTTAACTGCAGCTTATAAGTGTTTCTGGTAAGGATAGCACTTTGAAGTAGTGCATGGCTTTTAAACTTTGCCAATAATTCATTATGGTTTTTTCCTTGAATGGTTGTTTCAAAAACTTTGTGTTTGATCATATTGCTAGCCTTAGTTTTTACAGTCTTTTACACATCGAAATCCTACGGCAAAGTAACACCAACCCGGACTTAAGCCCTTACGATAGAATACGCGTTTGCACATTGGCCCTGAATGCCAGCTGCCCCCTCTGATGACCCTTCCGAATCCTTCTTTCGGACCTTGAGGATTCTCATATTCACATTTGGCATAATAATCAGGAGAATATTTGTCGGCTACCCATTCCCAGGCGTTGCCTGCCATGTCATGAATACCGTATGCATTTGCTTTACTATGTGTGCCAACCGGGTGGATGAGGTTAATCCAACCATTGGGTTTTGTTTTATCCTTCTCATATTCCCACTTATTCCCATTCGGCTTCTGTAGGCAAACGTTTTCCAGCCCATTCGGCATATTTTAATGCATCGCCATATGAAACGCCCACTACCGGATAATCCGGATATTGTTCTCCACTTCTGAATACGTCAGTGTTCCAAAACTCAGGCAATCGATGACCGGTTTCTGTACAAAATGCCAAATATTCAGCATTGGTGACTTCATTGACATCTATATAAAAGGAGTTAAGCTTTACAACATGAGCCGGACTTGCAGGGTTTAGATTCTCTTTATAGTCTTTCCCCATTTTAAATTCGCCGCCTTTAATCAGACTCATGCCTTCAGGAATTGGTTGTGAGTGGCAGTTTATACCAACAAGAAGGATGAGTATAATTAGTAGATATTTCATTGTAGTTGATTTGGTTATGGTATAAATATAGAAAGAATGAGCAAGCCTAAATAGTAGAGGCACATTTATTTTATTGGCTGGTATTCTTTTAGCCCTAGCGCTGTCAATTAATTTGATGTCGAACTTGGCTTAAGCGCGAAATTTGCCCATTTTTTATTGTCCTGTACTGATAGTGTTTCGCCCTGTATATATATTCACCCAATTGGGGGCAGTATGAAGCCGTTCGTGGCATATTATGGCCGTGTTGGGGGCTATTTAAGTTAGGATGGGGGCAACTTGTATCAGTGTTGGGATAGTTTTTATTCCAATTGGGAGGAAAAGTAATCGGATTGGGATGCTAAATCTCCAGCTCGTCCTCATCCTCCATTTCTTCAAAGCCTGCCTTGATAAATGCTTCGGCAAGAACGAGGTCAAAAGGTGTAGTGATCTTAATATTTTCACGATTACCTGCTACCAAATGAATCGTTTTGCCGTAGGCTTCCACAACCGATGCATCGTCGGTAAACAAGGAGTCATAGTCCTGATTATAGGCCGCCATTAACTGGTCAGAATGAAATACCTGGGGTGTTTGTACCAGTTTAATACTTGAGCGATCTATTGCTTTGCTGCAATCATCATTAAGCTGACGAATGGATTCAAAAGCATCTAAAACAGGTATCGCGTTCCCTAAAGCCTGGGCATGATGATAACAGCGTTTTAAAGTATTGGGTGATACAAAAGGACGAACGCCATCGTGAATACCAATAAGAGCCGTTTCAGTAATTAAAGACAGACCGTTTTTGACACTTTCAAAACGTGTTGAACCACCTTTAGCTATTTGATGTTTTGCATCGAACTGATGCTCTTCACATAGCTGTTGCCAATAGTCAATCTGACTTTCGGGCAATACCAGAATTAGTTTCATCTGGGTGTCAAATTGTTGGAAGGTCTTAATCGTGTGCATCAAGACCGGCAGGTCATTGATTTTTAGAAATTGTTTAGGAACCGAACTTCCCATTCGTGTGCCGCTACCACCGGCTACAATTACAGCATAATTTGTCATTCGTTCATTGGGTAAACGTTTTTTAATTTTCTCCCTGCTTCAAATTTAAGGTGTGTTTACTAATAACACAAGAGAAAAGAGCTTTGGAGTTACCCCATAATACAGATGCCTATCTCATGGATTTCTTAGTTAACAAGGGTTTGCAGGGAATGCTAAGTGA